>NZ_AUIO01000005.1 GCF_000423745.1 Streptococcus plurextorum DSM 22810
TGCTCTTCCATTTTCAAGAAAAACGAGCAACTGAATGCTTTGAACTCATTGAAGACCATTTGAAGCTCGTCAAGCAGCCATTTTTGACCGTCTTCAAGACCTTTCTCAAATACAAAGCTTACATCATCAACGCACTTGAGTTGCCTTATTCCAATGCCAAGTTGGAAGCGACCAACAAGCTTATCAAGGACATCAAACGCCAAGCTTTTGGATTTCGAAACTTCAAAAACTTTAAAACTAAAATTCTCATCGCTTTGAACATGCAAAGAGAGAGAACCAATTTGATTCTCTCTCGTGCTTAGTTATAAGTCACCCACTACAGTTGACAATGAGCCGCGATTCACCTGCTAGACTATAAATCGACATCTTTATCACACAACTTCAGCGATGACTTCGATTTCAACTTTAACATCACGAGGAAGCCGCGCCACTTCTACCGCTGAACGCGCTGGAAAGTCCGAGTGAAAAGCTGTTTTATAAACGTCATTGAAGGCGCTAAAATCATTCATATCACTTAAAAAACAGGTCGTTTTAACCACATGATCAAAATCAGTGCCCGCTTCTTCCAAAATGGCCGCAATATTTTTTATGACCTGTTGCGTCTGCTCTTCAATGGTTTCACCTACAATCTCTCCTGTTTCTGGAGACAAGGGCACTTGACCACTTGCAAACAATAGATTACCGACAATTTTCCCTTGAACATATGGACCAATAGCAGCAGGTGCCTTGGTGGTGTGAATAACTTTCATGTTGATCTCCTTATTTTTAATGTGCTAAATATTCATCCCAAATCCTATCAAACTCTCCCAAGTTAAAGCTGAAGCTAGCCTCATCCTCAAGATAGCGACTGACCTGTTCAAAATCATCTGTATGCTTTGGAAAACTGGAATCCTCAAAAGCCAAATCCGCTAAAATAGCTACAGGAGCATCTGATTTGGGATTACGTTGCGCCATCAGCCATGTATAAAACGATTTTCTCACGTCCAGTTCTCCTTCAGAAAGGCTTTGCGGATGGCAGAGCTCTCTTTGTAACGCTTCGGATTCGTCTTATAAAATCCTTGATGGTAGGCTTCTGCTGGATAAAATGGCTGCGCAGGCTCTATACTGGTCACGATAGGACGATTAAAACGTCCCGAATCTTGAAGAGCCTGCTTAGATGCTTCTGCGATGACACGCTGCTCATCACTGCTATAGAAAATCACCGGACGGTAATTATCGCCTCTATCTTCAAACTGACCAAAAGCATCTGTCGGGTCTGTCTGTGTCCAATAGATATCAACCAATTCTGAATAAGAAATCTTGTCAGGATCAAAAATAATTTCAACTGCTTCGGTATGTCCAGTTCCACCTGCACATACTGCTTCGTAGCTAGGATTTTCAACATGACCTGCTGTGTAGCCCGATAAAACAGACAAAATCCCCTCTTGTTCTTCAAAAGGTTGTACCATACACCAGAAGCAACCTCCTGCAAAAATAGCCTTCTCCATCGTTCGTCCCCCCCTTATTTGTTATATTTTAGCAAAAGCATGAGTATCTGGCAACGTTAAACTGACTCTAAAAGGGTAAAATGATGATTAGTAATAAAAAAGGACTCAACACTATGAGACATAGCTTTGAATCCTTTTATTTTATACACTAATGTAGCAACTTTCTAAAATCTAATGATTTCTTTACTCTTCTCGTAAGAGGTTACAAAACGACTGGTAACACCTGGTTCAACAACCTCCAAAGCATCAGAGATTTCTGCAAATGCAGCCTTGTAATTAAAGTCCATCTGGAATGCTTGCATGGAGCGTTCATAGCTCTCTTGAACATTCGGATCAAAACTACGGTAGCGATTAGAGTATTGTAGCAATTGCTCTGTTAACACCGCATCTCGAACAACTTGATAGGTGGCATCTTCCAAAGTTGTCATGGCTGATGTCGCGACATCTAACATCTTACCAACGGCTACCATATCCACGCGCAAACGGCTCAGCTCATCTCGAAGGACTTCTAATTGTGAGCTTGCAGTAAAGAAGTAGCTCATAAACTCTTGTGGAATCCCTGGAAGATTACGTTTTTCCATAAAACGTTTAATGACATGGAGACGATTGATATAATTTTCCAATTGATGCTGCGCTTCAACCTCACCTTTTTCTGTCTCTTTTAAAGCTTCAAAAATCGTTAGTTGCCCTTCTTCGATATCTGTGATCTTAGACTCTAACTTCTTGAGTGCTTTTTTCCAATCAGAAAATGGTTTTTCTTCGTCAGCAATATCCTCAAGTGCCGGCTGTAGTTCAACCTCTAATTCCGAGAGATTAGCCTTATAAATCCCCAAACGATTTCCTATATTGTCGCTAAAAATATAACGATGGGTCAAGCGGTTCAACTCGACAATTAGGTTGTCATTCATCTCCTCAACATGTTTTAAGTATTTAGGGAGACGCTGGGTTAATTTAAGAACTTCTTTGTGATCTGCAATTTCGCGCTCAAACAAGTCATAGAAGGTGTCTAGGCGATTTTGAATATCCTGGCAACTAGCTTCAACCTTATCAAGCTCTAAATTTGCTAAATCATCTGTGCTATCACTAATTGCTTCTCGGATAATCTGGAAATCAGATTCGATATTCTCTTCAGAGAAATAATAATTTTCTTCTAAGAGTCGACTATAACCAGTCTCCAAATCCTCAAGTTGACCAGGAAGATTGTCTTCTAACTGAGAAACTAGAGGCTGGATTTTTTCAGCAATTTGCCCAAGAGCAATGGTGTGCTCCTCTGCTTTTTCCAAAATTTCAGCAGCTTCAACGGGATCTCCTGATGAATTTAGCGTCACAAATTGAGTGAACTCTGATTGGATATGAGTTAGTTGCTTGCGAATTTCAGGCATAGCTGGACCATAACTATCGGTCTGACTAGCAATCTCATTTTGAAGGTTCTCATACATATCTAGAGCATAAGTGACACGAGAACTATTTTTATCTTCTTGCTCTGCCAGTAAGACGAGTGCTTCACGAATTGCTGTGATGTCTTCTTCTATAACACTCAGTTGGCTTTGAATCGCTTTTATTTCTTGCTTAGCTCGGATAAAATTAAAAGTATCGTTATAATTTTCAGCTTCAAAAATATGATTTTCAATATCTGAGAAGGAATTCAGGGAGAGATCTACCCATTTTTGATTCCATTCACGGAAAGTTGTCTGACTTTGACCAATCAGATGTAAATTTTTGACGTGTTCAATTTCTTCATTGACTGGCAAGTCAAAGAGTTCTTGTTTTTTCTCTTCTAAACTTGCAATCAATGCATCATTTCTTTTACGGATAACTACGCCAAATAGGTAGGCTATAATCACTAAGACAATGATAGCTACCACTAGTAGAACGATTCCGTTCGACATGAGTTTCTCCTTATATCTTTTATAAAAGTCTGTAACATTGCAATTATAGCATAGTTATAAGCTCTTTTCAACAGGGCTTGCCAGCTCTAGACATCTAAAGTGGAGTAGACGGCATTTTCTTCAATAAATTCGCGACGTGGCTCAACCTTATCTCCCATAAGCATATCAAAGATTTTATCAGCTTCTGCAGCATCTTCCACAGAAACACGAGCCATCAGACGACGTTCAGGATCCATTGTCGTTTCCCAAAGCTGGTGGTCATCCATCTCTCCAAGACCTTTATACCGTTGAACCGTTGGTTTTGAACGCCCCACCGTATAGCGTTCAAGCGCCTCTTGTAATCTTTGCTCCTGGTCAGCTCCAGGTTGAATGTATTCTTTAATGTCTGAACCTACTTTGACACCGTAAATTGGCGGTTGCGCAATATAAACATAACCTGCCTCTAGTACTGGGCGCATAAAGCGATAAATGAGAGTCAACAAGAGCGTTCGGATATGGGCACCGTCAACGTCTGCATCTGTCATCAATACCAGTTTTTGATACCTTGCTTTTGACACATCAAAATCCGCGCCAAATCCCGTTCCCATGGCTGTGAAGAGGCTTCTAATCTCTTCATTAGCAAGAATTTTATCCATAGTGGCTTTTTCGACGTTTAGGATCTTACCGCGAATAGGCAAAATAGCCTGAAACTCACGGTTTCGTCCTGACTTAGCTGAACCACCTGCCGAGTCTCCTTCGACGATAAACAATTCGTTCATCTCCGCATTGTTTGATGAACAATCCGCTAATTTCCCAGGAAGATTTGAAATTTCAAGACCTGATTTTTTACGCGTCACTTCACGGGCACGCTTAGCTGCAATACGAGCTTTGCTTGCCAAAATCCCTTTTTCAACAATTTTACGGGCAACCTGAGGATTTTCCAAAAGAAAACGCTGGAAAGCATCTGCAAAAAGACGGTTGGTAATTTTGACAACTTCTGAGTTTCCTAATTTTGTTTTGGTCTGACCTTCAAACTGTGGATTGGGATGTTTAACAGAGATAACCGCTGTCAAGCCTTCACGGACATCCTCACCTGTTAAATTATCATCCTTTTCTTTAAGGATGTTGTTGGACCTTGCATAATCATTGATAACACGGGTCAGGGCTGTTCGAAAACCTTGCTCGTGAGTTCCACCTTCATGGGTATGAATGTTATTTGCAAAAGACATCACTGTCTCGTGATAGCCTGTTGTGTACTGCATGGCTACTTCTACAGTAATCCCTTCCAACTCACCATTCGTATAAATCGGCGTTTCAAAGATAGCGTCTTTGTTCTCGTTAATGTATTCGACATAGGAAGTGATCCCACCTTCATAGTGGAAATCTTTCATCTGTTCAAGGCCCTCACGCTTATCTGAGATAGAGATACGAAGTCCTTTATTAAGAAAAGCTAGTTCTTGAATGCGTTTAGCCAACTTGGCAAAATCATATTCTATCGTTTCTGTGAAAATTTCTGGATCTGGCGTAAAGTGCACAGTTGTTCCTGTGCGATCTGTCTCACCGATAACCTCAAGATCCGCAACAACTGCACCGCGTTTATACTCTTGATAATAAATCTGTCCGTTTTTATAAACCTTAACATCAAGTTGCGTTGACAAGGCGTTAACGACGGAAGAACCCACACCGTGAAGCCCCCCGGAAACTTTGTAACCGCCACCGCCAAATTTTCCTCCAGCGTGCAAGACGGTAAAGACGGTCTCTACCGCTGGACGTCCTGTTTTTTCCTGAATATCAACTGGAATCCCACGGCCGTCATCAATAACGGTAATCGAATTATCAGGTTCGATAGATACTTCGATTTGACTAGCAAATCCTGCCAAGGCTTCATCAATAGAGTTATCAACAATTTCCCAAACCAAATGGTGCAGGCCTTCTTTTGAAGTCGACCCAATATACATTCCTGGACGCATACGAACCGCTTCAAGTCCTTCAAGAACCTGAATTTGACTGGCGTCATATTCTTGTGCCAAACTTTCCAAATCTTTAATGTCTTCTGCCATCTTACTTTACAATAACTCCCTAGATCAAATTTCTATATTATAAGTCGTAGAGGATAACCCAACTACCTCTCCGTCACGTCGTAACATTTCTAATCACTCTCATTTAAGGCGTTTTGGGCACAACTATTTTAAAAAGAATCTGATTGTTCCCATGTTTTACAAACACCTCGATTAGTTAACATTTCTTTTGACTTAACATAATCCATAACGTTTATTATAGCATATTTCAAAGCGTTTTACTAGAAAAAGCCCCAATACAAAAGCATGTCTCGTAGATAAGACATGCCTGTAAATCGCATTAGAATGCTACTTAATGTTCTCTAGCCAAATGATTTTGGTAAGCCATGGACAATACCAAGCCAATGCCTATGAGGTTAGATATCAAAGCAGATCCACCTTGAGAAATAAATGGCAAGGGAATCCCTGTCAAAGGCAATATCCCAAGAACAGCGCCAATATTTTCAAAAACATGGAAGAGAATCATCATAATAAAGCCAACTGCGGTATAAGTGTAAAAACGATTGTTTGAAGCAAATGTGATTCGCAACATGCGATAAAAAAGCCAGAGGTAGGTCCCTAAAACTAAGGCCGAACCTATAAAGCCAAAATTTTCACCAATAACTGTAAAAATCATATCACTTTCTCTTACTGGAATCGATAGTTCGACAACATTGAAGCCTTTACCACTTAAGCCACCACTTCCAATCGAAATCATCCCTTGAGTTTGTTGGTAAGCAATACTTGTCGAATAAGAAAACGGATCCATCCAAGCTGAAATACGATTGATTTGATAGGTTGGCATTCCTAAATCATACAGCCATCCGCGACCCGTCTCCCAGATAAACAGGGCAAAAAAGACAGCTACAAAAAAAACGAGCGTCGTGAAGATCGGCAGAAGAATTTTCCAAGAGATCCCCGATAAAACAACGATACCAATCAATATAGCCAAAAACACCAAGGCTGTTCCGAAGTCTTTTTGCATCGCCAACAATGCCAAAACAGGTAGGGTGATGCCAATGTAAATCGCTAGCAATTTCCAGTCATGGCGTAGGTCAGGATCCGACTCCTTCCTTTGAAAGACGACCGCCAAACGTGACAACATCAAAATATAGGCAATTTTCATGAACTCTGATGGTTGAAATAAGGTCACATTACCAACAGTTACCCAGTTTTTAGCTCCCGTTACTAAGTAAAGACGATCGCTGTAAAAGACTAGAGGCAACACCATCAAACCAAGCCCCAACAGATAGAGAACTGGCGTTAACTTCCATAACAATTTAGTGCTAAAGAACATGGCCACAAATGCCATAAAACTCCCTATAAGCACCCAGACCCCTTGCTGAATCATCACGGTAAGCAAACGATCTGGATAATCATTTGCTGTCGCCACATAGATAGACGCAAAGCCTGTTACCAATAAAAAAAAGACCGGCAACAACAAGGAATAATCCACTCTATTCTCCCAGGTCTGCTTTCGTTTCGCCATCTTCTCACCCACTTCCCCTTTGTTATTCAAAATGCCTTTCTATTATACCATGTTTCAAACGATTTGTTAGCAAGAAAAACATATTTTACACCCCCCATTTCATCACCATTACTCGAAACAATGTGTCAAGTATAGAAGCATCAACAGATGATGAGTTAGAACGGCTTTACCGCTGTGCCTGGGTATAAAAAGAGATATAATACATTGTCAGTTATGCCAAAATTTTTACTTTGCTTACGTTATTATCACCTTAAACAAAGTCAATAAGTTTTTCGATGGTATTGACCTACATTTTATTTATGACCATAATAATGCCAATAAACTATATTTATGAATTAATGGAGACTCAAGACATTTAAAAAACATACTTACCTTTACCAAGATCAAGGAGAGGAAGATTTCAAAAAAAAAGACGTCAACTCTTTAAAAAATTGGACAAGTAAGAAAAAAAGCCTGTAAAATCAGGCTTTTTGGGTGGTTTATTTGCCCCCTGCAGGAATCGAACCTGCAACTAATTCTTAGGAGGAATTTGTTATATCCATTTAACTAAGAGAGCGCGTAAAAAATCTGCCACTAGGACAGATTTGACCAGCTGAAGAGCATCAGCTAAAAGGAAAGGCGGCACCTGCCGCCTCCCGTTTTCCGACTAAAATAGCCCACTGGACTATCTTAGCGACGGATTTCTTTAATACGAGCAGCTTTACCTTGAAGCGCACGCAAGTAGTAAAGTTTCGCACGACGGACTTTACCGTAACGCACAACTTCGATTTTATCAACACGTGGTGTGTGGATTGGGAAAGTACGTTCTACCCCGATACCACCAGAAATTTTACGAACAGTGTACATTTCTGAAATGCCTTGACCTTTACGAGAGATAACAACTCCTTCAAAGATCTGGATACGTTCGCGATTTCCTTCGACGACCTTAGCGTGAACACGTACAGTGTCACCAGGACGGAAAGAAGGGATATCAGTACGAAGTTGACCTTCTGTCAAACTTTGGATTAATGGATTCATCTTTTATTCTCCTATCTTACTAATCTTAGGAGCAGTCTATCGTCCCAGCGGATTAGCCGTAATTTTTGTGCGTCCATTACACACTCTTATTATTTTAACAAAAAGGGCTGTCGCTGTCTAGTTATTTGTTAGGTTTTAGCTAATTTTTGCTTAGCATAGATACTAGCCTTCTGATTGACCATATAAGCAAAGGCTGAGACCACAAAAAAGTAAGGTACGTTTTCAAAACCAAACACTTCACCGCCGATAAACATCGGTGCTAAGAAAGTATTGGTCGCAGCCGCAAAGACACCTATATAACCACAAGCGGCAAGCAATTCGACTGGCAAATCCAGCCAAATCGTCAACGCAACACCAAGAGAACTGCCAATGGCAAAAAGTGGCGTCACCTCACCACCCTGAAAACCGATGGCAATCGTTAAAACGGTCAATAGTAATTTTAACAACCAATCATAGCCTGTAATGGTACCACCTGAAAAAGAAAGTTCAATCAGGTTAGTCCCCAAACCTGAATACCTCCCTTGATGGGCTACCCAAAGGAGTAAGGCTAGGACTATCCCAACACCGAAAATCTTAAGGTAAGGATTCTTAAAACTGCCTCCCAATTTGCTTTTGCTATAAGATAAAATCACTGCAAAACCATTTCCAACCAGACCAAAAATCAAACCTAAGACAGCAAGCTGAAATAAGAGCGAGGGCTCTAACTGCAACTCAAGTGAGATGGGGTGGTAGAATTTTTCTAAGCTTAAGCGGTGACTGGTCCAGGCTGCCGTAAAACTTGCCACCATGGTTGGCAATAAGGCTTTTAGATACCACTTTCCAACAACCAAGACTTCCATAGCAAAGAAAATCGCAGCTAAAGGCGTCTGAAAGAGGCCAGAAAATCCCGCTGCAATTCCTATTGTGATGGCAAAGCGGCTAGTTGATTTTAACGAAAAGAGGCGAGACAGGTGATGGGCAATCGTTGCTCCCAATTGCACCCCTACCCCTTCACGTCCTGCAGAACCACCAAAAAGATGCGTTAACCATGTCGTCACCATCGCTAGTGGGACTAGTACAAGAGGGATGTCATTGTCTTCTTCCTGACCAACTAAAAAGATTTGGCCCATTCCCTTTATCGCTTTGCCACCAAATTTCTGGTAAAGAAAAACAATCACGAGACCTGCAACAGGTAAAAAAGGCAAAAGATAGGGTAGGTACTGTGTCCTAAATGCTGAAATCAAGAGCAAACCCTTGCCAAATACGGTTGTTATCAGACCCGATGTCATACCTATGCAGATAGCCGCTATGGCTATTTTTAGGTACTCTTTAGCCTTTTTCATGCTATTTTCCTAATGTAGCTGCCTGATAATCACGTGAATGTTTCATAATATCCGAAAAAGTTGCCACAATGGCCGCTTCAAAGTCCTTATCATCCACACGTGCAGCCACTTTTTCAAGCACCGCTTCTTCTCGTGCAGCATCCAGAACAGCTTTTCCTGTCGCTTTCTTGTAAGCTGCTACTTGCGTCACCAAAGCCATGCGTTTTTCAAGTAAAACCACTAACTGGCTATCAATGGCATCAATATCTTGTCTAATCGTTTCTAAATCCATCATTTCCTCTTTTCCATTTAACACAAAAAGTCAGGGGCTTACCTGACTTTCGTTCATTTAGCCCAATTTTGCGGACATTTCTTCTGCGAAGGCTTCCAGCTTTTCAATGTCTTCATCTTCTGCTGCCAAATCAACCTTGACAGAATTAGCCCCTTTGGTTGCTCCCGTTAGCGCAAATTGTTCCTCAAACTCATCCACGGACTTACAAAAATAATCGTAGAAGGTGTCGCCTGAACCGACAACGCCATAAATTGTCCCAGACAAATCAACATCGGCTAAATCTTCATAAAAATCAACAATCTCATCTGGCAAGTCCCCATCGCCATAGGTATAAGTAGCAACGATAGCCAAATCTGATCCTTCAAAATCCGAAGCATCTACTGTTGTGCACTCATCAACTTCAACAGTATGTCCCAACTCTTCAAGTTTTTTTGCCACAATGTCTGCTATTTCTTCCGTATTTCCAGTCATGCTTGCGTAAACAATTTTTGCCAAAGCCATAGCTATTGATACCAATCCTATCTCCTAAAAGAATAGGAGCCTTCCTTTCTTAAAGTCAAATTATTTCTATTATAGCATATTTTTATAAAAATGGTGCATAGGATTGGGCAAGCTTTGATAAGAGCTCTGCTTTTTCAGCCTCTGAAGCAAAAGAAGCCTGAATAGCATCTTGATTATGTTTAAAGAAATCCGCAACGCTTGCCCCGAAATGCTCTACATAAAGGGCGTACTCCTTAGTCAAATCAGTATCTGATACCGTCCGATTATCTGTGTTTATGGATAACTTAACACCTGCTTCTTTTAAGGCTAAATACGGGTGCTGACCAATTTCTGCAATGGCTTTTGTCTGTAAATTACTGGTCAGTGCCATTTCTGCGGTAGCGCCTGCTTGGGCAAACTCTTCCAAAAGACCTGGAATTTCTAGTATCGCTGTCGTATGACCAGTTCTCTTCACCCCTAATTGGATGGCATGGGCAATATTAGCTGCGCAACCACATTGTTCCCCTGCATGAAAGGTCAAAGGAAAGCCTAATTTTTGGGCATGCTTTATCCCATCAGCTACCGTCTCTGTCGGAAAATCAACCTCATTGCCAGCAAAATCCGCACCAACTAGCAAGTCTTGCTGTGAAGCTTTGGCTTGACTAAACATCTCCTTAGTAAAGGCTAAATCGGATTGACGAAGACCACAAACTAAGGCCTTAGCAACAATGCCAAAATCTTCCTGAGCTTTAGCCAAGCCCTGACAAACAGCTGCGATAACTTCTACTACTGTTAACCCTTGATCCATAGAAAGCTCTGGTGCAAATCGAATTTCGATATAAATGACATTTTCTAATGCCGCTTGCCTAGCCACATCATAGGCAGCAAGGCACAAGGCTTCCTTAGTTTGTAAAAGGGGTCTTACAACATCAAAAGTCTTAAGGTAATCATTCAAACTGCTGACTTCTTGTGGCGCCGTTACTAAACCTTTCAATTCCTTGTCGCTAGTTGGAAAATTAAGTCCCGCCATATCTGCTAAACGTCTAATTGTTGGTAATGATAAGGAACCATCTAAGTGACAATGTAGTTCGGTTTTTGCTAGTTTTTTTAGCCAATCTGCCATAATGACGTCATCCTTTCTCGAAATATTTTTACTATCATACCATATCTTTGCAAGATTTCAAGATAAAAACCGAATTTTTATCAAATTCTTAAATAGAGTGAATTCCCTATTTTGAAAATATCCTTATTTTTGATACAATGTAAAAAAATCAAAAGGAGACTATCATGTCCAACTATTTCTTACCTGATATCTGGAAAACCCCTGACCAAATGGGAGGTGCTTGGGGTGGTCTCAATCAACCAACGGCTGATAGCCGTTTTGAACAAACCTTGCCTGTGGGAGAGGCCGATTTTCAACTATACTCACTAGGAACACCAAATGGTCTTAAGGCAACCATCATGTTTGAAGAGCTTATCGAGCTTGGAGTTGAGATTAGCTATGACCTCTATCGCATCAAGATTGGCGAAGGTGATCAGTTTGGTTCTGGCTTTGTTGCGATAAACCCTAATTCAAAAATCCCTGCCATGATCGATCAATCGAACCAAGAAACAATCCGTATCTTCGAATCATCCTCCATCCTTCTTTACTTGGCCGATAAGTATCACAAACTGATTCCTGACGACTTTAGTAAGCGCACAGAAGTTTTAAACTGGCTCTTCTGGCAAACTGGAGCAGCACCCTTTCTAGGGGGTGGCTTTGGGCATTTCTTCCACTACGCACCTGAAAAATTAGAGTATCCCATCAACCGCTTTACCATGGAAGCTAAGCGCCAATTGGACCTCTTAGATAAAGAATTGGCTAATAAACGCTTTATCACAAGCCAAGATTACAGCATCGCAGACATTGCTATCTGGGCATGGTATGGACGCTTAGCACAGGATAAGCTTTGGGAAGGAGCTGGTCGCTTCCTAGACATCAAAGGCTATAAAAACCTTGTACGTTGGGCAGAAGAAATTTCTGAACGCCCTGCCGTCAAGCGAGGACTTGAAGTTACCTATAAGGAAATCAACTAGCAGCTTTTGGAAATAGATTTCTTGGCCAAATTCAGTGATTCAGCTGTGGCAAAAGGAGTCAACATCACAAGCTCAAAAACCTACCAATGACCCAAAACATCTCTCAAACCGTTACCAAATAGACAGGGGAGGACATCATGACTTTTACCAACATTTTAGATAAAATCAAAACTTACGATACCATCATCATCCATAGGCATCAAAGACCTGATCCAGACGCCATCGGCTCTCAGATAGGTCTTCGTGAAATCATTCGAACTAATTTCCCTGAAAAAAACGTTTTAGCAGCAGGCACTGATGAATCTACCCTAACCTGGCTAGCCAAAATGGATACTGTCACTGATCAGGATTATGAGGGAGCGCTTGTCATCGTGACTGATACAGCAAATACTCCCCGCATTGATGACGACCGCTACCAAAAAGGGGATTTTATCATCAAAATCGACCATCACCCAAATGATGATGTCTATGGAGATCTGGTCTACGTTGATACCACAGCATCATCGGCAAGTGAGATCATTAGCGACTGGGCCTTCTCGGTGGGACTAACTCTTTCTAACGAAGGGGCTGCGCTCCTTTACAACGGGATTGTCGGAGATACGGGACGCTTTTTATATCCTGCCACCACGAGTAAAACCATGCAGATAGCTGCTAAACTCCGAGAATACGATTTTGATTTCTCAGGAATGGCTCGTCGTATGGACTCCTTTCCTATGAAAATCGCCAAATTACAAGGCTATGTTTTTGACCATTTAGAAGTCGATCAAAACGGTGCTGCACGTATACTCCTAACACGTCAAACACTTAAAAAGTTCGATGTCACAGATGCTGAAACATCAGCTATCGTTGGCACCCCTGGAAAAATTGATAGCGTGCAAAGTTGGGCCATCTTTGTAGAGCAAGAAGAAGGTTATTATCGTGTTCGGCTTCGTAGCAAAGAAGCTATCATCAATACCATTGCCAAAGCTCACGACGGTGGGGGGCATCCCCTTGCTAGTGGTGCTAATTCCTACAGCCTCGAAGAAAACGAGCGAATCTATCAAGAACTTAAAGATTTATTAGCTAAATAGCTTGCCAAGCTCTGCTATTTTTGATAGAATAAAACAGTTAATAACTATGGTGCGCAAAGTACCATGGCAGAAAGGAACCATTAACATGAAAAAAGATATCCATCCAGAATACCGTCCAGTTGTATTCCTTGATACAACTACTGGCTACCAATTTCTTAGCGGTTCTACAAAGAGCTCTAAAGAAACTGTAGAATTTGAAGGTGAGACTTACCCACTTATCCGTGTGGAAATTTCATCTGACTCACACCCATTCTACACAGGTCGTCAAAAATTCACTCAAGCAGACGGACGCGTGGACAAATTCAACAAAAAATACGGTCTCAAAGACGCAAACGCTGCGAACTAAGAGAACCTACACGATTAAGCCATTCTCAGCTTTTGAGAGTGGTTTTTTAAGTACTTTGGTAATCCTTTTGGTAATCTCTCCTAATTACATGTTCATAAATTGAGCAAACTTCTGTGCTGTTTGTTCTTTTGCTTGTTTTGTTACATGAGCATAGATATTCATAGTTGTCTTAATATCTTCATGACCTAACCGTTCTTGAACCTCCTTTACTGTAGCTCCTGCTTCAAACAGCAAACTACAATGAGTATGCCTAAAGCCGTGAGGTGTAATTTTCTTTAAGTTGTATTTTGTAATAACAGAACGTAGATGGTAATTGATAAAATCAAAACTATGCGGAGTCCCATCTGGATTGGTAAACAGTAATTCAGCTCCCTGTAGTCTTCTAGGAAAAATTTCTTCCTTTTTGACCAACTTCCATTTTTTCAAATATTTCAAAGTAACAGGGTCAAGTGAAACAATTCTTTGGCTCTTCTTTGTTTTAGGAGTTTGAAAAATCATTTGATTATTTTCTCCGTAAACTATTGTTTGATTAACAGATAAAGAGTCAGAATTGAAATCAATATCTTTCCACCTAAGAGCCATCAATTCACTTTTACGCAACCCTGTAAATGCTAGAAGACGAAAAATTGTCAGTAACTCTTGATTGTTTTCCTGCTCTACATTTGTTAAAAATTGCTGTAGTTCTTCTCTAGAGTAAAACTTACCTTCCTTGGATTCATGCTCATCAATTTTTTGCTGTCTTCTAGGTCTGATAACCTTTTTCATAGGATTATCATTAATATATCCTAAGCTTAAGGCATAATCTAAAATCATGCGAGTCATTCCCATAAAATTTGCATACTTAGCATATTTCTTGAACCACTTATTTGATTGAATTTGACACATCTGTGTCGTAATTTTATCTACAAAATAATCTCCAAATACTGGTATTATGTGTAGCTCAGCTTGTGCTTTCTGACGAACATATGTGCTCTCTTTAACTGTATTCCGGTAATGCTCCAGCCATAAGCTAAACAACTCCCTGAATGTAATCTTTACAGGTTTTAAATCAAAACCTACTTCTTCAAATTTTATTAAAAGTAAACTTTCGGCCTTTTTTGCTTCTTTAGATGTCTTAAATCCTCTTTTTTTCTTATAAACTTTCTTTCCTGTCAAACTATCTATTCCAAGATAGGTATGGTACATATAACGTATAGTACCATCTTTCAATTCATATTTTTTAATCATAATAATGTCCTTTCTTTGCTTGTCGGCATGTAAAAGGAATCCATTTATTATTTCTCAGCTAGGTCAACATCTTTCGATTCATTGGCGTCAAGTTTTTCACGTAACTTTGAAATTTCAGAGCGTGCATTTAATAACACACCCATCACATCGTCATAATAAGTAAGGTCAAGATTATTATTCTTTATAGCTCCTTTCTTTTTTAATCCCTCAGCGTCGTATAGTCCACGAACCCAATTCATTTTGGTGTTTAAAGTTCCAACAATTTCTAAGAGCATATCATCTGTAGTTAAAGGTATATCGCGTGTAATCTTCTCAAAAATATTATTCACTTTTTTTAGAATACGGTTATAACTCCAGTTAGATAAATCTTTTTCAAGTAACCTTACTTTTTTCTCCTGAACAACATCATGAAATTGTTTTCTATTAATCTCAGTATATTCTTGTACTGTCTCCTCTTCTTTTGCATCAAAAAGATACTCTATATACTCAGATTTATCCCCATACAAAAGTTCATCAATAGCAATATTACCCACTTGAGAAATTTGACATAAAGTAGGTTTTTTAGGAATACTACGCCCCTTTTCCCAGTTATTAACTGTACCTTTACCAACATGAAATCTTTCTCCAAAAGTCTCCATTGTCTCACCTAATTTTTTTCGAATAGATTTAATGCGAAGTCCTACGAGAATTGTATTATTCATAAATTTCCCTCCTTCTTGTTAACTAGTATAACAGAATATCTCAAAAAAGTATACAAAAGTATTAAAAATTATTGACAATATAAAAAAATCTTGTTATTATTGACTCAACCTAATAGAGAGGAGGAATATTGTGAAGTACAGACGAGTTAAAGGTTATCGTCACATGCTTAACCTATCTCAGGGAGAGATAGCATTGAAACTAAAAATTTCAAAGCAATCCTATCACAATAAAGAGATAGGAAAAATAGAATTTAACGATAATGAAAAACAAGCAATAAAGGATTTATTACAAAGTGAATTTCCAAACATTACTATTGATGATATTTTTTTTAGTTAAAAGTATTAAAAAGTATTTGTTTTAACAATTTGAAAGGAGATAAATATGGAAAGTTTCTAACAGAAAATGCCAGCATGGAACTGGTTAATGGAATATTATCGCTCGCTGAAAGATTGGCAACTGAAAAATTAGAGTATCTACAGCAGAAGCCGATAAAACAAAAAGAGCTAATGGAGCTCTATGGATTCGATTATAAATACTTAACTAAACTTAAAGCCTTAGGTTTACGTGGTAGACGGCAAGGCAAATCTATCTATTATGATTTAAGAGATGTAGATAACATCCTAGAAGAATTAAAACAGTAAATTGGCTTGTCGGCATGTGAAAGGATTCTTGGGTTTTTGGTAATAAAAAGGAAGTGATATTATGTGAGAATCGGTAAATATTTTTATAGAAAAGAGCTAGTAATCCTAACTCTTCGCATTATGGATAAGAAAAACTACTTTTTGATACGACAGTAATTTTCTTACTCCATTATATAATAATTTTTATAAATTTGGAGAAAAAATTTGAAAAAAATTTCTAAAACAAGACGTGAATTGATTAGTCTCTTTAGAGGTAATGATAAGCAACTTACTGGTTTACTTGGTTTTAATCAAGCAACAAATCAATACGAAATATTGACAGATAGAACGCTAAAAAATGGCTATACAGTCAAGAAAGGATTACTAGATGATTCAACTCTCGCTACTATTTGGGGGTATATTTCAGAAAAATGGAAGCAAGATTTTTCTGATAAGGAAATTGCAAATGTCTGTACACTTATCGCTCGGCAAAATAGTTTTAATCCGATAAAAGATTTTCTGAATGAAGCTCAAATAAATGCTCATACTGTAGACCCTTTTGAAATTATAGTAAAGTACATCAATATTGAAGATACTGACTATAATCGAACTGTACTTGACTTGTTTTTTAGAGGTGCTATCGCTCGGATATTGACCCCAGGTATTAAATTCGACTATTGCCTTGACTTAGTGGGGAAACAAGGAACTGGCAAAACAACATTTTTAGAAGAAATCTTTATGGGGTATTCTGTAGTTATCAACAACTACCTAGATAAAGATGAGTTGTTAAAAATGCTAACCGCTTGGGTTGTTATGGATGATGAATTAGTAGCTTCTAGTAGATTGGCTTTCTCAACCTTAAAAAGAACTATTACAGATACAACTGTAAATTTAAGAAAACCATATGGGCGAATCACTGATAAAATACCAGTAAACTTCGTTCATGCAAGAACGACAAATGATTTTGAGCATTTAATAGATGCCACAGGAGATAGGAGATTTTTACCAGTAGGCACATTACCTCGTAAAGTAGGACAACCCATTAAAATAACGAAAGAAGATATAGTAAATATATGGGGCAATTATTATCGCTCCTATTTGAATAATAGCAAGCTATTCTATGATAATGATTCTTTTGAAGGTAAGTTAATTGAAAAAGTGAGAAGACGGTTTAAACCGCATGACGAAATCAATGAAAAAGTAGCCTGGTATCTTGAATGTGAAATTCCAAATAATTTTTATAGTTGCAAAATATCAGATAAAGAAAGAAGACATTTTTACAAAGATATTGAACAAAAAGGGAAGTATTCTAAAAATCAAAAATGGGAAGTGCTAGTTCCACGGACAAAGGTTTCTATGAACCATCTCGTTAATGAATTATTTGACGAAGGGTTAGATTCTGGAACTAAGCAACAGATAAGAACCTATTTAAATCACTTGGAGAATTGGGAAAAGCGTGATTCTATCGCCTTTTCTAAGTCATGTAATACCAGCGGTTGGACAAATATTAAGAAATGAACTTCTTAGTGTATCATATATTGGATTATAGGATAGATTCTCTAAAAAAATAATAAATTATATATAATAGTTTAGATAGTTTATCTCTATTTCTCCAATTATCCTATATACTAGGTGTTTTAGTCTAGTAGTTCGAAAACTACAAACCCCATATCAACAATTTTTTTCAGATTGCAACTATCAACCTGATTGTACATTATCAAAAAATACCACTTGATTTAATAATCAAGTGGTATTTCTATTCTTCAAGTAAAGCAATAATAGCCTGTAATTTCTTTTCTTGCTTATTTTTAGGAAGTTTGGCAACAGCTTTGATTAGATTTTGAACGGCAACATTATCGGCCTTAATGTTAAAGTTGAAAAACTCACTGTATGTCACATCTAGAGCCTCTAATAGCTGTTCTAATGTCTCTAATCGTGCGGAATGTCTATAGTTCTCCAATTTATTAACGTACTTAATATCAAGCTGTGAAGCCTCAGAGAGTGCTTCTTGAGTTAGTCCTTTTTCTTTGCGTAACTCTTTAACTCTATCAGCTACAAAAATAGCAAGTGATTCATTATTATTCATACTAATTCATATCCTTCTCATTTCAGAATATCACTAAGAAGAATCAACTTGTATATATTTATAGAGAACTTTTTTGCTGTAAGTTCTATTTTTTGAACGTTTTTGGTATAATGTACTTACTTGCAATAATTATTTCAGCATACATTACTTTAATAAATTTATTTGAGAGATAAGCAGACTATTGCTACTGTTTAATTAACTCTTCTAGAATTCTAATGTATGAATTTATAATATAGTTAATCGGAGTAAAAAGATGCCACTTGTAGATTTAGTCAAATATAATGGAAGTCCAAATATCTTAGCTTGGAAATTTCCCAATGAGGAATTAAGTACCTTTACACAGTTGATTGTCAATGAATCACAGGAAGCTGTCTTAGTTAAAGATGGTCGGATTGCTGATGCCTTCCCTGCTGGTAGATACACCCTTGATACAGCTAATATCCCTATTTTAAATAACATTATCAATCTTCCTTTTGGTGGTAAATCTCCTTTTACTGCGGAAGTTTGGTATATCAATCAAGCCAATAGTCTTGATATTAAATGGGGGACAGCGACACCGATACAGTTACAAGACCCTAAGTTTGGGATTTTTGTTCCTGTCAGAGCTCATGGGATTTTTGGTATTAGAGTCACCGACTCAAAGAAATTTTTAAGAAGCCTTGTAGGAACAGTGTCTATTCTAGATACTGTAGCTATTACAAATTTCTTTAAAGGTCTCTATATCACTAGAGTAAAAGATGCTATTTCGTCGTATTTGGTCAAAAAGAATATTGGTATTTTAGAAATTAACGCTTATCTAAATGACCTTTCCATTTTTTTACAAGACGAGCTACATCCATTTCTTCAAAAATATGGTATTAGTCTGATTAGTTTTTATATCAATGATATCAGTGTTCCTGAAAATGATGATGGAGTTAAACAGCTAAAACTAGCCCTATCTAAGCGTGCGGAAATGGATATTATCGGCTATAACTACCAACAAGAACGCACATTTGATACTCTGGAGGGGGCTGCTACAAACGCAGGCTCTGATACTTCCTCTATTTTAGGTGCTAGCCTAGGTATGGCAATGGGGGTAGGTCTAGGTGGAAATTTTGCAAATAATTTCTCAAATTTAACACAAGAATTGAATCCACAAACGCAATCCCAACCTCAAGAACAACAAGGTAAATCTTGTATCAAGTGTCGTTCTCATTTACAAGATGGGGCTAAGTTTTGCTCTGAATGTGGTCAAAAGCAAGATTTGTCTTGTCCACAGTGTCAGCAAAAAGTTGAGCTAGGGATGAAGTTCTGCTCGAATTGCGGTCAAAAGTTAGGAGGATAAAATGTTTGATGACTTAAAAAATGAAATTGCTAAGAAAACGAAAGAAATCCTTTGTCAAAGACAAGCTAAAGATATTTTTGAAGACGATAAATTGCTTCAAGCAGAGAAACGTCTTCAAAAATATATGCAGATTATTGTCAATGGTTACGTCTTTTTTCTCCTAGGTGCAGGTACTTTAATGTATTCGTTCCTATTTCTATATAGCTACATAGAAATAGGATTTGGCTTTTTTAGTCTATTTCTAGGTATCGCTTTTGCTTTAGTTACTATGTATTTTTTCTATACTGGATATCAAAGTTTTCCACGATATAAACGATTCCCACTATATCTATCACGTATCGCTGATAGTAAAGATGGCTCACTGGATAAAATTTCAGCTTCTATAGGTTACCCTTACGAAGTTGTTGTTTCTGATATTGAATTTTTAATACAAAAAAATATTTTAGAGAAAACTTATATCAATCACTCTCAAAGAGTAGTTATATCTCCCGTAATAGGAGAGAGTGTTTCAAAATCTTCAGTTACTCAGAAGTGTCCTAATTGTGGTGCAAGTATTAGTTTCATAGGGCAGTCCGTAGAGTGTGAATATTGTGGAAGTACAATCTCCTTACATCAATGAACTACAGTGTAATAAAAAGAGGATAGGAACATGAAACTGAGTAGAAATCAACTTTTTTCCATAGCTTTAACTGCGGTAGCTATAATAATCACTATTATATTTGCTACTGGGTTAAAAAAGAACAATCAATTAACACAACGGTATATAGCTAGTCAGTCAGAAGCAACTACCTCAAGTAGTTCAGTCTCAGCTACCAGTAGCACTACTACTCCAAGTAGCACAATTTTCTCAAGCAGCTCAGCCTCAGCTACCAGTAGTACAACCGCCTCAAATAGCTCAACCTCAACTACCAGTAGTACAATTACTGCAGGAACTGATCCTGTGATTATTGATGTCAATGACTTTATAAGTAAGTATGATAATTCAGAACTAGATACGAGTTTAATTTACCAGTTTGATGCTGAACCTATTTGGCAAGAGGAGTGGGGGTTAGATGCTGACAATAAAGAATATTCAATGTATATCAGATATCCCAATGATCCTATTAACTACGATTTTATACTTTTTACTACATCATCTATAGCGAACAGTATTAAAAATAGTAAAAGTGCTACATTTACCGTTAAAATTGATACCAGTTCTACGACTTATATAAATCCTGTACGTGTTATATCAGCCGTACCTAAGCAGTAAATAGGGAGATATTTATGTTTAAAAAATTATCACTGACATCACGAGAGATTGGCTTAGCTCTATTCTCACTGTTTTGCCTAATCTTAACCTTTATTTCATTCTCTACAGTCAATAGAAACAATTCTAAAATTGAGAAGCTACTTACTGTAGCTGAAAAAGAGTCATCTTCCTCAATAAGTATTCCATTAGAATCAACAGAGTCAGATAACATTAATACAGAGGAGTCTAAAATAGAAAGTGAAAATATTTCAGCATCATGGAATGAAGAGACACAAACTTTTGAAAGTCCGGATGGGAAATTAGTATTTGATAAAATTGAAATTGTTAAGGGCTATAATGATAAACCAATTCTTAAAGTCTCATTCACAATTACGAATGCAACTAAGGAAGAGAAAAATGTTTTACTATTGTTTAGTTCTTTAGTAAATGTTCAACAAAGAAATAAGAACACTTCAAATTCACTTCAATTAGGTACATTAACCTCATTAGAAAAAAATCATCTAAACGATACACTTAACGCTGATGGTACGATATCTGGTTTCTATCCTGTTGAATTAGAGAATGAAACAGACCCTATTATTTTTGATTTCCAGTATGATAATATCTCCCTATATGAATGGGAGTATGAGCTTAACTAATCAGGCTAACTGAAATCGTAGATATTCCTACTTGCAAAGTTTTCAAATAAAGACTATAATGAAATAGAAAAAGGGAGTTGCATCGACAACTCCCAGTGTAAATCCGTTTAAGTCGGTAGCTAAGTTTATAGTTAAGAAATAACCGTCAACCTGCCAAAGTTTAAGACGGTTATTTCTTTTTGTTGTTAAGCATAATAAGGGCAATGACAAGTGTTAGTAGAGCAATGATGAAACTACCAAAGTTCAACATCAATTGTAAAGCCTCTGCTACAGACAAAAGAGCTACTCCTTTCTATCCAGATTTTAGTACTTACTTGCATAAGCACCACCACCTTTCAATCGGATGTAGCTACCGTCATAACTTATTTACAATCTGATTATATCACAGCAGATAAAGCTGGGCAAATAGATTTATTTTACACACCGACAAGACTTTTTCTCTAAATATTCACGACCACCTAATATGGTAATCTTTTGGTAATCTATTATTTTATTTGATGATGCCAAATGGCAATGTGAAATTCCTCCAAATAAGCGATACCTAAGACTTATGAGCTTAATGACAATTGTCAATAAGCTACTTGATAAAAAATACGGTCTCAAAGACGCAAACGCTGCGAACTAAGAGAACCCACACGATTAACCCATTCTCAGTTTCTGAGAGTGGGTTTTTTGGTATCGTAATTGCCAAAATGATTGCCATTGGTTGACATACTCATTAATGGTGCAAACTTATGAGTTGTTTGCTCTGTAACTGCTTTTGTTACACGAGCGTAGAGATGAATGACAATCCTCAAATAACTCAATAGGCTAATAAACCTATTTAATCGTTTTTGGCTTGCTTGTCAAACTTCAGATGATAAGTTGTAATGAGATTGAAAAAGGGAATTGTGCCACACCTCCCAATGTCAATTCGTCTAAGAGGGTAACGTTTATAGTTGAGAAATACCCATCAACCTGCTAAAGTTTAAGGCGGTTATGTCTTCTTGTTGTTAAGCATAATGAGGACAATGATCAGTGTTAGTAGAGTAGTGATTAAACTACCAAAGCTCAACATGCTTTAAAAGCTCTACTACAGGCAAAAAGGCTCTTACTAAAACATTCATTACCACCCAATAGGGCTATCTTTTAGTAAAAATTCAATTCACGCAAAAGAGCTGAACAATTGTTCAGCTCTTTAGTTATCCTATTTAGCTTCAATCAAGCCAACTTCTCCATCTTCACGGCGGTAAATGACGTTTGTTGTATTGTCTTCAGAATCGGTATAGATAAAGAAGTCATGCCCAAGAAGATCCATTTGAAGTAGAGCTTCATCAAGATCCATTGGTTTCAATGTCACATGCTTGGTACGAACCACTTTACTTGCTGGGCTTTCTTCTGTCACTTCAGCTTCAAAGGCTGATGTAAAGACTTGGCCTGTCGCTACTTTTTCACGATGTTTTTTGGCAATTTTAGTTTTATTTTTACGAATTTGACGCTCAATCTTATCCACCACCAAATCAATAGAGCCATACATGTCCTGTGACACATCCTCTGCTCGCAAAGTCATTGAACCAAGTGGGATTGTCACTTCTACTTTGGCTGTCTTTTCACGATAAACCTTGAGGTTAACACGCGCATCCAATTCTTGATTTTCATTGAAGTATTTCTCAATCTTACTAATCTTGCTTTCTACATAATCACGAATAGCGTCGGTTACTTCGAGATTTTCACCACGGATACTAAATCTAATCATAGTAGATACCTCTTTTCTCGCTTTTGTAAAGCGTTTTCTTTTTACACTTCAATTATACTCTTTTCTAATAAAAAAGCAAGGCTTTTTAACGAGCCAGTGAAAATGTTTTTATCTTTTTCACACCTTTTTCATAAAAAAGCTGCGCTGCTAACTGTAGCGTGGCCCCTGTCGTATAAACATCATCAATCAGTAATATCTTATCTGGTAAACTGCCATCATTTAACACATAAAAGGGATTTTCAGACTGTAGGCGCTCAAGCCGAGTTCTCTCTGATTGTTTTTGCCCCTCCTTTTTCCCTAGCAAATCTTGATAAGGAAGCCCCGCCACTTCTAGAAGGCCTGTCACTTGATTAAAGCCCCGCTCCCTTTCCCTTTCCTGACTAAGGGGAATTGGAACCAGAGTGTACCCCTTAAATCCTTTGAGGGCCTTTTTGATGTCTGTCATAAAGACCTTTCTGAGCAAATAGTCTCCTTGAAATTTATAACGGCTAAAGTAGTCTTTCATGGCCTGATTATAGCGAAATAAGGCTGTATGTGATACAAGTTTTCCACGATTCTTCCAGTATACACAATCACTACAGATCTCTACGCTACCACTTTTACAGCAAGTTGGACAGTGGGACTCTGCAATCGTATCAAAAGAAGACTGACAAGGGGCACAAATCAGGGACCTGGCCGACGATAGGGTAAAGAGTTGATAAAAGGCTAATCCTTCATCGAACTCAACCTGGCATAAAAGGCATTGGGTCATGCAAAACCTCCTTTTCGATTCATTTGAATAATTTCTGCCTTTGCCTTTGTCATGTCACTGGTCATACCATCATGAAAAAAATAAAGAGCCCCCGTCGGTCTTTCCATTGCCCTACCAACCCGACCAGAGATTTGAACCAAAGAGGATCTGGTATATAGCTTGTGATTGCTCCAGAGAACAAACACATCGACATAAGGAAAGGTGACACCGCGCTCCAGAATGGTGGTCGAAACGAGGATTGAGAGCTGCTTGTCCCTAAATTTCTGTACCAAATCTGAACGTTCTTCTGTTGTACTGGCCACAAAACCAATGGCTTCTTCTGGAAAATAGCGGCCTAACACTTGGGTAAATAGTTCTCCCATTTCAATATGTGGGAAGAAAATTAGCAAGGGATAGCCCGATTGGCGTTGTTTGCTAATGTAACGTCTTAATTTTCTCGGAAGTTTTCCTTTCTGCAGAGATATTTGGAGCTTAGATAACCAAACCATTTGTGGTACTACCAAAGGATTAGCATGAAAACGACGCGCCAAATGCAACTTCTTAATCTGTCCTGCTGCTACCTTTTTATCCAGAGCATCTGTCGATGTCGCTGTCAAAAAAACTGTAACCCCCTCTTTCTTAACACAGTTTTCCACGGCATGGTAAAGCACTGCATTATCCACAAAAGGAAAAGCATCTACCTCATCAATCAAAAGCAAATCAAAGGCTTCTTTGAATTTTAGCAACTGATGGGTGGTAGCAATCACTAGAGGAGCCCGTCGATAAGCCTCACTTTCCCCATGTAAAAGCACCATTTCACATGCAAAATCCCTACTCAAACGCTGATAAAGCTCAATACAAACATCTCGCCTAGGACTGGCCAAACAAACCTGACCACCACTATCAAGCACTTGTGCCACCGTTTCATAAATCATCTCAGTTTTACCAGCACCTGTGACCGCATGAATCAGCAAGGCTTGTCCATTTGCAACACCAGTCTTCAAGCTATCAGATACCTCTTTTTGAAAAGGGGTC
The DNA here is from genome assembly GCF_000423745.1 of Streptococcus plurextorum DSM 22810. GTDB lineage: Bacteria > Bacillota > Bacilli > Lactobacillales > Streptococcaceae > Streptococcus > Streptococcus plurextorum. The sequence goes on from NZ_AUIO01000005.1 coordinate 24,833, forward strand.
AACTGTCCCTGCCATCTAAGGCTTTTTATTTTGGGAAATGGCTGCGCTGGAAAATGATACAAAGACTGATCGCTTCGAGAACATCCTAGAAGGAGACATTCACGACAATAAAAAGCACCATTTGGCAATTCCCAATCGCTGTCAATTCTTGTTCCACAACGGTTACAAAAAAGATATTTACCCTTGGCTGTCATCGCTGGAAAAGCCTTAGCCAACTGTTTCTGCGCCTCCGTTACTTGATTTTCTGTAAAAAGTCTGCCATACATATTTTCCATACTTGACTATTCGGATTTTAGAAAAAATATGATAAAATCGTGGTATGAAAAACTATAAAACAATCGCAAAAGACGGTATCGTCGAAGAAGAAATTAAAAAATCTCGCTTCATTTGCCACCTCAAACGGATTAAAAGTGAGGAAGAGGGACGCTCCTATATTGCACAAATCAAAAAAGAGCATCACAAGGCAAACCACTCCTGCTCTGCTATGGTTATCGGGGAAGACGGGCAACTCAAAAGATCCTCAGATGATGGCGAACCTTCTGGCACAGCTGGGGTTCCCATGCTGACTGTTTTGGAAAAGCAGGGCTTAACTGATGTGGTTGCAGTGGTGACTAGGTATTTTGGCGGCATCAAGCTTGGAACTGGCGGGCTCGTTCGTGCTTACGGAGGTTCTGTAGCCAATGCCTTAGCAGAAATAGGCACCGTAGAGGTCAAAGAATTAGAAGGATTGCAAATCCAGCTTAACTACTCTCAGTATCAGACCTTCGCTAATTTTTTAGAATCCGAAAATCTTCAAGAATGCGATACTGAATTTGGCGCTGAGGTGATCACTCATATTTATCTGGATAAGGAAATGGTAACCCCAACGTTAGAGCGGTTGATTGAATTTTACGCTGGAAAAGTTGCCGTACAAAAATCTGGGACTAAAATAGTTGAAGTGCCTCTATAGATGAGTTGCGCTGCTATTAACTTCATAAAAAAAGGCTATCACAGCTATAAAAAAAGGGTATTTTACAAGATTCCCTTTTCTTTTTATACTAGGTTTATCAAAAATTGAGGTAATATCATGACTAACATTTATCATAACATCACTGAATTGGTCGGGAAAACCCCTATCGTCAAACTCAATAAGCTTGTTCCAAAAGGAGCTGCAGAGGTCTATGTCAAGCTAGAGGCTTTTAATCCAGGTTCTTCTGTCAAAGACCGTATTGCGCTTGCGATGATTGAGCAAGCCGAAAAAGACGGACGTCTCAAAGCTGGCGACACCATTATCGAGCCGACTTCTGGTAATACTGGTATTGGCCTAGCTTGGGTAGGCGCTGCCAAAGGCTATCAGGTGGTCATCGTCATGCCAGAAACCATGAGTTTGGAGCGTCGCCAAATTATTCAAGCTTACGGAGCAGAATTAGTGTTAACTCCAGGGGCAGAAGGCATGAAGGGAGCTATTGCCAAAGCTACAGAATTAGCTGCTAAAAGACAGGCTTTCATGCCTATGCAATTCTCCAATCCAGCAAATCCTGCCATCCATGAAACCACGACCGGACAAGAAATCTTAGAGGCTTTTGGAGAGACTGGTCTTGATGCTTTTGTCTCTGGTGTCGGTACTGGTGGCACCATTTCAGGTGTCTCAAAAGTTCTAAAACAGGCTAACCCTGCCATCCAAGTCTTTGCTGTTGAAGCTGATGAATCGGCAGTGCTATCTGGACAAGAACCAGGCCCACATAAAATTCAAGGAATCTCCGCAGGCTTTATTCCTGATACCTTAGATACCAGCTCATATGATGGCATTATTCGTGTGACATCTGAACAGGCACTTGCCACCGGGCGTGCTATAGGAGCAAGCGAGGGCTTTCTCGTTGGCATTTCATCTGGTGCTGCGATCTATGCTGCTATTGAAAAAGCAAAAGAACTAGGTGAGGGCAAAAAAGTGCTTACTGTTCTGCCAGATAATGGTGAACGGTATTTATCCACTACGCTTTATACATTTGATTAACACAAAAGTTGCACAAGATCTGTTGTGCAACTTTTTTATGAGATAAACTGGCTGTGACTTTTGGGGACTATCCGCTCAGCGCTAAACGTTACTAAAACTGATAGAGTCTTGTCCCCTGTGGTCCAAGTTGCCCCATCCTGCAATTGTCAGATTTTCCATATATGGAAAATTTGTAGCCTTGATTTAGTCCTGAGATTCCTTTTCTCTCAAAAACACGAGACTCTCTTCAATCCATCCTGGCATACTGTCTGCCAAAGGCTTAAAACCAATTTTTACCCGACTATTTGAGAATCGATGCCTGTGAGGGAAGGGATGTTTTTCTTCTTCCAGACTCCTCATAGACAGAGAAGCCCTGCCACTATACTCATCATAATCAATGACTTGGACATCTACCTTATCCCCAACTTTAAAAACATTGAAAATATTATCCACATAGCTAGTGCGAATCTCAGAGATGTGTATCAAACCTTTATTACCGTTTTCCAAGTCTACAAAAGCCCCATATGGCTTAATCCCTGAAACCGTTCCCTGGTATTTTTCCCCAATCTTCATCAGCCACTAACCTCAATGGTCTCAATAATCACATCTTCTATCGGTTTATCGGCATAGTCCGTTTCAAGCCCTGCAATCGTATCTAAAACCTGATACGAAGCTTGATCCATCAGTTGACCAAAAACGGTATGGCGACGGTCAAGATGTGGAGTGCCTCCCTGCTCTGCATAACATTTTGCAACTTCTCCAGGCCAGCCACCGCGTGCAATTTCTTTTTTACTATATGGCAAGTGTTGGTTGTGAACAATGAAAAATTGGCTACCATTGGTATCTGGTCCAGCATTGGCCATTGATAAAGCGCCTCTAAAGTGGTAAAGTTCTTCTGAAAATTCATCTTGGAAGCTTCCGCCATAGATGGATTCACCTCCCATACCTGTGCCTGTTGGGTCACCTCCTTGAATCATGAAATCTTCAATGATTCGATGGAAAATAACGCCATCATAATAGCCAGACTCCGCTAATTCCACAAAGTTTTTAACGGTGAGGGGAGCTTGTTCTGGAAAAAGTTTGAGAACCAAATCTCCGTGATTGGTCTTGATTGTAGCCACAGGACCATCGACCTGTGCAAGGTCAAGCTGTGGAAAATATAAGTCTTTTTCGATCATTCCTAATGTCTCCAAGGCATTGTAGATGCCATTTTCTTCTACTGTATCTGTGATGCTATCTGCTTTTTCTTTTAGTTCTGGAACAGCATTACCCATAGCAATTGTTAGCCCAACGTAGTCAAAGGCTTCAAGGTCATTATAACCATCGCCAAACATCAGAGCATTGTTGGGTTTGAGTCCTTCTTTTTCAAGGATTTTAGCAATACCAGAAGCTTTTGACGTTTCTAGAGCTATCACGTCAGAAGAGTGTGGGTGCCACACAACAGGACGTACATACTGTGCCAGGCTATCTGGAAAAACAAGATTGCCATTATCCTCTGCAAATGTCCACATATGATAGACATCCTGCTCCAGATGAAAGTCTGGAGCCACTTCGCATTGTCCGTAAATGGGAATCATCGCGTCATCAACCAGCTGACTCCGCTCAGACACTACAGGCTTGTCCTTTCCTGCAAAACCGTAAGCAATGCCAATTTCTTGACACCAGTCGACAAATGCTTCTGTGACTTCTTTAGCTAGAGGTTTACTGTAGATTTCTTGACCTTTTTGATTGATGACATAAGCACCGTTGATGGTCACAAAATAATCAGGTTCTAAGGCCATAATCTCAGGCACCACACCATACATGCCACGTCCAGAAGCAATAGCTGTCAAGATGCCTTTTTTCTTCAGATTGGCAAAGACCTTCTTGATGCTATCAGGCATATAGCCGGTCGTTTTCACTCGCAACGTGTCATCAATATCAAAAAAGACGATTTTTATTTTTTTAGCTTTATACTTGGTTTTTGCGTCCATAACTCCCTCATCAAGACAGATTTTTTCTATTATACCACAAATCACAAGGAATCAGTTTTCCTCTTTTACCAATTTATGGGTAAACGCATAAACAACCGCCTGAGTACGGTCTGTAACATCCAGTTTTGACAGGATATTTGACACATGTGTTTTTACTGTTTTTAGTGAAATAAAAAGCTGGTCTGCAATGGTTTGATTATCATAACCTTTAGCCAGAAGAGCTAAAATGTCACGTTCTCGGGCTGTCAAATCATGGTGTAAGGGCAAATCTTCCTGGTAGTCTTTCATCTTCTGATTAACTTCCGTTTCGATGGCTAACTGGCCATTGGCTACTTTTTTGATACTGTTTAAAATTTCTGCAGCATTCGACGTTTTTAGCATGTAGCCTTTAGCACCCGCCTCGATAACAGGGTAAATTTTTTCATTGTCCAGATAAGATGTCAAGACCAGAACTTTGGCTTCTGGCCATTCTTTTAGCAGTTGCAAAGTCGCCTCAACACCGTCAAGCTCTGGCATGACAAGATCCATAACCACAACATCCGGTTTCAGAGCTAAGGCTAGTTCTATGCCTTCTCTCCCATTTTCTGCTTCACCAACCACTTGGACATCTGACTGAAGATTGAGAAAACTCTTGAGTCCCAAGCGAACCATTTCGTGATCGTCTACTAACATTACCTTAATCATCATTGTCTCCTTCCATCAAGGGCAGGCGAATATCTAGAGAGGTTCCTTTACCTCGACTGCTAAGCATCGTCATTATGCCTGCCATATCCTCTACACGATCTTCAATATTTTTAAGACCATAGCTCAATTCCCTGTTCGCATCGATATCAAATCCTATCCCATCGTCAATCATTTTGAGTTGTAGGTCTTGGTCATTTTGAATCAGGTAAACCTCTAAATGATTGGCCTTAGCGTGTTTGAGAGTGTTGCTGATAAATTCCTGTGCAATTCTAAATAAATTTTCTTCAATGCTTTTGGGTAACTGACCAACCTCGACACGATAATCCACCGTCATCTGTGCCTTATCAGTGAGCTCCCTTAAAATCATACGTAGTCCTTCTGACAGGGTCTTTCCTTCTAGCTCTGTCGGACGCAGGTGCAAGAGTAAAATACGTAAATCATTTTGCGCATCATTTACAATAGCTTCTACTGTTTTGAGCTGATCTTGCAACTGCTGGGAGCTTAAATCTGAGGCACTTTGTGCAAGACCAGATAAAATCATGCTAGAAGCAAACAGCCCCTGACTAACTGTATCGTGAAGGTCACGTGCAATTCGCCGTCGTTCTTGCTTGACAATATCCTCGCTCTTTTCAATATAAGCATTCTCTGTTTTTTGAAGGTTATGTGTCAAATGGCGCATTTTACTGGATAAACGCAAGAGGTTTTCACCTAGCTCTGTTTCTTCGGTCTCACGAACGGGCTTATTATCCAAAATCCGCCTCAAATTTTGATTGAGGTGGCGCTTGCTGTACTCATCCAAGATAATCCAGCCAAGTAACAAAATGACCATGAGGGTTACTGCTAGGGAGAGTAGCGTAAAAAGCAGACGTGCCGTCAGTTGCCAATCAAGAAAAAGCAAATCAAATCCCAGTCCCAGACTATCGAATAAGACAAAGGTTACTGTCCCTAGTATCAGCAGGTCGAAGAGAAAAATCAGAGCGACTGTTTTCTTTTTCATTCTCTGATCACCTCCACATCGCCTGCTAAGATACTAATGACTAACTTGAGCCTTTTTGCCGAATGCGCAAACTCTCCCTCTTCTAAGGTCAATGTTTCGTTCCGTAAATCATATTCAGAATAATCAAAAAAGCTGACACTGCCATAGATGGAGGACACATGAAGCCGAACGGCAACATCAATAGGAATTTTGATTTGCGTTGGACCATAAATCTTTCGAATCAATATATGGTTAGCCTGCCCTCTGACGATGACTTCATTAAGGTCAATCGTGTCATTTCCTGCAAGACGAATAATGTTAATATCATCAAAAGCATAGTCTGTGCGTTGTAAAGGTTCTTGGTCCCCGATCCACTGATTGGGTGTAGACTTCATCTTTAACTCGTCTGCTCTAAATTGGATTAAAGCTCTGCGATTTTTCTGCTTCACCTGAGAAAAGTAGTTAATCAATACATAAACGACACCAACAAGAATGGCGACAACCACATAGGGGTTGAGCATAAAAATGAGAAAAAGCAACCAAAAACTGGCCGTTAAAAGGAGATTATTGCGACTTCCCAGATTGTAAAAACGTAGCAGCAATAAGGTCACGACCAACATTAGGAGAAAGGCTGATAAATTTTGCGATAAGATGGTAAGAATTGCCATGGTAATCAATAGGCTTTCCACTACCAGGAAAATGTGAAATTTCTTCATTGACGTCCTTCTCAGCGATAAGTGATTACTGTCATTGTATCAAAATCAGATAAAAAATTCAGCCTTTTACTGGCAAAGAGGCTAGAGCAATCGTTTCTCATCAGCTGATCAAGCTTAAAGCCTATCAACCAAAAAGTCTATTTTCCCCTCATCAAGACAAGTGACCGTTGATGGAGCGTTTTTCTGCCTCTATATCAAAAGACGCCTAACACCAAGACTTGTCATGTTTGGTGCTAGACGCTTTAACGATTGTTTTGAAGGTGATCTCAATAAGTTCTTGACCCATTGATGTTTGATTTTTTAGGGTGTCTTTAGCACCACACAGATGTTAAATCTCATCTGCAATTTTATTGATTTTTCTAAGTCGATGATTGACACCACTTTTTGTCAAAGGGCTCTCTAAACTATCAGCGATTTCTTGAATAGAGAAATCCGGATGATTGACACGAATCGTTGCCACTTCTTGCAATTCAAGCGGTAAACTTTCTAGACCGATAGTGCTCATGATTTTAACGATGTTATTAATGGTCTTGACACTGGCAGTAACGGTTCTAGCAATATTGGCTGTTTCGACATTACTCGCACGGTTGATGTCATTTCTAGCCTCTCGCAGCATTTTAACATCTTCAAATACCTGCTTGGCAGTCATAGCACCAATGACGATGAGAAAATCCATGATATCTTCAGCTTTTTGTAGATAGGTCACGGCGCCATGTTTCCGTTCAATAACCTTGGCATCTAGCATAAATTTCTGCATCAGCGCCGCTAAATCTTCGGCATGATCTAGATAAACCGAAGAAATCTCCAATTGATACTTTCCAGACTCTGGATTGCGAATAGATCCAGTAGCTAAAAACGCCCCTCGCAAGTAACTCCGCCCAGCCTCATCATCTTCTAAAATATGAGGGTCTATCCCCGTTTCAAAACCAAAAATAGAATCGGCCAGCTGCAAATCGGCCAACATGTCACTGACATTATCAGTCACCACGACCGTATACACACGGTTCTTGCGAAGGTTGACTTTTTGGTGGTGACGAATTTCTGGAGTCACTTGATACAACTTTTCTAGGAGATTGTAGAGGTGACGAGCTAGCTTGGCATTCTCACTGGTGATTGATAAGGTCAGACCGTGATTGACAAGTCCTAGACTGCCAGACATCTTAATCAGCGCCGATAGTTCATTACGATCAAGAATGGGTTGACTCAAGAGCTCTTCTTTTGTCTTTGTCGTAAAACTCATCTTGATACCCCCCTAAGCAAGGTCAGTAGTTCTTCTACCACCAAATCTCCATCATGGAAGGCTCCGCCATTTTCCAAGCGCAAAAAATTAGAAGAAATAACCGTTTTAGCCATGGTTGACAGCCCTTGAAAATCGTGTTCTACCTGAACAAGATATTCATCAAAATGGTTACTATTCATATAAGCTTGCGGAACGGGTTCACTATTAACCAAAACGGTATCAATCACATCTACCCCTAGATGACGGTTAAGCACTGCCACATGATCCGCATCACTGAAGTGCTCTGTCTCTCCATATTGAGTCATGATGTTACAAACATAGACCACTTGAGCCCTTGTGGCAAGCAGGGCTTCTTTAATTTCTGGAATCACTAAATTGGGCAAAATAGATGTGAACAGTGAGCCTGGCCCTAGCACAATCATGTCACTTTCCATGATTGTTTCAACGACCTTGCGACTAGCTTTTGGCTCATCGTCTGAATAAGTATTGGTCACAAAGACATGATCAATCATGCCCTTATAGTCGGCAATATTGCTTTCGCCAATCACTTCATGCCCGTCTTTAAAAACTGCATGAAGGGTCAGGGCTTGCTCACTTGAGGGGTAGATTTTACCTGTGGTGTGGAAAAATTTGGTTAGGATTTGCATGGCATTATAAGTAGAGCCCTGCATCTCAGAGATACCTGCGATGATAAGATTACCGAGTGGGTGACCTGCCAATGGTCCGTCCGAATCTTTAAAGCGGTATTGAAAAATCTTCTCATAAAACTTTGGCATATCCGACATGGCCACAAGAACATTGCGTAGGTCTCCTGGCGGCGTCAATTGCATAGCCGTACGTAACTCTCCCGAAGAACCACCATCATCAGCAACCGTCACAATCGCTCTGAGATCAATATCTTCTTTACGTAGGCTGTTTAAAATCACAGGAAGGCCTGTTCCGCCACCTATTGCTGTAATGATGGGTTTTCTCATGAACGATTCACCGTTTCCTTGCGACGATCTTTATCGCGATGGCTTTCATTAACACTCCAGTTGGTTTTTAAATCTTCAGCTAGACGATGGGCAAATGCAGTGCTGCGGTGTTGACCACCTGTACAGCCAACAGCAATGGTTAGTACCGACTTCCCTTCTTTTTGGTAGCCAGGTAAAATCGATTCTAGAAGCGCTAGCCATTTCTCATAAAAGGCATTGCTCTCCTCAAAGGACATGACAAAGTCATAGACTTCTTGGGTGAGACCCGTTTTTTCACGTAGTTCAGGGACATAGTGAGGGTTTGGCAAAAAGCGAACATCAAAGACCAAATCTGCATCCAGGGGCAAGCCATATTTGAACCCAAAAGAGACTACCTCTATGCGAAAACCAATCTTACTATCTGATCCTGAAAATTGTTCCGAAATGGTCTGGCGAAGCTGCCGCGGGGTCAGCTCTGTAGTGTCTACCACATTTTGGCTCATACTTTTTAAGGGAGAAAGGAGCTCTCGTTCCAACTTAATCCCGTCCAAAACACGACCATCAGCAGCCAAAGGATGGCTACGGCGGGTTTCCTTATAGCGCGACACTAATTCGCCGTCTGTTGCATCTAAAAATAGAATCTTAAAATCTAAGCTCTCATTGCTCTCCAGATCATCCAAAATAGCGCTGATTTCTGAGAAAAAGGAACGACTGCGCATATCGACTACCAAAGCCACCTTGTCATTGCCTTGTGTATGCGACAATAATTCTAAAAATTTTGGCAGCAGGGTGGGAGGCATATTGTCCATGGTAAAATAACCTAAATCTTCAAAAGATTGGATGGCAACCGTTTTACCCGCACCGCTCATACCAGTAACAATAACTAGATTAATTTTGTTCATAACTAACTCCTTTTCATCATAGAAGGGATTTTTCGTGACAATAGCAGGGCTATTAGCAAGAGAAAACAGCCAAGTAACATAAAGGCCTTAGCAAAGCCTAAACTGTCAATTAAGCCGCCTGTTAGGGGAAAAATGATAATCATAAATAGGCTAAAAAACATGGTGCTGACACTAAGCATCGTCGCTCTTACTTGACTGTCCAATTGCCCTTGCAAATCATGATTGAAAATAGGCAAGAAGAAAGCATAAAGTACATCACTAATCAAATAAATCACAACATATAGCCAAATATGTTGAAAAGCTGATAACAGATACAGACAGGCAACAAGACCAGCCAAACTCAGAAGTACGGATTTAACCGGCCACTTATCACCTAAGCGACTAGCAAGAGCAACCGCACCGATGTTTAAGAGACTTGACACTAACATGATGAGACTAATTTCCCAATTGCTTAAAGCAGTCATTTCATTTTGAAAGTAAAAGTAAAACATGCACATCAAAGCCCCCATAAACTGGCTGATAAAAAGCCAGCTAAGAAGCTTGGGATTAGCCTTAAAATTCTCCCTAACAACCCTAATAATATCCACAAAGCCCAGCGCTTGGTCTCGCTTTGCTTTAATTTCTGGCTCTTTCATAGCAAAGACCAATACCATAACAATCAGCGACAAAACCATATGAATAACATATGCCCAGTCTAATAAGCCATGAACCAAAAATCCTGCAAGGACAAGACCTAGAGCTCTCGTTGCTTCACTGATACCTGATATAAAGCTGGTAATCTTTAAAAAACGATTGTCAAGACCCGCTTCCTTTACCGATTCATAAAGCATAGCAGAGCTCGTTCCTGAGTCAAAGTTGTAGGCCCATGCATTGACAATCATAGCTAGAGCATATATCCAAAAATGGCCATTCCCCAAAAGCATCATCAGGCAGGATACGATGTTTGCAAGACGACTCAGGTACAAATTGACCTTATAAGAAAAGCGGTCCGCTAGCATACCTGATGGAACTTCACTGATGAGACTGGTCCCGTGGAAAATACTCTCTAAGATCCCAATTTCAAGCAAAGTCATGCCTTTTTGAGACAGATACAGCACCCAAAAACTAGTAATGCCAAAAAAAGCCAAAAATTCTGTCGCTCCAAGAAGCGTAATATTCTTACGATAAGATGGTTTAAACATGGCTCGACCAAGCAATTTCCATATCATAATCAGCAAAAGCCTCTTCTGCTTCAGCATAAGGCAAAAGCTGATAACTTAGCCTAAGGCTATTTGCATCTAATTGAAAGGCGCTAGATCTGGTCACCATTTTTTGAATCCCCATTGGCGTCGGTATCGTGCAAACTCCTAAACTATTGGCCACAAAACGCATCAGAGACTGTGGCTTTGAAAACCGCGTCATCACCAATTCATCCGACTTAAACTTGAGAACTACTTTTTCCTTTTCGTCATTGTCATAGACCAGATAGTGATAGTCTCCTTTGAGGGTCAACTCTCCCTGGTATGCTTCATGGATGAGCTCGCACTCTGAGCCCATTTGAATCCGATTTTTGATGCTTATGTTCATTTCTATTTCCTTAGTCTTTCTTTCCCCATATTTTACCAATTTCTGACAGAAAGCACAATTTTTGTTACAATAAATACAATGAACTCTCGATAAGGACTAAACAAACGAATGGATAAAATTTTTCGTGACCCTGTTCACAATGACATTCATATCAAAAATGCTATTATTTATGATTTGACAAATACCAAGGAATTTCAGCGCCTGCGCCGTATCAAGCAAGTGCCAACCACTTCCTTCACCTTTCACGGTGCTGAACATAGCCGCTTTTCACATTGTCTAGGCGTATACGATATTGCTAGAAGAGTGACTGAGTATTTTGAGCGTCAGTTTCCTGACCTCTGGAGTCGCGATGAATCTTTACTGACCATGGTGGCTGCTCTGTTACACGATATCGGCCACGGCGCTTATTCGCACACCTTTGAATTGCTCTTTAAAACAGATCATGAATCCTTAGGACAAGACATTATCACTAACCCTAGCACAGAAATCAATGCCGTGTTGCGCCGGGTCTCCCCTGACTTTCCCGATAAGGTTGCTAGCGTCATCAACCATACCTATCCTAATAAACAAGTGGTTCAACTCATTTCGAGTCAAATTGATTGTGACCGCATGGACTACTTACTCAGAGATTCTTACTACACTGGCACTAACTACGGGCAATTTGATCTGCCCCGAATCCTTAGTAGTATGCGTCCTGGACCTAACGGAATCGTCTTTGACATCACAGGCATGCATGCTGTTGAAGACTATCTGATTAGCCGTTATCAGATGTATATGCAGGTTTACTTTCACCCAGCTAGCCGAGCTGTTGAAGTTTTGTTGCAAAATTTGCTCAAACGAGCCCGACATCTCTATGCTAAAAACACTGATTTTTTCCGGAAAACATCACCTCTACTGGTTCCTTTCTTTGAAGAAAAAGCAGAGCTTTCTGATTATCTACTTCTGGATGATGGGGTTCTCAACAGCTATTTTCAAGCTTGGATGACTAGTGACGATAAGATTTTAACAGATTTAGCCAATCGCTTCATCAATCGCAAACTCTTTGCTTCAGTAACTTATGATAAGACTAGCGCTGAGCAATTAGGACTCTTGCGTGACTTAGTAGCGGCTGTTGGCTTTGACCCTAACTACTATACAGCTGAGCATCAAAATTTTGACCTCCCGTACGATGTCTATCGTCCTGAAAGTCAAAAACCTCGTACGCAGATTGAATTGCTCAAGAAAGATGGAAGCCTGACCGAGCTCTCTAGCTTATCGCCTCTGGTATCAGCCCTATCTGGCTCTATCTTTGGAGATGAGCGTTTCTATTACCCTAAAGAAATGCTCGATAGGGATGATCTCTTTATCGCTGACAAAGAGGTCTTCCTCTCCTGTGTTGCCAGCGGTCATTTTTCAAGCCTAAAAATTTCGGATTAAAAGCACTGGGGCCTTCTGATAAGCCCCTTTTTTGCATGACAAACGTTTGATTTTTTAGTAGAATAAATGGGTTAAACTACTCGATTGATAAGGAAAAATAATGTCTATTAAACTTGTCGCCGTTGATATTGACGGCACCCTCTTAACGCAACAACGTACCATCACTCCCGAGGTCTATTCAGCCATCCAAGATGCGAAAAAACAAGGGGTTAAAGTGGTGATTGCTACAGGACGCCCAATCGCAGGTGTTCAACAATTGCTAGATCAACTTAATCTTTGCGACAAAGGAGATTATGTGATTACCTTCAACGGTGCTCTCGTTCAAGATGTGGCAACAGGTGAGGACTTAGTAAAAGAAACGCTAAGCTACCAAGATTATTTAGATTTAGAGTTCTTGTCACGTCAACTGAATGTCCATATGCATGCAATTACAAAAGAAGGTATCTATACGGCTAATCGCAATATCGGGAAATACACTGTTCACGAGTCTTCCTTGGTGAATATGCCTATTTTCTATCGTACCCCAGAAGAAATGACTGACAAAGAAATCGTTAAAATGATGTTTGTCGATGAGCCTGAGGTTCTAGATGCCGCTATTGCTCAAATCCCATCAGATTTTTTCCAAAAGTACACCATCGTCAAATCGACACCATTCTACCTTGAAATTCTCAGGAAAACAGCCAATAAAGGAACTGCTATCGTGCATCTAGCTAAAAAACTAGGATTAAGCATGGAAGAAACCATGGCTATTGGCGATGAAGAAAATGACCGCGCCATGCTAGAAGTCGTTGCTAATCCTGTCGTCATGGCTAACGGCAATCCTGAACTTAAAAAAATCGCTAAATACATCACCAAATCGAACGAAGAAAGCGGAGTCGCCTATGCGATTCGTGAATGGGTGTTAAACTAATGTTAACCTATAAAATCGGTATTTCAGCCCAAGAACATGACGACTTTGTCAAAATGAGCCAGCAAACCAATTTGCTCCAAAGCTCAAGCTGGGCAAAAATCAAGGACAATTGGGGCAACGAGCGAATTGGCTTCTATAAAGAGGATCGCCTCGTTGCTACTGCAAGCATTCTCATCAAGCCACTCCCACTCGGTTTTACCATGCTCTATATCCCACGTGGACCCATTATGGACTATCAGGATAAAGAACTTGTCGCTTTCGTCATGTCTAGCTTAAAAGCCTTTGGTAAACGTCAAAAGGCGGTCTTCGTCAAATTCGACCCTAGTCTTTACCTTCGCCAATACCTCATTGCGCATCAAGGGGAAACCAATCAAGACACTCTTGCAATTATCTCTGATTTGCAAAAGCTGGGGGTAGATTGGACAGGAGAGACCTCTGATTTAGCAGAAAATATCCAGCCACGTTTTCAAGCCAATATCTACGCGGAACATTTTTCTTTTGAAAAACTCCCTAAGCGGACCCAAAAAATCATCCAGAACGCCCGTCATAAAGGGGTAACAATTGAGTTTGGAGCCAGCAATCTGGTCGCTGAATTTACTCAACTGATGAAAAAAACTGAAAATCGTAAGCAAATTAGCCTAAGGGGACAAGAGTACTATCAAAAATTACTTGATACCTATGGTCAAGACGCCTATATTACCATGGCTCGCTTAGATGTGGTGGAAAAGCAAAAACAAACTCAAGCAGAGCTCAATAAAGCAAAAGAAATGCAGGCTACGTTTACAGAAAATACCCGAAAAACAAAGGTGGCTCAAGTCGAAAAAGACATCCTACGCCTTGAAAGTGACTTAGCCTTTTTCAATCAGCAAATCGACTCTGGTAAAACAAAGGTAGCATTAGCTGCTACCCTATCCATTAACTTTGGGACCACCTCTGAAAATATCTATGCCGGTATGGACGATGATTTCAAAGTTTACAATCCTGCGCTTTTGACCTGGTATGAAACAGCCGTCCATGCATTCCAGCAGGGGATTATCTGGCAAAATATGGGAGGCATAGAAAACAATCTAGAGGGTGGCCTTTATAACTTTAAATCAAAATTCAATCCGGTTATCGAAGAATTTGCAGGGGAGTTCAACCTACCTGTCAATTCCCTCCTCTACAAACTGACCAATTTTGCCTATAAAGTGCGTAAAAAAATCAGAGCTAGTCGCTAATAACAAGCTCAAGCAAAAAGGAGTACTATGAGTTTTACGATATTAACTGAAACGGAGTTTGAACAATTTGCCGCTTCAAAAGAGAAAACCAGCTTTGAACAATCCCTTCAAATGGCAAAACTTCGAAAAGCTCGTGGTTACCAAGTTGTTTTTCTGGGATATAAGGATGAGTTGGGAGCTATTCAAGTGGCGGCACTTAGCTATTTCCAAAAATTATTTGGTGGCCAAAAATTAGAAATCTATTATGGGCCTATTTATGCAGAAGAATCTTTTTTAGGCCTTTTCTTAGAAGCTTTAAAAGCCTATGCCAAGCAACATAAGGTCCTAGAGATTGTTCTTTTCCCATCAGAAAACTACCAAACCTTTGACAGCGAAGGGACAAGTACTTCTCCAGTCAACATTGCCCTCCTTGATTTCTACCAGACACATGGTTTTAAACACGGAGGCTTTAAAAACGGCTACGAGGGCAACCAACTTTTTTGGCACTATCTCAAAGATTTGTCCAATTTGACGCTAGAAGATTTACAGAAATCCTTCAGCAAAAAAGGACGCCCTCTGGTCAAAAAAGCCCATACCTTTGGCATCAAACTACAAAAGCTGGAAAGAGAACAGCTAACCATTTTCAAAGACATCACGAGGTCCACTTCTGAACGTCGTGAGTATAGTGACAAAGATTTGAGCTATTACCAAGAGTTCTATGATAGCTTTGGAGATAGAGCAGAGTTTATGGTAGCTACCCTTAATTTTCAAGACTACTATAATCACCTCAACCAAGACCAAGCAAAACTAGCTCAAAAACTGGCCCAATTAAATGACCGCCTTGAAAAACAACCCGAATCTCAAAAAATTCAAAATCAAATACGGGAATTTTCGGAGCAATTTGATACCTTTGAGGTCCGAAAAGAAGAAGCGCTAGCCTTTATGGCAAAATACGGCAATGACGATAAGGTTCTAGCAGGCAGCCTCTTCGTTTACATGCCACAAGAGGCAGTCTACCTCTTTAGCGGTTCCTACACTGAATTTAATAAATTCTATGCACCTGCTCTCCTTCAAGAATATGTGATGCAAGAAGCCATTAAACGCAAGATTCCCCACTACAACCTTCTTGGCATTACAGGGAATTTTGATGGCTCAGACGGCGTTCTGCGCTTCAAGCAAAATTTCAATGGCTATATCGTTCGTAAGATGGGGGCGTTTACTTACCATCCCAGACCTCTGCTTTATAAAAGTATCCAGCTTCTGAAAAAATTACTGCGACGCTAAAGTATTTGAAGCATTACCTGACATTACCTATTAAAAATGTCCCAGATAAACTTCTGTCTCTAGAAAACTGATCAGGGTCATATTCATTTTGTTAAACTAAAGCATATGAAAAGGCTAAAAGTTACTCTTTTTACAAAGAACTTTTAGCCTTTTTATCATGAATAGGTTAGCCATTTTAAACTGGTTAAACCGCTTTTCTAGACCGTTTTTTCAGAAAATTGGCTCATGTAAAGATCATGATAGAAACCTTTGTCCGCTAACAAACTGGTGTGATTCCCTTGCTCGATAATTTGCCCATCTTTAAGCACCAAGATTTTATCCGCTTCTTGAATGGTTGATAATCGGTGTGCAATCACAAAGCTAGTACGCCCTTGCATCAAACGTTTCATGGCCTTTTGAATCAAAAGCTCCAAGCGTGTATCGACACTAGACGTTGCTTCATCTAAAATCAAGATTTTAGGATCTGCCAATAGGGCACGAGCAATGGTTAGCAACTGTTTCTGACCAAGCGAGATATTAGATGATTCCTGATTCATCTCCATATTGTAACCGCCTGGTAAGGTGCGAATAAAGTGATCCACATTCGCTGCTTTGGCCGCTTGGATGATTTCTTCATCAGTGGCTTCTAAATGACCAAAGCGGAGATTTTCCTTAATCGTCCCTTCGTATAGCCAAGCATCTTGAAGCACCATACCGAATTGTTGACGATAGTCTTGACGTGAGAGGTCACGGATATCATAACCATCAACGGTAATGGAGCCTTCGGTGACATCATAGAAGCGCATGAGCAAATTGATTAAGGTGGTTTTACCTGCACCAGTAGGTCCCACAATAGCAATCATCTCCCCTGGCTTAACGTCAAGATTGAAGTTTCGAATGAGTGGTTTATTTTCCACATACTGAAAATGAACATTGTTGAAACTCACCTGACCGGTCAAATCCCCTTGCAATTTTTCTGTAGGATTTGAAAGCTCATCAGCCTCATCTAACACTTCGAAAATGCGTTCTAACGAAGACTTAGCCGACTGTAAAATCCCTGCCAACTGCGTCAAGGTTTGGATAGGTTGTCCCAACTGAAAAGTGTATTGAACAAATGCTTGAATATTACCAATAGTCATCTGGCCTGCAATGACTTGTAACCCTCCAAGAACTGCAACGATAAGATAAGCCATATCTGAAATCGCATGAAGAATTGGCATCATAATTCCAGACATGAAGCTTGCTTTAAAACCTACCTCTTGCAACTCATCTGTAATGCGTGCAAATTCCTCTGCTGAAGCTTCCTCACGGCCATAAAGTTTAAGCACGTTAAAGCCTGTTAAATTTTCCTGAACAAATCCATTCATATCTCCCAGTACTTTTGCCTGCCGTTTAAAATAGGGCTGGGATTTTTTGAGAATAAAGTGGGCTGTTAAAGACGTCAATGGAATACTGATAATAACAACAAGAGCCAGTTGAACATTCAAATACAACACCATACCGATAACTAAGGTAATCGATAAAATGGCATTAACGACCTGCAAGAAAGATTGCTGAAGGGCATTTGAAACCGTCTCTACATCGGAAGTGAAGCGACCTAGCATATCACCAAACTGATGCTTATCAAAATAAGAAATTGGAATACGGTTTACTTTCTCACTCATGTCATTACGCAAATCACGAATGCTATGCTGCACACTACGCGTGATAAAATAATTGGATCCATAAGCGCCAATCTCATAGAACAAGGCACGAACAGCATAAAGCACCAAAACCCAGAAAATATAAGAGGTATTAATACCAGCACCTGCCACCCCATTGGCCATATCAAGCAAATTCGCAGTCAATTCTGTAATGACAAGTCCCAGAACAAACGGTTCTAAAACATTCATCACTGCTGCAATCACTTTTAAGAAAATCGCTAAAAAGAGCGATGTTTTATAAGCTTTGAGATAGTGCCACAAGCGCAAAAAGACAGATTTGTTTTGCTTTTTCATCAACTAGACCTCCTCTGTTAGCGATTGATTATTGAGCTGAGAATTGGCAATTTCACGGTAAATCGCATTGGTAGCCATGAGCTCATCATGAGTCCCTCGTCCAACAATCTCACCTTCATCAAGGACAATAATCTGGTCAGCATCCATAATAGTACCTACACGTTGTGCGACGATTAAAACAGTTGCTTCTTCAGTGACTTCTTTGAGACGACGGCGAAGCTCAGCATCCGTTTTATAATCCAAGGCTGAGAAGGAATCGTCAAAAATATAGATATCAGGCTTTTTGACTACCGCACGCGCGATAGACAACCGTTGTTTTTGGCCACCTGATAAATTACTGCCACCTTCAGCCAAATGTGTGCCATAGCCTTCTTCACGACTATCGATGAATTCTTTAGCTTGTGAAACACTTGCGGCTTGATCGAGTTCATCCAAGGTGGCATTTTGTTTCCCGTACTTAAGATTTTCCTCAATCGTTCCAGTGAATAACAGTGCTTTTTGCGGAATAAAACCGACCTTCTGACGAAGCGCTTTGAGATTATAATCCTTGACATTGACACCATCGACTAAAATTTTCCCTAAGGTCACATCATAAAAGCGGGGAATGAGATTGACCAGCGAAGATTTACCAGAACCCGTCGATCCAATAAAGGCAATCGTCTCCCCAGGCTTTGTCTTGAAAGAAATGTTATGGAGAACAGGGCTTTCGGTCTCTCCAGGATAAGCAAAAGTCACATTATCAAATTCCAAGTAACCCTTTGTAGCCGTCTCGGTAATCCCATTTTCATTTTCAGAAATGGAAATAGGCATGTCCATAACCTCTTGAATACGACTAGAAGACACTGCCATCCGCGGATACATGGTAAAGAGATTCGCAAACATCAAAAATGAAAACAAGGCATGAAAAGCATACTCGATAAAGGCCACCAAGTCTCCAATCTTCAATTGCCCTTTTGCGAGTGGGTCTAATGCAAACCAGACAATCGCCACAATCATAGCAATAATAATTTGCACAAAAAGCGGCTCTGTCAAACCTGTCAGCGTAAACAGGCGTTTAGAAATGTCCGTGTAGGTTTCATTTTGCTCTGAAAAACGCTCTTCTTGAAACTCTTCACGTGCAAAAGCCCGAATAACCCGAAGTCCCATGAGGTTCTCACGGACATATTGATTAATCTTATCAAGCGTTTTTTGCTGCTTGGTAGACAATGGACGCGTTTTGATATCCACATAAGAGACTACTGCTACCAAAAATGGCATAAAAATAGCAACCGTCCAAGCTAAACTAGGACTTGTCACTAAAATCATCACTACCGAAAAGATCATCATCAAAGGAGTTACTACCCCCATACGAAGGCTCATTTCTGCAAATTGCATCAGAACATAAGCATCACTCGTCATCCGAGTCACGAGCGAAGAAACCCCTATTTTTTCATACTCTGAGTGAGAATAAGCCTGGAGCTTAGCATACATATCTGTGCGAAGTTCTTTAATCATCGTTGTCGTGAGTTTTCCTGAAGCATAAACGAGAATCAAACGTCCCAAAACCCCAAGAATAATAATCACAAACATAATGACAGTCCAGTAAGTGAGACGATTAACATCATTCTTAGTAATCCCTTCGTCAATCATACGTGCCAAAATCGTCGGCATCCCAAGATTGACCACAACAAAGAGAAAACCGCCCAATAAATCTAGGGCTAGCCACCTACGCTTATCTTTTAAATAAGACCAAATTAAATGCATCCTTTTCCTCCTCTATATCAATAAACAGTAAAAAGCACCAAGGTGCTTTTTAGAACGTAGACAAACGTTATGTTTTCCTCAAACAAGTTGAGAAGCTCTGCTAGCTTAGCAAACTTTCCTATTTTCGAGTAACCCGAGTCCGTTAGGTACTTTTTTATCGGGTAAAAGTGGCATCAATAGTGCCATTAGGCTACTGGGAATCTCTGAGATTCTGGGCTCAAAAATGAGGTAGAGCACTCCGAAGAAAGGCCTACCATTCGATTCACTAAGAAACCTAGCTTTTTATCACTCCTAAATAGACCTAGGTTCTTTTACTTACGGACTACCTTTTTATTTTAACATAATTTCTGAGATTTGATTGCCATCAACTAATCCAACTCACTCAAATACTCATAGCGCTCATATTTTGCCAACAAGTGCTCATTTTTAGCATCCAAGTCTTTTTGCAAATCTGATAAGCGGGTAAAATCACTGCCACAGGTCTGCATTTCCTCAGAAATCTGTTCAATGTCAGCTTCCAATTGCTCGATTTCTGATTCGATCGTCTCCCACTCCTGCTTTTCAAAATAAGACATGCGCTTTTTGGCTGGCTTCTCTTTGTCAGCCTTTGGTTTCTCCTTTTTCTGGTCAATAGCAGAGCTACTTTCCAAAAAGGCCTTCTCATCCAGATAATCGGTATAGTTTCCAAAAAATTCTGTCACACCACCATTTTCAAAAGCTAGGATTTTATTAGCCACCTTATCTAGGAAATAGCGGTCATGGCTCACGGTAATGACTGGTCCAGAAAAACCTGCTAAGAAATTTTCGAGCACAGTCAAGGTTGCGATATCAAGGTCATTGGTCGGCTCATCAAGGAGAAGCACATTTGGCTTTTCAATAAGAATTTTCAAGAGGTAAAGCCGTTTTTTCTCCCCTCCAGATAGCTTAGCAATCTGCGTGCCGTGACTTGAGCGAGGAAAGAGAAATTGTTCCAAAAGTTCTGAGATAGAGGTAGTCCCCACACTTGTCTTCACTTCATCTGCTACTTCTTGTAGATAGGAGATCACACGCTTACTCTCATCCATGCCCTTCAGATTTTGCGAAAAATAGCCGACACGAATGGTTTCTCCTACATCTAACTTACCAGAGCTGGGTTGCAAATCACCGTTGATAAGGTTAAGCAAGGTTGACTTGCCGACACCATTATCTCCCACAATGCCAATACGGTCACGGTTCTGAATGATGAGACTAAAGTCCTCTAAAATAGGTTTGTTAGGATATGAAAAGCTGACGCGGTCAAACTTGACCACCTTCTTCCCAATACGACTGGTTTCAAACGTGATTTCCAGATCATCCGTCACAGTCGCAGCATGTACATCTTTTTTCAAATCATGAAAACGATTGATCCGAGCTTGCTGCTTAGTGGCCCGAGCCTGCGGTTGACGCCTCATCCACTCTAGCTCTTGTTTGTAAAGTTGCTTCTTTTTGTGAAGACTTGCAGCATCTCGCTCGTCCTGCTCCGCTCTTAGTCGGACATAATCCTGATAATTCCCTTGGTACTCCGTCAACTGACTATCTGCCAACTCGAAAATTCGCGTTGCGACATTGTCCAAAAAATAACGGTCGTGCGTAATGAAGAGCACTGTCTTTTTGCTGGTCTTGAGGTAATTAGTCAGCCAAGCAATGGTATCAATATCCAGATGGTTGGTCGGCTCATCAAGAAGTAGCAAATCTGCATCACCTAGAAGCACTTGTGCCAGTTGCACACGGCGACGAAGCCCTCCAGAAAGGTCTCCAACCTTAACGGTCAGATCCGTAATACCAAGCTTAGACAGAACAGTCTTAACCTCACTTTCGATAGACCAAGCGTCCAAACTATCCATTTCCGCCATAACGTTTTCTAGACGCGCTTGATTGGCTTCAGAGTAATTACTCATAAGATTTTCATACTCACGAATCAAGGTCATCTCACGTAGATCAGATGATAAAACGGTGTCCAGTACAGACTGATTATCCTCAAAGTCAGGCTCTTGAGTGAGGTAAGAAATGGTGTAGTCATTAGCCTTTGTAAAGGGCGAAACATCACCATCAAAGCCTAGATGTCCTGATACCACATCCAGAAGCGTTGTCTTACCTGTACCATTGACCCCAATGATTCCAATACGATCAAAATCGTGAATAATAAAGGAAATATCCTTAAAAACGGTCTTATCTCCAACAGATTTGGTTAGTTTTTCGACGATAAAGTCACTCATTCTCGCTCCTTATTTTTGTCTATTATCACTCAAGCATGACGGTATAGTTGAGCCAAAACAACGAAGTTAGGCCTTTTTTACAATGATTTGATAAAAGCAAAAATCGCCTCTTTCTCATTTGCCAAGTGACCTTCCACAATGGCTTCTTCAATAGCTTTTAATAGCCGTCCCAAGTCTGGTCCAGGTTTAAATCCTAACTCTGTCATCAGCACGCCACCATTGACCACAATCTCATGCTTATCGTGAATGGCTAGGGTCTGATTCAATGCCTCAATACGCTCAAAATCAACAGACAAGGCTTGAGCCTGACGAAGTTGCTCTGCCAGAAGAATGGTCTCCTTACCATATCTGTAAACTTGTAAGTGCGTCACCTCATGCTCCAAGCGCTCCTGGTAAACCGCCACAATCTTCTCCACTTCTTTTTGGAAATGGACTGAGGTTTTCCAGTTTTTAAGAAAGGTCTTTGGTTGCTCTTCTTTTAGAGCTATTAGCACCGCTGCCCAAGCTTGTTCCGACCTTGTAAAGGTAAATGCTTGATCTAACTGATCTAACAAGCTCTGCCAATTATCATCAGTATGCGCTAAATTAGGCAAGTAGTTGTAGGCTCCTGTCCTCCTCAGCATCTCAATCCCTTTACGCCAGTATGGTGCCATCAAAAGCTTGTCAAACTCGATAAAAGATCGCTCTACCGAAATCTTACCTAGCAATGGCGCATGTGTTGTCATCGCTTCAAAGGTCTGTGATTCGATGTCAAAATCTAATGTCGCTGCAAAACGAAGGCCACGCATGATGCGAAGAGCATCTTCGTTAAAGCGCTCAGAAGCCTGACCAACTGCTCGTAAGAGCTTATTTTCTAAGTCCGATAAGCCATCGAATAAATCAATAACCTGTCCCCTATCGTCAAGCGCAAAGGCATTAACCGTAAAATCACGGCGTTTTAAATCTTCTTCCAAAGAACGGACAAAGGTCACACTCTCAGGTCTTCGGAAATCCACATAGACATCTTCTGTCCGAAAGGTGGTAATTTCATACTCCGCATCCCCATCAAGGACCAGGACAGTTCCATGCTCAATACCGACATCAACGGTCCGTTCAAAAATCTGCTTGGTTTCCTGAGGGTAAGAAGATGTCGCAATATCAACGTCATGAATCTGTCTGCCTAAGATCACATCGCGAACAGATCCACCAACAAAGTAGGCCTCAAATCCAGCCTGCTTGATTTTCTCTAATATGGGCAAAGCCTTCTGAAATTCAGAAGGCAGTTGTTGTAATTTCATTATAGTAATTTTTCCAATCCGTAAACCAATTGATCACGTTTAACAACTTCTTTGATGCCAAGATTAACCCCTCCCATAAAGGAGATACGGTCATAAGAATCATGACGAATGGTCAAACCTTCTCCTTGGGCACCAAAAATCACTTCCTGATGTGCCACCAAACCAGGGAGACGCACGGAATGAATGCGGAAACCATCAAACTCCGCACCTCTAGCACCTGATAACAATTCTTCCTCATCGTCCGCGCCTTGCTTTTTATAGCCACGCGCTTCCCGAATTAATTCTGCCGTCTTAAGAGCTGTCCCTGACGGAGCATCTTTTTTCTTATCATGATGCAATTCGATAATTTCAAGGTCAGGGAAATATTGACTCGCCTTAGCCACAAATTCCATAAGAAGAATGGCTCCAATGGCAAAATTCGGAGCAATAAGGCCACCCAACTGTTTTTGACCAGATAGGGTAATCAGCTCTGCAATCTGCTCCTCCGTAAAACCTGTCGTCCCAACAACTGGCGCATAGCCATTTTCAAGAGCAAACCGAGTGTTTTCATAAGCCACTTTAGGCATGGTAAAATCGACCCAGACATCTGCTTCTAAGCCAATCAAATCCTCTTTACTGGTAAAAACAGGCACGCCATTCAACTCGTTTTCAGTAGCAAAAGGATCTAGGAGAGCAACTAAGTCAAGGGCTGTATCGTTGTTAACCATTTCAACTGCTGTTGAGCCCATTTTCCCTTTAAACCCTGCGATAATGACTTTGATTGACATAAAAACTCCTTTTTGATTCTTATCAGAACTCCTAAGGTACACCTTACAGAAAGAAGGGATAGTAATCCCTAAACTATCGGTGTATATCCCAGTGCGATAGCTCCTTCACCCAAGTGAGTTCCAATGACAGAACCGAAGGTTGCTATATAGAGATTTTCTGTAATGCCAGCCGCATTGAGTAGAGACTTCATTTCTTCAGCCTTTGCGTCAGCATTTCCATGGATAATGGCAATATCATAATTGCCATCTTGTGTACGCTCTTTAATCACTTCAATCAAGCGCTTCATGGCTTTTTTTTCAGTTCGAACCTTTTCATAGACCATAATTTTTCCTTCCTCATCGAAGTAAAGAATGGGTTTAATCGATAGAAGGTTTCCAAGAATAGCCGAACCATTCGACAAGCGACCACCTTTGACCAAATGATTGAGGTCATCAACCATGATGAAGGCAGTTGTATCAGCGATTTGAGCTTCGATTTTAGCCAAAATAGCTTCAAACGCTAAACCTTGTTGCCCCAATTCAATAGCGTTTTTCACCATAAATCCCATTGGAATGGAGGTTATCTTGGTATCTGGAAAAGCAATGGTTAGCCCCTCATGCTCTTCTGGAAGGTATTGGATGTTAGCCCAAAAGCCTGAAATACCACTTGAGAGGAAAAGTCCCATGACATGCGTGTAACCCTCCGCCTCAAGCTTGGTTAAAAGCTCATCTAACTGGGCTACCGTAGGCTGACTCGTCATCGGCAAAGCCTTGGCTTCAGCCATTTTTTGGTAAAATTCTGAGGCCGTCAGATTAACTCCTTCGACATAAGACTGACCGTCAATCGTTACGGGAATGTCCAAAGTAAAGAGATTATCTGGCTTTTGAAAATCTTTCGGCAAGAAAACCGACGAATCTGTAATGACTGCTAATTTCATTTTAAAACTCCAAGGTAATGCCCGGTCTGTCTAGGGCAATTTCTGTCACTTCATAGGTCAGACGTTTTAACATATCAAGCAATGGGGCAGCGAGATCCTGAACCTCTTCTTGAGATAATTCAGCAGGCTCTTGAATAATGCGATTTTGGATGCGATTGCCTTGAGAAATCACACCAGAAATCACAAACTCATCCTTAACAATCATATACTGTAAACGCGCAATGAGAACCGTTTCATTTGTTTCAGTGTCACGTTTTACCAGTTGAAATGTCACTTCTGCTTTTGTTGTCGGTGCTCCATTTTCTTTTTCCCACTCAAAGTTTCTTGCGTCGTAGTGGAATTGATTGACAAATTCTTTTTCTCTTATGATTTCCATCAGTGTCTCCTCAACATCATTTCTCCTATTATACCATGACTTCAGGTAAATATAAACCTTATAAATTCTTTTTAGGATGCTTGTCTACAATTTCAGGATGCGCTAATAGTAAGGCTTGTCCTTTTTGAGTCAATGCATAGCCTCTAATCTCAAAAAGTGTTGACAGCTCTTCCTCACTATAGAGCTCCGCCATTTTCTTATCCAAATCAGCTCTTTTATACTTCGACAATCCTGCAACACCCTTAGCTGCCAAGAACTCCTTTAAGTCCCCTGCAGGTAGGTGCTTAAGCGAATCGAAAGCGCTGTCAATTTGAACATAGCCTTTGTCAATCAGCATGTCCAACTCCCTATCTGCATCAATCCCATAAGTGGTGTAAAAATATTTATGACGATAAGTATTGTTCAAAAAAGTGCCAAAAGAAATCCGCCATAACAGAATAATATGCCCAGGCAAAAAGCCTTCAGCAGTTCTTTCCATCTGACGCTTAGCAATTGGTTTTTTTAAAAGTTCTTGCTCATATTGAGGAGCAATATAGGGCATCTCAGGGTGGTCTTTATAGACTTCTTTTAAATTCTTTTCCATAGGCAAAATTATAGCAAAAAGTTCCTTGATTAGCGAGTTTTTTTGTATGATTTATAGAGCAAAGATAGGAGAATAATCAGTCAATTAGCGAAACTAATCGTTTGCCCTAAATTATCACGATTATCGATGCAAAACAGGTCGAAAAGCAATTGCTATGATACCGAAAATGCCTTTATCAAGAGAATAAAGGCATTTATGGACTATTCTAAATGATCTATCCCAGCTTTCATGCGTTCCTCACCCCACCAGTAAGGCATGAGTTTTCCCAAGGTGATGATTTCTCGTTTGTCAAAATCAAGCATGATTTCTGTCTGTGCATTATCAGCCGACAGCTGCATCAAAAATTCACGACAAGCTCCGCAAGGCATTCCTGAACCCTCTCCAAAGGGAGCTTGATCTCGAAAAGCAATAATGCGTTTTATCGCTGTCTGACCACTATCTTGAAACATATTAAAGGCTGCTGACCGCTCTGCGCAAAGGTGAAATACGCCAGCAGTCGCCTCAAAGCAATAACCGGTATAAATTTGCCCATTTGCTGCTTCAATGGCAGCAACAACATGGTTTGAATAAATGAAAGGCGAGACATAATGTGGCGCATAATGACCTTTTGCTTTCTCATACATCTCTTGCCAAATATCGTTGATGTGTGCCATACGTACTCCTCATTTTAGATATAGAAAGATATCCCCTTGCTAGTCACTCTAGCAAAGGGATATACACTGACTATATTACAAATTTTCAGCAACGCTGTTCAAGAGGTTTTGGATAGCAGACGCATCGCTACCACCTGCCATGGCCATATCCGGCTTACCACCACCACGACCTGCTACGATTGGCGCAAGGACTTTGATGAGGTTTCCTGCATGGACATCGCTTGACTTGCTTGCCACAAGGACATTGACCTTGTCACCGATTGCGGCAACCAACACCAAGACATCAGAGTAGCCTCTCTGCTTCCAGTTGTCTGCGAAGGTACGGAGAGCACCTGCATCTGAAACTTGGACCTGGCTAGCAATGTAGCGGACACCATTTGCCTCTTTAACATCTTTGAAGACATCTCCAGCAGCTGCTGCCGCTGCCTTTTCTTTCAGACTAGCGTTTTCTTTTTGCAAATCGCGGAGCTCCGCAGCCAGTGCCTCCACTTTTGTCGGCACTTGGTCGATTTGTGGCACCTTAAGAGTCTGCGCAACAGTTTTGAGAGCATCCTCGCGGTCACGAAGAGCTAGGAAAGCTTCCTTGCCTGTCACCGCTAAAATACGGCGGGTACCTGAACCGATTCCCTCTTCTTTGACAATCTTGAAGAGACCGATTTCAGCTGTATTGCCAACGTGGGTACCACCACAAAGCTCGATAGAATAGTCACCGATTGTAACCACACGGACCACTTTGCCATACTTCTCACCAAAGAGGGCCATAGCACCCATTTCTTTAGCCGTATCAACATCCGTTTCAACTGTGACAATATCCAAGGCTTCCCAGATTTTTTCATTGACTTCATTTTCAATGCGACGAAGTTCATCAGCTGTCACCGCTTCAAAGTGTGTGAAGTCAAAGCGGAGGAATCCTTCCTCGTTCAAGGAACCAGCCTGAGTTGCATGCTCGCCGATGACATTGTGAAGGGCAGCATGGAGCAAGTGAGTTGCCGTGTGGTTTTTCTCAACGCCACGACGACGATTTGTGTCGATTTCAAGTGTGTAAGTTTGACCAAGCGAAATGCTGGCAGAGAGTTCTACGGTGTGCAATGGCTGACCATTCGGTGCTTTCTGCACATCCACAACTGTTGCGACGACATCACCTGAAGCATTTTTAATCACACCACGGTCGGCAACCTGACCACCCATTTCAGCGTAGAATGGTGTTTGGTCAAAGACAAGGAGGGCTTGACCTTCTGACACTGCTTCTGTCCGCTCATTGTCCGCGATAATCACTTCCAATTTAGCATCTAAGCTATTTTGTCCATAGACAAAGGTTGAGCTTTCGGTAATACCTGCCAGGGTTTCATTTTGCATTCCCATTGAGCCACCTTTAACAACGGCTGCACGCGCACGATCCTGCTGTTCTTTCATGGCAACCTTGAAGCCTTCATGGTCAATCTTATAACCCGCATCTTCAGCCAATTCCTCGGTCAATTCCACAGGGAAACCATAGGTATCGTAGAGCTTGAAGATATCCTTACCTTCAAGAGTATCCTTACCAGCCGCTTTCAACTCAGCCAAAAGTTCCTCCAAGTGACCGCTACCAGCATCAATGGTGCGAGCAAAGGTTTCTTCCTCACGTTTAACGATTTTCTCGATAAAGTCACGTTTTTCAAGCACTTCTGGGTAGTAGCTTTCCATGATATTGCCAACTGTTTCCACCAACTTGTACAAGAATGGCTCGGTGATACCCAAACGACGACCATGCATGACCGCACGACGAAGCAAACGACGAAGGACATAACCACGACCTTCATTTCCTGGAAGGGCACCGTCACCAATGGCAAATGACAAAGCACGGATATGGTCTGCGATGACCTTGAAGCTCATGTTATCGCCGTCTGGATCATAGGTCTTACCAGAAATTTTCTCAACTTCACGAATGATCGGCAAGAAAAGGTCGGTTTCAAAGTTAGTCTTAGCTCCTTGGAAAATAGCTGCCAAACGCTCCAAACCTGCACCCGTATCGATGTTTTTATTTGGCAATTCCTTGTATTCAGAACGAGGAACAGCAGGGTCAGCGTTGAATTGTGACAATACGATGTTCCAAATCTCGATGTAACGGTCGTTTTCAATGTCTTCTTCCAGCAAACGAATGCCAATGTTTTCAGGGTCAAAATCTGTACCACGGTCAAAGAAGATTTCCGTATCTGGACCAGAAGGACCTGCACCAATTTCCCAGAAGTTATCCTCAAGCGGAATCAAGTGACTTGGCTCAACACCAAGGGCAATCCAGCGGTTGTAAGAATCCACATCGTCTGGATAGTAGGTCATGTAGAGCTTGTCTTTTGGAAAGGCAAACCATTCTGGACTAGTCAAAAGTTCAAAGCCCCACTCAATCGCTTCATCACGGAAATAATCTCCGATAGAGAAGTTACCAAGCATTTCAAACATGGTGTGGTGGCGGGCTGTCTTACCAACGTTCTCGATGTCGTTGGTACGGATTGACTTTTGAGCGTTGGTAATCCGTGGATTTTCAGGAATGACTGACCCATCAAAGTATTTCTTGAGGGTTGCCACACCAGAGTTGATCCAAAGAAGTGTCGGATCGTTGACAGGTACAAGGTTTGCGGAAGGCTCAACCGAGTGGCCTTTTGATTTCCAGAAATCCAGCCACATCTGGCGGATTTGTGCTGATGATAATTGTTTCATAATTAAGATACTAAGGGCGTTTAGCGGACACCGTCAAAATAGGAAACCTGACGAAGACGCTTGCGTCTAGGAAGTGTTTCTCTTTTTGACAAAGTCCCTAGCCCGAGTTCATTTTGAAATAAACTCGGTACCCTTTCCTTTCGTTTAGATATTTTTTAAAGTTGTTACTTAGAAAGAAGCGAGCCTTCCGGGCGGGTTCAATTCAGAAAATTATCCAAATTGAACATTTCCTTTCATATTTGATTATTTAGGGGAAAGTCCGTAGCCCGAGTTCATTTTGAAATAAACTCGGTACCCTTTCCTTTCGTTTAGATATTTTTTTAAGTTGTTATTAGAAAGAAGCGAGTCTTCCGGGCGGGTTCAATTTAACAAAACTGCTAAATTGAACCGTTTTAAAGGTTATATTATGGTTAATTTGATGCATTTTCCAACATTTCCACGTAGTCGATGGCAACGACCAAAGAAATGACCAAATCTGCAAATTCATCCTCTAGTACCCTTACCGCGTAATGAGAAGTCAGATGAAAAACTTCTTTAGAAATTTGAGCTACTAGTTGCCCGTCAGCTGTTTTCAAGCTGAAATCTAAGTCCCAGATATTCCCCTCAAGGAGTAAACCAAGATTTTCAACCCTATAGCGATCCTTGAAAAAAGTAAATGCTTTTTGCAAGTAAAAGGAATGTCCATTTGCCATATCAATGGTAAACTGAGGAAGAAAAGTCAGAAATTTCTTGGTAATCTGGCAAACTTCTCTTCCTTGAGCAGTCATTACGATAAAGCGCTTGGGAATTTCAAGAAATGACCCCTCCACTTGATAGGCAAGTTCCCCCTCACTATCACGAATCTCAAATTTTTCACCACCAAAGGTAAAGCGCTGTTTCACTTGAAATTGCTTCATGATAACCTCCAAAAAAATAACAAGAAACCAAACGAAGGGCGAAAAACCGCGGTACCACCTCCATTCAATGACTTGTCATTCTCATTTTTTATCTGTAAGCTGAGGACTTAGTAGCAAGATAGACTGATTTTTATGGCTCGCATCAACCGCCACTTTTCTGAAAAAATCCTTGCCTATCTATTCTAAACCTTATTGAGCAGTTGTTGCTTCTGTACTATCAGAAGACGTTGCTGTTGTTGTTTCAGAGACTGTTGTCGTCTCGTTTGTTGCCGCATACTGTGACAAAATGGATGAGAAGGTCTCATCTTTAATCTTGACATTGGCTTTCTCCAAAGCTGCTGCGATAACCTTGTTTTGGAAACTTGCATCTGCAGCTTTCTCTGCCAAATAAATCTCTTTCAAGCGGTCTTTGTAAGTCTTCCAGTCAGCATCTTTTTCTGACTTAGCAATCATTTTAACAATGTAATAGCTAGTGGTATAAGTGCTTGTATTGACTGCTGAAATCACCTCTGATGTTGCACCATTTTCAAGCGTAGCCATGGCTGTCAAGACTTCTTGTGGCAACTCTGTACTTCCTGAATCTGCCGTATAGTCGATTTTGCTAGCATTGACTGATTTTTCTGCAGCAATCTTAGCAAAGTCTGCACCTTCAGCAACCGCTTCGGCACGAACCGTGTTAGCTGTTTCTTGATTATCCAATTGAATAACTTGGAAGGTCATTTCAGGTGTGTAGCTATCATATAAGTTTTTATAAACGTCATCGGTCAACTCTTTTTCAGCAGTTGTTTTAACCGCATAATTCAAGAGCATCTGTACACGAATCTGCTGTTTATAAGTTTCAGGTGTCATGCCATTCATGGCCAAGACTTGCTGGAAGGAAGCACCATAAGCTTCGACTTCTTTATTGTAAGCTTCATCTGTCTCTTTAACAGTGACTTTATCACCGTACTGTTGCTCAAGAACGCGTTCCAAAATCAGAGTCAACATGGACTGTTGGGCTCCTTGAGTTGATTTGACTTGCTGATAAAAATCAGAAACCGTAATATAGTCACCTTTCATGGTAACTAATTTATCACCTTCGCTTGTTTTACTTGTGCAGGCAGCTAAAGTGGCCACTGACAATAGGGTCACAAGACCTGCAGCAATTTTTTTCTTCATGTGATGTGTAACTCCTCGTTATTTATCATTAACTCAACCATTATACCATATTTTCTTAAAAATGGCTTAATCAAAATCAATCTGCTCTGCATTTTTCCGAATCATCAAGAGACCATCACTAAGCGGAATAAGACTAGCAGTCAAATCAGGGTGATTGAGGGTCTGGTCAAACAAACTGTGTAAACCGCGGTAAATCGTGCGCTGACCGCGGCGAACTTCCTGAATAGGTTTGGCAATATCTCCACCTTGGAAGATGTCATCAAAAACAATGACACCTCCAACCTTGAGGCGTTTGAGAACTTCGGGTAGAAAAATGACGTATTTGGACTTGGCCGAATCCATAAACACAAAGTCGTACTCGTCTTCTAGGGTCGACAGAAGATCCACAGCGTCTCCTTCAAGAAGCTTTATCTGCTTCCTAGTATCATATTTAGCAAAATTGTCCTTTGCAAAAGCAATCATTTCCTCATTACGATCAATCGTCGTGATTTTTGCTTCTGGTGCATATTCAGCCATGAGAAGAGCTGAAAAGCCAATAGCCGTTCCTATCTCAAGGATACTCTCAGGTTGCAAGGTCTGCATCAACAATCGAAAATAAGCCACCACTTCATGTTGAATGATTGGAATATTCTCACGGCGTGCAAAGGCTTCAAGTTCGGCCAAATGCCCTTTATTTTGCTTTTGATGTGTACGCATATAGTGGAGGACATTTTCCTTGACCACCGGACGGCGCATGTTGTGATTTGCATTTTTACTATACGATTTAACCATAGCATTTATTCTATCACAAAAAGGGCCAACAAGTCACTTAGTTGATTGATTTTTTGGTTAATGGCTGACGCGGGCTGATGGAGATTGATCGACTTGATGCCAGCATTTTCAGCCACCTTGACATCCAGGCTGCGGTCACCGATATAGTATGTACTGGCCTTATCCAACTGGTATTTTGTTACCAAATAATCAATACCTTCAGGATGAGGTTTGCGCTCAAAGCCATTAGCTGAGGTTACCACTTCTGTAAAGTAGCCATCAATACCTAGATCTTTCAGCACAGCATCTGTCGTAGCTCCCTTATGCGTGTAGATGAAATGCTGAATACCTGCTTTCGTCGTCTTTTCCAGAACCGCTTTTGCCCCAGGCATGAGGGTAACGAGATGATCACGCGCTTCTTGTTCTTGGCTAAAAAATGCTTTAAGCTCTGACCAATCAATCTCATCTTGCGCTGCGATTTCTCTCAAAAGTTGCCCGACCGAAGTCTCAATGATGTAGGCCATTATCCTATCACGATCAAAAGGCAATTGGTAATGAGCATAGGTCACCTCCAAAGCCTGCTCGATAGCTTCGTAAGAGTCTGCCAAAGTTCCGTCAAAATCCCAAATAAAAGTCGGTCTAGTCATTTCTCTCCCTCAGTCTTAACCCAATAACGACAAATAGTCTCCCCTGCCATGAATGGATTTGGAAAATCTTCTTCCACGGCAATAGTATTTTCCAGTTGCCCACCAAATTTTTCAATGGTCTTGCGACTAGGAAGGTTATTGTTATTTGTGGTAATAAGCACTCGCTCAACGCCTCGCTGATTGTATTTTTCAAGGGCAAAGGCTAAGAGTTTAGTGATAACCCCCTTTCTGCGGTGCTTAGGTGATGTCACATAACCAATATGCCCACCTACTCTTAATAAGTCTCCTTTTTCAATTTCCCAACGGCAGGAAATTTTCCCCAAAATCTCCCCATCTTCAAAGGCGTAGTAACTGGTTGATGTTGACCAGTTAGGGTCATCCGTCTCTGTCTCCTGACGGTGTGATTTTTCCACAAAGGCTTGGAAATCCTCAACTTTTCGTGTTTCAACAAAGCTATTTCCCGCTTCTTTTTCAGCCAACAATAAGGCCTGAAAAGCGCGAAAGGCTTGCTCATCTGTGAGCTCAATTCGTCTAATGTCCATCATAATATTACCTCATATTTTGCCGTTTCAACAAGTTTCCCCTGAAAAGCTATTTGAAAAATCCCTAGCAAGTTTCCCCCTGCCTTCTCTGCGGTTTTACGACTAGCCATATTGTCCACTGCCATTGCAATGTAAATGCTTCCAACCTCTCTTTCGCGGTAACGTTCCAATCCGTATGAAACAAGCTGAGAAGCTATGCCATTGCCACGAAAAGACGGTGCCACCATGTAGCCTAAATGACCCAAAGTCTGGCAATCTGGATGGTCAAAGTCCCAAAAACAACTCAGCAGTCCCACGATTTCGCCATCAATAAAGCCATAAAATCGGGTATAGGTAGACCAAGTTTGACCTTCTTGTCTTGATTCCGACAGATCACTTTGGCGAACAAAGCTTTCAAAATCGCCCGTCTCACGCCACTCGGTAAAAGGATTCACTTTAGCATCTTCAAGCATAGCTTTTTCAAAGCGCTCAAAAGCTTTCTGATCTGCTACAGTTAACTGACGAATCTCCATATTTTTCTCCTTTAGACACTTCCTAAACGGTGCCTTTCTTTAGGTAAGCTTCTTAAGTAACTTTGGCAACTTTTCGTTGAGAGGGAATTGCAGATAGCAGTCCCCTCCCTGACTGCGATGACTTATCGTCAAACGACTGAGCTGTTCGTCAGACATCAGGTTTCTCATCTTCTCTTCAGGAAATGCTATCACAACAAAATGCGGTGAAACTCTATAAGGATAGGGTAATTGGTAATCAGTTAGCCACTCAGAAGCAACTGACATTTCTTTTTGAAAATGCTGACGCAGGCGTTTAATATTTTGATCAAACATGCCATTATCCAGATAAAGCGAAAGAGCGCTTTGCATGATGAGATTAGTGTCATAATCAATCAAACGCTTATAAGCTAAAAATCGGTCTTTCAAAGATTCAGGAAGGACCACTGCTCCCAACCTAAGTGCTGGAAAAATGGACATCGAAAAAGATTTAAGGTAGATCACTCGTTCATGAATATCATAATAATGTAGGGGCAAGTCACTGGATTTTGTAAAATCACCCATATAATCATCTTCTAGAATATAAACATCATAGCGCTCCGCTAATTCAATAATAGCCTGCTTTTCTTCAAGATTATAGGTCAGCCCTAAAGGATTTGAGAAGCGTGATATCGTATAAAAAAATTTAATGTCACCCCTTTTAAAAATCGCCTCTAACTCAGCTAAATCCAAGCCTGAAAAATCTCGGGAAATGGTTAAAAAAGGAAGGTTTTGTACGCTGACCAAATCATACATACGGTGATAAGTCGGTTGCTCCAGTAAAATCGTCTGCTTATTATTGGGAAAATCAATTTGACTAAGGATATAAAGCGCTTGCTGACTACCTGCCGTCACTAAAATCTGCCCCTCTTTAGCATAGACACTGCGCTCCTCGAGATGGCCTTTTAAAGACTTCAATAAACCATCTAGCCCTGCTTGACTATGGTAATAATTGAACAAATAATTTTCACGCCCCTTCAAGGTTTCGTCAAGACAAATTCGGAAATAGTCATAGGTTTGGTAATTATAAGTTTTAAGCTTTAAAGAGAGCTCTTCCTCTTGCTCAATGCCTTCCAAAACATAATAACCACTCTTGCTAACCGAATAAATGTCCTTTTGATGTTTAAGCTCCGCGAGAGCTTTAACCACCGTGTCCTTGCTACACTGATAGTCCCGACTTAACTGACGTACAGAAGGCAACTTCTCCCCCTTTTTTAATTGTCCTGTTCGGATAGCAGCGCTTAAATCATTTACGATTCGTTGATAAATACTCATAAGAATGTGTCCCCATACAGATGTTATCCTATTCTATAATAGGCCTGATATTATTGCAACTGAATGCTTTTCAAGTAAGACAAAAAGTCTGTAAATATTCTACTAAATATCTACAGACTCAAATAGAAATAATCACCTAAAGACGCAATTTACGACGGAGCATCTCTGCACGTTGCTTACCAATCAGGCTATCTGCTCTCCGTGTTAACAGGGCTAAGTAACCATAAACTGCCACACCCAAACCACCTCCTATAAGCAGGTGAATCACACTATTAACTTTTGAACTGACAGGGATAACTCTTACCAATAAAATCTCCACAATGCCCACAATAAGTGCCATCAGCAAAGACATAATGAGAATCAATAAACTATTTTTATAAAATACCTTTTGATTAAAACGCGTGAGCTGATGTACCCTACCATACATGAGATAGATAGACACTGACAAGCCTATCGTCGTCGCAAGCAGAGGACCATAAACGTTTAAAAGAAGGATTAAGGGAATCTGAAGAATCACTTTCACTAAAAAACCGTAGACAAAATAGAGAACTGCTCTGCGATTTTCAAAAAGCGATTGAATAACGGTTCCAAAGAGGGCATAAAAGCCCATGACAAAAATTTGCAACAAGTTAACCACAAAAAGCTGAATCTCAAGCCGACTAGGATTAGGATAAAAAACAGTGTAAAGTGGTCTAGCTAGTAAAACAGACCCCAAAATAGCGGGTGTTAAAAAGAGGAGAAGCATCTGAAGATTATTCAAAATGAGACTAGCTGTCGCCTTGGTATCCTTTTTGATGTAATTCTCCGTAATCAGTGCTATAGCCACCGAACCAATAGACCCTGTTACGGCTATCAAAATCATGGTAATCTTGCTTGGATTAGCAGTCATGTAAGAATAGAGCGTCATCAGTTGTTCTTTGCTCTGTGTCGTCAACATCCCCATCGTATTGACAAAGGTCAATTGGTCTACAAATTGATAAAGCTGAAAAGCTGACCCTATAATCACAAAGGGAATCGCTTCTTTTGTGGTCTCTATAACTAGGGCTAAGGTATTCGTGGCCTGATCACTTGGCTTAGCAAAAAGAATTTTCCCCAGAGTACCATCCTTATGGAGTTGATAAACTAAAAACACTAAACTACCAAGTAAACCAATAAAAGCCGCAAAGGTGGATTGCACAACCGCATCCATGTAGTTCCCTGAGCCAACTTTCATGATAAAGAAGGTCGTGACTAAAATCCAAATAACACGTAACAATTGTTCAATGATTTGACTCGTAGCCGAAGGACGGAGATTATTTGTCCCTTGGAAAACACCACGAAAAACACTCATGAGCGGAAAGAAGAGAACTGCCCAAGATAAACTCCTGATGACAGGAACCAGCTCATTTCCTGCACCGGATAAATTGGCTAAAATCGGAGCAGAAAAGTACATGATACCTGCAACGATGATGCCAAAGATAAGCATCAGTTTTAAAAATTCACGCACCAAATAGTAGCTGACATCCTCTTTACCCATAGCGTTGTATTTAGCGATTTGCTTAGCTACCGCTACTGGAATCCCAACGGTGGAAATCAATAAAAAAAGGGCATAGATGTTGTAACCCATATTAAAATAAGCATTAGCAACATCACGATACGCCCCCAACCAAGCCATCCAAGGAATGATATAAAGGACCCCTAACAATCGGCTAATGAAATTTCCCGCTGTGGCCCAGGCCACTCCTTTCACCATTTTAGACTGTTGTTGATCAGCCTTTATTTTGTGATAATCTTCTGTCATGAGACTCTCTTTTCTCTGGTAGTATTGTCTTAATTATAAACTTTTGCCTGTGACTTGTAAATTCTCAACATTAGGGCTAAAATAGTAGCATGATTAAGATTGAAGAAGTGCTTGATATTCTCAAGCAGGATAATAATTTTCGTGAACTGATGATTGATGGTGCTTTTCACTATCACTCAGAAGGAATGACCTTTGATAGTATCTCCTACGATAGCCGTGACGTTACTAACGGAACCCTCTTTTTTGCTAAAGGTGCTGCCTTTAAACGAGAATTTTTAGAAGCCGCTATCCAAAAAGGCCTCACTTGCTACGTGTCAGAAATAGATTACGAGCTCACTATTCCAGCAATCATCGTGTCAGATATTAAAAAGGCCATGAGTTTGATTGCCATGAATTTCTACGGCAATCCGCAAAATAAATTAAAACTCTTAGCTTTTACAGGAACAAAAGGAAAAACCACTGCAGCGTACTTTGCCTTTAATATCTTGAAACAAAGGCACAAAGTCGCTCTGCTATCCACCATGAATACTAGCCTAGACGGGGGGAAAACCTTTTTTAAATCTCAATTTTCAACACCTGAAAACATTGACCTGTTTCGCATGATGGCTCAAGCTCTAGCAAATGGTATGACGCATCTGGTCATGGAAGTCTCCAGTCAGGCCTATCTGGTCAATCGCGTCTATGGGCTAACCTTTGATGTGGGCGTCTTTTTAAACATCAGCCCAGACCACGTTGGTCCCATTGAGCATCCAAACTTTTCTGATTACTTTTACCATAAGCGTCTTTTAATGGATAATAGCTTAGCTGTTGTGGTCAATTCCGACATGGATCACTTCCCAATCGTGCGTGATCAAATCGGGCAAAAATCACATGATTTTTATGGCAAGCACTCTGATAATACCATCCAAAATAGCAAGGCTTTTTCCTTTGATCTGACTGGAAAACTGGCCGGACACTATGACATCCAGTTGATTGGTTCTTTCAACCAAGAAAATGCTGTGGCCGCTGCCCTTGCCTGCTTGCGACTAGGAGCTCAACAAGAGGATATTTACAAAGGGATTTCAGAAACCACTGTTCCAGGTCGTATGGAAGTCTTGACTCAGAAAAATGGGGCAAAAGTTTTTGTAGACTATGCTCATAACGGAGATAGCCTTGAAAAGCTTCTATCAGTGGTTCAGGAGTATCAGACAGGAGAAGTCATTTTGATTTTAGGAGCTCCTGGCAATAAAGGCGAGAGCCGTCGAGCGGATTTTGGGACGGTATTAAATCACCATCCTAATGTGACTGTAATCCTCACAGCAGACGATCCTAACTACGAGGACCCATTAAACATCTCCCAAGAGATTGCTGGTCACATCAATCGTCCCGTTCGCATCATCGTCGACCGTGAGAAAGCCATCCAAGAAGCTCTCCTCTTGACCAAAAAGAGCACCGATGCTGTCATTATTGCTGGAAAAGGGGCAGATGCTTATCAAATTGTTAAGGGGCAAAAAGTCCCATACCTAGGGGATCTTGAAATTGCCAAGAAAAATCTGAATTAGAAAGTAACCAGATGAAAAGACATGCTTACCTGATTATTGCTCATGACAAATTCGAACAACTCAAATACCTGATTTCCCTACTGGATGATGCCCGTAATGATATTTTCATTCATGTGGACAAAAAGGCAAATATCAGTGATCAAACCCTAGAGGATTTACAAAACGCAACCAAATACTCTAGCGTTTACCTGACACCTCGTTTAGCTGTTCATTGGGGGGATTATAGTCAAATTGAGTGTGAATTGACCTTGTTTGAAACAGCTACTCAAACCGACACCTATGCCATGTATCACTTAATCTCGGGTGTGGATCTCCCCTTGGTCTCTCAAGATAAAATCCATGATTTTTTTGCGGATAAGTTGGATAAAATTTTCATCACACGCAATCAGGTTGACTTTGAAAAAACCAAGCTCTATAAACTGGTCGAACACTATCACTTGACCACCAAAATAAGCGCTCGCGACCTTTCTAAACCTGCACAAAAGCTCCTACGTGCCTATCGTATTCTAGAAAATAAGGTGCAAACCGCATTAAAAATCGACCGTCTAAACGGCCATCGCGCAGAATGGGGGTTGGATTCCTATTCAAATTGGAAATCGTGTAACCACCAGACCCTGTTAACGGTTCTAGCAGAGCGCCCTTTCCTTGAAAAACATTTCCGCCATTCCTATATAGCCGATGAGATGTATTTCCCCCTTGTATTGAAGCGTTCTGGACTCATTGGCAATATCTTCCACTACCAACCATCAAAGGATATCCCTGATGAGTTCCAAGGAAATCTGCGCTACATCAACTGGTGGAAGGGAAGTCCTTATACCTGGACAGATTCTGCCGAAGACCTTGCTCAATTAGATCAGGGTATTGCCTTAGGCCATCTCTTTTCTCGGAAATTTGACCTGGAAAAATACCCTAAGGTCAAAGACTATATCGACCAAAACGTCAAACATTAGTTTCCTCCAGTCAAACATTTTTGAAAAAATAACAATAAAAGACTAGGCAGCCTAGTCTTTTTAATATTAGATCGAATCCCCATTCCAAATGGAGTTTTTCACGATAACATAGTCCACGTGCTTGAGGCTGTCGATATCCCGACCACCAGCGTAGGAAATGGAAGACTGCAAGTCTTGTTGCATTTCCACCAAAGTATCCTTCAAGTGTCCCTTGGCAGGCAAGAGAATCTTCTTCCCTTCAACGTTTTTATAAGCACCCTTTTGGTACTCTGACGCAGAGCCGTAGTATTCCTTGAACTGTTCGCCATCTACTTCTACTGTCTTCCCTGGGCTTTCAATGTGCCCTGCAAAGAGCGAGCCAATCATGACCATGCTGGCACCGAAGCGGATTGATTTGGCAATATCTCCGTGGGTACGGATACCACCGTCCGCAATAATCGGCTTGCGAGCTGCTTTTGAACACCAACGAAGTGCCGCTAACTGCCAGCCACCCGTACCAAAACCTGTTTTCACCTTGGTAATGCAGACCTTGCCTGGCCCAATACCGACCTTGGTCGCATCCGCACCAGCATTTTCCAACTCACGAACAGCTTCAGGCGTGCCCACATTTCCCGCGATGACAAAGGTTTCAGGCAACTCCTTCTTGATATGCTGGATCATCTGAATCACGCTGTCTGCATGACCGTGGGCAATATCAATGGTGATAAACTCAGGAGCATCATCTTTAAGACTGGTCACAAAATCATATTCATACTCTTTAACGCCAACTGAAATCGAAGCCAGCAACCCCTGATCGTGCATCCGCTTGATAAAGGGAATGCGGCCAGCCTCATCAAAGCGGTGCATGATGTAGAAATAGCCTTCCTTAGCCAGCATCTCCGCCACATTCTCATCGATAATGGTCTGCATATTGGCAGGCACCACCGGCAACTTAAAGCTATACTTGCCCAAAGTAACCGTCGTATCCGCCTCGGAACGACTATTGATGATACACTTATTCGGAATCAGTTGCACATCTTCATAATCAAATACGGGTGTCTCGTTAAACATAAAAAACCTCTTTCCATGCTGAAAGAAGGTTTTTGAAGGTACAAAAAGTCATCTCACAGCAATATCAACCTATTTGATGACCTTCCTATAACTCAGTTTTCTGAGCATCGCTAGGTAATTTCTTACCTTTCCATTGTTATTTTAACCGATATGTTTTTCTTTTGTCAAATTTTTTGTGAAACATTTTTAAGAACGTTCGGATTTTACTAAAAACATCTGTTACTCGGCACACAACTAATGTTTTGATTCCGTCGAATATCAGTCTGTCATAATGTGAACAGCCTTTTTACCATTGACAACACGCTTCGTTACAAAACGCTTTACCCATCCTTCAAAGCCGGTATCTGACAACTCCGTGTCTAATTCATCTTTGATTTGCCTTTGCATGGCTTCTACTTCTTCTTTTGTCAATTGACGATCCCTTTCGTCAAACCAGTTTCCATTTTTTATCTTGATTACCATATAGTACCTACTTTCTAGTTCAATTTAAAATCTGCTTTTAATTTATCAATAACGGCCTGAATCAGTTCCCGATTCGGATCGTACTTGACATGTTTCTCATCACTATTAAAGAGTAAGAGCTGTGCATTTTGCAGCTTTTGTCGATGAAAGGAAATCGCTGCACTCGTGATGCCAAGCTCTTCTGCAATGTCCTTACTTTTGGCATGAGGTTGCGTCAGCGCCACCAAAACCTTGTACCTTGTCACATCACTCAGACTCTTAAGTGCTGAGGTAAAATTATCCTCGTCTAGCTCATTATGGCTACTTAAAAGTTGGTTTATCTTGCAGGATAAAATCAAGAAGTTCCTGTGCTTTTCAAACATCTCTTCAGTGGCTGACAGAACCGATAGACGAATCAGCCAAGGACTGACAATATAGAGATCAAAGTCTTTCGTTGTCAGCGTCTCCTGAATCATCTTAAGCGCGTGAGCCTTTCTTATCAAAGCATCAAGATCAAGGGTTTTAACATAACTATCGCGCTCTGCTCTGCTTTTGTCAAGATAAGGCTGATAAAGAGCAACCAGCTCTCGTGATAAGGCAACAGACTTTTTGACATTCTCCTTCAGATCACGACTGAAGGCTAACAGATGCCACTTATCCTCAGGTTTAATGGCTGCATCTTCCAAAATATTCCAATAATCTTTGTCTTTATTGTCTTTCCAACTTTCATCTGTCAGAAACAGACGAAGGCAGAGATCCAGCTCATCCTCTGAAAGGGCAAGGATCTGCTCGTGCAAGTCCTCAATCGTAGACGGTTCCTTATCTTGATTAAGCAGGTAAAAATAACAAGTTGTTAAAAAGCTCCAACCAGCCCCCATAATATGGTAAGCTCTGATTTGCTCCTGATAAGGTAGGAAAAGCTGATAGAGTTCTTCTAAGATTTCTAAGTCTTTGACTAAAATACTACGCTCTTTTTGGGTAAAATCCCACTCACTATCACGATAGGAAAAGACCGGTAGCATGGTTTGCTCAAAAATTTCAGAACGGATTTGATTGTAGGTAAAGGCCATGTCACATCACTTTCTATGCAGTTTCAACAACTGCTTTATTTTTTTAACTTTTTCTTTAATAGTATAAACCAAAAGTAGCAGCGTAAGCAAGAGATAAATGATTGAAATGACCTGAGCCGGTAAGACCACCACCATGCCTGACAGCACAAATTTACTCACCACCATGCCAACCGTCAACAAGGTGTCAATCCCAGAACCAACTGTCGCTAGCTTTTCCTCTGGGATTTCGCGGTACATCATGGCAGAAAATTTAGGAGTGACACCACCAGTCACGACAGCTACTAGAAACAGAATTCCTAAAGCCATGTAGATATTATGTAACACTAAACTAGCAAAGAAAGGCACTAACAAGGCCAGGGTCAATTTGGCCATCGCCAGCAAATCTGCCGCTTTAAAAAGCGTGGTACACAGTACAGAACCAAGAATATTACCAACAAAGAAGGCTATTGAGACAGCTGCTATGGTTGTAGCTGGATTGACAAGGACAAAATCACTAAAATCCTTGACCGTTGCTAGGACCAATACATCAAGGATAGACCCTACAGCATTGATACCGATAATGGTCATGAGGCTCTTTTCCAAGACTGGAATAGCACGAACTGTCGCCATTGCATCCCTAAGCGACGTAGTCAATTCAGTCACCATTCCCTTAGACGCATCCGAATGCTTTGCTGTCTGTTTGATAGGGTTATCAGTCAACAGTTTAGACATGGCAGGACGAAGGGCCAACATGATCAAAGCACTGACAAGAAAAGTCCCTGCATTAAAGAAGGCCAAAGTCTGGTAGCTCATAATAGCAACAAGTACTGCACCGCTTGCCTGAAAAACAATCTGTAACATAGAGCTACTGGCCTGTCTGAAAGCCATGGCTCCCTCACGATCTTCATGAGAAACCACTCTCAATGAAATTGGGGTAAAGAGATAAGTCTCGTATTGACCCGAAAGATCAGATAAGAGGTTAATGACAACTGCCACAAGGACAATCCATAAACTAGGCTCAAAGCCCATAGTAACACCAACTATCACATAAAGCAAGACACGGAAAATTTGGGTTAGTAAAATGGTATCAAGCTTATTTTTTGTCTTGTCAGCTACGACTCCCATGATAAAGCGCGTCAAAATGGGAAGAGACTCTGATAAGGTTACTATACCAAGTGCAAAACTAGCATTTGGCAAAAGCAGAACATAATTCATCAGCGCCAAATAGTATAGGCTGTCCCCAAAGTTAGAGAGCATATCAGATACAAAGGTAGCCATAAAAATCTTATTGGTTAATATCTTTTTCATAAGAATCTCCTTATTTGTTTTTAAGTATTTATTTAACTTTTGTGGTTTTATTTTATCATTTGATTTTTGTTAAGTCAATACTTAAATAAATATTTTTTAAAATATTTTTAAACATTTGTTTAAAAAGTTTGTTTTTTTGCTATTTTAACCTAAAAAAGATATGATTAAAGCATGAATTATCTTGATTTTCTTCCTTACAAAACTGCTTTTTATGATCAAAATCTCCAGTTAGCTTACAGCAACGGCAAAGCTGACGGCACTTTCTTTCCAAGTCAAGACCAAGTCTTGCCTCAGTGGGTCTGGCAGGAACTTAGCCAATCGACAGAAAAAAGCCTTCATCTGGAAATTCCAAATGAGGCTTTTGGTCAGGTTTTTATGCAATCTTATATCATGCTCTTTGATGACAGCGGTGATTTTCAAGGGGTTATGGAAACCGTCCAAGACATCAAACCAATCCTTTCATCTTACCTAGAAAACTCTGCACAAGCTCTTGTCGGCTGGTCGGACGTCATCTCAGGTGCTTCCATCTCAAACGAAAAATGAGTTTGCTGACAGGCAAACTCATTTATGTTTATCTTAGAAGTTCAAAAGTGCCAAGAAGCTTTCTGCTTCGAGTGAAGCACCACCTACAAGAGCACCATCAACATCTGGACAAGCCATGTATTCAGCAACGTTTGATGGGTTTACAGAACCGCCGTATTGAACGCGGACTTTGTCTCCTA
Organism: Streptococcus plurextorum DSM 22810; assembly: GCF_000423745.1. GTDB lineage: Bacteria > Bacillota > Bacilli > Lactobacillales > Streptococcaceae > Streptococcus > Streptococcus plurextorum. Next base: position 68,477 of record NZ_AUIO01000005.1, read on the forward strand.
CTTCTTGACCGAAGTCAGCTGCCACAACGTCACGAACAGCTTTACACATATTTTGTGCATCGTCTTTAGTAGCTGATTTACCAGTACCGATTGCCCAGATTGGCTCATAAGCAATCACAAGTGAAGCTACTTGCTCAGCAGTCAAGTCTTTCAAAGCTGCAGAAACTTGAGCACCTACGAATTCAACAGCTTTACCAGCTTCGTAAGTTTCAAGTGACTCACCACAACAGATGATTGGTGTCAAACCGTTACGGAAGATTGCGTGAGCTTTTTTGTTGATGTCTTCGTCAGTTTCGTGGAAGTAATCACGACGCTCTGAGTGACCGATAACAACATAGTTAACACCCATTTCAGCCAATACTTTTGGAGAAGTTTCACCAGTGAAGGCTCCTGCATCTTCAAAGTAGCAGTTTTGAGCAGCAACTTTCAATTCAGAATCTTTAGCGAACCACAAGAGAGCGTTCAAATCAACAGCAGGCGCTGCGATAGCTGCTTCAATCTTGTCGCCAGCAGGTAATTTACCTGCAATTGCCTCAACGAAAGCTTGTGCTTCTTGAGGGTTTTTGTTCATTTTCCAGTTACCAGCAATAATTGGTTTACGTGACATTTCACATACCTCTTCTTAAAAAATTTTTACTTGTCCATTTTATCACAAAAACAGCTTGATTCAAAGGATTTGTTGCCATCCCTTTTAAAAATAGCTTTTTATCAGCGCCTTTTCGTCATCAGTCAGGGAACGGTAAGCCCCTGGAGATAGTTGTTCTTCCAGAGTAAAGCCTCCAAAGGTGAGGCGTTTGAGATAGGTCACCTTAACGCCATAAGCTAAAAACATTTTTTTAACTTGGTGAAACTTCCCTTCACTGATGGTCAAGTGAGCGGCGCTTTTCTCTGAGCTAGAATGAAGGATCTGAAGCTTGGCAGGTTTACAAACCGGTCCATCTAAAAAGGCTATGCCTTGCTCAAAAAATGACATGGCATCCTCTAGTAGCGGTCCATTGACCTCGACATAATAGGTCTTTGCCACATGGTTATTAGGATGCAACATCCGAAAACCTAATGGACCATTATCGGTAATAAGAACCAAGCCTTCTGTGTCTCGATCCAAACGTCCAACAGGATAGAGCCCTTCCACCCAATCCTCTTTAGCTATCAAGTCAATGATGGTTTGATGTTCCTCATCAGACCTAGCTGATACCACACCAGCTGGTTTATTCATGAGATAGTAGGTATGAGGCGAATGGCAAAGTTGCTTCCCAGATACGGTGATAACTTGCAGACCTGTATCAACATTGTGACTTGCGCTTCTGATCACCTGACCATCTACCTTAATTTGCTGGCTTTTTAGAAGTTTTTTGACTTGGTTGCGAGACTTATAGCCTGATTGGGCCAATAATTTATCCAGACGCATCTATAGAGGTACCTCGAAAACAGCAAGACTAGCCAGCTCCTCCCTTGTTAATCGACGAAATTCGCCTCTTGTTAAATCCTCTGGCAAACGCAAAGGCCCCATACTAATCCGCTCTAATTCAGTGACAACTTTGCCTCTACTAGCAACCATACGTTTGACTTGGTGGAACTTTCCTTCCCGAATCGTGATGTTAACACAGCAACTCTTTTTTTCCTCATCAACTGATAAAATCTCTAAACGGGCTGGCTGACAGGTATGGTCTTTAAGAACAATCCCTTTGTCAAAAGCATCGATATCTTCCTTATTCATGATACCAGATACCTGGGCCAGATAGATTTTATCCACATGTTTTTTAGGTGATAACATGGCATGAGCCAGTTGTCCATTGTTAGTGATAAGGAGAAGACCCGTTGTGTCACTATCTAGACGACCGACTGGAAAAGCCTCCTTATGACGTGCAGTTTCATCTAGCAAGTCAAGTACCGTTCGATGCTTGGGGTCTTCCGTCGCTGAAATCACACCTTTAGGCTTGTTAAGGAGGTAGTAAACATAGGTTTCATGAGTGAGTACCTGATTCTGAAAGCAAATCTCATCTTCTTTTTCATTGACTTGAGCTTTGGGAGAGGTCTCAACCTTCCCATTGACTCTGACCTCTTTTCGCTTGAGCAGGTATTTCACTTCTGTTCGGCTTCCTACACCACAGTCCACTAAAAATTTATCTAATCGCATGAGAGTTCCTTTATACCTTTCATAAAAACACCGAAAAAGTGTGGCTGAGCCACACTTTGATAAAATCGGTAAACTATAGGGTAAATCGACCTGTGTAGTCCAGGTTTTCATCCAAATAATTATAAGAAAGTTTCGTCGATACACTGGTATATTGCCAAGCACCAAATTCTCTATAGTGCGACGTTGCTTTCGCTTCTGCTTGATCCATATAGGTGTAACCTTTTGTATAGTGTGCAACCCAAATATTACGTTCACCAAACAGACGAGTATTCAATGCACCACCTCGAATATCAAGCCAGTTTGCCCCTGTGTAGTACATATTATTGGTAAAACCAAGGCGACTCATCTCAGATACCCAAGCTAGTGTATTTTCATTTAGACGCTCCTTCATTTTCTGCTCTTCAATGTCATTGACCATCAAGGTATCTCCTGACAAGCCAAACTCTCTAGCTTTTTGAGCAAAATACCGCGCCTCTTGTCTCGCCCAATCCTCTGAAGTATAGTGAGAATAATGATAAGCAGATACTTTCATGCCTGCTGCTTTGGCATTTGCGATTTGAGAAGGAGCATAAGGGTTAGTGTATGAGGTCCCTTCTGTTAACTTCACAACGACACCAAGAATGCCTTGGCTTTTCAGTCTTAAAAATTCAGCAACAGAAATATTTCCATTGTGACTACTAATATCAATGAAATAGGCAGGCAATTCTTGCCTTACATCTACCTCCACTGTAGTGCCTGTTACCCCGACCATTTCCCCACGATAATCTGTAATATAGAGGTGAACGTGATAGGTTCCTTTATTATAATTGTGATTGCTTGCTTGGACAGTAAATCGATAAGTGCCATCAGATTGCTTAGTGGCTTGATACCATTCTAGATCATCTTGACCATTAAGCTCTGACCAGACTGGGATAATGACATTCTGCACACCATAGCGCCATTCAATATTAGAGACGACAATATCAAAAGTTCCCGATACCTTGTTGACATTGATAATGTCTAATTGGGCGATTGGGCCCGTCATCTCTGCGAGGCTAGTCTGATTATTAGCTAAGAAAATCAATTGCCCATCTACTGTACGAGCGTAGGTATGAATATGGTAAACATCACCATCATAGTTATGATTCTTACTCTCCACAATAACACTATAGCTACCATCAGCAGCTTTGATTCCCTCATACCACTTGATATCATCCTGATGATTAACATCTGACCAAACTGGAAGACTGATGCTCGTCACATAATCTGGCACGTTCTTTACCACAACCTTGAAGCGGGTAGGGGTGAGGGTTTCAATGACTGTTTCTGAAGATGGAACGTCATAGTTGGTATTTCCATTTAGAAAAATACCATTTACCCACGGTGAGTTACCATAAACATGAATCTGATAGGCTCCTGTTGCATAGCCATGATCTTTGATATTGACAGTGTAAGTATAACTGCCATCATATTGTCTCTGCGCTTCATACCATTTTAAGTCATCTTGACCATTGACCTCTGACCAGACAGGAAGACGAAGGCTGGTGATATAGTTAGGAACATTTGTCACTTTGATTGCAAATTGACTATCCGAAACTCTTGTGACCTTTGTCTCTACTTGAACCTGCTCTTGTGTATGGGTCGTCTTTGTTAAGAAGGAGCGATGACCTGCCTTTTCACCATACAAGTGTAGCTGATAGACCCCTGAATCCAAGTGATGATTAAAGGTATCAATGACCACCTGATAACTGCCGTCTGACTGTTTTTGCGCCTCATACCATCTTAAGTCATCTTGACCAGAATTGTCGCTCCATGCCGGTAGAAGAATCTTGTCATAATTTGTAGAAATATCTGTAATCTTCACTTGGAAAAGACGATCACTAAGCGGAGTAACTGCAAAGTTTGGCACTTGAGGCTGTTGATAAGTCGTCTTACCTATAAAACTACTCTCACCGCTTGATTGAACCCCATAATAGTGAATGTGATATTGACCAGATGAGAAGGTATGATTTTCAATACTGATATTAGCCTGATAACTGCCATCAGCTTGTTTTTGAGCTTCGTACCATTTGATATCATCCTGACCATTGACTTCTGACCAGGTCGGAATAAGGACCCTTTCAAAATAACTAGGAATATTTGATACCTTAACCTGAAAATCGGTCGGTGTTAGTTGGGTAACCTTTGCCTGTGGTTCGGGCTGAACTTGATAATGACTCGTTTTCGTCAAGAAAAAGCGATGACCTGATTTTTCACCGTATAAATGTATTTGGTAATTGCCCCAGTCAAACTGATGATTAGTCAGGTCAACATCTACCAGATAACTACCATCAACCTGCTTTTGCGCCTCATACCACCTGAGATCATCTTGACCATTGTGTTCACTCCATGTCGGCAGAAGCACTTTGTCATAGCCCCCAGAGATATCTGTAATCTTCACTTGAAACCTGCTATCACTCACTTGATTAATAGCTAGCGATGGGACTTGAGGTTGTTGATAGGTCGTTTTTCCTAAAAAGCCATTCTCTCCACTAGTCGTTTTTCCATAGTAATGAATCTGGTAAAGACCTGATGAGAAGGTATGGTTTTCAATACTGACAATCACTTGATAGCTGCCATCAGCTTGTTTTTGAGCTTCATACCATTTGATATCATCCTGACCATTAACCTCTGACCAAATAGGCACTGTCAAACGCTCAATCTCACTCGGCACACCTGAGATAGTCACTTGAAAGTCTGTTGGGTTCAATTGATGAATGATTGTTTGAAGATTGGGAGCCGTTTGGCTAGGCGCAGCTGCAACGTCTTCTTGCAAAAGTTCTGATGCTTGTTGGGTGAGCTGATTATCTTGTTTTACACTAATAGCTTCTGCTTCTATGGCTTCGACCACTAATGCCTCCGTTAAAGGAGTGGAACTATTCCCAGTAGCATCAGTGACACTTGCTTCCAAAGAACTTGTTGATGTTTCCTCAGCAGCTACTTGCATGGAAGCCAAAAACATGGTCAAGGCTAAAGGAATGGTCAAATAGGTTTTTAATGGTCTCTTCATAATATCTCCCCAATATGTCATTTAAGCTATTTTAACATATTTTCAAATGAAGAGCCACTAGATCCAGGATTCCAAAAAACAAGGGTAAATATGGTATAATGAAATGAGATAAGGAGTGTGTATGGCAGTTATTTCATTGCAAGAAGTTGATTACCTTTGTCAAGGAAAATTAATTTTAGAAAATATCAACTGGCAGGTCGAAAAAGGAGAGACCTGGGCACTTCTAGGCCTTAATGGCTCTGGAAAGACCAGTTTACTCAAGCTGATTATGGCGGAACACTGGGCAAGCAAAGGGCAAATCAATATCCTTGGCAAGACCTTTGGTCAAGAAGATATGACCGCTATTCGAACTAAGATCGGTATCGTGGGCACGTTTATTTCCGAGCGCTTGCCTAAAAATATGAAGGCAGAGCAGATTGTCTTGACTGGAAAGTACAAGTCCTCCATCCTCTACAAGGCTTATGGTGAGCCGGAGCTCAATCAGGCTCGACAAATGCTGATTTCTCTTGGTGGAGAGCACCTTTTGGGACGCATCTACGCCAGTCTTTCTCAAGGTGAAAAACAGCTCATTCTCATCGCTAGAAGCCTGATGGAAAACCCTGACATCATTATCCTTGACGAAGCCACTAGCGGTTTAGACCTTTTTGCGCGGGAAAAATTGCTGGCGCAGATTGAACAGATTTCAAAACTCCCTCACGCTCCAACAGTTATTCATGTGACCCATCACTCCGAAGAAATCACTAAGCAAGTTAGTCATGTTCTATTGCTACGACAAGGAAAAATCGTTGCTCAAGGCCCAAAAAAAGATGTCCTAACCGAAGACATCTTATCTGATTTCTATCAAAATCCTGTCACTATTTTTCCAATTGATCAGGATAGGATCTATATTCAACCCAAACTCAGCTAAGAAAGGCTGAGTTTTTTTCACTTAACTCACGGCAAAATCCCAGCCATTTTTCCTCAAATTCTTCTGGAGAAAGCTGGCGCTTAGTCAGGTCTTTGATACTGAAGATACCTTTTTTCCTGACAAGCCAAGACACAGTCTTCATAAAAAGGCCAGTCATCCGTATCCCAGAAACAGGTAAGCTCTGTCACGCCATTCTCATAAGCCACAAAAGCTCTACTATGACCATCTATTAAGAAAATGGTGTCCCCTACTTTTTTAACGGGTAAGGGCTCTAGCTTATCAACAGAAAACCAGATTCGCACAGCATCGACCTTCTGCTTAGATAGGTAACATTGACTAGGTTGGCATCTTTCGATGGGCAAAACAAACATGAGCTAGCTTATCCTTTCGATCATGACCAAAAAGGGTGGGGTGTTGATTTGATTGAGTGGTTGATAGAGCATGGCGGTAAAAAGAGTTTGATCTAGCTGTGCTACAAAATCAAGCACCGCATCTTTTTCCCTATCGCCTCCCTCGTGACCATAGTAAATCATGACCGAAACACGTCCTCCTACCTCAAGCATGGCTAAGATTTTTTCCAAAGCTAGCAAGGTTGTATGTGGTTGTGTGATGACTGATTTATCCGCAGATGGTAGATAACCTAAATTGAAAATAGCGGCGCGAATTGGTTGGTCTACGTACTGATCAACCATTTGGTGCCCATCCAAAATCAGTTGGGCATTCGTTAAACCAAGTTGCGCTAAGCGTTCCGATGTTTTTGCGATAGCCTTTTCCTGAACATCAAAGGCATAAACTTTCTTAGCCAATCCAGCTAGAAAAGCCGTGTCATTGCCATTACCCATGGTGGCATCAATAGCGACACTCTCTTTATCTAAAACCTCTTCCAAAAAGTCATGGGAGAGATGAATGGGACGTTTGATCATATCTTCTCCTAACCTTTAAGCATCTTCCAATAGATGGAAAGAACAATACCTAGTGTCGATGGAATACATATCAGCAATTGTAAAGCAGCAAACTCTCTATTGACCATGAGCACTAGCAAATTCAAGGCCATCCAAAACATAAGTAAAGCCATGCGCTTCCAGAAGTAATCAAGCCCTACATAACGCTCCACGTAAGACTCTTTGGGACGATTCGGGTTATAGTAAACCGTCAAATGGCTCCCGATAGGAAACCACTCTTTCATAAAACCGTTATAAGAAGCGATAGAGTTACGATTAATCACAATACGCTCAGCTAAAGGATCAGATAGCGACTGGGCTTTTGGAGATTTAAATGGTGTCGAAACGGTGACCACGGCTCGATACTCTAGCAACCTTTTATAAGCCTTACCATCTACTTGATATTGGACTATAGGAACTAATCCCCGACCACGCGCATGACCAATCACTTCTCCTATAACACTGGCTGTGGCTTGACAAGCACGATTGCGCTCCCGTAGATACAAGTAGAAAAATCCCCCACTTACCAAAAACAGAAGCAAAACTGCGGCTAGAACGAAGAATAAATCTTGCTGATTTTCTACCATAACTGACACCCCTGAAAACTTCCTCTTTTTTCCATTTCTTTATCAATAGCATTAAGCACTTCCCATTTATTGAGGCTCCACATGGGACCAATCAGCATGTCACGCGGCGCATCACCTGTGATACGGTGGATGACGATATGCTCTGGGATAATCTCCAATTGGTCACAGATGATGTTGACATACTCCTCTTGACTAAGAAGCTTGAGGCGTCCTTCATGGTAATCTCGCTGCATGCGCGTGTTGGTCATGAGATGAAGCAGGTGCAACTTAATCCCATCTATGGCATTGTCGGTGACACAGCGACGGACATTTTCCACCATCATCTCGTGGCTTTCTCCTGGCAGACCATTGATTAAATGAGAAACAATCTCAACCTTTGGTGCTAATGCTTTAACACGTTTCACCTTTTCCACATACAGCTCATAGCTATGGGCACGGTTAATCAAGCGAGAGGTCTCCTCATAAGTGGTCTGAAGTCCCAATTCCAAAGTCACATGCATGCGGTCTGAAAGCTCAGCTAGGTACAAAATCGTCTCATCTGGTAAACAATCAGGTCTTGTTCCAATATTAATCCCAACCACACCAGGTTCATTGATGGCCTGCTCATAACGCTCGCGAATGACTTCAACTCTTTCATGCGTATTGGTAAAATTTTGAAAATAAACCAAGTATTTTTTGACATCTGGCCACTTGCGATGCATAAAGTCAATCTCATGATAAAACTGCTCACGGATAGGAGCTTCTGGTGCTACAATGGCATCACCAGACCCTGAAACCGTACAAAAAGTACAGCCTCCACGCGCAACCGTCCCATCACGATTAGGACAGTCAAAACCTGCATCAATGGGCAATTTAAAAATCTTCTCACCAAATAATTCTCGGTAATAGTCATTTACCGTTCGATAACGTTTTTTCATAACCTTATTGTAACACAAAAAACGCCAAGAATCTTGGCGCCGTCTGTCGATTATTTCTCCACCTTTAGCCAGTTATGGTAATGGTCTAAAAGATTAACTGCCATCTGAGTTGCCAAAGCTACCGAAAAGGCTTCTGTCCCCTCAAATTCTTCTGCAGCAATTTCTACTTTACTTTCCTCATAGATAGCTTTCAAACTCTCTACGGACAAGGTTTCCTTAAACGCTTCAAATGATTTCATAACAGAACCCCTTTTTCTTTTATATGTAGCACTTTTTCGGTACTTATCAAGCGCTTTTTCATAGAAAACAGGCGGGTATAGCATCTGCATGTTCTTATTCGCTTGTCTCTTGTAATAGTGAAAAAAAGCTGTGCGAAAATGGGATAAATCCTCTTGAATTTGGCAAAAGCCTTGTTTAGACTCTGGTGGTCTTACCTGTGGATAAAAGTCATCAAGTGACCGCGACAGCAAATTTCCCCCGGATACATAAGCCTGCTCCTGCAAAAGCATCCAACGAGGATTTCTTGATATCAGGCCACTGTGAATGATTTGCAGTAGCTGTTGATTTTGAGTTTTCTGAAAGAAGGGCATGGTTTGACTAGCATAAGGTAAGCGCAGAAAGGTCAATATATCCTGGTCAAAAGAGCACGATTTTTCAAGATAGGATAGCTTTCCCTCCCAATCCTCGTAAATCAGGTATTTGAGCCGCAACTGGCGTTTCCTGACGTCAAGCTCCCAGTAATGAAAGCCCATATTGGAACTAAAGTACAAGAACTGCTTTTGAAGACTGGTCAGACGCTTCCCTAACCATAATTTTTCACCCAGCAACCACCTGACCTGATAGCCTGCGTTTTGATAGGCTTTTGTCCGCTCACGTAAACGTTGTTCAGAAAGTCTCGAACACTGGACTTCTAGCACTAATTTTTCCCCTACCCAAAGATCCGCAATCTGCCCCAAACCAGGCAAAAACTTTTCAATCTCCACGATATGCCGTTGAGACAAACTTGAAAATAACTCAGCTTTCAATGCCAGATGCTCCTCTGATTCATTTTCATGAAAAAAGTGACATGTTTTCAGACTGACATGAGCAAAATGTGGGCGCATAATGGAACCATTTCTCAAAATTACTGGTTCTTGACAGGCTGGACATTTGAAAGCCTGTCTTTCAGGAATCCCATCCAGTAAATTACAGAGCTCTCCTTGATGATTTTTGGCAACAAACATCTCTTCCTCCTATCTTATTATTCGCGAAAACGAAAAAAGCTAGGGGAAATCCCCTAACTCTTAATAAGCTGCTACTCACTAGTTGCGATTTTCTAAATCACGAAGCAATTGATCAATTTTATTACCATACTCAATTGAGCTATCTTTTTCAAAGACAAGATCTGGGATTTTGTACATGGTTAGATTTTTTCCCAGTTCACGTTTGATTGTCCCCGTAGCCTTTTCAAGACCTATCTGTGCCTTTTGATTATCAGAGGCCAGGGTAGAGTGAATGGTGTAATAAACTTTTGCTACAGACAAATCACCCAACATTTGCACATCTGTGATAGTGACGTCCTGAACACGCGGATCACGCACTTTGAGACGTAAAATCTCATTGACTTCTCGTTTGATTTCCATACCAACACGGTCAATACGATGGTTTGCCATATTCTTTTCCTTTCTTTAAAATGACTGTCCTAAGATGGGAAGAACTCAGACTCCCTGATAGCCTTCTGCTACAAACTTGCTGTCTCAGGGCTCATTCATATGTTAACAAAAGCTAGGCTATCAACCTAGCTTTTAACGCCTGTTAAAGGAAAATTCCAGGATTGTTTCTAGCTTCCTCTTCTTTTCCCAAAATAGACCGGAGCCTTTCACCAAAACACTTGCTAAAGACTATTTTCTCTTAATTTCTTCCATGATGTAGGCTTCAATAGTATCATCCACCTGAAGATCATTATAATTTTCAATCATAAGACCTCCCTCACGACCGTTTCCGACTTCTTTAACATCATCCTTAAAGTGTTTAAGGCTTGCTAATTTCCCGTCAAAAACAACCACTCGGTCACGAATAACACGAACACTTGCATCACGGGTCACCTTACCAGAGATAACCATGAATCCACCGATAGTACCCACTTTAGATACTTTGAAGGTTTCACGAATAAGAGCTTCACCAATGATTTTTTCTTCAAATTCTGGGTCAAGCATCCCTTTCATTGCATCTTCAATTTCTTCAATAACCTTGTAGATGATGCTGTGTAGGCGGATTTCAACATCGTCCGCATCTGCTTGTGCACGTGCTTGCGGGGTAGGACGGACATTAAATCCGATAACGACCGCGTTTGAAGCTTCTGCCAAAGTCACATCAGACTCACTGATAGCACCAACAGCTGAGTGAACCACATTAACTTTAACACCTTCAACTTCGATTTTAAGCAGTGACGCTGCCAAAGCCTCAACAGATCCTTGTACGTCAGCTTTGATGATGACATTAACCGTCTTCATTTCACCAGCTTTAAGGGTGTCAAAGAGGTTATCAAGGCTGACACGTTGTGTGTTTTGACGTTGTTTGAGAAGGGCACGTTTAGCACGCTCTTCACCAGCAGCACGCGCAGCTTTTTCATCTTCATAGACAGCAAAATGATCTCCGGCCATAGGCGCTTCGTTAAGTCCCGTGATTGAGACTGGCATCGAAGGTTCTGCTGTTTTGACACGACGGCCTAGGTCATTGGTCATGGCACGCACACGTCCAAAGGTATTACCAACAACGATAGGGTCTTGAACATTGAGCGTTCCTTGCTGAACAAGAAGGGTTGCGACAGCTCCTTTTCCTTTATCCAAACGCGCTTCGATAACAGTACCGATAGCACGCACGGTTGGGTCTGCCTTAAGCTCTTGAATCTCTGCAACCAAAAGCACGGTCTCTAAGAGTTCTTCGATATTTTGGCCAAATTTAGCTGAAATTTCAACGAATTCAGAGTCTCCGCCCCAAGAAGTTGACATGATGCCATGCTCTGCTAATTCACCAATAACGCGCTCAGGATTAGCACCTGGCTTATCAATTTTGTTGATAGCAACAATGATTGGTACATTTGCAGCCTTAGAGTGATTGATAGCTTCGATGGTCTGCGGCATAACACCGTCATCCGCTGCTACGATAAGAATAGTGATGTCTGTTACAGAAGCACCACGAGCACGCATGGAAGTAAATGCCGCGTGTCCAGGTGTGTCTAGGAAGGTGATTTTCTTACCATTTGCTTCGATTTGGTAGGCACCGATATGCTGAGTAATGCCCCCAGCCTCACCAGTTGCCACCCGAGAATTACGAAGGGTATCCAAAAGGGTTGTTTTACCATGGTCGACGTGTCCCATAATCGTAACAACTGGCGCACGTTCCACCATCTGATCAGGGTTCAAGTAGCCTTCTTCAACAAAGAAGCGTTCGATATCAGCATTATCAACCTCTACCTTAGCCTTTGCCTCAATCCCGTAATCCACCATGAGAAGTTCAATCGTATCTCCATCAAGCGATTGGTTTTGTGTCGCCATAACTCCCATCATAAAGAGCTTTTTGACAATTTCTGCCGGCTCACGTTTGATGCGCTTCGCGATTTCCGCAACGGTCATGCCTTCTGTGTATTCAAATTCTTTTGGCAATTCATGAAACTTACGTTCTGTGACAGGTGCAGGTGCCGTAGTTGACTTGCCTTTTTTAGTTTTCTTATTATTCCAGTTGCTATTACGTTGATTTCTCACTTGGTTTTGACTATTCCACTTATTATTTTTTGTTTGCTTTGGTCCATCCTCATTGCGATAATCATTATCACGTGATTTCTCTGGACGAGCTTTTTTACGACGCGTATCAACAGCCTGAGGGACTGGCTGCGATGCTTCTTGTGCGACTTTAGGAGGTCTTGTTTCAATCACAGGCGCTTGCTGTTGAACTTCTTCAACTTGCGCTTTTAGATTCGCTTGACGAGCTTGTGCTTGACGCTCCTGTTCTCTACGTTTGGCCTCTTCTTGCTCACGGAAACGAAGCTCGCTATCTCGTGAGTATTCGGCATTTTGTTCAGCTTTCAAGGCTGCTGCTCGCGCTTTAAAATCAATGCGTGGTGCAGATGGCGCCGTCTGTTGCTGACGATTATCCTGACGAGGATCGCGCTTATCAAATCGATTTTGATGATCTGGGCGTCGATTGTCTTGACGGTTTTGATGCCCTTGCTCTTTACGAGCTCCGCCTTGCTGATGGCGCTGATGATCCTGTTTATGGTCACGACGGTCGTTACGGTTTTGATTGTGGCCGCTATTTTTTTGACGACGTTCCGCTTGTTCTTTAGCCTTAGCCTCACGCTCTGCTTTGAAGTTGCGGATTTGCGGGCGAACAGGAGCTGGTTTTGCAGCAGGTTTATTTTTATCTGCTGATTCTGCTTTAACAGCTTCAGCTACCTGTGGAGTTTCCGTCACCTTATCAGCTGCTTTTTCTACTTTAGGGGCAGTTGATTGTTCTGCCTTGGGTGCTTCTGCTTTTGGTGCTGATACTGATTTAGCAGCTCCGCCATTTCCAAAGGCATCAATAATGCGTTTAGCTCCTGCATCATCTACACTAGACGCGTGGGTCTTAACATCTAGCCCAAGCTCTAAAGCTTTAGCAACAACTTCCTTACTGGTTTTACCAATTTCCTTGGCAATTTCATTTAAACGTTTCTTAGACAAATCTTGTCCTCCTATTCTTTAGTCCATAAGAGTCCTCATTTTCTTTGTAAATCCAGCATCAACCACACAGACAACCTTACGAGGTTTTCCGAGGGACGTGCTTAATTCCAGTGTATCAAACACTGTGGAGACTTCTATTTTGTAATACGTGCTTTTGTCGGTTACTTTTTTAGTCAAATTTGCTGCAGCATCACGGGCTAAAAAAACGAGTCGAGCTTCCTGATTTTGGATAGCTTTTATGACAAGTTCTTCGCCTGAAATAACTTTACCGGCACGTTGGGCAAGGCCCAGCAAATTTGACAGTTTTGCTTTATTAGTCATGATCATATTTTAATCTTTGCGATACCTTAGAACCTGTGAAGAGGTCACTCTCGTGATTGCACTCGATAGCCTTAGAAAACGCCTAAGCGGTGCAGGACTTTTTTCTTCCTAGCTCTCTCCAGGTTTTCTGATGCCACACTCAAACCTTGTAGGCACGGTTTCAGCATCTTTGATGCGACTTGGTGTCGCTTAGCGCTAAGAACTGCTACTCCAATCCCAACTCGCGACGTTTGACCTTATGGTCCACGTAGGCAATAAGATCATTATAAAAATCTTCTGGAACATCCATCGAGAAAGAACGATTGAAGACCAATTTTTTCTTAGCTAGCGCTGCTTCTTCATTGTCCAACTTAATATAAGCCCCTCGCCCGTTAGCCTTACCTGTCGGGTCAATAAAAACATGGCCTTCCTTGTTTTTGACAATCCGAAGCAAGTCGCGCTTATCGATAATCTCGCCAGAGACGACCGATTTTCGTAAGGGAATTTTGCGAGTCTTCATAACGGTCGTCCTCCTAATTAGTCTTGGTTTTCTACTGCTTCAAACTCACTGTGGTCAGCATCATTAGCTGATGCTTCTACAGCTCCAGCCTCGTTTTCCCATTGTGCCAAGATTTCCTCATATTCAGAAGCTGACTTGATGTCGATGCGATAGCCTGTCAAGTGTGCCGCAAGGCGGACGTTCTGTCCACGACGACCAATAGCAAGCGATAACTTACTATCTGGCACGACAACCGTCGCACGTTTAGCATCTTCTGGATCAAAGATAACATAGTCAACTTCAGCTGGCGCAATAGCGTTGTAGATAAAATCTGCTGGATCTTCTTGCCACTCAATGACATCAATATTTTCTTCAACTGGGACTGACAAGCCTGTCTTGGCATCTGTACGCATCGGGTGGAAGTTGCTGATAACCTTTTTGATGTTAGCTCCACCACGACCGACAATTGTACCGATAGCATCAACGTTTGGATTGTGGCTACGAACAGCTACTTTCGTACGATCTCCAGCTTCACGTGAGACACTCATGATTTCAACGGTGCCATCAAAAACTTCTGGGATTTCACGTTCCATGATGCGTTTGATAAACTCAGGATGGCTACGGCTAACAAAAACGTTAACCCCTTTAGGATTATTTTCGACTTTGTAGACATAAACATCAATCATGTCATGAGATTTCCATGTTTCACCAGGAATTTGATCCTGATGAGAAAGCTGAGCTTCTAAACTCCCGAGATTCACATAAATGAAACGCTGATCAAACCGTTCGACGGTACCTGTCATAATCTCGCCTTGATGTTGCATGTATTCGTTATACATGATTTCACGCGTCTGCTTGCGCATTTTTTCCATGATTGTCTGTTTAGCAGACTGCGCTGCCACTCGGCCAAACTCCTTTACAGACTCTTCAAAGCGGATTTTATCCCCAAGCTCATAGGCAGAACTAATCAGCAGGGCATCTTTGAGACTGATTTCAAGGCGTGAATCAAAGACTTCATCAACAACTTCACGAACTGTAAAAACTTGGAAATCTCCTGTTTTTTCGTTAAATTCAACGACACAGCTCTCTGATTGGCCATAGCGGCGTTTATAAGCTGATTTGAGTGACTCTGTTACCGCATCAATAATGTCTTCTTTTTTAATGTGTTTTTCTTCTTCCAAAACCTGGAAGGCTGCTAGCATTTCTTTGCTCATAATATAAGATATAGAGGGACAGTCAATTTCCATCATCAATAGAAAATTAGACGAGTCTGCCCAGCTTCTAGGAAACTTCTCTTTTTCCCTAGGAAATGAGTCCCGTATTCAGTTCCTTTCTATTCTTTAAACAACACCTCAGGTGTGTTCATTTTCGTTTTAAATATTAGGTAAATCAGAGCTAAGCTCTATGACAAACTAGAGACAAACCCGATTATAACTTTACAGCAAGTCTAGCCTTAGCTACGCTGCTATAGGGAATTTCTACCGTTTTCTGACGTGTTTTATCCAGATAATCAAGAGTCAGGTTTTCTCCGTCAAAAGCTGTTAAATCGCCTTGAAAAACTTTGACCTTATCAATAACCTTATAAAGAGACACGTTGATATATTGCCCTACCGCTGCTGCCAATGCCTCTTTGGTCTTCAAAGGGCGTTCTAGTCCTGGACTAGACACTTCAAGCATATACTGAGCTGGGAATGGATCTGGCTTAATGGTATCCAGAAGTGGGCTGATAATATCGGTTAAGTCTGCCGTATCTTCAACCGTAATCCCTCCCGGTTTATCGATCAAAACTGACAGAACATAGTCCGAGCCCATCTTTTCGTACTCAATATCAACTAACTCAAAAGGTTCGGGAATAGCCGGACTGACAACTTCCGTGACTAATTCTACAACAGTTGCGATTATAATCACCTCCATTTTTTACATAGACAAAGGGCAAGTTACTCACTCGCCCCTTTCTCGTATATTTTTAACTATTATAGCAACTTTTTCGAACTATTGCAAGAAAAAGCTCTGTCTAACGACCTATCCTTCAGCCACTTGTTTCGCCAAGGCAAAGTTTCCAAGGGTTGCTGAGCCATTTTCCGCAACAGCAGGTGTTACGATGTAGTCTTTCACGTCAGGCGTTGGCAGGTAGTCATTCATGAGACCGACAAATTTCTCACGCACACGGTTGAGCATGTGCTCTTGAGCCATAACACCACCACCAAATACAATAACCTGCGGACGATAAAGTAGCGTCGCTTGAACAGCCGCTTGGGCAATGTAGTAAGCCTGCACATCCCAGACATCTGAATTGAGCTCAATCAATTCCCCGCGAATGCCCGTACGACCTTCAAGAGACGGACCTGCCGCCAAGCCTTCCAAACAACCATTGTGGAAGGGACACATGCCGTTAAACTCATGTTTGATATCATAAGGGTGTAGGGCGACATAGGTATGGCCCGCTTCTGTATGGCCTAAGCCACCGATAAATTCACCGTTTTGGATGGCCCCTGCACCAATCCCCGTACCGATGGTATAGTAAACCAAACTTTTGACACCCTTACGAACCAAAGTCTCTCCGTACGCTGATGAATTAACATCCGTTGTAAAGTAGAAAGGAATATTAAACTCCTTTTTAATCAGACCAAGTAGATCAACATTTGACCAATGCTCTTTTGGAGTCGTGGTCACATAGCCATAAGTTTTAGAATTGGGATCAATGTCAATCGGTCCAAAAGAACCAATGGCAATACCAGCCAAACGATCCTCATAGCGTTTGAAAAACTCTACTGTACGCTCAATCGTTTCATAAGGGGTTGTGGTTGGAAATTGCGTTTTTTCAACCACTTGAAACTGCTCATCACCGACAGCGCAAACAAATTTTGTCCCGCCTGCTTCAAGGCTTCCATATAATTTTGTCATGACATTCCTCTTTAATTTATCTTGTTCTCTTTTATTATACCAAAAATGACAAAGAAAGGGCTGAGATATTACCCAGCACCTTACTTTATAGCCTTATTTGACTTCAACAAGTGAAGTACCTACTGTAACAGTTCCTTCAGCAACTGGAGAAACCTCTGCAAAGTCAGCTGTATTTGTCACGATAATCATCGTTGTGTCGTCAAGACCTGCTTCAGCAATCGCTGCGCGGTCAAATGTCGCAAGAACATCTCCTGCTTTGACGCGTTGCTCAGCTTTAACCTTAGCATCAAAGCCTTTACCATCCATAGAAACAGTGTCAATACCGATGTGAAGAAGAACTTCTGCACCTTTATCAGACTTAATGCCGTAAGCATGACCTGTTTCAAAAGCGATTTGGATAACACCATCAACTGGTGAGTACAATGTGTCTCCGCTAGGTTTGACAGCAATACCTTTACCCATCGCACCTGACGAGAAGACTGGGTCGTTAACATTTTCAAGGGCAACAACGTCACCTTCAAGTGGCGATACAATGGTTTCTTGTGAATTAGAAATTTCTGTAGTTGCTCCAACTTGTTCTGAAGTCACTACAACTTGTTCTTGCACAGCAACAGCTGCTGCAGTCGCTGCCTCATCTGCAAAAACTGCTGATGCTTTTGTCTTACCATAAGTGTAAGTAAAGATGAAGGCTGCTGCAAAAGCAATCAACTCAGCAACTACATACATCGGAATTGAAGACGCTTTGATTGAAAGGAAACCAATGAATCCTGCAGCCCCAAGAGAGACAGCGATAACATGAGTCAAACCTGCAAAAAGAGCACCGATTGCTGAACCTGCAAGAGCACAGAAGAATGGGAAACGATACTTCAAGTTAACCCCGAAGAGAGCTGGTTCTGTAATCCCAAGAAAGGCAGAAACTGCTGCTGAACCTGACAAACCTTTTGTTTTCGCATTTTTTGTCAAGAAATAGATAGCAAGAGTTGCAGCACCCTGTGCTACGTTGGCCATTGAGGCAACAACAAAAATGTAATCACCATATCCTGTACCGTTATTATTATAAGCTGACAAGAGTTGTGTCTCGATGGCTGGGAAGGATTGGTGAAGACCAGTCATTACAATCAATGAGTAGGTACCACCAAAGATACTCATTCCCAACGCACCAGTTGTGTCGTACAACCAAACAATGGCATTGGTTATCCCATTAGATACTGTCAACATTACAGGTCCGATAACTGTAAAAGTCAAGAATCCTGTAATCATCACTGATAATAATGGTGTAAATGTAAAGTCAACTGCTGATGGTAATTTCTTATGGAAGAATTTTTCAAGCGTTGCAAGAAGCCATACAGCCACAAGAACTGGTATAACTTGGTAGGCATAGTTTGTTTGAGCTACTTGGAATCCAAAGATATCCCAAAACGCTTCCTTACCACCCAAATCTGGCGTTGTCATGATCATACCAATAGCTGCACCGAGGAATTGGTTTGCACCAAAGCGTTTTGCAGCAGAGATACCTACAAGGACTGGTAAGAACATGAATGGCGCTGCTGACATCAATTGAATCATTGCAGAAATACCTTGAATTGCAGGGTACATTTCTTCAATTGATTTTGGTCCAAACAAGTCTGGTGAGGTTAAGAAGTTACGAAGAGCCATCAATAAACCACCTGCAACAAGAGCAGGAATGATTGGAACAAAGATGTCTGACAACAACTTAATCAAATCCATCAATGGGTTGAATTTCTTGTCTTGCGCTACAATCTGTTTCAAATCATCTGTTGAAACTTCTTTTAAACCTGTAGCCTTGATGAGCTCTGCATATACAAAGTTTACATCACCAGGTCCGATAATCACTTGATATTGGCCATTTGTGCTAAATGTACCTTTGACATCTGCGTTATCATCAAGTGCTTTTTGATCCACTTTTGATTCATCTTTCAAAACCAAACGAAGACGTGTCGCACAATGTGCTGCAGCAACAAGATTATCTTTACCGACTGCCTTAATGACTTCGGCAGCTACTTTACTATAATCCATTACAGTAAACTCCTTTAATTTTTTTGTGAAAGCGATTGACTTTCTGTTACATGCATAGTTTATCACGACAAACAGAATATGTCAATCGTTTTGCAGAAATTTATTTTTTCTGCCTTTTTTCATTGATTTTTAAAAGGAAAACGTTTATCATATTAAGTGTAAGAATATATAGAAGTTTACCTAGAAAGAAGACGATTATGAATTTACCTACTGAAGTTCGCTACCGCCCTTATGCTGATTGGACGGCTAAAGAACGTGAAGCCATTGCTGAAAATGTTGCTAAGTCACCTTGGCACGCCACTTATCACTTGGAGCCTAAAACAGGCCTTCTCAATGATCCTAATGGTTTTTCTTATTTTGATGGAAAATTCCACCTATTTTATCAAAATTGGCCTTTTGGTGCCGCACACGGCTTAAAACAATGGGTACATACCACATCAACTGATTTGGTTCATTTCAAAGAGACTGATACAAGACTGCTACCTAATCATGCACACGATAGCCACGGTGCTTATTCAGGTTCTGCCTATGAAATAGATGACAAGCTCTTTCTTTTTTATACAGGAAATGTCCGTGATGCCAATTGGGTGCGTGATCCCTTGCAAATCGGCGCTTGGATGGATAAAGATGGTAATATTGAAAAATTTACCGATGTTCTGATCCAACAGCCTAACGATGTTACCGAGCACTTCCGTGACCCGCAAATCTTTGACTACAAAGGACAATTTTACGCCATCGTTGGGGCTCAGAACCTTGAAAAATCTGGTTTTATCAAACTTTACAAAGCTATTGATAACAATGTCAAAAATTGGGTTGAGGTCGGAAACTTAGACTTCGGTGGTACGGGTTCTGAGTACATGATTGAGTGCCCCAACTTGGTATTTGTAGACGACAAGCCAGTTCTCCTTTATAGCCCTCAAGGCCTTGATAAGTCAGAACTCGACTACCAAAACATCTATCCAAATACCTATAAAGTTTTCGACAGCTTCAACCCAGAAACACCTGCTCTCATTGGAGAGGCCACTCTTGAAAACTTAGACTACGGCTTTGAAGCATATGCCACCCAAGGGTTTAATACACCAGACGGTCGCACGCTTATCATCAGCTGGATCGGGCTACCTGATATTGACTACCCAACCGATCGCTACGATTATCAAGGGGCAATGAGCTTGGTTAAAGTGCTTTCTATCAAAGATGGCAAGCTTTATCAAACACCTGTCGCTGACATGACCAAACTTCGCCAATCATCGACAGCTCTAATGAGCCTAGATCGTACCAACAACACTTATGAGTTGGAGTTTACTGTCTCAGCAGAAACAACAGCCGATTTGCTACTTTTTGCAGATGGTGATGGAAACGGGTTACGCCTCACCGTTGATACAAAGACAGGAAAGGTTATCCTTGACCGCTCGGCTTGCGGAGAACAATATGGACTCGAATATGGCAGCACACGCGAATGCACTATTGACAAGCAAGAAACTTCTATCCGCCTCTTTGTCGATAAATCAATCGTGGAAATCTTTGTCAACGGCGGTGAAAAAGTCTTTACAAGCCGCGTCTTCCCTACAGACAAGCAAAACGGCCTTGTCATCCCAAATGGCGTGACTGGCACATATTACGAATTAGGATAAGCTATGGTCGCAAAATTAACAGATGTTGCAAAACTTGCAGGAGTCAGTCCTACAACCGTCTCCCGTGTCATCAATAATAAAGGTTATCTATCACAAAAAACCATCGACAAAGTCCGCTCTGCAATGAAAGAGCTAGGCTATCAACCAAATAGTTTAGCTCGTAGCTTACAAGGAAAATCAGCCAAACTTGTCGGTTTAATCTTTCCAAGTGCCAGCAATATCTTTTTTGCCGAGCTGATTGAAAGACTGGAACGCGAACTCTTTTCGCGTGGCTACAAGACCATCCTTTGCAATAGCGAGAATGACCCAAACAAAGAACGCGAATACCTTGAAATGCTAAGCGCCCATCAAGTTGATGGCATTATTTCCTCTAGTCATAACCTTGGTATCGATGACTACGAGAAAGTCGAAGCACCTATCGTGGCCTTCGACCGAAATCTGGCACCTAATGTTCCTATCATCTCATCAGATAACTTTGAAGGGGGCAAACTAGCTGCCAGCTTACTTGAAAAAAACGGTTGTCAGAACATTATGATGATTACAGGTAATGATAACTCGGACTCCCCAACAGGACTCCGCGCCCTAGGTTTCAACTACCCACGTAAAAACCATAAGGTTATCAACGTCCCTGGGAACCTATCGCCACTGCGCCGGGAAATGGAGATTAGAGCAATCCTTAGCAAACATCAGCCAGACGGCATCTTTGCCTCAGACGACCTCACTGCCATATTAATCATGAAAATGGCTGAGCAGATTGATTCTGACTACGCACAAAAACTCAAGGTCGTTGGCTATGACGGCACAACCTTTATCGAACATTATTTCCCTCAATTAACCACGATTAGGCAACCTTTGGAAGAAATCGCTAAGCTTTTAGTAGATGTTCTTTTGAAAAAAATCGATGGCCAAGCAACACAAAAAGATTATATTTTACCTGTGCAACTGATCAATGCGCACAGTTTATAAGTTTTAACCCTCTATAGCACTTGTATAGAGGGTTTTATGGTACAATAAGAATATTATGACAATTAAAAAATCTCTGCTGACCATCGCCATCTCCTGTTTTATAGGGCTAAGCCATCACGTTGCCGCTAATGATTTTCAAGCCGCTGCAGAACATGCTATCGCGGTGGAAGTGTCTACTGGCAAAATTCTTTATGAAAAAGATGCTAAAACCCCTGATGCCATTGCTTCGATCACCAAAATTTTGACAGTCTATATGGTTTATGAGGAAATCTCAAAAGGCCATCTTTCCTGGGACAGCCAAGTAGTTATTTCAGATTACGCCTATGAATTAACCCATAATTATGCTGTCAGTAATGTCCCTATGGAAGCCCGTCAGTACACCGTCAAACAACTGGTCGATGCTGCCCTTATCGCTAGCTCAAACAGTGCTGCTATCGCTTTAGCAGAAAAAATCTCTGGTAGCGAGCCTGAGTTTGTGAATCAAATGACCAAACAACTCGAAGAATGGGGCATCACCGATGCAAAACTCGTCAACGCTTCTGGATTAAACAATGGTTTTTTAGGGCAAAATATTCACCCCAACTCTACAACTGACGATGAAAACACCATGAGTGCACAAAGCGTCGCCATTATCGCCAAACATTTAGTGACTGATTATCCTGAAATCCTGACCATCACTTCTCAGGCAAATATCGATTTTGCAGGTACTCTCATGCACACTTATAATCAGCTAATAGAAGGTCAACCCTTCTCTCGTCCCGGCGTTACAGGACTTAAAACCGGAACATCCGAACAGGCAGGCGCATCCTTAGTCACAACTTCAACAGAAAATGGCATGCAAGTCATTACCGTTATCCTTAACGCTGATCACTCCGATCAAGATAGTAGCACGCGCTTTGCAGCTGCAAATAGCCTATTAGACTATATCTCTAACAACTATCAGATGAGCACCTTGGTGACCAAAGGAAATAGCTTCAACAATAAGAGTGTTAAGGTCACAGATGGTAAAAAAGATAGCGTTACGGCAGTGGCAAGTCAAGAGGTTCGTGTGGTCACGCCCAAAAATAGCACCGAGCTAAAAGTGCGCTTTGACGATCATCAGGTGACTGCTCCCGTCTCAACTGAAACAGTGGTTGGCAAACTGACCTATGATGATACTTATCTGGTTGGAGATGGCTATCTTTCTGATCCTCCAAGTACACTATTAGTCTCAGGAGAGGCCGTCCAACGTGCTAACTTTCTAAAAGTTTGGTGGAATCACTTCATCACTTATCTTGACAAGAATCTCTAATTTCACCCCTTATACAACGATGACAAACTATCACATTACAATTCTTAAAACACAAGACAACATTACGGTCAAAGAGCTGTTGGAAGAGCATTGGTTAATCCCTCGAAAAATCAGGCACCTGCTGCGCACCAAAAAACACCTGCTTATCAACAACCAACAGGTCACTTGGCAGACCCTGGTGAAGGCAGGAGACAGCGTTCAATTAACCTTTGACCAAGATGATTACCCTGAAAAAAGCATTCCTCTAGGGCAGGCAGACTTGGTGGAGGAACTCTATCAAGATGAGCACCTCATTATCGTCAACAAGCCCGAAGGCATGAAAACCCACGGCAATGAGCCAACGGAAATTGCCCTGCTCAACCATGTCTCTGCCTATGTGGGTCAGACCTGCTATGTGGTCCACAGGCTCGATATGGAAACCAGCGGAGCCATTCTCTTTGCCAAAAATCCCTTTATCCTGCCCATTCTCAATCGGCTCTTGGAAGACAAGGTCATCTACCGTGACTACCTGGCCCTCTGCCAAGGGCAGCTCAAAAAGACAGACTGGTCTATCACCGATAAAATCGGACGGGACCGGCATGACCGTAGAAAGCGAGTGGTCGACAACCGCAAGGGGCAGGTGGCTCTTACCCAGGTCCGCCTCTTGAAGACCATTGGCAAGAACAGTCTGGTCTCTTGTCGCCTCCAGACAGGACGGACACATCAGATCCGAGTTCATCTAGCCCACCACGGTCATGCCCTAATCGGGGACCCACTCTACAGTCGAGTCTCTGCCCCACATCTCATGCTCCACGCCCAAAAACTGACCTTAACCCACCCGCTAACTCTAGAAAAAATCAGCGTGGAGGCACCGTCAAAAAGCTTTGAGAAGTACCTTAGCTAAAACACTTCCCCTCTTATAGCGAACCCTATATCATTATAAATATAAGGATATACTATGAACATGGATCTACAAACTCACATCGCTACTAGAATACGGCAAAACCGCAAGCGCCAAGGTATCAGCCAAGAAGCCTTAGCGGAGAAGGCTGGTTTAGGAGCAAAGGCTGTGCAACATATCGAAGGCCAGAAGTATGACTTTAAAGTCACCACACTTGAAAAGGTTATTCATGCACTAAACATGACTTTTCATGATTTTTTTGATTTCCCATCTAAAGATACCGATGAGCAGCTTACGGAATTGATTGATGCTATCAGGGGTTTGCCAAAAGATAAACAGGTTAACATTATTCAAGCTTTTAAGGACATTACAAAGCAATTGCACTAAAAAACTCTCCTTATTTCAACATAAGGAGAGTTTTGTCTTATCCATAAGATGTTACATCATGCCACCCATGCCCATTGGATCCACGGCTGGAGCTGATGCAGCTGGTTCTGGTTTATTAGCTACAACCGCCTCTGTGGTGAGGATAAGGCTAGCTACTGAAGCTGCATTTTGAAGGGCAGAGCGGGTAACCTTAACAGGATCGATGATTCCCGCTTCCACCATATTAACCCACTCACCTGTAGCTGCATTAAAGCCAATACCTGCTTCGCTGTGCTTAAGTTTATCAATAATGACTGAGCCTTCATAACCAGCATTGTAAGCAATTTGACGTACCGGCTCTTCCAATGCACGGAGAACGATGTTGCGACCAGTAGCATCGTCACCATCAAGGTCAAGCTGAGCAACTTTTTCAATAACGTTGACAAGGGCAGTTCCGCCTCCTGCTACAATGCCTTCTTCAACCGCTGCACGCGTCGCGTTAAGAGCATCTTCGATACGAAGCTTCATTTCCTTAAGCTCGGTCTCTGTAGCAGCGCCGACTTTGATGACCGCGACACCACCCGCTAGTTTAGCTAGGCGTTCTTGCAGTTTTTCACGATCAAAATCAGAGGTCGTTGTCTCTAATTGAGACTTAATCAAGTTGACACGGTTAGCAATATTAGCCGCTTCACCTGCCCCCTCAACGATCACTGTGCTATCTTTGTCAACGGTCACCTTAGCAGCCTGACCTAGCGCAGCCATTGTAGCATCAGAAAGTTCAAGGCCAAGGTCTTCCGTGATTACTGTAGCTCCTGTCAAGACCGCAATATCTTCTAGCATAGCTTTACGACGGTCTCCAAAGCCTGGTGCTTTGACTGCTACCACATTAAAGGTTCCACGAATCTTGTTGAGCACAAGTGTCGGCAGAGCTTCCCCGTCCACATCGTCAGCAATGATGAGCAGTGGTCGGCTCGTTTTGAGCACTTCCTCAAGAAGCGGTAAAATGTCTTGAATATTGGAGATTTTTTTGTCTGTGATAAGAATCAGTGGATTGTCAAGGTCAGCAACCATTTTCTCACTATCTGTTACCATATACTGAGACAGGTATCCTCGGTCAAATTGCATCCCTTCAACCACTTCAAGTTCTGTCTCCATACCTCGTGATTCTTCGATGGTGATGACGCCATCTTTACCCACGCGCTCCATCGCTTCAGAGATATAGTCACCAACTTTTTCTGAACGTGAAGACACCGCTGCAACCTGAGCAATCGCTTCTTTGTTTGCAACTGGTTGAGCAATGGCCTTGAGTTCCTCAACAGCCTCTGCCACAGCTCTTTCAATTCCTCGACGAATACCGATTGGATTAGCACCTGCGGTCACATTTTTAAGCCCTTCACGAACGATAGCCTGTGTCAACACAGTCGCTGTAGTGGTTCCGTCTCCTGCGATGTCATTCGTTTTGGAAGCAACTTCAGAAACTAATTTTGCTCCCATATTTTCAAAATGGTCTTCTAGCTCAATCTCTTTAGCGATGGTCACCCCATCATTAGTGATTAAAGGAGAGCCAAAAGCTTTTTCAAGAACGACGTTACGTCCTTTAGGACCAAGCGTCACCTTAACAGTATCTGCTAAGATATCCACCCCACGAACCATAGCGCTTCGTGCATCTGATGAAAATTTGATTTCTTTTGCCATTTGATTTTCCTCCTATTCTACAATCGCTAAAACATCTGCTTCTCTGATGATGGTCACTTTCTGACCATCTTCTTTCACTTCGATACCAGCCAGACTCTCTACTAAAACGGTTTGTCCGACAGCTACACTAGGAGCAATCAACTCTCCTGTCAGGCTGCGAATGCCTTCGCCGACTGCGAGCACTTGTGCTTTCTTGGTCTTGTCATGGCTAGCGCCTGCTAAGACAAGACCACCTAACGTTTCTTCTTTTTCTTCGGTAAATGCGACCACTAAACGGTCTCCTAATGGTTTTAACATAAAATCCCTCCTTTGTTTAGCACTCTTAGACGAAGAGTGCTAATTCTTACTCCTATTTTATCATGCCTGCCAGATTAGTCAAGTCAAAAAATCATTCAATTTGGCAAAGGTTTTATGATTTCGAATGGTGAGGCTTCTGTAAAATGGCTGTTTAGCCAATTCTTTATGATAGGCTGTTTTCAAATAAGAGG
Organism: Streptococcus plurextorum DSM 22810; assembly: GCF_000423745.1. GTDB lineage: Bacteria > Bacillota > Bacilli > Lactobacillales > Streptococcaceae > Streptococcus > Streptococcus plurextorum. Next base: position 94,751 of record NZ_AUIO01000005.1, read on the forward strand.
CTTCCTGACACTTCCCCCAAAAGATGGCTGTCTCACCAAAATACACCAGCTCATCTCTCAAAGTCAGTTGAGAAATAACGGCCTCAATCTCCTCTTTTTGATGAATATCTGTGTAAAAAAGCACGTCTTTTCTAGCCAAGTCCTCCCACCACCATTTGGGCAGGTTCTCAGTCTCTCGATGATAGGCATCGCGACTAATCAAGGCAAATGCTGTGATAAATGGGTAGTACTTCTTCAGACACCTCCAAATAAGCTGACGCAACTGAGCTAGAGCTAAATCTGATGAGAAAAAGAGATTCCCCGAATTGATATAAGAAGTCACGTCCACAAGCCCTATCTGACTTAAATAAGCGCGAAGATCAGCCATAGGGACCTTATGGTTACCACCAACGTTAACCCCACGCAAAAGCAAACTATATCTCATCAAAAACTCCTTTGATCAGGTCACGTAATTCTCGTCTTTTAGCAATCCAAAGTGGTCGATCATCATAATCATGCGTCCGATTAGTCAAAAAAATAGCTGCGCTCTGCTTCTTACGATTGATCATGACAAAAGGCCCTGTATAGCCCGTATGATCAATCCAATCACCCTCTAAATTCCAACCAACTGAGCGCGGCCTATCTCCCTGACTAATATTCTGCCATAGTTTGGCCGCAAAATCATCCTCCAAGTAATGCTGGCAAAAGATCTCCAAATCCTGTAAGGTAGAAAAGAGTCCTGCTGAACCCGCATGAACACCAAGGATACGCGCCTTAGGATCATGCACCACACCATCTGTAATCCCTTTAACCGTTGGAACTGCCCCCTGACACGGACCAAAGCCCGTCTCTGTCATTCCAAAAGTATGATAGACCTGCTTCGTGAAAATCTCATCTAAAGACTCGCCATAAAGCTCTTCTAGCATAAAACCAAGCAGTAGAAAATTGATGTCCGTGTAGTGAAAACCTTTATTCTCCGTTACTTTAATAGCATTGATTGCTGTCTTTAGCTCTTCAGCAGACAGATGATTTCGATTGGGGATAAAGGGGTCAATGCCCGTTGTATGGGTCAATAGCTGACGCAGCGTCACCGTTTCATCCTGAAATGCAGGGTAGTATTCCCTTAGAGGCTTATCTAGGTCTAAAGCTCCGCTATTTAACAAAAAAATGCAGACAGTTGCTACCCCGACAACCTTTGACACCGAAGCCAAATCATAGGTCAAACCTGAAAAAACGGGCTTATGCCCGTCTTGACTCCCTAAAAAATACTCTTTCCATTGCTGATTGTGATAAAGAGCCAAGCTTGCTCCTGGATATAGCTTTTCAGCTATCTGCTGGCTAATCTTATCTATGATTCTTTTCATGCCTTACTAAACCAGATTTCAATATTACTTGTATCTTTAATGACTAAAAGTTTCTTATCTTCAAAAATGATTTCGCAACCCAAGTTGGCTAAGTCTGTTTTTACTGCCGACATCTCCACTTCTGGTGAAACTTCAAATTCTAAAAATTCCAAATCCCACACCGTGTCAGGATCACTCAACAAATCCGCCCCTTGCGCTTGCTGAAACTCCATTTCTATTGGCAGATTAAGTTTGTGATAGAAAGCTTGCGCTACTGCTAGATCTGGTACATTTAAAACGATGGTTTCAATGGTAAAATCTGACACCCCCTTGAAATCTGCCTGCAAGGTAAAATCAGCTGCATCGATTTTCTGAAGCCTTGTTCGGTCTTCTTCTGCATGCAAAAGATAAGTGTAACCCTCAGGACTAGTCGCTTCAAAAGCGTAGCCATTTTCTCCTTTGAAAATCTGATCGACTGAAATGCCACTAGCCAAGAGAGACTCTATCTCGCTAGCCTCTTGAATTTTAATAATAGTCTTATGAAGTTTGCGAGGTCCCTGAACAGCACGTGTACGATAAGTCGGGGATTCTTCAATCACAAACCTTCTTTTAGGGTTATTTTCAGTCGAAAAAATGGCTATGGCATTTTCTTCTGAAATCAATTTAAAACCAAGTACTTTTTGATAGAATGTGATATTAGCATCTCTATCCAACACCCTGACGACAGGGGTTTTAAAAGTGACTGTTTCTTGTAATGTCATATATTTCTCCAATCCTTTACATTTTAAAATAAAGTGAAACATTTATCAAGAAATTACATACTTGATTTCTTTTTTCTAATATCTTTTTAAGAAAAAGACCCGATAAATCGGGTCTAAACCTACAGATTACAAGTAGAGGTATTTGAATAGGGCAACTGCAGCAATAGCTGCTACGATTGGAGCACAAACACCAACCCAAGCATACCACCATTTTGAATCAGCCTTAGCATCACCAAGTACTGATTTTGGCAACAAGTGGTGAACAATACGAGGCCCTAAATCACGTGCTGGGTTAAGACCTGGACCAGTCGGACCGCCAAGAGCTGCTACAAGTGCCATAACTAAGAAGCCAAGACCTAGATGCGCCACTGCTTGTGGGCCAACTAAGAATGGAGCAACTTTTCCTTCAAGTTCTGCTGTCAAAGTTGCAATCTGATCAGCTGTTACGGTCATCCCTTGTGCCTTAGCTAGAGCAACCTGGTCATTGACCGTATTCATTAGAATCTCTGAACCAAAGAAATTCTTGGTCAAGGCAAGCGCGCCAAAGAAAAGGACAAAAGAACCAACAAATTCATTGGCAAAGCCGTTGACGATCGCTGCTTTACGGCTTTCAACTGTTCCCTCATCAAGTGCGCTAATGGTTGAAAATGACCCCAAAATATGATTAGGATTTTCAGTTTTCAAGAAGTAAGGGCGATAAACCGCTACGACAACCAACTGACCAAACATAGCTCCCAAAAGTTGCGCTAAAATGTATTGACCAACATGCGCCCATGGAAAGAGTCCTGATACCGCAAGTCCAAGTGTAAAGGCTGGGTTGATATGGTTACCAGATACGTTACCAAACATCAAAGCTGGCATCATAACTGCCAAGCCATAGCCAATAGCAATTAGAATCCACCCAGAGTTGTTCCCTTTTGTGCCTTTAAGGTCAACGTTTGCAACGGTACCATTACCGATGATAATCAGCAAAGCTGTCGCTAAAAATTCAGTGATATATTTCACTGTCCATGTTACATCCATGTGTCTAGACTTCCTTTCAAGTTATGAATTTTTTTAGACATCCTCCATTCTATCAAGTATAATAGATAAAGTAAAGGTAATCCATTAAAATAAAACGTTTACTTTTTAGAGAGGATGCTATGCGCTACAATCAATTTTCCTATTTTCCCGTTTCTAGTGATGTCGCCGAGCAGGAATTACAGTCGCTAGGATTTGCCATTTCGTCTGAAAATGACTTCAAAACAAACCTGGACATTTTCCTTAGAAAGGTGCTCTCACTACGCTATCAGGATACCGACTATGCACTATCCATGTGGATTGCAGACAGTGACACTGATCTGCACCGTTTCTTTCAATCTGACCGTGAAGTGACTACTCAAGTCTTCAATACTATTGCCCTTCAACTTCTTGGCTTCATCCCAAATGTAGACTTCACAGACGCCGATGATTTTATCCATAAGCTCAATTTCCCCATTTCCTTTGACGCTAGCCTTAATCAGTTACACCAGCTCTTAGCGACACGTTGTCAGTCAGGAAATACCCTTATTGACCATTTGGTCTCTGAAAATCTTATTCCTGTGACAAACGACTACGTCTTTTTCAATGGAAAATCTCTCGCAACCTTTGACACAGGCAATCTTATTCGTGAAGTGGTCTATGTTGAAACCTCTGTTGACACCGACACCGACGGGCAGACAGATGTGATTAAAGTCAACATTATTCGCCCTAGAACAACTCACAAACTCCCTACCATCATGACCGCGTCTCCTTATCAGCAAGGCGTGAATGCCCCAGCCTCTGATGCTCTTACCCATAAGATGGAAGGCGAATTGTTTGTCAAACCCGCACAAACAATTTCTGTCAAAGAAGAAGCCATTCAACAATTAGAAACCACCTCCCTTACCGATCAGATCGATGACGCCGAAGAGACCTTTACCACCCTGCCACGTCCTAGCTACACACTCAACGATTATATGCTGGCTCGTGGCTTTGCAAACATCTACGTATCAGGGATCGGCACTCTAAACTCTGATGGTTTCATGACGACTGGCGACTACCATCAAGTCGAAGCTTATAAGAGTGTTATTGACTGGCTAAACGGCAGAGCTTCTGCCTTTACCAATAAATCACGAAAAACGCGTGTGGTCGCGACTTGGGCAAGTGGGAAGGTCGTTACATCTGGCCTGTCTTATCTAGGAACCATGTCTAACGCTCTTGCGACAACAGCTGTTGAAGGACTAGAAGTCATTATCGCAGAAGCTGGTATTTCCTCTTGGTATGACTATTATCGCGAGAATGGGCTTCTTGTCAGCCCTGGTGGCTACCCTGGTGAAGATTTGGACAGTCTGACCGAATTCACCTATTCACGAAACCTTCTAGCCGGAGATTACCTGCGCCACAATGCCTACTATCAAGCAAGGCTCAAAGAGCAAAGCCTAGCCATTTCTAGAGAAACCGGTGACTACAATCAATTTTGGCATAACCGCAATTATCTAAAACACGCAGACAAAGTCACAGCAACTGTCGTCTTTACTCACGGAACTCAGGACTGGAATGTCAAGCCAATCCATGTTTTTCAGATGTTCAAAGCTCTCCCGAATCACATCGATAAGCACCTGTTCCTTCACCACGGGGCTCATGTTTATATGAATAACTGGCAGTCTATTGATTTCCGCGAAAGCATGAATGCTTTGCTAACGCAAAAATTGTTAGCAATAGGCAGTTCATTTGCCCTGCCAAAAGTGATTTGGCAAGACAACAGAGACGACCAAACTTGGCAAACACTTGATGATTTTGGTAGCCCAAGCCAGGAAACCTTTATCCTATCCGCTCCTGATACTAAGATTGCTAATCAATACGAGCAAGAGACCTTTGATAACTACTGCAAAAACTTTAACACCTTCAAGACCAAACTCTTTCATCAAGAAGCCAATGCCCTCACCTTTGATATCCCTTTAGAAAAAGCTCTGCTACTAAATGGCCGACCTAAGCTCAAACTTTTAGTCAAATCATCAACCAATAAAGGATTGCTCTCTGCTCAGCTATTGGAAAAAGGGCAAAAAAAATACCTCCAAGATATCCCAAGCATTGTCGTGGGTAAATCAGTCGATAACGGTCGCCTTTTTAAAGTAGAAGACCTGGTTGAACTCCCTAAACGAGAAGCCAGTCACCGTGTCATTTCAAAAGGACATCTTAATCTACAAAACCGTAAGGGATTACTAGACATCATGGACGTCACACCAGACCATTGGATGACCATTGAGTTGGAATTACAACCTAGCATTTACGCGTTAGAAAAAGGAGACCAGTTACGCTTGGTTCTTTATACCACTGATTTTGAGCATACTATTAGGGACAATAGTGACTACCATTTAGACCTTAAGGAAGTCTCCTTAATACTCCCAGTTCTGCCATAAATATGCTATAATAACTAAAAATGAAATGGAAAGGTATTCGGCTTTTAGCCGAATAAGCACATAGAGTCCTAACAAAGGCTCTATAGCTAGGTAATATTGAATATGATGAATATGCAAGACTTGTTCCACGATTTTTTAAGTCCTGTTATCATCAGAAACATTGATTTAAAGCCTTTCTAAATTTACTAAATCTAACTAAAATCATTTAAAATTATCTCAATAAGACAAAAAATAGATAATGGCAGTATCTTCCTTATATAAAAAAATCTTCCTACTTTTATATAGTAAGAAGATTTTTTACTTTTAGTTCATTATCCTCGTTTGCGTCTTCTTGCATTTACTAGACCAAGGCTAGTTAATACCGCTACGCCAAAGAGTGCCAACAGACTTGTTTGTTCCCCTGTACTTGGCAAGCTCTTAGCACGTTCAACACGTGAGTATGACACTTTTTCGCCTTCGGCAGTTTGTGTCACGGTTACCCCTGTTTGCTTATCACTCACAACAACCTTACCGTCCACAATTTTCACATCTTGACCGTTAGCGATTGCGGCTTTGACAGCTTCGATGTCAATTGCAGGCAATGGATTAGCAGTTGGTGAGTCTTTTGGTACGGCAATGATTGTACCGTCAGGAAGAGTAACAACTGTGTTGTCTTTTGCTTTTTCCTCAAGGTCTGCAAGGATTGCGTATTCCTCTTGGAGTTCAGCCAACTTAGTTTGTTCCTTAGCCAATTCACCTGTGATAACATCAAGGTCTTCTTGAACAAGGGCAAGTTTTGTTTGTAGACCCTCAAGCGTAGCTTGTTTTTCAGCAAGTGTTGCTTGTGCTTCAGCAAGAATAGCAGGAGCATTCAAGTAGCCTTCCAACTCTTCTGCAAGAGCTGTTGCTTCTTCAACCAAGCGGTCTTTTTCTGCAAGAAGTGCATCACGTTCTGCAACAAGAGCTGCAAGCGTTGCTTCTTCAGTAGCAAGAGTTGTTTTTGCAGTTTCAAGGGCAGTTGCTTTAGCACTTGCGATTGTTTGTGCATCTGCAAGTTCTGCTTGAGCAGTGTCAAGAGCTGCTTTTTTCTCAGCAAGAGAAGCAGAGAAGTTATCAACCGCTTTTTGTGCGTCAGCTTGGCGAGCTTCTGCATTTTGAAGAGCAATTTCAGCTAGACGCAAGTTGTTTTCAGCAACTTTTGTTTGAAGCGGAGTAGCAATTGCATCAGCAAGGACTTTCTCAGCTTGAGTTTTAGCTGCTAGAGCAGTTGCATAGTCTGTGCTTGCTTTAGTAAGTTCAGCTTTGGCTGCGTTTGCTGCTGATTGCGCAGCAGTCAAGTCAGCTTGAGCTTGAGTGAGGTTTGCACCATTTGGTGTTAGACTCTCAAGATAACTGATATAGGCATCGTTTGTGACCAACGCATTCTCAATATCATAAGCTTTATAATACTCACCACCTGTAAATTTAGATAAGGTGTGCATATGCATTGTCGTCTTAGGTGTAACTGCAAATGATACTGCTGTATATTCATATGGACCAACATTATGGCGGGCATGCCCCCAACCAGCATGAGCGTCATTTGTTACTGAATCAATAATTTCACGAATAACTTTTTGCTTTAACTCAGCCATTGTGTAATGGTATCTGGTTTGACGCTTCTTGAAATTAGTTAAACTTGATCCATTTAGACCATCAGTATCTGTGCCAAATGATATTTCTGAGCTCCAAACATTTTCAGTGCCGAAACCGTATTTAGTCAAAATTGTACGATCGTGACCACCACGAAGGTCGGGATTGTTATCCCCTTTTTCCATATATTCTTTAGCGACACTTAAAGCATTCTCAATAACTTTTGTGTTTAATTTTGTTGGAGTAAACGTTGCACCAGTATGAGTCGCATATTGACGACGGATATCGTTCAAAAAACGAACTGCTACTTCGTTGATTTCAATAGCATCTTCCAACGAGATGTTTCGAATGTCAATCCATTGCTCTTTTTCAGAATCAGCATAAATTTGAATAGTTCTATTTTCTAAATTAATGCGTTGTTCACCAAAAACTGTTTGGGCTCGCTTGATTAATTGATCCGCATACACACTTTCTTTGTCAAGATTAGCCAATTCTGCTTCGGAAGCAGGTTGGCTCCAATCTACATTTTTATACAAGCCTAGCTGAATGGTATTCATTTCTTGAGGTTGAAGCGTGAATGTGAGAATTGCTGATTGATCGTGACCAACAGGTTTAGCTTGGTTATTTGTTAGCGTAGCGACACGATCTTGAGCTAACTTGAGAACTTCATCTGCATATATTACAGCATCCTGTGCATCAGCCAATTTAGCTGAAGAATCTGCAACAGCATCGGTTTTAACTGCGACATCACTTGTTAGGGTATCAATAGTAGTTTGGCGGTCAGCATCAGCTTTGATAGCTGTATCGACAGCCGTAGCTGCACTTTCAACGTTGTCTTTAGCTGCTTTTACTTCTGTTGTTGCTTGGTCAAGAGTCGCTTGAGCTTCAGCGAGACCTGTGCCAGAAAGGGCATCTTTAGCGGCTTTCACGTCAGCTTCTTTAGCAGTAACAGCGCTATCAGCTGCGTCTTTTTCTGCTTGCGCAGTATCAACAGCAGTTTGTGCGTCAGCAACGGTTTGAGTTTGTGCTGCGATTTCAGCGTTGACTTCATCAGTTTCTGTAGCGTTAGCTGTTTGGTCTGCAAGGTTAGCTGTTTGGTCAGCTTGATTTGCAGCGATATTTTCTGGTGTTGCGTTAGCAAGATTTGCTTCAGCATCAGCAACAGCGTCAGTAGCAGTAGTCACATCAGTTTGAGCATCAGTCACTTCTTTAGCAATGGCATCCGCTTCAGCTTGAACTTGTGTAGCTTCTGTTTCAAGAGCCTTCACGACAACTTGTTGTGTGTCAACTTCTGATTTGACAGCAGCAGCAGTTTTAGGTGTTTCTGCAACAGTTGCTTCAGTTACAGTTGGCGCAGTTGTAGCTGGATTTGTTGCCACATCCTCTGCCAAGGCAGGTGTAGCACCTGCACCAATAACGGTAACGACAGCAGCTCCTGCTGCTAGGGTTTTGAGTTGTTTGTTTCCCATATCTTTCTCCATTATTACTTTTAGGAAAGTCTTGACTGTTAAGTCAAGACTTGTTATATGTAGTATAACAAGCGATTTGTCAAGTCTTATCACTCCCTTTTATAGACTATTTTACCATATTTTTTTGGTTTGTGGGCTAATTTTTATTATTTTTTAGTCTGAACGATGGTTATTTTCTATTATAAATACTTGTATCATAGATTTAATTATGAGGTGTCAAATGAAATCTATCCAGTTACAAGATTATTTAGGGCGTAGAATACGCACCATTCGTAAAGAAAAAGGTCTAAGTCAGCAAAAATTGAGTGAAAACGCAGGTGTAGGTATTGATTATATTTCAAACCTTGAAACAAAGGGATCTAACATTAAGATTGATACACTAGAGAAAATCCTCAAGGGTTTGGATGTTACACCATCAGAACTCTTTGAAAGTCGTATAAATCCCCAAAATCCACAACTTGAAATGTTAGCAAACCAATTAGCCCTACTTCCCAAAGAAAGCCAAGACCAGCTCTTAGATGCCTTCCAACTTCTTATAAAAACTGTCAAAGATAAACCAAACCGCTAAGATTAATTCCTAGCGGTTCTTCTATTCTTCTGATTTTCTCTCCTGATAATATGCTGATTTATTGTAAGAATTGTAACGTTCTAACGCTTTATAATATTCAAAATCTAATCGCCTATCATCATCTGCATCAACTATTGTCAAAAAATCGCTATCTTCTTGCCACTGTTTAATATCAATTGGCGTGAAGAATTTTTCAAATAATGCTTTGAGCATAACTTCATGAATTTCTGCTTTTGAGATTGAGCCTACCCACGTTCGAAAAGCTGTTTTCTCTTCTATACTCTTTATCGTATCTTCTGTTATATCTTCGTAGGGGCGGGCTTCACTTAATCTTTGTTTATAATTTTTAAATTTCGCTAGGTCAAAACCACTCTTTCTCACAAGATAATTCTGACACCTCGTCTCTAACCTTTCAAGGACTTCAAATTGAAAAACCTTAGTTCTATTACGACCAACTGTTCTATATCCTGCCTTCTCCCACTCATGCATACCTAATAATTCTCTCAAAAATTTTGCACGTAATGTTTTTCGGATATTTTGCGTTTCTGGAATTTTATACTTTTGTATCATTTCTTCGATAAAATCTGGGAGAGTTTTTACTTTCAATTCAATCATCTTGAAATTCCTTTCTTTAAAATGTATACCGTAACAATGTTATTATATACCGTGAGAGCTTTAAAGTCAACTATCTAAGAACATTTTTATATACTAATGAGTTGCATGATGTTAGAATTGAATCATGAAGTAATCGCCCCAAAGGCTATGCTTCAAATATTTTATTTTTTTAGGAGGTGCCCATTATGGCATTTTACAAGAAAACAAGTGGTTACAGCAGTAACCTCGCACAACAACTTTTGGATGGCGAAGTGGTCAAACTTGTCGGCAAACAAGTTGAAGACCAGTTTGAATTTATCAAAACTGGCGACATTGTCAACGGCAAAGAAAAGATGAAACGTACACAAAATGTACAAGCATATCATGTTTATGTTGCAACAGATAGTCAGAATCCGTTCAGGATTAAGTTTCTTCCAGAAAACAAGCCCGACCTAAGCGGGTTCGAGATTGGCGATACCGTCACATTTGAAGGGTTAGAGGCTTACGAAAATAATTACGGTCAAGTGTATTTCCGAGCCACAGCAATTAAGAAAGGTAAGTAATTATGGCATTTTTGGTTAACAAAGACCAAAATCAGCAACAAACATCAGGGGCTAAAATCCCTGATGTAGCTGAATTTGGTAAAGATAGATATTCTTTAGCACAATTTATTTTACGCAACTTAAACAATGCTCTTGATATCAATGATGAATCTTCCTATCTTAATTCCTTTGACATTAAAGTTTTAAGCAATGATAGTGGTATGTTATTCATTCCAAATCTTCCTGTAAGTTACCCTATTAACAATCAACTTTATTTTAAACTGTATGCAATTTGTGCAGGTATTCTTTATCCTTTCAAGACGTTATTACCTCAGAATAACGCATATTTTGTTCCTTACGATACTGATAATCCTAATCAAGCACGTGCATTCTTTTTCCCATGGATGGACGGTGTTCCTAGTCGTTTACAAATCAAAGACATTAAGCGTTTCATCAATGAACGTGTTTCTGATAATTGTATTCCATTGATGGCAAACGGTGTCAACGGAATTAATTTAGATATGAATAACGTGGTACATCTAGCTATTTCGGGAGCGTCAGGGTCTGGTAAATCTAGCTTTGTTCGATATCTTATCTTATGTATGAAAAAGTTTACAAATCAAATCATCTGCATAGACCCAAAACTTTCTGATATTTATATTTTAGGGAAGAAATTAGGGTTAGAGGTCTTTGCACCAACACAAGGAGCAAATCTTAATAGTTTTATTACAGAAGCCAATGAGGTATTAAGTAGTGTCATAATTAAACTATATTCACGTCAGGAAATCCTATTAAAACAACCTGACAAGAAATTTGAACGCATTTATGTGGTCATTGATGAACTGTTAGCATTGGTACAAGGAAGCTCAAAACAGGCTCGTGAAGCCTTTTCACAACTCTTAGGTACAATCGCATTGCTAGGTCGTCAAACACAAATCAGCCTTGTTTTGCTAAGCCAACGCTTTGATGCAAATGCTTTCGGCGGAAACACAGCTGTTCGTGAACAGCTAAATTGCGTATGTATATTAGGAGAAGTCAACGCAAATACCTGCCAATTTCTATTACCGAACACTGATGTTTCAAATATTGTTGTTCCTTCTGGTATCGGTACAGGCATTATCAAATTTACTGACAGCAAACATCAGACCCACATTATGCCACTACTAACTCCTACTTATAATCGAAAGGACTATGTCTCATGAAACATTACTTTAACAAATATAATCTTATCAATTTTTCAATCATCACGCTACTAGCAACGACATTTGTTGAGCGACTAACTTCGTTCTTGATTGTTCAGATGAATCTTAGCACAATTTTAGCGATTGTATTTTTCATTTTTGTACTTCGTTTGGGTATGATACTTTCAGCTACTTTGTTTTTCTTTACTGTGATTATTGAGTTTGGAAATCGTAATGCAGAGTTTGATTATTTCAGCAATAGCATCAAATCTTATATCGCTACATGGAAAATCAGGCGATATTGTACTCAAATCAATGTAGAGCCCACTTTTGAAGAATCTATGCGTTATCTGAATACAAAGCAACTAATCATAAAAAAAGCAAATCATTCAATATTAACATTGGTAGTTGTTTATTATGAAAAACATGCAATTGCTCTATGGAAGCTACCATCGAATAGCGAGAGTTATCGAATAATGGAGGAATTGTTGCCTCAATTAAAGCGAGAATTAAATCAGTTAGATGATAGCTATTTATTTAGCGATTTCATTAGGTTAGCTAATGGACGTGTCTTCAAATCAACGGCAATAAGAAAAAAATAACGGTGCGGTGGCTGCTGCTGAAGGCAAGCAAGCCAACCAGCACCAAAACGTTCTATTTGTGGCTAAAGGTCAGTATTACCCTTTAGCCACTTCAAAGACAAGACAAATTATTATACGGAGAACATTTTAATGTCTAAAGACCTCAATTCACAATTCAAAGCAAGCTCATTCTGTTGCACATTGAACAACATCGATAAACTCTTCAATCTCAATGATAAGTCGTTTGATGACAATCAAAAATATTCAGATGAAACTCGCAAATTAGTCAAAGCATTTCGTGCCAATCTTGACCCAAATAAATCATATTCTGAAGAAGATATTGTCAATCATCTCATTTATTTGTGGATAGACGGTAAGGAAGAGACACGTGCCGCTGCTGTAAATTACGAAATCGGAGACAACGGTAACCACCATGCGCACCTTATTTTAGAAGCCAAAAATCAAACACGCTTTTCAGCTATCCAAAAACTTTATCCCACAATTCATGTGGAATTAACTCGAGGCAGTCGTGAACAAGTCATTGCATACTTAAACAAAAGTGGCAAACATGAAGAAAAATCACACACAACTGTTATTCCAATGGTTAACCATGGTATCATCGAAGCCAATCAGCAAGGCAAACGTACTGACTTACAAACTATTCAAGAGCTTCTTGAGGCTGGTTTAACTCCTGAACAAATTATGCGCCAAAATCTATCTTATCGAAAATTTTCTAAGATGATTAAAGAACACTATTACCAAATGCAGGTAGAGAATGCACCATTGACAAAGGATATGAAAGTCTATTGGCACATGGGGGGTCCAGGTAGTGGCAAGAGCAACCACCAGATTCAATTGAAAAAAACATTTGGGAAAGATAGCGTCTATGTATTATCAGATTATGGTACTGGTGGACTAGACACTTACGCAGGCGAACCCATTCTATTTATGGACGAATTTAAAGGCGATATTGACTATCAAACATTTTTGAAACTGCTGGATGTGTATCCCAATCAAGTCCATGCACGTTATAGTAACATCTATGCTCTTTGGGATACTGTTCATATTTCTAGCATCTTCACTCCTAATCAAATTTATAAAATATTAGTTCCTGACAAAAAACGTAAATACGACCCAATTGACCAACTTTACCGGCGTATTCATACCATTGTGTATCATTTTAAGACTGAGGATAATCAATTCAAAACATTAACAATGACAACAGAAGAGTACATCAAACTTACAAATTCAAAAGTTGATTTTGATAATCTGTGTAGCCAATATCATCAAAACAACAAAAAAATAAATGATTATGATTATAAAGAAAAGCCTGCTAGTTAAACCGACCAAAGCAAACATAGCAGACTAAGTAAGCAGAAATAGCAATAGATACTATCTCTGTTGCTATTATCTCATACTTTTTAAATGAATGAAAGCGAGATATTAACAATGATTATTTTAGTAGATAAAGAAAAAGTAATGCAATTAACAGGATATTCAAGTTCACAATCTCAAAAATTAATAAGAGAAGCAAAATCAAAACTTGCTGCGGATGGTTTTTCATGGTACAAGAACAAACGAATCGGACGAGTCCCAATCAAGACTATCGAAGACATTCTTGGTTTTGAGTTATCTCCAAAACATGATATAATTACTAACGTACGAGAAGATACTGCTCTTGAAAAAGGAGTTTCAAATGGCAGTAACTAGACAACAAAATAAAAAATGGAAGGTGGATATTAGCGACGGTTATGATGCCGTAACTGGCGAACAAAAACGTCACAGAAAAACAGATTTTAAAACACGCAAAGAAGCTGAACGATATGAGGCAGATTATCGTATCAATAAGCTACATCAAGTCACTCACAAAGATAAAGTTTCTGTTTCCTATCTATACTCACTCGTTAAAGAAGAAGATGAGCTTCGAGGCAATAAACGTGGGACAATAGATAGTCAAGAATCTTACTATCGAGTATATATGTCCAAATACTTCAAGAATGCGGACATGCGAGCTGTTTCCGTCACGGACATCAAAGAATATAGAAATTGGCTTAAAAGCCAACCTAGTGTAAAAGGTGGAACACTTACTAACTCTCATGTTAATCAACAAATGATTTTTGTCCATAAAATGTTTGATGTTGCAATTGCCAATCGTATTCGACAAGATAATCCTTGCAATGGATTGAGACGATTACCACAGCAACATAAAGAAATGGCGTACTATACCCCTGAGCAGTTCAAACAGTTTGATTCACTTTTTGAAGAGAATGAATATTCTTTTCAGCTCTTGTATCGTGTGCTAATGTTTACTGGCATGCGTATTGGCGAAGCATTAGCTCTAACTTGGGATCAGGTCAACCTGGAAGAAAGTTATATTGATGTTAAATACTCTGCTTACTATCGCAAAGGTCAAGTCCATATCGGTACAGTTAAAACCACACAATCCAATCGTAGAATTTACATTCATAGTTCTTTTGTAGAAGAACTAAAAGATTGGAAAGAAAAGCAGCACAAGCTACTACATGAATTTACGGATAATCCAAGTAGCCTACAAATTTTTCAATCAACTCCAGAAGTAGTGACTGGTCCAAATGTCTCTAATTTTAGAGTGATGTTTAAGAAACGCATGCCTAAAAATCTTAAATTAATTCGCAACCACGATTTCAGACATTCACACGCTGCTTTCTTGGTATCTCAAGGCTTACGCAACGGAGAAGGTAAAGACTATATCTTCTTTACACTGATGAAACGATTAGGTCATTCCTCAATCAACACTACAATAAATGTATACTCGCATTTATTTCCAACCCAACAAAAAGAAATTGCTTCTGCCTTTGAAAATTTTTAACAATAAGACAAAATAAGGCAACGAAAATTTACAAACAAGGTCTAACCCCTTGGTACGAAAGGAATCTTAAAAATCTTATGATGAATATGCAAAACCTGATGAAACAGGCTCAAAAAATGCAAAAACAAATGGAAACAAAACAAGCCGAACTTGCCGCAACAACCTTTACCGGTAAATCTGCACAAGAGCTTGTCATTGCTGAATTAACGGGCGATAAAAAAGTCACTCAACTGACTTTCAACCCAGCTGTCGTTGTTCCAGACGACGTCGATACATTAGCAGACATGACCGCACAAGCCATAAATGATGCCCTCCATCAAATTGATGAGGCAACCAAAAAAACGATGGGGGCTTTTGCAGGTAAATTGCCATTTTAATTACACAGTGAAAATGCAAAAAGGAAATTCGTTGAATTTCCTTTTTTGATTATTTTTTCTCTTTAAGGGCTATGTTCAAAATCAAAGCCACCAAGGTGCCTGTTGAGATGCCCGATGAGAAGACCATACGAAAGGCAGATGGTAAATGATTCAATAGTTCAGGTCTAACCGTCACTCCAATGCCTAGAGCAAAGGCCACGGAAATGATTAAAAGCTCCCGGTCACCGATTTTTATCGCGGCAAGAGTCTTGATTCCTTGCGCTGCCACCAAGCCAAACATGATCACACCCACACCGCCCAAAACTGGCTGAGGCATGATTGAAATAAGAGCAGATAATTTTGGAAAAACGCCAAGAAATGCCAGAATAAGACCAGCAAGAATCATGACTTGACGACTGGCAACTTTAGTCAAGGTAATCAAGCCAACGTTTTGTGAGAAAGCTGTATTTGGCCCTGCGCCGAAGACACCAGCAATTAAAGAACCAACCCCATCTGCAAGAACCCCATTAGCAGCACGCTCAGACGAGATTTTTTCATGTGATGCTTCTCCAATAGCCATAACAATCCCGACTGTTCCAATCAAAGACACCACATAAGCTGGCACAAAAGCCAAGATAGAAGACAAATCAAACCTGACGCCGTAGTGGAAAATTTTTGGCAGAGCAAACCACGAAGCATCTGCCACGGCAGTCATATCCACCTTACCTAAAATGATACAGAGAATATACCCAAAAACCATCCCCCAAAAGACAGATGCTGTCGCCACCATGCCTTTGCCATAGTAATTAAGAGCCAGAGTGAAAATCATGACAACAAGGGCAATAACGATATTCTCAATAGAAGCGTAATCTGCCGCTCCAGAACCACCAGCTGCCCAGTCCATGCTGACAGGAAGCAGGGTAATCCCAATTAAGGAAACAACTGTCCCTGTGATTAGAGGTGGGAAAAAACGCATGAGAGGCTTAATGAAACGGCTCAGTAGGATTTCAACTAATGCCCCTGCAATTGTCGCTCCAACAACTCCTGATAAGCCAAATTGACTCCCCACACTAATAGCTGGATTGGCAAAAGTAAAGTCAGTCCCCATCATACCAGATACCCTAGCTCCGATAGGGCCAATGCCTTTTGACTGGAGAACTGTTGTCACCCCTGCAACAAAAATCGCCGCTGAAACCATGATAGAAGTATCTGCAACAGGGAGACCTAGAGCATTCCCAACAACCAATGGGACTGCAATGATGCCTGCAAAAGCTGCTAAAATATGCTGGAGCGCCAGCAAAATAGCTACGCCAACTGGCGGCTTATCATTGAGGCCATAGAGCATTTCTGTTTGTGATGCGATTATCGGTTCTTTAGACATAAACACCTCTTTTTTTTTTAATACGTCACCATTTTAGCAAAATCACCCCTCCTTTTCAAGTTTAACGCTAACAATTCTATATAAAATTGAGAATTTATTCGTAATTTTTGCGAAAATCTACCTAAAACTTTCAGAATTGCGAGTGTTTGTTCGTCTTTTGTTTGAAAAAACTCTGGTTTAATGCTAAAATAAGAGAAAAACCTTAAAAAGGAGCCCGTATCATGAAAGAACTAGAAGAGCGCATACGAAAAGATGGCAATGTTTTAGGAGAGACTATTTTAAAAGTTGACTCCTTTCTGACCCATCAAATCGACTACAAGCTGATGAAAAATATTGGGACTGTTTTGGCAGATGCTTACCGCAGTAGGGGAATTACAAAGGTCGTTACCATTGAAGCTTCTGGAATCGCACCTGCTGTCTACGTGGCAGAGAGCTTGGATGTCCCTATGATTTTTGCCAAAAAGCATAAAAACATCACCATGACAGAAGGTATCTTAACAGCAGAAGTCTATTCCTTTACCAAGCAAGTCACATCGACAGTCTCTATTGCTGGTAAGTTCTTATCCCCTGACGATAAGGTACTCATCGTAGATGACTTTCTAGCCAACGGTCAAGCTGCCAAAGGCTTGATTGAAATTATCCGACAAGCTGGCGCTCAAGTTATCGGTGTCGGTATTGTCATTGAGAAATCCTTCCAAGATGGCCGTAAACTCCTGGAAGATATGGGAGTGCCTGTCACTTCGCTTGCAAGAATTGATCAGTTTGAAAATGGGCAAGTGATTTTTGCCCCAGCAGATTATTAATACGATGAAAAGGGAAATGCCAGATTGGCATTTCCCTTTTGATTGAGAGCAACTATCTAGTGCTTTTCCTTTGCCAATTCTAGACAGTAGGATTTGACCTGACAATGTGGACAGGTCAATTTGCGAGTACGCGGGGTGTGTCCAGCTAAGGCAAACTCCTTAAAAGAGGGCTCAAAAGTGTTATGGCAATTAGGGCAGAGATAGATAAACTGTTTCCTAAAATACACCACCAACCAACTAAAGCCTGGAAGAAAAAGAGCCATCGCCACATAAGCTAGCCAAACTGTTTCAAGATAAGTCGATAACCAAATGGCTAAAGCATAGGCACAAACCGCGAAAATAATGCTTGCCCACATCTTAATCTGTAAACGACGCCAAGAGTTTTGATTTTTCATTGTCATTGAAAAGTCTGCCAAATTCGCCAGTGAGTAGTTCTGATAAGCTTTTAAACTGTCAAGTAAATTGACAGTTGTGTCAAGTTTGACCTTCTGTTGGACAATCTCAGCTTTCAGGCTTGAAACATGATTTTGTAAGAGCATGTCAAGTACAGCGCCTGCATTTTCCTCCGCCAAGAGCTTTTTAATCTGCTCTATAGAAAAATCCATCTCTCTCAGAAAACAAATGATTCTCAGCTCCTGCAAATCGCTAGCGCTGTAAATACGTCGGCCTCCCTCAGTCAACTCAGACGGCACAAGAAGACCACGTTGGTCGTAATACTGAACCGTTCGGACAGAGACTCCAGCTAACTTTGCTAACTCACCTGTCGAATAAGTCTCAGACATTTTCTACACCTTCTTTCTGTATAAGATGAGACAAAGATCAAACCATGTGCACCTGATTTGCCTTTGTTCACAGTCATTATACAAAGTGACCTAGCGTCACATGCAAGCCCTGACCTAAGGGGATTTTTTTTAATCACACATTCCTAACTTGACAGACCTGTCAATCAAACCATCCCCCTAAAGCGGCAAAGGGATTATCCCCGTGGTTTTCTTCTTGTTGGTCCAAATAGGACTTGTTGTCATCTAATTCAAGAAAAGTCTCATAGACCAAGGCTGTCATGCGGGCATCTTCCAAGCTATTATGCCCACGGCCTTTGATGCCAAGAAAATCCGCTACACTCGTTAATTTAAGGTTGATAATCCCATTGAGATCTGTCGAACGGCGTTCAAAAGCCTCATCGTAAAGATCTATCTTATACTGTTCCGACAACTCCAGACCATTTTCCGCAAGAATGGGCAAATCAGACTTGCCAGCATTATAGCCGACTAGCGGTAAATCTCCTACAAAAGTCGCAAAATCAGCCATCACTTCTGTTACCTTTGGCGCGCTAGCAATTTTTTCCGCCGTAATCCCCGTCAAACCGTTGATAAACGACTGTAAGGGCACATCTGTATAAACGTAAGTGTCAAAACTGTCAACTTCTTTGTGGTCTATAAATTCAACCGCAGATAATTGAATGATATGACTAACCTCATCGACCGTGTTAAACTCAATATCAAAAGCTACATAAGCTTGTAAATTCTCCATCTTACCTCCCTGATAGACAAAAAGCCCCAAGGGGCTTGATCAGCTTTTATTTTCCACCAAATAGACGAGCAAAGAAACCTTTGCTAGCATCATTTGACTTGGTCTGAATTTCCTCAACTTCGGCTTTAGCTTCTTCTAACTCTAAGCGTAGCGTTTCCTTGTCTTTCATGGCAGCCAAGGTTAGTTGCTGTTGCTGATCAAGTTGTTTATCTTTTTCAGCAATCTGAATATCTTTGACACGAAGTTGCTCGTCTTTAGCTGCTAGCTGTTCATCTTTAGATTTTAGTTGCTCAAAAAGACGAGTGATTTCAGAATTTTTTTCATCCACTAGGATTTCCAAAAGTTCGCGGTGCTTAACCTCTTCGCTAACTGGCTCATCCTCAAAAATAGTTTTTTTGTAGATTTTTTCAAGTTTGATCAGACCACTACGCTTAACAACGGTCACACCCTTGTCATTTTTTTCAATATCTTCTGCAGGCAAGGTTTTGACACGGTTGTTAATCGCCTGACGACTAACCCCTAAAATCTCAGCTAGTTCACTGACTGTTTTTTCAATATGCATAATCTCATCCTTTGATTTCTATACTATAAATGGTAACATATCAGGCATTTTATGTCAATTTATGCTACAATATCGCTATGACACATTATGATACAATTGTAATCGGAGGTGGACCTGCTGGTATGATGGCTACCATCTCCTCAAGCTACTATGGCAAAAAAACACTTTTGCTAGAGAAAAACAAACGGCTAGGAAAAAAACTAGCAGGGACTGGCGGAGGGCGCTGTAACGTTACTAACAACGGTAGCCTAGAAGATCTCCTCGAGGGAATCCCTGGAAACGGTCGCTTCCTTTACAGCGTTTTTTCCCAATTTGATAACCACGATATTATCCGTTTTTTTGAGGAAAATGGTTGCGCATTAAAAGTCGAAGATCATGGCCGCATGTTTCCTGTAACCGATAAATCCAAAAGCATCATCGACACATTGGAACATAAAATTCGAGAACTCGGTGGACAGATTAAAACTCAATTTGAAGTGGTATCCGTCAAAAAAATCAACGACCTCTTCCATGTCAAATCAGCCAATCAGGAACTCACCTGTCATCAGCTAATTGTTACAACAGGCGGAAAATCCTACCCTTCGACTGGTTCAACAGGTTTTGGACATGATATTGCTAGACATTTCAAACTCAGGGTTACAGAGCTTGAAGCTGCTGAAAGTCCTTTATTGACAGATTTCCCCCATAAGGCGCTACAAGGGATTTCTTTAGACGAAGTCACATTAAGCTACAAGAAACATGTTATCACGCATGACTTGCTCTTTACTCACTTTGGCTTATCTGGGCCTGCCGCCCTTCGCATGTCCTCTTTCATCAAGGGAGGCGAGACGATCTATCTTGATTTTCTTCCACACATTGGGTCTGAGGGCTTACTTCGTATCTTCCAAGAAAATCGTGAAAAATCGGTCAAAAACACCTTAAAAACACTGCTACCTGAGCGTGTCGCAGACTTCCTTGTACAAGACTACCCTGAAAAAATCAAGCAATTGAACCCAACGGAGCAAGATGAGCTGATTACAAAACTGAAGCAATTTGCGATTGCCGTTACGGGTAAGATGAATCTTTCAAAATCCTTTGTGACAAAAGGCGGTGTTGATTTGAAAGAAATCAATCCTAAAACACTGGAGAGTAAAAAAGTTTCCGGCCTTCATTTCGCTGGCGAAGTGCTTGACATCAACGCTCATACAGGTGGTTTTAACATCACATCTGCCTTATGTTCTGGATGGGTTGCTGGTAGTTTGCATCTGTCATAATACCAAAAAAAGGCACATCTATGATGTGCCCTTTTCTCATTGATTAGTTTTCTTTACGCTTCAAGTAGCCTGCAAGACTGACTGCAGCAAGACCGCTCATGCTAAAGAGAAGTGAGTGGATTGAAGCATCTCCAGTTTTCGGAAGAATCTTATCACCTGTTTCTTCTTTTGCTTCAGAAGCAGCTGTCGAACGACTTGGTTCTGTTTCTTTTGGAGCTTTAGTAGAAGTCGGTGCCGGTACTGGCGTTGGAACTGGAGTTGGAACTGGAGTTGGTGTCGGTGTTGGTACCGGATTTGGAGTTGGTGTTGGTGTTGGAGCAGGAGTCGGCTCAGTGTAATTTTCCACGAATGTCTTCTTACCTTCAATTCCTGCAGCTACTTTTTGTCCTGATTTTTCTAAATCAGTCAAGTATTCAACAAATACTTCCGTATCTGGGTCAATAGCACCAATCAACTTAGCTTCTTTAAAGATTGAGAAGCCGTCACCTCCACCAAAGAGGAAGTCATTGATTAACACTTTATAAGTGGCATTCTGCTCAATTGGTGTACCGTCCGCTTTGAAAGCTTTAGCTACTTTATATGGGTTTTCTTCAGTTGGGTTGTCAGCTTTGGTGTAAATATACTTGATTCCTGACATTTGAAGGAAATAAGCTTCTTTTTGGTCATATTGTTGATTAAGAGCTGTGTAAATTTGTTCACCTGTCATTTCCACCACTTGAAGGATGTTACCAAATGGTTGAACAGCTTGTGCCGCACCCCAAGTAATGCTACCATCAGCTTGTACTTTCAAGTCTGCACGAATACCGCCATTATTGGTCATCGCAAAATCAACATCATAACCAGATTTTTTAGCAATAGCTAATTGAGCACTTGTTACGAGGTTACCAACTGCGCTCTCTTTCAATTCATTGACGTCACGTGAGATATCGCTCGCTTCTGCTGCCGTTGCAATTTTTTGATCTGTCACTTGCTTCACGATAGTGTTAGCTTCATCGACAATAGCTTGAACATTAGCGTTTGGTGTTTTAACACCTGGAGCAACGGCGATGACTTTTGCTGTTGGTACAGCTTTAAAGTCTGCAATATCTGTCTCATAAACCGCACGGGCATCTACGTATGCTTTACCTTGAGAAGTTGATTGAACAATCAAGGTTGTTCCGACAGTACCATTTGTATAGACATGGTTATGACCTGCAAAAACAATATCTACTGAGTTTTCTGGGTAAAGTTCATTCACTTTAGCCATCATATCAGCTGCTTCTCCTGATGCAATACCCTCTTTACTTGTCGAAGGAACGTGCGCCAAAACAACAATGGCTTTAACCCCTTTATCGTTTAACTCACGCGCATATTTAGCGATTGTTTCAGCTTCGTTCAAGAAATTGTATTGCTCATAATTCTGTTTCAAGACGAGGTTCGGAATTTCTGTAGTGACAACTCCGATAAAACCGATCTTAGCGACTTTGTCATTGACTGGAATTTCCTTAATTTCATAAGGTTCCCATCCATTAGGAATCGCACCTGTCACTTTATCCACAACGTTTGCAATGACAATCTTTTGAGTAGATGCTTCATGAGTGTAGTTATCCACAATCTCATTAAATTTTCCTGGTGTTGGAGCTTGCCCTGTCATGATGCGGTTGTATTCATCAAGCCCTTCATCAAACTCATGATTTCCAAGCGTTCCATACTCAAAGCCCATTTCATTAAAGACTTTTACAGTAGGTTCATCCTGAAGAAGACCAGAATTCGCAGGACTTGCTCCAACCATATCTCCTGCCTGGACACGAATGGTATCTGTAGGAGTACCTGTAGCAGCCGCTTCTGTTTCAAATTCTTTTTGAGAGTCATCCATGTAACTATCAAGCAAAGCCGCCGTCCCTGCATTACGAACAGTTTCACCTTCTAGGCGAGCTGTACCAGTTGTATCAAGCGCACCATGGAAATCATTGACTCCCATAATCTGAATCGCCAATTCATCTGCCTGAATGGTTTGAGACGCTGCCACACTAAGGCCCGCAGCAACAGCCAAAATACTGCTTTTCAGAATCAGTTTCTTTTTCATAATATAAGCATAGCTCCTTAATTTTTTTGTCATGTTCCGACTCTTATATAATAATCTTTTTTTTGATAAAATTCAATCTAAATGTGAAAATACCTAAAAAAATATTCGTTTTCTATCCGTTTTCATTTCATTGAGCCTCCTTATTTTCCTAAAATTTTTCAAAAATACGAAAATAAAAAAACAGACATGTCACAAATCCTCTTGTAAAATCTCCTTGTTTTGTGTATGATGAGATTAGCCTTTGCGGAGGTGGTGGAACGGCAGACACGCATGCTTCAGGCGCATGTGCCCGTACGGGTGTGAGGGTTCAAATCCCTTCCTCCGCATATTAGAATCAAGCCCAGATTTGAATCGCACCCCAACGGTTAGATTTTCTCGTCTAACTGTTAGGGTGCGGTTCCATTTTTGCTATATCTTCTATCTCTTCAAAAAAAGATTTTGTAAAGTCCAAATTTGCAACATTTCGGCAAACACCGAACGAACTAAGTAGCATGATTTCCAGTCAATCAAAATCGCCACCTAAAAAAGAGACGGTATATCGCCTCTTAGAACGTAGACAAACGTTATTTTCCGTTTAAATAAACTGAAAAGCTCTGCTAGTTTGTGATAGGGTTGCCGTTTTTGCGAGCGAAAGCGAGTCTCATCAGATACTTTTCGACCTGGTGAAAGCGGCGTGATTACTAGTATTTCCGCCACCAGGAATTTTTGAGACCTTAGGCTCAAAAATGAGGTATGGCATTAAGAAGGAAGTCGCTACCGTCCGCACCACTTAAGAAAAGTATTAAAAGAACTTTTTCTCCAATCTGAGAGACGATATATCGCCTCTACTTCAATGCGTTTTCAGATACAAGACAAGAAATACATAATTTCCCATTAGGAGAAATAGCCAGAAGAGCCAAGATTTTATCTGCCATTTGAAATATAATATCATACCTCCCCAGCTCATCAACGAAATTATCGTGAAAATCGTCAAATCAATCATATCCGAAAAACGATAATAACCATCTACTAGTAAGTAAACAGCAACAAGGCCATTCAGTATCTGATCAAGACGGTAAAGCTTTTGGGTATTGGCCAAGGCTCTCACCTCACTTTCTAATCATTGACATAAGTCCTATTGAAAGTTGTCTCTGTGATGTAGCTACGACGTCCCGCATCACGATAGAATTTCACTGTAACTCTAACATGAAATCCATTATGGTCACTCCAGCTACTCTGAATGTAAGTATAATAAATCGTATCATAACTTGATTCTGAGAAAAAGACCGATGCTAACGCCGCCACCGCACTAAGCGGTACAAATTTCATCGTTAAAATACTTATAACATTGGCAAGCGATGACTTTTTAAAACTACCATAATTAACACTTGTGTAAACACCACCCGCCCGATTTTGCACTTTTGAATTAGCTAATGAGAAGGACAGTGTGGTTTCTAATTGCTGGCGTTCGGCATCTGTAATCTGATAAACTTCTGTCACCTCATCAAAGTCGACATAACTGTCAATGAGCTGGGCATCTAAGGTCACCTCTGTTAGTAAGTTATCAAGTTTGGTTTCTGAAGTGAGCGCCACCACAGGATTCCCAAATGTTTGCGCAGCTACTACGGTTGCCGGTAGGATATTAACTCCTAGTATTATTGTTGCTAATGACGCTGTTAGACATTTTAAATGTTCAGCTCATCGCTATTTTACACATTTTTAAGGTTTAAAGCAACTATCAATACTAAACAAAGGACTATTTTTTGATAGTTAGCTATTAGTTGTCCTTCTTATTTCTGATTTAAAGACCTATCACTGATTGGATTGCCAGTGCTAACTGGTCACCACCTGCTAGAATGGATCCACCAAAAAAGACTAGAACATCTACTTGTTCTAGTCCTTGCTCTGCTTGGAGAGCTCGTATTGTCAAGGAAGACAGATTCCGCGGCCCACAAAACTGGGCTAATCGATTGACTGCCTGCGATAGTTTCATGCTAAACCTGTTTCCTGGAGGCTGTCAGACAGACGGGCAAAGTCAGCCATGGAAAGTGCTTCTCCACGGACACTGGCTTCTAGCTCTGCCATGCCAAGCGCCTGCGTCAGCTTGTCCTTGACTTCTTCGGATTTGCCGAAATGGTTGGTCAGGTTGTTCCACAGGGTCTTGCGGCGGTGCACAAAGCTGGCCTTGGACACCCGGAAGAAGAAATCTTCGTCCTTGACGCTCACCAAGGGCTGCTCGCGACGGACCATTTTGAGAATGGCGGAGTCCACGTTTGGTGCGGGTACAAAGACAGTGCGAGGCACGATGAAAGCCACCCTGGCAGTCATGTAGTACTGGACCGCAATGGACAGGCTGCCGTAAGCCTTGGTGTTTGGCTCGGCAGAAATGCGGTCGGCCACCTCCCGCTGCATCATGACCACGAACTCGCTGAAGGGAATCTTGCTCTCAATCAGGTGCATGAGGATAGGGGTGGTGATGTAGTAGGGCAGGTTGGCCACGACCTTAATCGGCAGATCTGGATTCTTGAAGTTCTGAATCTGGGTCTGCAGGTCGGTCTTGAGGATATCTTGGTTGACCACGGTCACATTGTCAAAGCGACCCAAGGTGTCCGCCAAAATCGGAATCAGGCGGTCATCAATCTCAAAGGCCATGACCTCAGCAGCACTCTCTGCCAAAAACTCGGTCAAGGCCCCGATTCCAGGCCCAATCTCAATAACATTGACATTCCGATCAATCTCAGCCGTGTCCACAATCTTCTGTAAAATATTGGTATCGGTCAAAAAGTTCTGACCGAAGGATTTCTTAAAGGTAAACCCGTGGCGTTCAAGGACGGCACGAGTAACGTTTTTGTCTGCGATTCTCATGTGTGTTCTTTCTAAATTATTTGATAGGTAGCCATCAATTCTCTAACTTCGTTCGCCCCAATATCATCTCCTGCTTCCTCAAAAGCAGTAATAGACTGTTCAAAAGCTTGTTCAGCTAGGGTAGTTGCTGTATTTGTTGCATAAATTTCACCCAGTCCTCGATAAGCACAGGCTTGAGCAATGAGGTCGTCTGTCATCAAAGCATTCTCTAAACTTCGTTTCATAAAATGCAGAGCAGATTCTAGCTCTCCTAGTTGCAATCGTAAATAACCTTGCTCATACTCATTAACAGACCATTTCAATTTATCTTCTGAAAAATCAGCCGATAGCAACTTAGCCTCTTCCTCAATTAACTCCAAAGCCTTCTTAAAGTTACCTTGACTCCGATAGACCATGGCAAGCTGGTGCAAACCGATATGTTCTTGTTCAGTATTCTTTTCATTTCTAGCTAATTGAATATAGCGTTGGCAGGCTAGTAAGGCTTTATCAAAGTTTTCTTCCTCAAGATAAAGGTAGGCAAATAAATTGAGACCAGCATAATCCAAACAAGTTTCAGCTTGATGCTCTTTCTCAAGCAGCTGCTTGGCTTCTGCCACCCTCCCTTCAAAAAAGAATTCCCATGCCTTGTCTATAGTATTACTCATATAGCTCTCCTCACTTATTCTCCACCTTCCACTCGCCGTCTTCAAACCAGTAAAAATTCTCCGTCAGCTGTGGCTGTTCAAAGATTTCCAGCATGGTTTCAAAGCCGTCAGCAAATTGGAGATTCTTCAATTCTGCACGGTCAATCCAGAAGACTTCTCCCTCATCAGAAGATTGGAGAACTCCTGAAAACTGACTGGTTTTATAGCAAAATACCAAATAGCGATAGTGATCAGTAGGATCCGTCCAGTTTTGAATGCCACAGAGTTCGAGATTGGATATCGTCAAGCCTGTTTCTTCTTTGACTTCACGGATGACGGAGGAAATGATACTCTCGCCACGTTCAACATGGCCCCCAGGAAAAGTCACACCAGACCACTTCTCTGACTTCCTATCCTGGACCAACACCCGCTGATTGTCTGTAATCATGCACATATTGGTTAGGATAACTTGTTCCGTTCTACTCATACTCCCCCATCGCCTCCTCAACCTCTGCCAAGCTTATTCCAAACAATTCCAATCGTTTGAGGAGTTGTTTGCCGTTACAGTAGCCGATGCGCAAGCGTTCTCCCAGATGTTCCCTCCGCTTGCGGCTGTCGCCCCCCATCAGCAATCCTAGGCGAATCAGGTCTGACTTGCTAATGTCAAAGTTATTTTCGTCATCGTAATGACCACGCAGGCCTGCTAGGGCCTTTTCCAAGTCTTCAAAGTTGGCGTGCTCGATGCCCAAGGACCGCCCTTTTGTTTTGGACTTGGGGGTAGCCTCGTCCCGCTGTAAGAAGGCGTGTTTGACCGTGGGAATGGCCTGCATAATGATCTTCCGAATTCGCTCCCCATTGTAGTCTGGGTCGGTGAAGACGATGACGCCCCGCAGGTCATGGAGTTTCTCGATGCGTTCCAAGTCATCGTCTGATATGGCAGAGCCTCTGGTTTCGTAGGTATCCACCTCGTAAAACCGCTTCAAGTTTGCCGTATCGTCCTTTCCCTCGACAACGAGGACTTCTTGTATCTTAATTTTCTGAGTCAATTCTGAACAAGCTCCTTGCATTCTCGTAGGTCGCTCTCGCCACTTCTTCGACCGACTGGTTGCGAAGCTGGGCCAGCATTTCCACTACATATCTGGTGTAGCCGGTGCGATTTTCCCGACCACGCTTGGGAACTGGGGCCAGGTAGGGTGCATCTGTCTCGACCAGGATTTTTTCTAGGGGCAATGCTTGCGCCGCTTCCTGAAGTTCGACAGCTTTCTTGAAGGTTACGACTCCCGAGAAGGAGATGTGCATGCCCAGGTCCATGAAGGCCTGAGCCTCCTCCAGCGTGCCAGAGAAGGAGTGCATGATGCCACCACGCGGACCGACGCCGACTTCCTTGATGATCTGATAGGTATCTTCCAGAGCGTCACGGGTGTGTACCACAAAGGGCAAATCCAACTGCTTGGCTAGCTCCATTTGCCGCTTGAAGACACGGGCCTGGGTTTCCTTATCCGCCGTCATCCAGTAGTAATCCAGCCCAATCTCCCCCAGGGCAATGACCTTGGGATGTTTAAGAGCCTTGAGTAGATAACGTTCTACTTCCTCGTCATAGGTGCCAGCCTCCGTCGGATGCCAACCTAAAGTCAGATAGATTTCAGGATGCTGATCAGAAAGCTCCATAGCCTTGTCAATGGTGGCTCGGTCAAAACCGACAACGTTGTGGAGAGTGACCCCCATCTCCTTGGCAAAATCTAATTCTTCTTGGACCCGACCGTCAAACTGCTCGACGTTGAGGTGGGTATGGGTATCAAAAATATTCATAAAACCATTATATCAGAAAGCGGTAAAATCTGTCACTTCTCTATCTTTGATCGTCTATCAGGTTACTTTTAAAGCAAGGAGTCAAGCACTGTAGTGAAATACAGCAAAGCATTGTAACATGGTAAACCGGAAATCTGAAATCTCCACATATCCGACATTAGAACTGCAAAAAAATCCGTGGTTATTATGCAGACATACCCCGTAAACAAGACTCCTCAGGAACACATTCCATCCAATAGTTAAAAGCTTTTTGATGTTGATAACAAAAAAAGATTGAAGAAATTGTCCAAAGTAGACTTTTCTTCAATCTAGACCTCTGAAAAACCGAGGCATCTATTTATTAAAGTGAGCTAGGATCAACCTTGATACCAACACCTTGTGTTGTTGTGATTGATACAGAAGTCATGTAAGTACCTTTAGCTGTAGCTGGTTTAGCTTTAGCCATTACATCGTGGAAAGCTTTGAAGTTTTCAACGAGTTTGTCTGCGTCAAATGATACTTTACCGATAAGAGCCTGTACGATACCTGCTTTGTCAGCACGGTAAGTGATTTTACCACCTTTAGACTCTTCAACTGCTTTTGCAACATCCATTGTTACAGTACCAGTTTTAGGGTTTGGCATCAAGTTACGTGGACCAAGGACACGTCCAAGACGTCCTACAACTGCCATCATGTCTGGAGTTGCAATAACAACGTCGAAGTCCATCCAACCACCGTTGATTTTAGCAACGAGGTCATCTTCACCAACAAAGTCTGCACCCGCAGCTTTTGCTTCTTCTGCTTTTGCACCACGTGCGAAAACAAGAACGCGAGCAGTTTTACCAGTACCGTTTGGCAATACCATTGCACCACGGATTTGTTGGTCTGCTTTACGAACGTCGATGTTCAAGTTGTAAGCAACTTCAACTGACGCATCAAATTTAGCGAAGTTAGTTTCTTTTGCAAGAGCAACAGCTTCTTCTACGCTGTAAAGTTTTGTGCTGTCGATTTTTTCAAGAGCAGCACGCAAGTTTTTGCTTTTTTTAGCCATTTTTATGTCTCCTTGTAATCAGATAATCTTGGGTGCTACTTAGTCAGTAACAGTGAATCCCATAGAACGAGCAGTACCTTCGATCATACGCATTGCAGACTCAAGGTTTGCAGCGTTCAAGTCAGGCATTTTTGTTTCAGCGATTTGTTGTACTTGCGCACGTGTAACTGAAGCAACTTTTGTTTTGTTTGGTGTACCTGAACCTTTTTCAACACCTGCAGCTTTTTTCAAAAGAACAGCAGCTGGTGGTGTTTTACAGATGAAATCGAAAGATTTATCTTCATACACTGAGATAACAACCGGGATGATCAAACCAGCTTGATCAGCTGTACGAGCGTTAAACTCTTTAGTGAATCCCATGATATTAATCCCTGCTTGACCAAGTGCTGGTCCGACCGGTGGAGCTGGAGTAGCTTTACCTGCAGGAATTTGAAGTTTTACGAGTTTTTCGACTTTTTTAGCCATGATATAAAATCCTCCTATTGTGGTTTTGGCGGTAATTAAAGATTTTTACCTCCCACAAATATGCCTTAGCATACCTAAACTATTATACAGACTTTCTGGAAAAATGCAAGTTTTTTGATACCTTATTTTGACTATTTTTCATCAAAAACAGCAGGAATAGTTACTTCCTGCTACCATAGTGTCTAGCCTTTGGCTATCGGCAAATAGAGGATAAAGGTTGTTCCTTTACCAACCTCACTCTCAACAGTCATCCGACAACTATAAGCATCGACGATTTGCTTCAATATAGACAAGCCAATGCCTAGTCCCGCCTTTGTAGAAACTCTATTCCTAGATTTGTCCGTGCGATAGAATCGTTCAAAGATGTGTTTCAAGTCCTCTTCTCCAATCCCCTCACCACTATCCTGAATCTTAAGAATAATAGCTTCCTGTCCCTGAGTCACACTCAAATGAATCTCTTTATGTTCTTGAGAGTATTTAACAGCATTATCCAAGATTATGGTCATCGCTTGCTCTAAATGATTGGCATAAAATTGAGCAATGAGCCCCTCTTGTTCATAATCTTCTTTAAAAGTGAAATCAGGTCTAAGCACTTTAAAATTTGAAATAACGGTTTGAGCCGATTTGACCACATTTGCAGTATCTTTTAGATGCTCTTCAAAAGAACCCTTCACCCGCACCATATCCAACATATCATTAATCATAACTGACATGCGATGGGCCTCATCGTAACTCGCCTTAAGGCTCTCATCGAGTATCTCTGGATCATTTTTACCCCAACGCTGCAAAAGCCCCAAGTGTCCCTGAATCACAGCTACTGGTGTTCGCAATTCATGACTGACGTCACTGATAAACTGAGACTGTAGGCGTCCATGCTCCTCGAGTTTATCAAGCATACTATCAAAGATCACAGACAATTCACCAATCTCGCCACCAGTGCTAATGTTCGTCCGTAAGGTCAAGTCCTCTGGGCGATCCGCAATTTCTGTCATCGCCCGATGAAGAGTAGATATCGGACTTAGGAAATGTCGTACAATACGAATAAGTGCACAAGCCACTAAAATGGTAAAAATCAGCTGCCCTCCAAGCACAATGAAAAACAGGCGATTCCTTACAGTGTAAAAATAAGTCAAATCATGAAAAACTTTGACATAGCCAAGGGTTTCTCCTGTTTGCTTTGAAAGAATGACCTGCTCATAAACAAGACCTTGCTCACCATCTTTTTGATAGGACCGCGATAGAAACTCCTTTGACAGACCTCCCCCTTCAGAGTGGGCATCTGTGGTAAATAAAACATTCCCCTCAAGGTCATAAATGTAGAGATCCTGATTGGAATACAACATGTTGGTTACATCACGCTCTGTCCGTAAAAGGTATAAGCCATCCGTACCTTCCAGAATATCGTCTGTCATAGCATTCTGATACAGGACTTCTGTCAAGGACTCTAGAGAATAGGCCTCTTCACCAACGCTCAAGCGTTCAGTAACATTTGTAATGGCCTGCTCGACCTTATTTTCTTCTGTTCTTAACAACTGATCTGTCGTCAGAGTATAAGACAGACAAAGAATCCCTAGAAAAGCTAGAAAAAATAGGAGAGAGAAGGTAAAAATCACTCTTTTTGCTAGCGATAATCTTTTAAATATAAACATATGATGCTATTTAATTTCTGATGACATAACCTCTGCCGCGAACCGTTTGAATATAAGATTCCTTACTTGGAAGATCAATCTTACCACGAATATAACGGATATAAACATCAACAACATTTGTCTCTGATGCCTCATCATATTTCCAAACATGGCTCAGAAGTTCTTCACGACTCATGATACGGTTAGTATTTTCCATCAATACCTCTAAAAGGTCATATTCTCGCTTAGTCAGCGGAATAATCTGATCCCCTCTAAGGGCAGCACGGTTTTGCGGATCCAAGCTCAAATCTCGGAAACTCGTGCCACCTTTACGAGCGACTTTACGCTTATCGTTTTCTAAATCCTGACGACGAAAGGCCGCACGAACACGTGCTAGTAGTTCTTCAATAGCAAAAGGTTTAATCAAGTAACCATCAGCTCCACGATCTAGCCCTGTCACGACATCCATGACCGAATCACGAGCAGTCATCATGATAATGTAAGGGTGCTTATCTTTTTGCTGTAGGCGACGAGTCACCTCAAAGCCATCCATTTCTGGAAGCATCAAGTCCAGTAAAATCAATTGATAATCATGTGTCAGCGCTAAATCTAACCCTGTTCGACCATCATGAGCTACCGTCACATCATATCCTTCATGTTGCAGTTCCAATGACACAAAACGCGCCAAATTTTTTTCATCTTCTATAATTAAAATACGTTTTACCATAATATCCTCACTATATCCATTAGATATACAAAATTGCATTAAGGGATCATGAACCTTCTCTCTGAATGCTTCTGCGACTAAATTATAGCACGATGAGAAAATCTACGCAACAAACTTTACTCAATCAAACGAAACAAACTAGTCCTTAAAAAGACCATCAAGTCCCGAAAACGGATTATTTTCTAATTTTTTCTCTTCCAACTGTGCTTGATACTGTTCTTCTGTCATGACTGACCAAGATTGCCCTGAAGGCATGTGATTGTCTTGTTCTTCTTCTTTAGTCAGCACGCGTAATGGTATGTTTAACAAGATATTGTCAATGACACTTTCTTCGAGAGAAATGACTTCACCTTCAATAATCAAAACAAGATCATCTTCAACCAAATTAGACTTACTATCAACCTCTGAATGTTCAATAAAAACTTCTTCTACGGTGAGGCTTTCAGACTTGGTTACCGGGGTCATCGAACGACTTGAAGGCAGGGTAATATCGTAATTTAGCTGGTAGTTGAGCAAATATAGGCCAGATTCATAACTAATATGTCCCTTTGTTGTCACATTTGCAACATCCAAGATGCCAGATTCACGTTCTAGAAGTGCCGTTTTTATTTCCAATGGGCAATCAAAAGCAACGCCCTCTAATTTTTTTTTAATGTCATTGATGTTAAACATGTTAACAACCTTTCCTTTCAATGAGTTGACAGTTAAAAATCGTCTTTCAGAGACGATTCTTACATTTGTTTTAATCGATTAATCCGATCCGCAATCGGTGGATGGGTCCTAAAAAGAGAACTGAGCTGATCTTTTTTAGGATTAGCAATATAAAGGGCAGCACTGGCACTATCGACTTCTCGTCTCATCGCAGATGAGTTGTCCAGCTTTTCCAGTGCCTTGATCATCCCTTGAGGATTTCTAGTTAATTCAACAGCACCAGCATCTGCTAAAAACTCCCTTTGACGTGAAATAGCCAATTGGATAATTGTAGCTGCAAGTGGAGCTAGAACAAGTGCCACTAGTGAGAAAATCAAAACAAGAATCCCAGCTCCGCTATTATCATCCGAGTCTCTACGAGACCGCCTTGCCCCTCCATAAAACATAAACCGAGTCCCTATAGAAGACAGTAAGGTAATGGCAGAAGTTAAAGCAACCGCAATCGTAGCCAGTCGGATATCATAATTTCTGATGTGACTAACTTCGTGCCCCATAACCCCTTCTAACTCCTCACGATTCATGATTTGTAGGAGACCTGTCGTGGCAGCTACTGCAGCATTTTCTGGGCTAGACCCTGTCGCAAATGCATTTAAAGAAGGGTCGTCAATGATAAAGACTCGTGGCATTGGGATCTGGGCTACCATCGCCATATCTTCCACAATATGATAATATTCAGGAGCTTCAGCTTCTGTGACTTCATGCGCATTATTCATAGACATAACGACATTCGTGGACTGAAAAATCATGCTGAAGGCATAGATGATTCCTAGTATCAAAGATATGACAATACCTAGCTCAAAACTCCCTACCAAAAGATAGCCCGCTGCTGCACCGATAGTCGCCAAAAGAAGAAAAAAGACAAATACAAGATAGACTGTTCGTCTTTTATTTCTGGCAATTTGGTCAAAAAGCATACGTTACCTCA
This sequence comes from Streptococcus plurextorum DSM 22810, assembly GCF_000423745.1. Taxonomy (GTDB): domain Bacteria; phylum Bacillota; class Bacilli; order Lactobacillales; family Streptococcaceae; genus Streptococcus; species Streptococcus plurextorum. The sequence goes on from NZ_AUIO01000005.1 coordinate 128,356, forward strand.
TCTTTAAAAGTTAAAATCAACTTTTGGAACTGCCTTTTCCTCTTCTGGAACCTGCAAGAAATCACTAGGTTTAAAACCAAAGAAACCTGCAATGATGTTAGTTGGAACGGTTTGCAGCTTCATATTATAATTAGCTGTCGTGCTATTGTAAAGTTGACGCGAATAAGAAATTTTATTTTCTGTATTTGTCAATTCATCTTGGAGTTTTACAAAGCTAGCATTTGCTTTCAAGTCAGGGTAATTTTCAGCAACTGCGAAAATCCCAGCCACCTGTCTACCTAAAGCATCCGAAGCTTGCATGGCTTCTGCTGGTGATTGCGCCTTGGCAACTTGTGCGCGTAGCTCTGCTATTTTTTCCAGAGTATCACCTTCGTACTTAGCATAGCCTTTGACCGTTTCAATCAAGTTAGGAATCAAATCATTTCGGCGTTTGAGCTGTACATCAATCTGGCTCCATGATTCCTGAGTTTGCATACGACTTTTGATAAGCCCATTATAGCTAACAACTGTCCAAATCACTACAAGGGCAAGAAGAGCAAGAATAATCCAAATCATAAGTTTCCTCCAATCTTATTGGCTCTATTATATCAAGATTTCCTTTTTTTGTGGTAAAATAAAGCTATGACACCAGAAGAATTTTATAAAAAACTCCAAGAACACGGTTTTAACCTGACCGATTTTCAACAGAAACAGTTTGAACGCTATTTTGAACTCTTGGTTGAGTGGAATGAGAAAATCAACCTAACAGCCATTACCGATAAAAATGATGTCTACCTCAAGCATTTCTTTGATTCTATTGCACCTGTGCTACAAGGCAAAATCGACAATCATGCCATTAAATTGTTAGACATTGGTGCTGGGGCAGGTTTTCCTAGCTTACCGATGAAAATCCTATGCCCAAACCTTGAGGTGACCATTATTGACTCTCTCAATAAGCGGATTCAGTTTTTAAACTTATTAGCTGAGGAATTACAGCTGACCGGAGTTCATTTTTATCATGGCAGAGCCGAAGATTTTGGTCAAGATAAGACTTTTCGCGCTAGCTTTGATATCGTGACCGCACGTGCTGTGGCCCGTATGCAAGTCTTATCAGAACTGACCATTCCTTTCCTAACGGTCGGTGGCAAATTAATTGCCTTAAAAGCTGCTGCTGCTGAAGATGAATTGGCTGACGCAAAGACTGCCCTTGCTCTGCTATTTTCAAAAGTTCTAGAAAGCTATAATTATACCTTACCAAACGGGGACGGTCGAAACATCACCATCGTCGAAAAGAAAAAAGAAACCCCAAACAAATACCCTCGCAAAGCGGGAATCCCAAATAAAAAACCATTATAAAAAGCTGCTTCCTAACAAGCAGCTTTTTAGGTATTATAACAACCAAAACTAGACTCGTGTCACCTCCAAGTGGTTAAAGGGTCGTGAGAAGTTTTCTTAGGTTCTGAATAGAATCTAAGGTGAGCTTTCACAGAGACTCAAGAGCCCAGAAGGAGCCAACGAAGCCCTAAGAGCAACACCAAGTGAAGGGGATAAAAGATATAGAATCCCCATTTGACCCAGTTTGGAGAATACCCTCGGTATCCATTATAGGTTGATAGTATCGGCAAAACAAGCAGGATCCCTAGATTTGAAAAAACCGTTGCAAAAATCACAGGAATGGATAAATAGGCTCCGTATACTGAGAGATTTAACAAAAGCATAAGGAGAGAAATCAGTGGAATAAGCCAAAACTTTTGCTTATTCTCACGACATTTATAAAAGGTAAAAATAATAGGAATCCCAAAAAATTGCCAATCTGACCAGATCGTAAGCCCTATAAAAAGAAAAAGTAGTAGAAATTGCAAACTCACCTTGGGGAAACGTTCAAGAAGCATCATCATCACAACACCCATCATCAAGGTAAACATGATGTTATTTCCTGGCCAAAGCGGAAAAGGAGGATGAAATAAAAAATGAAATGGGACAAAGGAAATCAGGCTAAAAATACCTAAGCGACCTGCGTAACGCCAGCGATTTTTAGTGTAGAAAAAGCCCTCTACAACCAAATAAGCCATAATTGGAAAGGTTAAAAGGCCAATCGCAAGATACAAAAAGACCCAAATCGGCGAAGTCCAATAAGCCTCAAACGTATGACCAATATGGTTGATTAGCATAGCTATAATCGCAATCAATTTAAGATGAAAAGCATTTAATTTTTTCACGTCTCTCCTCACTTTCTTCATTACAGTCTAACGTCTTAAGAAGAAAAAAGCAAGTTTTCTTGCCAGATTCTTTGCCTATCCCTTGATTTTTGCTATGATTAGATTATTAGTAGAAAGGAGACATCCGTGAAACCATTATTATCCAAAGAATTCAGTGTCACACAAAAGCTTTGCCTTAGTTTTATATTAGTGATTTTAATTGGTAGTATTCTGCTATCACTTCCTATTTTTCACAAGGACACATCGCCTCAAACGACCTATCTCGACCATCTTTTCACGGTTGTCTCAATGGTCTGTGTGACGGGGCTATCGGTATTTCCCATCACTGATGTCTATAATGTTTTTGGACAAGTTATTGCCCTTCTCCTTATTCAAATCGGTGGCTTAGGGCTGGTCACCTTAATTGCCCTCAGCTATTTTACCGTAAAAAAGAAACTCTCACTCAATGACCAATCGATACTACAAAGTTCCCTTAGCCAAAACTCTAGCAGCCAACTCAAATCCTACCTAATTTCTGTTTACTACTTTACGTTTGGAATGGAATTCCTAGCTGCACTGCTGTTAATGATTGATTTTATCCCACGTTTCGGGTTGAAAAGCGGCATCTTTAACGCCATCTTTTTAGCGGTTTCAGCTTTTTGCAATGCAGGTTTTGACAACTTAGGAAGTAGTAGTCTGATAACCTTTCAGACCAATACTCTCGTTAATCTAGTCATCGCAGGTCTTATTATTGCGGGAGGATTGGGATTCGCCAACTGGTTTGATATCATAGCAGTTGTCAAAGATCAGTTTAGAGAGAAGCCCTACACCCCTTTTAGGAGATTCAGACGACTCAAGATTCAAACCAGATTGGTCCTTCAAACTACAGGCATTATACTGACCCTTGGAACACTTGTGACTTGGCTTTTAGAACTACAGAACCCTAATACCTTAGGAAAACTCCCACCCTTTCACCAACTCTTGACTGCCTTCTTTCAGACCGTGACCATGAGGACTGCTGGCTTTGCTACTATAGACTACAACCAAGCGCTCCCTGCAACCAATTTTAGCTTCATCGTTCAGATGATTATTGGAGGGGCTCCTGGAGGGACAGCAGGAGGCATAAAACTTGCCTGTGCTTCTCTGATTTATCTTCTCTTTAGAGCGGAATTTCGTGGCGAGCGACAGGTGACCTTTTCTGGACGCAGTATTCCTGAAGCCATCATGCGACAGGTGCTGACCATTCTCGTTTTCTTCTTCAGTGTTTTTGTGATAGGTTATTTCCTTCTTCTTATAGCAGAGCCAACCTTATCACCTTTTGCCTTGCTATTTGAAACAGCTAGCGCATTGGCAACTTCTGGTGTTTCCATGAACCTAACCAGTCAAATTGGAACATTTGGAAGAATTGTGCTCATCTGTTTGATGTTTATTGGCCGTGTTGGCCCGATTACGGTAATACTCAGCCTCTCTCAAAAACAAAAGACCGCAGTGACCTATCCGAAGACGGATATCAGTCTTGGTTAAATCACTCTCCCTTAAGGAAAGGATCCTTTTATGAAACAAAAAATTATCGGCGTCTTAGGTTTAGGGCGTTTCGGCTACAGCCTAGCACTGGAGCTAAGTACCTTTGGACAGGAAGTCATCGCCCTTGATAATAAAGCTAACCATGTCGAAGCCGTGGCTGATTTTGTAAGCAAATCGGCTATTGGCGACATTACAGATTTAGATTTTCTAAAAGCTATCGGTATTGAGCAATGTGATCTGGTAGTCATCGCTACTGGCAATAATTTAGAAAGCTCTGTTTTAGCTTTAATGCATTGCAAGAAGCTCGGTGTCAACCACATCATAGCGAAAGCCAATAATACGATTTTTGAGGAAGTTCTTTATGAGATTGGTGCTGATCGGGTTATTTCACCAGAACGGGAAAGCGGAAAAAACCTCGCCTCTACTCTAATGCGGCACAATATCACCGATATTTACCATCTCGAAGAAGACATTGCTGTTATAGAATTTCACGTCCCACAAGAGTGGTTAGGGAAAAGCGTCCTCGAACTCAACGTTCGCAAACAATTTGACATCAATTTAATCGGCCTGCGTTCTGACAAAGGCACACCACTATCGACAAGCTTTGATATCAATGCTCCTCTAAAGGAGGGAAACATTATTGTCGCTGTCGCGAATAAGCGTACTTTTGAAAAATATGATTACCTAGGTTATCTTAAATAAGCGTTATTAACAACTAAAAGAGGTTGGGCAAACTAAAAAATTCCCCTTCCGATTAAAAATTTTAACAAGCAAAAACAGCTTAGAAGCAACGTTTCTGATAACGCAATTCTAAGCTGTTTTCTATTTCTAAGACTTTTCGCCTAGCCTTTTTAGTTCTCAAATTTTTCCTGATAAAATTCAATTTTATCGCCATCTTGAACTTTTATTTGATTGGCAGCTTTAGGAGCCATCTCACCATTGACATCAAACATCCAATATAGTTTTTCTGCCGGATTCTGCTCTTGACCATCGATAGCTGTGATAAATCCGTCCGTCTCTTCAACAGCATAATTTGCTTTAAGGACATCCATCACTGTATCTCCTTCATCAAAAGCCACTTGTTCATCAATTGTGTTGGTATCAATCGTGACAATCAAATGCACCTTGCCCTGACTTTGGGTGCTCGTTTGCTGATTTGCTCCGCTATTGCCACAAGCCACCAGCATCAAAGAAAGTAACAAAAGAGTAAACCACTTAAACCATTTTCTCATCTAAAAATCTCCTAAAAATCATCAAAATAATGGGGTAAAAACATAACGTTGAGATAGCATGCGCTAGATTAAAACTAGCACCAGCAGCCACATAGGTCCACCAAGGCATGCCAAAAACTGCTGCCATAAAACTATCGATAACCACCCCGTAAAAAAAAGCTAGACCTGCAGCCACAATCGACTGAAGCACAATACTTTTTGCTAACAGAGGAAAAAAGTAACGCCATAACACCATAATAATCGCAAAACTCAGGATCTGAAAAGGAACCCAAATACCAAACCCCAGTAAAAAAGAACTGACTAACATGGTTATGGCCATGGCACTTATCCCTTGAGTCAGGCCAAAGGTCACTGCTGAAACAAGAAAAATCGCCGTAATTGGCTGGACATTTCCCCAAGCAGAGAACTGTAAACGAAGAACCACACAAAGGGCTGATAAAAGAGCTATCCTGCTCATCGTGCGTAAGTTTTGATGGCGCTTAAACATGATTTTAGTCTAGCTAAAATTTCAAAACCTGTCAAGACAAAAAGGAGCCTTAACTCCTTTTTAGCTATTTTGATCCCCAAACTTCATCAATTATGTCTTTAACTAAAGCCAGTTTTTTCCACTGATCTTCTTCGGTCAAGATATTCCCCTCCTCTGTTGAAGCGAAACCACACTGTGTAGAGAGCCAAAGTCGATCTAGCGGTAAGAAATGCTCTGCTTCCCGGATACGTGCAACGACGGTTTCCTTATCTTCTAGGCTACCATTTTTAGAAGTAATCAAGCCAAGAACTGCTACCTTATCCCCAGAAACCTTAGCTAAAGGTTCAAAACCACCAGAACGTTCATTGTCATATTCAAGGAAGTAACTGTCTACCACTTCTCTATTGAAAAGCTCATCTGCTACCGCATCATAAGGACCTGATGTTGCCCATGTCGAATGGAAATTGCCTCGACAAACGTGAGTATTAAGAGTCAAACCTTCAGGGACATTTTCATAAACATCATTATTCAATGTCAAAAAGAGATTTGCCAGGTTGTCACGAACTTCCTGAGCTGTCTGCCCCGTAGCAGCACCCCATCCTGTTAAGAAATTCCCATCAACCAACACTCCCCAGGTGCAGTCATCCACTTGAAGTGTCTTTAGCCCTGCAGCTACCAAATCATTGATAACCGTTAAATAGGCCTCTTTAATATCCTTACGCACATCCTCAAAGTTTGGATAAATATCATTAAGATTTGCCACATGTTCTGCATCACGGATGAGCTCAAAATAGAACTGTGCTGGCGCAGGGATAGTATACTTAGCCTCTACAACTCCGCTTTTTTCATCAACATAATTTTTCAAAAATTGATAAGCGGCAACAAACGGATGATTGTCTCCTGTGATTTTCCCAGATAGTAAGGCTGAATCGGCTTTGGTCGTCTCATCGTGGAAACGATAACCTTCTGCGGCATGCACATGCTCGACACCATTGAAACCCCAAAAGAAATCTAGATGCCAATAGGCACGACGAAATTCTCCATCTGTTACCTTTTCAAGCCCAGCCTCAATTTGCTTATCAACCAAGTCTCGGATAGCCTTGTCCTCAATCTCAACAAGATCTCCTAGGCCTATCTGACCAGTTTCAAAGGCAGTGCGCGCTTCTTGGAGTTCTTTAGGACGAAGAAAAGAGCCTACGTGTTCAAATACCTTATTTACCATCATTGATTACCTCCATAAACCGTTTAGATAAGCTTATTCTAACAGACAAACTTATAGTTGTAAAATATATATATTCTATTGTTTTTTATAGCCAAAAACTATATATTTTCCTTATCCCAACCATGTTATAATGGGGAAAAATAAGAAATGGTGGCCAACATGAAAAAACTTAGAATTCTAGTCTCTGGTCGAGTTCAGGGAGTCGGCTTTCGGTATTCCACTTGTGCCTTAGCACTTGAAATTGGTGATATTTATGGTCGTGTGTGGAATAACGACGACGGTACTGTTGAAATCTTGGCACAGTCTCACGACTCCAATAAGATGGTACGTTTTATCCAAGAACTCCGCAATAATCCCTCTCCTTTTGCAAGAGTGACTTACCTTGATGTCACAATGACCCACTTTTCAGATTTTAGTGATTTTCGTATCTCTTATTAAAAATCAGCAGAATGATTGAGAATTTTTTCAAAAAACGGTAAAATAGAAAGGCATTATTAAAATTAAAGGAATCTAACTGTGACTAAACAATTCAAACGTTTGGCCCTTTCTGGGCTATCAATTTCACTCCTACTACTTCTGAGTGGCTGTGTCCAACGAGATAAGACAACAGGGGAACCTACTGGCTTTATTTGGGATTTATTAGGTCAACCAATGGCTAATTTAATCAGCTTTTTTGCTGAAAATCTAGGACTTGGTTTTGGTATTGGTATTATCCTTGTTACTATCATCGTTAGGCTCGTCATCCTCCCACTTGGCTTGTCTCAAAGTAGCAAAGCTGCTTATCAAGCTGAAAAACGTGCGTACTTAGCTCCAATATTGGAACCTCTTCAAAATCGCATGAAGGACCCTAACCTGACACAAGAAGAGAAAATGGCTGCTCAAGCCGACCTCTTTGCTGCTCAAAAAGAAAATGGTGTTAGTATGTTCGGGGGCATCGGATGCCTACCATTGCTCATCCAAATGCCTTTCTTCTCTGCTATGTACTTTGCTTCGATACATACGCCAGGTATCGCTGACAGCACCTTCTTGTGGATGAATCTTGGGAAACCCGATTTCATCCTTATTGCTATTATCGTGGCGCTCTATTTCGTTCAGTCTTGGTTATCCATTCAGGCTGTACCTGAAGACCAACGCCAACAGATGAAAGCAACGATGTATACAATGCCAATCATGATGGCCGTCTTTACCATTAGCCTTCCATCAAGTGTCGGACTTTATTGGTTGGTCGGCGGCTTCTTCTCCATCTTCCAACAATTGATTACCACTTATATGATCAAGCCTCGCTTACGCGAAAAAGTAGCGGAAGAGTTCAAACTGAATCCACCAAAAAAATTCAAAGCTACATCAGCTCGTAAGGATGTCACTCCGAGTCAACCACAGGCAACTTTAGCAAAAACAAACCGTAACGCTGGCAAACAGAAAAAACGCAAATAAAAAATAATATCAGACATAATCTCAATGTTGAAGAACCTCTTGAGACATATCCTTTAAAAGGCTCATTGTCAACTGTAGTGGGTGACTTATAACTAAGCACGAGAGAGAATCAAATTGGTTCTCTCTCTTTGCATGTTCAAAGCGATGAGAATTTTAGTTTTAAAGTTTTTGAAGTTTCGAAATCCAAAAGCTTGGCGTTTGATGTCCTTGATAAGCTTGTTGGTCGCTTCCAACTTGGCATTGGAATAAGGCAACTCAAGTGCGTTGATGATGTAAGCTTTGTATTTGAGAAAGGTCTTGAAGACGGTCAAAAATGGCTGCTTGACGAGCTTCAAATGGTCTTCAATGAGTTCAAAGCATTCAGTT
>NZ_AUIO01000006.1 GCF_000423745.1 Streptococcus plurextorum DSM 22810
GAGTGGGATAGTTGAAGCTTTCTGAAAATCGTATTTCATCATTTTTCCCTGACAATGAGGGCAGTCAGGCGCTTGATAGTCCAACTTTGCCCGTATTTCGATGTGGGTGTGAAGGTGTACAACGAGAAGGATTTTAATATTTTTGTCTTTTAATCCGATTAAATCTGTGGTATCCTTAAGAAGTTCCATATGAGTCTTTCTAATGATGGTTTGGTCGCTTTTCATTATAAGTCATATAGGACTTTTTTCATACAGTCAAAAAGCCCTATAATATCAGAAGGGGGAGTTACCCACTACAGAAATTATAGAGCCGCTTTTTTTGATTTCTCATTGTATAAGACTCAAAAAAGACCGAAAAGGTCTTTTGAAGTTAGCTGAGTTTGTCAATAATAGCCATTAAATGATAGAGATTAGGCTCAGTGATTTTGTGCATAATTTCTGGGTGGCTTGCTTTAGCGCAGAAAGCAACACCAATCCCTGCTGTTAAAATCATAGGAATATCATTTGCCCCATCTCCCATAGCGATGGTTTGATTCAACTCAAGGTTGTTCTCGCTTGCCCATTGCTTAAGACAGGCTACTTTAGTATCTTTAGTAACGATAGGACCAGAGGTGCGACCAGTTAGCTTTTGGTCCATTACTTCCATGCGGTTGGCGCAGACATAGTCAAGATTTAGTTCCTCAGCTAGTCTATCGACAATTTCATGAAATCCTCCGGATACCAAGCCGATTTTATAGCCACGCTTTTTGAGTTCAGCAACCAGTTCTTTCGCGCCTTCGGTATAGTGAATTTCCTCTCGAATATCATCCCAAATAGAAATCGGAAGACCTTCTAGCAACTTAACACGTTCTGCTAGTGCCTCTTCAAACTGCAGCTGTCCTGCCATGGCACGTGCGGTAATATCAGCGATGACTTCTTTATGACCTGCTTTTTCTCCAAGGAGGTCAATAACTTCTTCTTGGATGAGAGTAGAGTCAACATCCATGACTAAAAGTCCCTTGACGGTCATTGTTTACCTCCAATGAGTCTCACTTTGACAATATTGTCATCGGCTTCAAAAATCTCAACAAGGCTGTCTACTTTGGTCTTATCAGCTTCATCAAGATCAAGGAGCGTGTAGGCGTAGTCTCCTTTTGAACGATTGATGATATTGTCAATATTGATACCTAAGTTAGAAACTGCGGTCGAAATCTTAGCGACCATATTTGGCACGTTTTTATTGATTAAGGTAATGCGGTAAGGAGCATTTAGGCTTTGATGAACATTTGGAAAATTGACAGAGTTGGTGATCTCGCCTGTTTCCATGAAGCGGCGAATGGTTTGCCCAGCCATGATAGCGCAATTAAGTTCAGCTTCTTCAGTTGAGCCGCCGACGTGTGGGAAAACGGTGATGTTTTTCTTGTTGAGTAGCTCTTCGCTACCAAAGTCTGTAATATAGGATTTGATAACCCCAGCATCGACAGCATCAAAGAGGGCGACGTTATCGACCAATTCGGCACGCGCAAAGTTAATCAGAGTTGTCCCTTTTTTCATTTGGGCAAAGGCAGAGCTGTCAAAAAGGTGTCTGGTATCTGGGGTTAGAGGGACATGAACGGTGATGTAGTCGCAGTTAGCAAAAATCTCTTTCAAATCATTGACGCGTTTCACATGACTAGAAATGCTCCAAGCAGTTTCGATAGAAACATAAGGGTCGTAACCGAGCACTTTCATACCAAGCCTGCGAGCATCGTTAGCAATGCGAGCGCCGATAGCGCCAAGTCCAATAACTCCAAGTGTTTTTCCAGAGATTTCAGTTCCAGCAAATTGTGCTTTTCCAGCTTCAATTTGTTTAGGGACATCATCTCCTGATAAGGTGTTAGCCCATTTTGTAGCGGATAAATAGTCTCTGGCTGACAACAGAATGGCAGTGATAACTGCCTCTTTTACTGCGTTGGCATTGGCACCGGGTGTGTTGAAAACCACGATTCCTGCGGCACTTGCTTCAGGGATCGGGATATTGTTGGTTCCAGCTCCAGCACGTGCAATAGCTTTTAGGTTGTCTGGGAAATCCACACCGTGCAGATTTTGGCTTCGGATGATATAAGCATCAGGGTTATCTGATTTATCTCCGTCAATTTGGAACTTGTTTCCCAGTTCTTTTAAGCCAATTTGGTTGATATTATTGTAGGTTTTAACCGCAAATACTGTCATTTGTTCTCCTTCTCAAATGTTTCCATAAAGTCAATAAGATCAAGGACGCCTTGTCTAGGGAAGGCGTTGTAGAGGCTAGCTCGCATGCCACCGACTGAACGGTGCCCTTTGATATTTTTAAAGCCAGCAGCATCAGCTTCTTGGTTGAATTTCTTGTCTAATTCGGCAGATGGTGTGACAAAAGGGATATTAGCAACTGAGCGGTCACAAGCTTTTTTTACAGGACTACTATAAAAACCTGATTTTTCAATAAAATCATAAAGAAGACCAGCTTTTTCACGATTGATTTCTTCCATTTTTGCAACGCCACCAAGTGATTTGACATGTTCAAAAACTAGCTTTGCCATGTAAATCCCAAAGGTTGGTGGTGTGTTGTAAAGGGAATCGTTGTCGGCTTGGATACGGTAGTCTAACATTGAAGACAGAGCTGGTTCGCTATTAAGCAGATCTTCTCGAATAATGACGATTGTCACTCCTGCAGGTCCAATGTTTTTTTGAGCTCCTGCATAAATCATGCCAAAATCAGCCACGTTATAGTTAACCGCTAGGATATTAGATGACATGTCGGCGACGATTGGAACACCATTTGTATCTGGCAAGTCGTAGACGGCAGTCCCTTCAATGGTATTGTTAGTGGTGATGTGGACATAGGCTGCATTGGGATCAATGGCAGAGCTGTCAAATGAAGGGATATGGTCGAAGGTTGTCTCCTCAGAGGTTGCTAGTAGAATCGGCTCAAATGCTAAAGTTTTTGATAATTTAACAGCCTCAGTATAAGCCTTTTTACCCCAAGAGCCTGCGGCAACATAGTAGGCTTTCTTACCTAGAGCTAGGTTTAAGGGAATCATTGAAAATTGTGTTGAAGCGCCCCCTTGTAGGAAAAGCAACTTGTAGTTATCTGGGATAGCCATCAATTCACGAAGTAGGCTCTCAGCAGACTTGATAATGTCATCAAATTCTTTGGAACGGTGGGACAACTCCATAACACTCATGCCTGAGTTGGCATAGTCCAAAAACTCAGCTTGCGCTTTTTTCAAAACATCTTGTGGCAATACTGCAGGGCCTGCAGAGAAATTATAGGTTGTCATTGATTTACCTCCAAATAAAATTAGCCTATTATATCACAATATTCAGAATTTTGGCAATCAATATCTTTACAATAAGAAGGAGGGCTAATGTTCAAAATGTGTTTATTATCATAAAAATGAGTAGATTCTATCGCCAGATTGTGTCAAATAGTTTAAAATGGAAGTAACCGTTGTAAAAATACTAGAATAGGGGAACCAGATGCGTAAATTTATTCAAACCATTCTCTATGAATTATCATTTTATGTGGAAATTCTAATCTCTATCATTCTTGTCTTGGTGCTCTTAACCTTGACAGGGCGTTTATCCATTGAGTTATTTGCTGCCTTTAATACCTCAGGGACAATAGGCGATTATCTCCATAGCTTCCTCAACCAAGCCATGTCCATCGCTATTGGTGTGGAGTTGATTAAAATGCTTAGTAAGCACACATCAGGAACGATTATTGAAGTGCTTTTGTTTGCGGTAGCTAGGCAGCTAGTTATCTCTCATGGGACGGCACTTGACACTCTCTTAGGTGTTTTGTCTATCGCTGGCTTATTTGCGACTAGAAAATACCTCTTTACCAGCTTTGATGATGCTAATAGTATTATTGTTCGTGGCAGTCAAAAGGTTCGGATGGTTAATGTGCTAGCGCGCATCACTCTAAAACCTCAAGAAAAAAGTGAACTCCTACGTGATTTTATGTTAAGGCATCTCGAGGCTGAGGATAAGACGGCAGCCATCGGTGCTTCGGTTTATTTCAAAGATGTTGCTTTGCGTGTTGATAGCATGAAAGCGGGTCAGATTACACGTGTTGAAGTCATAAAATCACTGGGAAACTAAGGAATAGCGTGGTAATACCTTGAAATAATCCTCGTAAAAGAGTATGATATAGAAGTATCTAATTAGGAGGAAATGCTTTAAATGGCACATATTACATTTGATTATTCAAAAGTGTTGGAAAAATTTGCTGCTCAACACGAAATTGACTTTTTACAAGGACAGGTCACAGAAGCGGATAAACTCTTGCGTCAAGGGACAGGGCCAGGTTCTGACTTTCTTGGTTGGCTAGACCTGCCAGAAAATTATGATAAGGAAGAATTTGCTCGTATTCAAGCAGCAGCTAAGAAAATCCAATCTGATTCTGAAGTTCTAGTGGTTATTGGTATCGGGGGATCTTATCTAGGTGCGCGTGCAGCTATTGACTTTTTGAGCCATAACTTTGTCAACCTGTTATCGGCAGAAGATCGTAAAGCCCCACAAATCCTTTATGCAGGAAATTCTATTTCATCAAGTTACCTCGCTGATTTGGTAGATTATGTGGCAGATAAAGAGTTTTCAGTCAACGTTATTTCAAAATCAGGAACAACAACTGAACCTGCTATTGCTTTCCGTGTTTTCAAAGAACTTTTAGTTAAAAAATACGGTCAGGAAGAAGCAAATAAGCGTATCTATGCGACAACTGATAAGGCACGCGGTGCCGTCAAGGTAGAAGCGGATGCTAATGGTTGGGAAACATTCGTGGTACCAGATGATGTTGGTGGCCGTTTCTCTGTGCTTACAGCTGTGGGACTCTTGCCTATTGCAGCATCAGGTGCGGACATCACTGCGCTTATGGAAGGGGCAGCGGCAGCCCGTAAAGCTTACTCATCAGACAAACTCTCTGAAAATGAAGCTTATCAATATGCAGCGGTTCGTAACGTTCTTTACCGTAAAGGCTACTCAACTGAAATTTTAGTTAATTATGAGCCATCGCTTCAGTATTTCTCAGAGTGGTGGAAACAATTAGCAGGAGAATCAGAAGGAAAAGACCAAAAAGGAATCTACCCTTCATCAGCTAATTTCTCAGCTGATTTGCACTCTCTCGGTCAATATATCCAAGAAGGGGCTCGTATCCTTTTTGAGACAGCTATCCGTGTAGATAAACCACGTAAAAACGTGATTATCCCAGAATTGGCAGAAGATCTGGATGGTCTTGGCTATCTTCAAGGTAAAGATGTTGACTTTGTCAATAAAAAAGCTACTGATGGCGTTCTTTTGGCCCATACAGATGGTAATGTGCCAAACATGTTCATCACCCTTCCAGCGCAAGATGAGTTTACACTTGGTTACATCATCTATTTCTTTGAAATTGCCATCGCTCTTTCAGGTTACTTGAATGGTGTCAATCCATTTGACCAACCAGGGGTTGAAGCTTATAAGAAAAACATGTTTGCCCTTCTCGGGAAACCAGGCTTTGAAGCCCTAAGTGCAGAATTGAACGCACGTTTATAACACCTAAGCTCCGAAAGGAGCTTTTTTTGATGAGAAATGTTTGAGAAGACCTTGACACTATAGGGGGAATACAAATTTTATTTTCTGGCTAAAAAACTGAAAAAGCTCTACTAGTTTAAGATATGGTTACTGATTTTGCGAGCACGATCCGATACTTTTGGGCCTGCTAAAAGTGACAGAGGCACTGAACGATATGCCCTCAGAATTTGAAACCTTAGGTTCAAAAATGAAGTATGGCATTCCTAAGAAAATCGTTACCGTTCTATCGTTTAAGAAAAGTAATAAAAGGATTTTTTTTTCAGTCTGAAAGAACGATTCTTTTTACGCTAAAGTAGAAAATTTTCTGAAAATTTGCTATAATGGTAAAAATACTTTTAATAGATTGGAAATACTATGACTGCACAAAAAATGACTGCCCAAGAAATCATTGCCTTTATTGGTAATGCTGTGAAGAAGACAACTGTTAAAGTGACTTTTGAAGGTGAATTGGCTGGGCCTGTTCCTGCTGAAGTGATAAAGCTTGGCAATGTCCTCTTCGGTGACTGGAAGGATGTCGAGCCACTTTTGGCAAACTTGACTGAAAATGTAGACTACGTGGTTGAGCAAGATGGTCGCAACTCAGCTGTGCCATTGCTTGACAAGCGGAATATCAATGCCCGTATCGAGCCAGGTGCCATTATCCGTGATCAAGTGACCATTGGCGATAATGCTGTTATCATGATGGGAGCGGTCATCAACATTGGTGCGGAAATCGGTCCAGGTACCATGATTGACATGGGGGCTATCCTCGGTGGTCGTGCGACCGTAGGTAAAAATAGCCACATCGGTGCAGGTGCAGTCCTTGCGGGTGTCATCGAGCCAGCGTCTGCCGAGCCAGTTCGTGTTGGTGACAATGTCTTGGTCGGTGCTAATGCTGTTGTCATCGAAGGTGTGCAAATCGGAAGTGGCTCTGTAGTTGCAGCGGGTGCTATTGTGACTCAAGATGTCCCTGAAAATGTGGTTGTTGCAGGTGTACCAGCCCGTATCATCAAGGAAATCGACGAAAAGACCCAACAAAAAACGGCGCTTGAAGACGCGCTTCGTAATCTGTAAGTTTAGAAGCCTGAGTTGTCTCGGGCTTTTCTTGGAGGATATAAGATGACATTAGATTTGATTAAGGTGCGTCGGGATCTGCACCAAATCCCTGAAATTGGCCTTGAAGAGTTTAGGACACAAGCCTATCTTTTGGAGCGCATCGAAGAGATTGCATCGGAGAAGCCCTTTATCGAGAAGCGTACTTGGAAGACGGGTATTTTGGTATTTCTTAAGGGGTCTGCACCGACTAAGACTATTGGCTGGCGAACGGATATTGATGGGCTTCCTATTACCGAAGAGACAGGTCTTGCCTTTGCCAGTCAGCACGAGGGTCGTATGCATGCTTGTGGACATGATGTTCACATGACCATTGCCTTAGGACTCTTGGAAAAAATGGCTGCGCAACAACCTAAGGAAAACCTGCTCTTTCTTTTCCAGCCTGCTGAAGAAAATCTAGGCGGTGCCAAACTCATGTACGAGGATGATGCGTTTAAGGAGTGGTTGCCTGATGAATTTTACGGCCTTCATGTTCGGCCAGATTTTAAGGTGGGAGATATTGCCACAAACCGTTCTACCCTGTTTGCAGGGACTTGTGAGGTTTATGTGACCTTTAAAGGTAAAGGAGGCCATGCGGCTTTCCCTCACCTGTCAAATGATGCTTTGGTCGCAGCGGCGTATTTTATCACTCAAGTTCAGACCGTTGTCAGTCGCAATGTGGATCCTATTGAAGGGGGAGTTGTGACCTTCGGAGCTCTCCATGCTGGTGTTACCAGCAACATCATCTCAGAAACAGCTAGTCTGAGAGGAACTATCCGGGCTCTGACGCAAGACATGAGCCTTTTGATGCAGGACCGCGTCAAGACCATTGCTCAAGGCATTGCGGCAAGTTTCAATATGGAAGTAGAGATTGAATTACGTCAAGGTGCTTGGTTGCCAGTGGAAAATCAGCCAGAACTTGCAGATGACTTGATGACTTTCTTTAGCAATAGCAAAGCTGTCAATCTCATTGATTGTCCGCCAGCTATGACGGGAGAAGATTTCGGTTACCTGCTACAAAAAGTCCCTGGTGTGATGTTCTGGCTTGGTATTGACACACCTTATCCTCTTCACCACGCCAAGATGAGCCCTAAAGAAGATGCTATTCCATTTGCCGTCGAAGAAATTTCAGCATTTTTGGCCTATAAGGCAGGTTAAACACAAAAGCCAGATATCCTCTGGCTTTTGTGTTATCTAAGGAGTGACAAGGGGTTAGTTTGAGAGTGGTTTTGATGGCAGGTTTTGTTCTTGTCTCAATCTCTTAATGAAAATTAAGGTGCTTGGAATTAAGATGACGACACTACCAATCCAAGCAGCAGGACTAGCGCTGGCAACTCCGTAAAATCCAAAATAAACCAGTCCGATAATAGCCACACCAGCTCGCATGATTAACTCCATAATACCTGCTAATGTAGGGACAAATCCTTTCCCTAAGCCTTGAATAAAGCTACGCAGGACAAAGAGAATCGCCAAAATCCAGTAACAGGCACCATTGATAATGTAATAAATCAAGGCGAGGTCGAAGACTTCTTGGCTGCCGTTTGATAAGAAAAGGCTTGAGAAGAAGCTATTGAAGTTGATGAGCAGTATTGCAAAAACAACAGACCAGATAATATTGACGAGAAGGCTTTGCTTCAAGCCTTTGATGATGCGTTCGTATTTCTTGGCACCGTAGTTTTGTGCGGTGAAAGTAGAAACAGCTAATCCCAGGTTAATCATAGGGAGCATGGCTAACTGATCGGTTTTGCTGGCAATAGCCTGTGCAGCGATAGCGTTTGTTCCTAATTTGTTAAGGACCACTTGTAAGGTCACTGCTCCGATAGCGATGATACTAGACTGGAATGCCATTGGGAATCCTAGTTGCGCGTGTTTTTTGAGATTGACTCGGTCGAGTTTCCAATCGTCGGCTTGTAGATGTAGCTGAGGGACTGCTTTTTTGATGTAGCGCCAAAGGTATAAAACAGAAAAAGCTTGAGCGATAATGGTCGCAAGACCTGCACCAAAAACCCCCATATTGAAATTGAGAATAAAAGAGAAATCAAGAATGACATTGATGATACAAGCGATGACAAGAGCTATAAGGGGTGTCTTGGCATTGCCTAAACTTCTGATGATGCTAGAGAGGTAGTTAAAGAGGATTGTAAAAGTCATTCCTCCAAAAATTGCAGTCAAAAACTGACGCGAGTGTTCAATGAGATTAGCTGGTGTTTGCATAAGCGTCAATAAAGGATGCAAAAACAGCAGAGAAATGACGCTTAATATAAGACTTGTCACCAAGGCATAAAAAAGACCGTGAGCAAAACTTTTTTTGATGCCTATATGATCTTTAGCTCCGAATTTTTGAGCGGTAACGATGGCCAAACCACCTGTTAATCCTTGGGCAAAACCGACAATCAGAAAAGTGATACTCCCAGTAGCCCCAACGCTAGCAAAGGCATCTTTTCCCAAAGTATGTCCTACAATCATGCTATCAGCGAAATTGTAGGCTAACTGAAAAAACTACCAATGAGTAAAGGAATGGTAAAACGAAGAATGACGGATAAGGGGTTACCTTTTGTTAAATCTTGCATGGATAAGTCTCCTTTGGAGAATATTGTACGTTTACTTGGCTGTAAAAGCAAGGAAAATCATGAAAAAATCACTAAAACATGGTATGATGTCCCCATGACAAAAAAAGAAATCAGAAACCAAGTCTTAAAAGATTTGAAAGCGATGGACCAGACACATAAAGCCTGTTATGACCGTGACTTAGCGGGACAGTTTTGGGCTTTAGAAGCCTATCAAAAAGCAAAGGTTATTGCGCTGTATTTGGCGTTTAGTCATGAATTTAACACACAGTTACTAATAGATCAGGCCTTATCTGATGGCAAAAAAATTCTTGTGCCAAAAACCTATTCTAATGGTCGCATGATTTTTGTGGCCTATGATAAAGAACGGCTCTATAAAACGTCTTTTGGTTTATGGGAACCGCTTAGTCATACGGAGGTAATGAAGTCAAGGATTGATCTCATCCTTGTGCCAGGCCTCGCTTTTAATACTTCCGGTTATCGTATCGGTTATGGTGGTGGGTATTATGACCGCTATCTTGAAGATTATCAGGGAGAAACGATTAGTCTGGCTTATCCTTTTCAAGCCTTAGATTTTCAACCTGATGGTTTTGATGTACCTGTAAAAGAGGTGATGTATGCAACAATTTAGATATTTTTTAAAACAAAGTCCAGTAACAGCCCTTTTATTTTTGGCGACCCTTCTCTATTTTTTGCTGATGCAAGTGCTTTTTTGGGGTCAGTCTACGTCAGCTTATGCCGTCTATGCGTCTGGTGGCCTTTATGGTGCCTACTTAAAGGGGCTATCTCCTCAATACTGGCGTCTCTTTTCTCCTATTTTTGTACACATTGGATGGCGGCATGTGATCATGAATCTCATCTCTCTTTATTTTGTGGGGGCAATAGCTGAGCGTTTGTGGGGGTCTTTTCGCTTTCTTATCTTATACCTCTTATCAGGAGTGATGGGAAATGTCTTTGTGGCTTTCTTTACTCCAGAAGTCATCTCAGCAGGTGCGTCAACTTCTCTCTTTGGCTTGTTTTCTGGCATTGCCCTTGTGGGTTATTTCGGGAAAAGTTATCAGTTGAAGGTAATGGGGCGAAATTTTCAAACCTTACTTGTCCTTAATTTGATCTCTAGTGTGCTAATGCCTGGCATCAGTCTAGCCGGCCATCTAGGCGGTGCCGTAGGAGGTTTCTTGTCAGCTGTTTTCTTACCGACACGATTTGACAAAAATATGTTTAAAAACGTTTATCGTATTGCAGCTCTAATCCTGTACCTCTTGTTAGTCATCCTCTTGTTATGATAAAAATAACCTCCGCTTATACGGAGGTTATTTGACTAATAAGTCAAAACAGAATATTTCTTCTTACCACGACGGATAACGGTCAACTCGCCATCAATCTTATCGCTGTCAGAAAGGGTATAGTCCAAGTCTTGCACACGCTCACCGTTGACGTAGATAGCACCATTTGCCACATCTTCACGAGCTTGGCGTTTTGAAGGGCTAATCCCTGAGGTAACCAAGAGTTCCACGATGTTAAGGTTGTCTTCAGCCTGTACAGCGTAGTTTGGAACGTTGCTGAGGCCCTGCTTGAGCTCTTTTGCGGATAGGTTTTTGATGTTGCCAGCGAACAATTGCTCAGTGATGTTAAGGGCCTGATTATAGGCTTCTTCACCGTGGACCAGTGTCACGACTTCTTTAGCCAAAATCTTCTGAGCCAGACGTTCATGACGAGCAGCGTCAAATTTTTCTTCAATCTCAGCAATCTCATCGAGTGACAAGAAAGTAAAGATTTTCAAGAAACGAACGGCATCGTCGTCCATGACATTGAGCCAGAATTGGTACATTTCATAGGGAGAAGTCTTGTCGGCATCCAGCCAAACAGCGTTGCCCTCTGACTTACCAAACTTCTTACCTGTTGAGTCGGTGATGAGGGGAACAGTCATCACGTGACCAGACTTGTCAGCCTTGCGGCGAAGCAATTCAGTACCTGCTGTCATGTTGCCCCACTGGTCAGAGCCACCGATTTGCAGGGTGACATTGTGCTTGTCATTGAGTTCGTAGAAGTCATAGCCTTGCATGATTTGGTAGGCGAACTCGGTGTAGGAAATCCCTGTCTCAATCCGCTTTTTCACAGAGTCCTTGCTCATCATGTAGTTGACCGTGTAGTATTTGCCGACATCACGGAGGAAGTCGATAAAGCTAATGTCTGAGAACCAGTCGTAGTTGTTGACCATTTCGGCCTTGTTGTCACCATTTTCAAAATTCAAGAAGCGAGAGAGTTGGCCTTGGATTTTTGTCACCCAACCGTCCACGGTGTCTTTGGTCTGCAAGCTCCGCTCCGCATCCTTGAAGGAAGGGTCGCCAATCAGACCAGTCGCACCGCCAACGAGAGCGTAAGGTTTGTGCCCTGCTAATTGCAAGTGACGGCAGACGAGGATTGGTACCAAATGCCCCAAATGCAGGCTGTCGGCAGTTGGGTCGTAGCCAGAATAATAGGATACTTGCCCTTCTGTTAATGCTTTGACTAGGGCTTCTTCATCAGTCGTTTGAAAGACCAAGCCACGAGCTTTGAGTTCTTCGAAAATATTCATGAGCGTTCTCCTTTGATAAAATTAATACAAGATATTATATCAGAAAATGGTGTTGCTATGCAAGTCTATGGAAATTTTGCTATAATACTAGCATGGAAAAATGGAAAAAACAAGAAGCTGGTAAGAAGCGACAATTATTTAGAAAACGTCAAGACATTACTCCAAAAGAAGCCTATACTTGGAAAGATTATGGAGCCGTTTTTTTGCGGACCATTAAGCTTGTAACGAACTTTGCCTACATCCTAATCTTACTTTTTGGTCTATTAGGAGCTGGTATTGGAATGGGCTACCTTGTCAGTCAAATCGACTCTGTCACAGTTCCTCCAAAGGAAGAATTGATTGCTCAGGTTAGTCAGCTGAGTAAGGTATCTCAA
Organism: Streptococcus plurextorum DSM 22810; assembly: GCF_000423745.1. GTDB lineage: Bacteria > Bacillota > Bacilli > Lactobacillales > Streptococcaceae > Streptococcus > Streptococcus plurextorum. Next base: position 12,159 of record NZ_AUIO01000006.1, read on the forward strand.
ATAACTTATTCAGATGGTCAAGTGATCTCTAAAATCGATTCTGATTTATTGAGGACACCTGTGGAGAGCTCTGCGATTTCTCAAAATGTCAAGGATGCCATTATTGCCACAGAAGATGAAAATTTCATGTCTCACAACGGGGTCGTTCCAAAGGCTATTTTCCGTGCGACCTTGGGATCGGTTCTTGGCATAGGAGAGTCTAGTGGTGGTTCCACTTTGACCCAACAGCTCATTAAGCAGCAAATTTTAGGAGATGCTCCGACTTTTAAACGTAAGGCGACAGAGATCGTCTATGCTTTAGAGCTTGAGAGGAACCTAGATAAAGATGCTATCTTGACAAACTACCTCAATGTCTCGCCTTTTGGGCGTAATAATACGGGGCAAAATATCGCTGGTATCGAAGAGGCCGCCCAGGGTATTTTTGGGGTATCGGCTAGAGATTTAACCATTCCTCAAGCAGCTTTTTTAGCTGGTCTGCCTCAAAGTCCAATTGTCTATTCCCCTTATACATCGACAGGGGCATTTAAGTCTGAGGAAAATATGGCCTGGGGACTCAATCGGGCTCAAGCAGTTTTATATAATATGTACCGTGCGGGCATTTTAAGCAAGGCGGATTACGATAGTTATGCTGCTTATGATTTGAAACAAGACTTTAAACAACCCGAAGCAAGGACAGTTTCAAATCATGACTATCTCTACTATTCTGTCTTGTCAGAAGCACAAGATCGCATGTACGATTACATTATCCAACGGGATGGCGTATCGGCCCAGGATTTAAAAAATGATGCGACAAAAGAAGCCTATCGGGCTAAAGCAGTAGAAGAGCTTGCTCAAGGCGGCTATACGGTAACGAGTACGATTCATCCAACTGTTCATCAAGCCATGCAAGATACGGTCACGAATTACGGCAGGTTACTTGATGACGGTACTGGGCAAGTAGAAGTCGGAAATGTCCTTATGGATAATAAAACGGGTGCGATTCTTGGTTTTATTGGTGGCCGTAACTATGCTACTAACCAGAATAACCACGCCTTTTCTTCTAAACGCTCGACAGGTTCAAGTATCAAACCGATTTTGCCTTATGCCATTGCTATCGACCAAGGTCTTATGGGCAGTGCCAGTGTCCTTTCGAACTACCCAACAACCTTCTCAAACGGGTCACCAATCTACCACGATGGTGATTTGGGAACAACAATGATTAGCCTTGAAGAGTCCCTCAATGTTTCTTGGAATATTCCGGCCTTTTGGACCTATAAGCTCCTCCGAGATAAAGGTGTTGATGTCCAGTCTTATATGGAAAAAATGGGCTATGATATTCCAGAGTATGGTATTGAAAGTCTATCCCTAGGAGGTGGTGTGGAGGTATCTGTTCTCCAGCAGACCAATGCCTACCAGACCATTGCAAATGGAGGTCAATACCAAGAGAGCTATATCGTTGAATCCATTACGGATAGTCAAGGGAAAGTTATCTATCAACATGAACAAAAACCGGTAAAAGTCTTTTCACCAGCGACAGCTAGCATCATGGCTATGATGTTACGTGGACCAGTTCGCTCTGGGATTACGACTAGTTTTATCAGTCAGTTAGGTGGTATAAACGCCAGTCTTGTTAATGCTGACTGGATTGGTAAAACGGGGACTAGTAATGATTTCAGAGATTCGTGGTTAATGGTGGCAACGCCAAGGGTGACCCTAGGCACATGGGCAGGGCATGATGATAACCGTTCTCTGGCTAGGTTGACAGGGTACAACAATGTGGCGAGATTTGTGGCTACCTTAACAAGTACCATCCATCAAGCAGACCCGTCTCTTTTTGGAAGTGGAGAGCGTTTTGCTCTTGATTCAAGTGTCATTGCTTCTAACGTGTTGAAATCGACAGGACTTCCACCAGGTAGTGTCGAGGTCAATGGTAAGACGGTTTCTGTTTCGGGTGAAACAACGACGAGTTATTGGGCGAAAAATGGAGCGCCACGCATGAACTATTATTTTGCTATCGGTGGTACTCAAAGTGATTACGTCAAAGCTTGGAGCGCCTTGAGTGGTAATAGTGATAAAGAACAGGATGAGGAGACAGACGAGGAAGACACATCGACCACTGAATCCGAAGCTGAAGATGGAGCTCAAACCACATCTGATGCCAAAACCGAGAAAACAGAATAAGGCAAAAAGTCTTGCTTTTAGCTTGAAAATATGCTAAAATAATATGAATTATTTGTCGTCTGTTTTCTTGAAATATTGTCCAAGAAGACTTACAGCAGTTAAATCCAACTTTTATAGTCAGATTTAGCTGCTCTTTTTGTGTCTATTTTTAGATCAGTTTACAGTTTGTAACAAAAACTTAAACCTTCTAAAAATTCTCAGAATGGACAGAGTTTTTGCTGACTTGGAAACAAGTCTCGTATCGAAAAAAAGAGGAGAATCATATCTTGGCAGGACATGACGTTCAGTACGGGAAACATCGCACCCGTCGTAGTTTTTCAAGAATCAAGGAAGTTCTTGATTTACCAAATTTGATTGAAATTCAAACCGACTCATTCAAAGAGTTTCTTGACAATAGCTTGCGCGAAGTCTTTGAAGATGTGCTTCCAGTATCTAACTTTACAGATACTATGGAGCTTGAGTTTGTCGGCTATGAATTAAAAGAGCCTAAGTACACGCTTGAAGAAGCGCGTGCTCACGATGCCCACTACTCAGTGCCACTTTTTGTAACCTTCCGTTTGGTTAACAAAGAGACTGGTGAGATTAAAACCCAAGAAGTCTTCTTTGGAGACCTTCCGTATATGACTGAAATGGGGACTTTCATCATCAACGGTGCAGAGCGTATCATCGTATCTCAGTTGGTACGCTCACCAGGTGTTTACTTTAATGACAAAGTGGATAAAAATGGTAAGGTAGGCTACGGTTCAACGGTTATTCCAAACCGTGGAGCTTGGTTGGAGCTTGAGACGGATTCCAAAGACCTAGCTTATACCCGTATCGACCGTACCCGTAAGATTCCGTTTACGACCTTGGTTCGTGCGCTTGGTTTCTCAGGAGATGATGAAATCCTTGATATCTTTGGTGATGGCGAATTGGTTCGTAATACCATTGAAAAAGATATTCATAAAAACCCAGCAGACTCACGCACAGACGAAGCCCTTAAAGAAATCTATGAGCGTCTTCGTCCAGGTGAGCCAAAAACAGCTGACAGCTCACGTAGCCTTTTGACAGCACGTTTCTTTGATCCAAAACGCTATGACTTGGCGGCGGTTGGTCGTTACAAGATTAATAAAAAGTTGAGTGTTAAAACACGCCTTCTTAATCAGACTATCGCTGAAAATCTAGTTGATACAGAAACCGGTGAAATTTTGGTCGAAGCAGGAACTGTGATGACACGCGATGTGATTGATAGTATCTCTGAACAGCTCGATAATGGTCTGAACAGCTTTGTTTACACGCCAAATGATTATGCGGTCGTGACTGAACCTGTTATCCTACAAAAATTCAAGATTGTTGCACCGACTGACCCAGACCGTACGGTGACTATTGTCGGAAATGCCAATCCTGGCGATAAGGTGCGCGCTCTGACAACTGCTGACATCTTAGCTGAAATGTCTTACTTCCTCAACCTAGCCGAAGGACTTGGAAAAGTTGACGACATTGACCACCTTGGAAACCGTCGTATTCGTGCAGTTGGTGAGCTTCTTGCAAACCAATTCCGTATCGGTCTTGCGCGTATGGAACGTAATGTTCGCGAGCGTATGTCAGTTCAAGACAATGAAGTGCTTACACCACAGCAAATCATCAATATCCGTCCTGTAACGGCTGCAATCAAAGAATTCTTTGGCTCTTCTCAGTTGTCACAGTTCATGGACCAACACAATCCGCTTTCTGAGTTGTCTCACAAGCGCCGTTTGTCAGCCTTAGGACCTGGTGGTTTGACCCGTGACCGTGCGGGTTATGAAGTTCGAGACGTTCACTACACTCATTATGGTCGTATGTGTCCGATTGAAACACCTGAGGGACCAAATATCGGTTTGATTAATAATTTGTCAAGCTACGGACACCTGAATAAGTACGGCTTTATTCAAACACCGTACCGCAAGGTTGATCGTACGACTGGCGTTGTCACAAACGAGATTGTTTGGTTGACTGCCGATGAAGAAGATGAGTTTACTGTTGCGCAAGCCAATTCTAAACTCAATGAAGATGGGACTTTTGCGGAAGAAATTGTCATGGGACGTCATCAAGGTAATAACCAAGAGTTCCCAGCAAGCATCGTTGACTATGTGGATGTATCTCCAAAACAGGTAGTCGCCGTTGCGACAGCATGTATTCCTTTCTTGGAAAACGATGACTCTAACCGTGCCCTCATGGGAGCTAACATGCAACGTCAGGCGGTGCCACTGATTGATCCGAAAGCACCTTACGTTGGTACAGGTATGGAGTATCAAGCTGCCCACGATTCAGGCGCTGCTGTCATTGCACAATATGACGGTAAGGTTGTTTACGCTGATGCGGACAAAGTCGAAGTGCGTCGTGAGGATGGTTCTCTTGATGTTTACACCATTCAAAAATTCCGTCGTTCAAACTCTGGTACAGCTTACAATCAACGTACCCTTGTTAAAGTGGGAGACATCGTTGAAAAAGGTGACTTTATCGCAGACGGACCGTCTATGGAAAAAGGGGAAATGGCTCTTGGTCAAAACCCAATCGTTGCCTACATGACTTGGGAAGGTTACAACTTTGAAGACGCGGTTATCATGTCTGAGCGTCTTGTCAAAGAGGATGTTTACACCTCTGTTCACTTGGAAGAATACGAATCAGAAACCCGCGACACCAAGTTAGGTCCTGAAGAAATCACACGCGAAATTCCAAACGTGGGTGAAGAAGCTCTTAAAGACCTCGATGAGATGGGGATTATCCGTATCGGTGCTGAGGTTAAAGAAGGCGATATCTTGGTAGGTAAAGTTACACCAAAAGGTGAGAAAGATCTTTCTGCCGAAGAGCGTCTCTTGCATGCCATCTTTGGTGACAAATCGCGTGAAGTTCGCGACACTTCTCTTCGTGTGCCACACGGTGGTGACGGGGTTGTCAGCGATGTCAAAATCTTTACGCGTGCAAACGGAGACGAATTGCCTTCAGGAGTTAACATCTTGGTGCGTGTCTTCATCGCGCAAAAACGTAAGATTAAAGTCGGAGATAAGATGGCCGGACGCCACGGAAATAAAGGTGTCGTGTCACGTATCGTACCTGTTGAGGATATGCCATATCTTCCAGACGGAACACCAGTTGATATCATGTTGAACCCACTTGGGGTACCATCACGTATGAACATCGGTCAGGTTATGGAGCTTCACTTGGGTATGGCTGCTCGTAACTTGGGCATTCATATTGCCACACCAGTCTTTGACGGGGCAACTTCTGAAGATCTCTGGTCAACGGTTGAAGAAGCTGGAATGGACTCTGACGCCAAGACAGTGCTTTATGATGGCCGTACAGGTGAACCGTTTGATAATCGTGTGTCAGTTGGTGTCATGTACATGATCAAACTTCACCACATGGTTGATGATAAACTTCACGCGCGTTCAGTTGGACCATACTCACTTGTTACCCAGCAGCCACTCGGAGGTAAAGCTCAGTTTGGTGGTCAGCGTTTTGGTGAGATGGAGGTTTGGGCCCTTGAAGCTTACGGTGCATCAAATGTTCTTCAAGAAATCTTGACCTACAAGTCAGATGATGTCAATGGCCGTTTGAAAGCATACGAAGCGATTACAAAAGGCAAACCTATTCCAAAACCAGGTGTTCCAGAATCCTTCCGCGTTCTTGTCAAAGAATTGCAATCACTTGGTCTTGATATGCGTGTCCTTGACGATGATAATAATGAAGTTGAACTTCGCGATCTTGATGAAGGTGAAGACGATGATATCATGCACGTTGATGACCTTGAGAAGCTTCGTCAAAAACAAGCCGAAGAGGAAGCTCGTCTAGCAGCTGAGATTGCTGCAGAAAACGGACAAGCACCTGTAGATGATGAGGCTTAATAAGCTCGTTTGGCTAAAGGCATTATCTGTTTTGAGAAGCGGATACTGTTGACGAGTGATAGGCTCTGATATCAAAAAACAATTGTAATCTAGAGGGGAAGCTGACCGAGAGCTGTCTTGGTCAGTCCTTATCACCTCTACTGTATGAATTTGAATGTCGCTCTGCTATGTTCAAAAGAAAAAAGAAAGGTAATACAAGTGGTTGACGTAAATCGTTTTAAATCTATGCAAATCACATTAGCCTCACCAAGTAAGGTTCGTTCATGGTCTTACGGTGAAGTTAAAAAACCTGAAACCATCAACTACCGTACGTTAAAACCAGAACGTGAAGGGCTTTTTGACGAGGTCATTTTTGGTCCTACAAAAGACTGGGAATGTGCTTGTGGAAAATACAAACGTATCCGTTATAAAGGGATTGTTTGTGACCGCTGTGGTGTTGAAGTAACTCGTGCCAAAGTTCGCCGTGAGCGTATGGGGCATATCGAGCTAAAAGCTCCAATTTCTCATATTTGGTACTTTAAAGGGATTCCATCTCGTATGGGTCTCACTCTTGACATGAGCCCTCGTGCTCTTGAAGAAGTCATCTACTTTGCAGCTTATGTGGTGATTGACCCAATGGATACGCCTCTTGAGCCCAAGTCTCTTTTGACGGAACGTGAATATCGCGAAAAACTCCAAGAGTACGGCTATGGTTCCTTCGTCGCTAAGATGGGAGCAGAGGCTATTCAGGACCTTCTTAAGCGTGTTGACTTACCAAAAGAAATTGCAGAGCTAAAAGAAGAGCTCCGCACAGCAACAGGGCAAAAGCGCGTGAAGGCTGTTCGTCGTTTGGATGTTCTCGATGCCTTTCATAAATCTGGTAACAAGCCTGAATGGATGATTCTTAATATCTTGCCAGTCTTGCCACCAGATCTTCGTCCGATGGTTCAGTTGGACGGTGGTCGTTTTGCGGCCTCAGATCTCAACGATCTTTACCGTCGTGTTATCAACCGTAACAACCGTTTGGCGCGCCTTTTGGAACTCAATGCTCCAGGCATTATCGTGCAAAACGAGAAGCGTATGCTTCAAGAAGCAGTGGACGCTTTGATTGACAACGGTCGCCGTGGTCGTCCAATCACAGGACCAGGTAGCCGTCCGCTCAAATCCCTCAGCCATATGCTCAAAGGTAAGCAAGGGCGTTTCCGTCAAAACTTGCTTGGTAAGCGTGTTGACTTCTCGGGTCGTTCGGTTATCGCCGTTGGTCCGACTCTTAAAATGTACCAATGTGGTGTGCCACGTGAAATGGCAATTGAGCTCTTCAAACCATTTGTCATGCGCGAAATTGTTGCCCGTGAAATGGCAGGTAACGTCAAAGCAGCGAAACGTATGGTAGAGCGTGGAGATGAGCGTATCTGGGATATCTTGGAAGAAGTGATTAAAGAACACCCAGTGCTTCTCAACCGCGCACCGACCCTTCACCGTTTGGGGATTCAGGCTTTTGAACCCGTTCTTATCGATGGTCGTGCGCTTCGCCTTCACCCACTTGTCTGTGAGGCTTACAATGCCGACTTTGATGGGGACCAAATGGCTATCCACGTACCGCTTTCAGAAGAAGCACAGGCAGAAGCTCGCTTGCTCATGCTTGCGGCAGAGCACATCCTTAACCCTAAAGATGGAAAACCTGTCGTTACGCCATCTCAGGATATGGTTTTGGGGAACTACTACTTAACCATGGAAGACGCTGGTCGTGAAGGTGAAGGCATGGTCTTCAAAGATCGTGACGAAGCCGTTATGGCCTATCGCAATGGCTATGTGCACCTGCATTCACGTGTCGGTATTGCTGTCGACAGCATGCCGAACAAGCCATGGAAGTCAAGCCAACTTCATAAAATCATGGTGACAACTGTTGGTAAAATCCTCTTTAACGATGTGATTCCAGCAGAAATCCCATATTTACAGGAGCCAAATAATGCTAACTTGACAGACGGTACTCCGGATAAATATTTCCTAGAGCCAGGTCAGGATATCAAGGAAGCTATTGCTGCTCTTGAGCTTAATGGTCCATTCAAGAAGAAAAATCTTGGAAACATCATTGCAGAAACCTTCAAACGCCTACGCACAACAGAAACGTCAGCCTTCCTTGACCGTTTGAAAGACCTTGGTTACTACCATTCAACTCTTGCTGGTTTGACCGTAGGTATTGCAGATATCCCTGTCATTGACAACAAAGCAGAGATTATCGAGGCGGCTCACGAAAGGGTTGAACAAATCAATAAAGCCTTCCGTCGTGCTCTCATGACAGATGACGACCGCTATGTTGCTGTGACAACAACTTGGCGCGAAGCCAAAGAAGCTCTTGAGAAACGTTTGATTGAAACACAAGATCCGAAGAACCCTATCGTTATGATGATGGACTCTGGAGCCCGTGGTAACATCTCAAACTTCTCGCAACTTGCCGGTATGCGTGGTTTGATGGCTGCGCCTAACGGACGCATCATGGAACTTCCGATCCTATCAAACTTCCGTGAAGGTCTCTCTGTTTTGGAAATGTTCTTCTCAACTCACGGTGCTCGTAAAGGGATGACCGATACGGCCTTGAAGACAGCCGATTCAGGTTACTTAACACGTCGTTTGGTTGACGTTGCTCAAGACGTCATCATTCGTGAAGATGATTGTGGAACAGACCGTGGTCTTCTCATTCGTGCCATCACAGATGGTAAGGAAGTGACTGAAACCCTTGAAGAACGTCTAGTTGGTCGTTACACCAAGAAATCCGTTAAACATCCTGAAACAGGTAAAGTGATCATTGGTGCTGATAAACTCATCAGTGAAGATATGGCTGCTGAAATTGTCAAAGCTGGTATTGAAGAAGTTACTATTCGCTCCGTCTTTACATGTAACACACGTCATGGTGTCTGCCGTCACTGCTATGGTATCAACTTGGCGACTGGTGATGCTGTTGAGGTCGGTGAAGCAGTTGGTACTATTGCTGCCCAATCTATCGGTGAGCCTGGTACACAGTTGACCATGCGTACCTTCCACACAGGAGGGGTAGCCTCAAATACCGATATCACGCAAGGTCTTCCTCGTATCCAGGAGATCTTTGAAGCCCGCAATCCTAAAGGGGAAGCTGTCATCACTGAAGTGAAAGGAACAGTTATTGATATTGAGGAAGATGCCTCAACACGTACTAAGAAAGTCTACGTTCAAGGTGAGACGGGAATGGGTGAATATGTCGTGCCATTTACCTCACGCATGAAAGTCGAAGTTGGAGATGAAGTGGCTCGCGGTGAAGCTCTTACCGAAGGATCTATTCAGCCTAAGCGTCTTCTTGAAGTGCGTGATACCTTGTCAGTAGAGACTTACTTGCTTGCTGAGGTGCAAAAAGTTTACCGTAGCCAAGGGGTAGAAATCGGAGACAAGCACGTTGAAGTAATGGTGCGTCAAATGCTTCGCAAGGTACGTGTCATGGATCCAGGAGATACAGATCTCCTTCCAGGAACACTTATGGATATTGCAGACTTCACAGATGCCAACAAAGACATTGTCATTTCTGGTGGTGTTCCTGCGACGTCTCGTCCAGTTCTTATGGGAATTACCAAAGCATCTCTTGAGACCAATTCCTTCTTGTCAGCTGCTTCCTTCCAGGAAACAACACGTGTCCTTACAGATGCAGCAATTCGTGGTAAGAAAGATCACCTTCTCGGTCTTAAAGAGAATGTTATTATCGGTAAAATCATTCCAGCTGGTACTGGTATGGCACGTTACCGCAATCTTGAACCACAAGCCATCAACGAAGTTGAAATTATTGAAGCAGAGCCTTTGGAAATTGCTCAAGAAACGGTTACCGTTGAGGAATAACAAAAAAAGAGAGTGTTCAGCTCTCTTTTTTGTGGGTTTGGGAGAATGTTTCTATTTTGCCTGTAAACATAAAATCGTAAGCATATTTTTTCCCTTATGGCCTAAAAAGGTTTATAATAATCGAACAGTTGAGGGAAATTATGTATCAAGTTATTAAGTTATATGGGGATTTTGAACCCTGGTGGTTTTTAGATGATTGGAAAAAGGATATCATAGAAGAGTGGTCATTTTCTGATTTTGAAGGTGCTAAAGAGAAATATCTAGCACAATGGAAAAAATTAAAAGAGGGCTTTCCCTACTTTGATAGCCGAGCGAACTATTTAGCGGCGTTTTGGGATAAAAATGAGAAGCGTTGGTGCGAAGAATGTGACGAAGATTTGCAACAGTATCACTCGATATTGTTACTGAAAGATGGAGACATCTTATCAGAGTCTCATCATGATGATGTCCTAAAAATGACGAATGCTAAGGAGCGAGTGCCATCGGCATGTCGTTTGGTGATTTAATGCCTTTTAAATTCAATAAAGCCTCGAAAGCAAAAGTGCAAAGTGATAATCATTAAAAGACTTAAAATCAAGTTGAAATAACTCTGATTTTAAGTCTTTTCTGTTAAAACAATCAGTCGTAGACTTCTGGAACACCCTATGTTTAGGTGTTAATCTTTTCTCTGCCAGTAAGACGGCCTTGAAGTAATAACACCAAAAACACTGGACAGAAGTCACAAGGATATTGCCACAAATCAAATGAGTTGTCCATTAACTTGCCTTAGCGTTTCATTTCATTTTCTGCGATAGCTACTAATAACCATTGCCAGAACTAAACCAAGAATGGGATACCAAAATATGGGTTGAAAAAAGCGGGTATAATGACGAAGATGGCAATCTATTGAGCAATGATGGTCTCGTCATACATGAACCAATATGTCCAAAGAGCTAAGTATGGCATCCACAACAAACATAAAAATATTAATCGAGCGTTTTAGCGTTTTGATATCTTTGCTATAAATTAGCATGCCCTCACCCCTTTTGTGCTTCTATTATATGATTCTTTTCTTGAAATCAAGCCATTTGACAGACTATCGGCTCTTTTTCAAGGCGTTTTGATTTAGTGACTTGGTATTTCTTTCCCTCATTCCAATTGGTGACTTTCAAGTCCAATTAGGGAGGCTTTCCATTCTTGCTAAATAGTACAAAAGTCGAGCATTTTCTGATATAATAAGGTCAGTATTAGTCAAACAAGGAGGTTGTGATGGTTTTTAAAAACACGTCCGATAGCATTGAAGAGCACATTAAACAGCTCCTTGCTCAAACAGGAAAGGCAGAGATTCAACGCTCCCAGTTGGCTGAGGTATTTCGGGTTGTGCCTAGCCAGATTAATTATGTCATTAAGACTCGTTTCACAGAGAGCAGGGGTTACCTGGTAGAGAGTAAGCGTGGTGGTGGTGGTTATATTCGTATTGCCAAACTAGCTTTTTCAGATCAACATCATTTCATTGGTGAGTTGCTTAATAAATATTGTCAATCTCCTAGTGAACAAGTCTTTGCTGATTTGATGCAGTTGCTTTACAATGAAAAATTACTCACTGAGCGTGAAGGAAATTTTCTTTTAGCCGTAACGAGTGATGACGTTTTAGGAGCAGATGCAGGAACGATTCGAGCGCGTCAGCTTAGAAAAATTCTTCAAAGATTAGATAGAAAAGGGTAATTATGGTCGAATATTCAGTAAAAATGCGGGAAGTTTTCCGTCTTGGACAGGAGCAAGCTGCACGATATGACAGTTTGTATTTGGAGAGTTGGCATCTCCTATTGGCGATGGTTTCATTGCATGATTCGGTAGCAGGATTGACCTTTGCAGAATACGAGGAAAGCATTCGCGTTGAGGAGTATGAAGCGGCAGCTATTTTGGCTATTGGAAAAGCACCGCAGGATAATCTGAAACTAGGAGACACCTTGCGTCCAAATTCTAAGGCGTTGAGTGAACTCTTAGATCAAGCGCATGCTATTGCACAAACCATCCATGCTAAAGAGGTGGGAACAGAACATGTCCTCTTTGCTATGCTACTCAATCAAGACCTTTTGGCGACTCGAATTTTGGAATTGGCTGGATTTAAGGGGAAAGACGATGGCAATTCGCTACGCTTGATTGATCTTAGAAAGACCTTGGAGCGTCACGCAGGGATTAGCAAAGAAGACCTTAAGGCGATTCACGATATGAGAAAGCCTAAAAAAGCTAAAAATGGTGGTGGGTTCTCAGATATGATGAAGCCGCCGAGCACAGCGGGGGAACTTTCTGATTTCACGCGTGATTTGTCGGCAATGGCAGAGCAGGGACTTTTGGATCCAGTGGTCGGTCGTGACAAAGAAATTACTCGGATGATTCAAGTCTTGAGCCGTAAGACTAAGAACAATCCCGTCTTAGTTGGAGATGCTGGTGTCGGAAAAACAGCTCTGGCTTATGGACTGGCTCAACGTATCGCCACTGGAGAGACACCACTAGAACTACAGCATATGAGAGTACTAGAGCTTGATATGATGTCAGTAGTTGCAGGGACGCGATTCCGTGGAGATTTTGAGGAACGGATGAATCAAATCATCGAAGATATTGAGACTGACGGGAAAATCATTCTATTTATCGATGAACTGCATACCATTATGGGGACTGGCAGTGGTGTAGATGCGACGCTTGATGCAGCCAATATCTTGAAACCAGCTCTATCGCGAGGGACTCTCCATATGGTTGGGGCAACGACGCAGGCAGAGTATCAAAAGCATTTGGAAAAAGATGCTGCCCTTTCGCGTCGTTTTGCCAAGATAGTGATTGAAGAACCTACCGAAGCGGATACTGTCACTATTTTGAAAGGGTTACGTCCAAGCTATGAATCTTTTCATAAGGTTAGTATTTCAGATGATACTATTGAGACAGCAGTACGAGTAGCTCACCGCTATTTGACTAGCAAAAAGTTACCTGATTCAGCTATTGACCTTTTGGATGAAGCTAGCGCTACGGTACAGATCATGTCTAAACGTCAGACAGAGGAGATGTTGACGCCTCTTGATTTAGCGCTGATTTCAGGTGATTTTGATCAGGTGGTCAGACAGGTCAAAGCTTCAAAGGCAATCAAAGCACCTGAAGCTATTGTTGTGACAGAAGAGCATGTTCTCAATACGCTTAGTCGCTTGTCGGGCATTCCGGTTGAGAAAATGACCCAGAAAGATAGTCAGAAATACCTTAATTTGGAAAAAGAGTTACACAAGCGTGTCATTGGACAAGATGAGGCGGTTTCAGCAATTAGTCGTGCCATTCGTCGCAACCAGTCTGGTATTAGGACAGGCAAACGTCCTATCGGATCATTTATGTTTTTAGGACCAACAGGTGTTGGAAAGACAGAGCTTGCTAAGGCTTTGGCAGAGCTACTCTTTGATGATGAGTCTGCTTTGATTCGTTTTGACATGTCTGAGTACATGGAAAAATTTGCAGCCAGTCGCTTAAACGGTGCCCCTCCAGGCTATGTTGGTTATGATGAAGGTGGGGAGTTGACAGAGAAAGTTAGAAATAAGCCTTATTCTGTCCTACTTTTTGATGAGGTTGAAAAGGCTCACCCAGACATTTTTAACCTTCTTCTGCAGGTGCTTGATGACGGTGTTTTGACCGATAGTCGTGGGCGTAAGGTTGATTTTTCAAATACAATTATCATTATGACTTCAAACTTAGGAGCCACAGCACTTCGTGACGATAAGACCGTTGGATTTGGAACAAAAGCTCTTGCTCATGACTACGAGGCCATGCAAAAGCGTATCTTTGAAGAATTAAAAAAAGCTTATCGTCCAGAATTTCTCAATCGTATTGATGAAAAAGTGGTTTTCCATAGTTTATCCGAAGCCAACATGCAAGACATCGTTAAAGTGATGGTCAAGCCATTGGTAGCAAGCCTTGCTGAAAAAGGCATTAGTCTGAAATTCCAAGCATCTGCCCTGAAGCGTTTAGCTGAAATGGGCTATGATGTGGAGATGGGGGCTCGTCCTTTACGACGTCGTTTGCAAACGGAGGTTGAAGACCATTTGGCAGAGTTACTATTATCAGGCCATCTACAAGCAGGACACACCTTGAAAATTGGTGTGCAAAAAGGTAAACTAAAATTTGATATCATCTAAAAAGAACCTCGCGTTAGTGAACGCGGGGTTCAAATTGAAGAAAAAGTTCTTTTGATACTTTTCTTAAGTGGTGCGGACGGTAGCGACTTCCTCCTTAATTCCATACCTAATTTTTGAGCCTAGGACCTCAAAAATTCTTGGTGGTGGAAATACTAATAGTCTTGCCACTTTCATCAGGTCGAAAAGTATCTGATGTGGTTCGCTTTCACTCGCAAAATCGGTAACCCTATCTCAAATTAGCAGAGCTTTTCAGTTTGTTTAAACGGAAAATAAAGTTTGTCTACACTCTAAACCTCGCGTCAATGAACGCGAGGTTTTTGTCTAGCATTAATTTCTAGTGAAAGGATGGGCATCTGCATTAATATCTTGACCGATTAAGATACGATCGGCAGGAGTCACATCTCCGAAGTGTGGGTTAGGGATGCCCCCCGGGATGACCATGAAAGCAGCGCCACCAACTTCAGAGTCTGGGTTATAAATGGAAGTCACAAAGGTCTTGTCACTAAGAAATCCCTTCCCTAACTTTAATGAGCCCTCTCGTATCGAGCTGGTCACCTGTCCGTCATTGGAAATGGTGATGGTTTCTCCGAGGTCGTTAGACCAAGAGCCAGCAATGGATGAGAAGTCATTATTTGCCAGAGCTTTGATGTTGATTGTTGAGGTACTTTGGCTTGAACTTGCTTCGGTTTGTGTGACAGTAGTCGCTGTCGTTTCCTCGGTTTGAACAGAGGTTGTTTCAAGGGTAGTTGTTGCTATCTCTTTTTTCTTTGTATGAGTAGTGGTCTGGCTACTTTTGCTTGCATTGGTTGTCGTTGAGGTTGTTTCTTCCTTTTTGCTACAAGCACCTAACAAACAGAGGCTAGTTAACAGCGTCATGGCGGTAAGTTTTTGATAGTTTTTCATAGCAATCTCCTTCTTGTATTTTGACTTTTCGGCAACATTATATTACAAAAATATTTCAAAATCAATAAATTTTGTCATTTTTGTAACAAAAAACCAACTACCGATAGATAGTTGGATAGTTGGATAGTTGGATAGTTTTAGCGTAAGCTGTCAAAGTGACCCTGTACTTCAGAAAAAGTCTCAGCCTTAGCCACCGCAGAACGAACCTTGGCAGCGCCAGATGTTCCACGAAGATAGTAGGGAGCTAGTCCGCGAAATTCACGTACAGCAACTTTTTCACCTTTGAGGTTAACCAATCGGCGCAAGTGCTCTTCGGCAATGTCTAGTTTTTTGACAAATGGAAGATCAGGCAATTCTTGCCCTGTTTCAAAGAAATGGTTGATTTGGGTAAAGAGGTGTGGGTTGTTGAGTGCTGCGCGCCCAATCATGACGGCATCAACCCCCAGCTCCTCGATCATAAACTTAGCATCTTGAACGCTACGCACATCGCCATTTCCGATAAAAGGAATAGTTGTAATGGCTTTGGAAACACGGGCTAAGGTTTCATGATCACAGCTACCTGTGTACATCTGCTCGCGGGTACGTCCGTGCATGGCAAGGGCGGCTACTCCGCCAGCTTCAGCTGCTAGCGCATTTTCTACGGCAAGTGAGTTGTCTGCCCAGCCAGTTCTCATTTTGACGGTTAGAGGAATATCAAGGACAGAGGTTACTTCTTTAACGATATGGTAAATTTTATCTGGATCTTTCAACCACTTAGCGCCAGCTTCATTTTTAACAACCTTATTGACAGGGCACCCCATGTTAATGTCTACGATGTCAGCTTTGGTATTGTTTTGGATGAAATCTGCTGCGCGTTTCAATCCTTCAGCATCGCCTCCAAAGAGTTGAATAGACATAGGGTGTTCATTGTCATCGATATGGAGCATGTGAAGGGTCTTTTCATTGTTGTAGAGGAGCCCTTTTTCAGAAATCATCTCCATGACGACTAGTCCGGCTCCAAATTCTTTGGCGATGGTGCGAAAGGCGGAGTTAGTGACACCGGCCATAGGAGCTAAGACGGTACGGTGTGGAATTTCAACCTTCCCAATCATGAAAGAGGAATTGAGTTTAGTCATTGATGAGCTCCTCCAATTCTTCTTGGGTAAAGGTATAAGTTGTTTCGCAAAATTGGCAAGTAATCTCAGCACCATGATCTTCTTGTGCCATGGCTTTTAACTCTGTACTTCCGAGAGTTATCAAAGCGGCTTCGAAGCGCTCACGAGAGCAATCACAGGCGAAGCTAATGGCTTCCTCAGAGAGACGTTTGAAATCATCGTCTCCGTAAATGGCATTTAGTAAAGCATCGATGTGATTCTCTGATTTAAGGAGAGTAGAGATGGCAGGCATTTCTTGAATGCGTTTTTCGTAGCGTGCGATCTCCTCTTCGCTAGCGCCAGGTAACACTTGTAGCATAAAGCCACCGGCTACTGTGACAAGGTCATTTTCATCCAAGAGAACATTGAGACCAACCGCAGAAGGGGTTTGCTCAGATTCGGTCAGGTAGTAAGCAAAGTCTTCACCAATTTCCCCAGAAATTAGTGGTGTAGTTGAAGTATATGGGTTTCCAGTGCCGTAGTCTGTGATGACCACGAAGTGACCATTCCCCATAAATGGACCGACAAGGACTTCACCAGTAGCTGTTTTTTTGACATCAACATCTTTGTTTTGGATATAACCTTTGACATGACCGTTTGTATCAGCCACGGAGATGACATGCCCGAAAGAGCTGTCTCCAATCACCTTAACGGTTACCTTAGTGTCACCTTTTTGGTTGGCTGCTAGCATCAAGTTAGCGATGAGGGTGCGTCCCAAAGCGACAGTTGAACTCGCTAGGGTTTGGTGATGTTTTTGGGCTGTTCTTACCGTTTCAGTGGCATCAAGCACATAGGCACGGAAGGCGCCTGATTCTGCAATAGTTTTAATAATCTTATCCATAAAGAATATTATAGCATATCTCATCAGAAAATCAGGCGAGTATGCCCCTGGTTTTGAAGAATTGGGGGACCATTCGTGGTAGTGTTATCTTTTGCCATGGTTTTAGGTAAATTAGGGACACACTTTGATTTCCAATCCGCTTAGATGTGCTATTTGGAACGAAAGCAATGTTTGATTGATGTCAGCTAAGCGATTAGGGCATCTAGATCCTTTGTAGAATGAAAAATGCCTGGAAGAAGTCCGTCTTAGGCATTTGGTTATTCAGATAAATGTGATACGATTGGTGTCAGCTGCCCCGTGGTTATCTTGATTATCATGCTTTCGCTTTTTACCATAAATCTGAGGACGTCTCGGATTTATAATGGCTGTTTATTCGCTAGCAATAAGACCGTGAGCGTTGGCTAAACCAAACTCTGTCAAATCGTAGTTGGCCACTTTTTCTCCTGTAGCATTAACTTCGATAAGGTGTTTAGCAAATAAGAAATAGTATCGCTCATTGAGCATGGTAAAAGCAGACGAGAAGGTTTCTTCAGTTGCGATTTCTGAGAAAGGGACCGTATGCTCCATCTCGCTATCTAGATTGTAGATGGTCCAATGTATAGCAGGAAGTGCATTCTGTTCGTGGGAGATTAATAAATTATTGTGAACAGGATCGTGGTAAATGGCTAAAGGATAGCTTGTCGATAATTGGATGTATTCCTTCTGACGTGTGGCTAAATCGTAAACTAGAATAGTATTCCCGCCGATGAAGCCATCTGCATTTTTCCCTGCAATGGTGCCTGACAGATAGAGTTTCTTTTCAACAGCTGTCGCGTAGTAGTAGTCGCCATCTGTCGTAGAAGTGTAGGTGTCATTGCCCTCGGCAGAAACAAAGTCTTCTGTTAAGATTGTTTTGTCAATTTTTGCCACATATGATTTAAATTGATCGTCAGGTTTTGTTTTGGCAAAATAGAGGCCATCAGTTGCTGACACAAATCCCTCCGACCAATAGCTCAAATGTTGGGCTCGTTCTAAGGTTTCTACTTTTTGTAATGTTCCATCTTGTTGATTAAAGGTATGGATTGTATTGGTGTCAAAGATTGCTAACTGATAGGGTTTACTTGCTGTCTGTGCTGTTTTTTGATTTCCCTGACAACCAAAGAGTAGTAGGGAAAAACAGATAGCTAAAAAAGATTTTAGATACAATTTAGCCATAGATATTTCCTTTATTTATTTCTAAAAATCAGGGTGGTTTCACCAGAATCCATCAGTTCAAATGGATGAATCGGTGTTCCCCAAGCCCATGTTCCGATATCGACATCGGTTACATCTTTATAAGCAGCTCAGACGAGATGGGAGCAGTAGAAAGCGTCGCGACGACCGATATTCCAAAAATTATTATTGTAAGGCTTACCGATTTGTTTGGCAGCCCATTCGGCGCTTTCATATTACCAAGGGAACCATTCCCACCGATCGAAAGCGACTTCAGATATTGAGAAAAGAAGGAGTGTTAATTTTAAGAAAGTATTTTTCATCGCGTAGCCACCTTTCATCGTTTATGCTATAATTTCATCACAAAATGTAAAACGCTTACAGAAAAGTAAACTTTAGTTATGAAAGAAAGTATTTGCATGAGATGGGACTATGGAAAAGTCTATCAAAAAAATCGCCAGTCAAAAGGGCTCAGCCAGCAGATTTTGGCGGATCAACTTGTGATTTTCCAATAAATAAATGGTATCGGCATAGGCCTTTGTCCTGTTATCATGTGTAGCGATGATAATCACCTTACCCTTAGCTTTTTGCTCTTGCAAAATGGCCATTACCTGTTGAACATTATCCTCATCAAGGTTAGCTGTGGGTTCGTCAGCGAGAATTATCTGAGGATCTAAGACTAGACTTCTTATGATAGCTGCACGCTGCTTTTGACCTCCAGAAATCTGCTTAACTTTTTTATCCATGACTTCCTCAAGTTGAAAAAACCTCACTAGGTGGCTGATGCGATTGGCAATGTCCTCTTTGGGAATGTCTTTTTGATAGAGGCTTGGTAGCCAGAGATTTTCCTTAACCGTTCCATCTTCTATCAGGGCAAAGTCCTGTAAAATATACCCAATATGTCTGCTACGAAAGGCACTCATTTTCAAATCAGACTTTTGATTGAGTTCAAGGTCACCAAAGAAATAACGACCTTCATCAAAGGGTTTCAAGCCAGAAATGATGTCCAATAGCGTCGTTTTTCCAATGCCAGATTTTCCCATAATCAAGGTTATCTGACCTGGTCTTGCTTGAAAATCTGCATGATGTAAAAGGAGCTTGTCCTTGAACTGTTTAGTAATATGCTGTAATTTAAGCATAAAGAACCCCTTTCAGACGGTAGTTGATTTGCCAACTAAAGAGTAGCACTAAAAGAGCATTTGGAAGGAGGGAAATGATGATGTCTGCTGCAATCAGTTGAACACGCATCAGAACAACAAAGCAAGCAAATCCCCCTAAAGCTAGAAGTATAGGAAGCAAAAGAGACAGTAGAAAAGCTCTCCTGATGTGTAGACTTGGCATACCAATCACACGCAAGGACCTGATATCATCCTTGCAAATGCGCATCGCTGCTGATAAAATCATCAGAATCAGGAAAAAACTAAAGACCAAAGCAAAGCCGGCCACCACTGCTGCAAAAAGGAGATTACTTTGAAAATAAGCAACTTCTTCCTGATAAATGTCTTTGAGAGAACGGAGTTCGAGAAGGTAGCCCATATTTAACGCCAGCTCTTCGAAGTTCTTTGCTTGAGAAGGGCTAATTCCCACAATGAGTAAGCCATTTAAAAAACTCGGATTAAAGTCTTCTATCAAGTTTGTCTTTAAATCCTCTAATGTGACTTCGTGTAATTCGTCCTGAAGAAGTCCTTCTACCATATAATCATTTTGTGTTGTGCGATTTTGGTAGACCACTATCGGATCATGCTCTAAAAAGTTTTCTGTAATGACCGTCACTAAATCTTCGATAGCCTCCCCTCTTTTTAAATCAACTGGAGAATGTAGTTCATAGTAATCTTTTTTTGTGTATATCTCTAACTGCTGGAGATAAGGAAGCGCACGGATGTATCTGCTAGACTCATTCCAAAATACAATGTTCATCAAAAGCGTAATAAGCGCCAGTAAGGCAAACAGATACCACCGCCTTTTCAGCAACGTCTTTACAATCATCTTCATCACAAAAGTCTCCTTAATAGTAAAAACAGTGTTAAACCATCCATTACGATTCCAAGACAAAAACAGGTATATAGCAGTAACAGCATTCCTAAGGATAGTGCATTGAAAATCCCCAGATGAGCTAAACCGATTGTTACCACAATAAGAGCAACACCGTCTAAGGCGATGTTTTCCAGTATGATGAGCCATTTGCTTTTTCCCAGAATATAATGCACACGCAAATCTTTGGCATAAGAAAACCATAAAATCCCGACAAGGATTTCATAAAAAACTTTAAAGGCAAGAAATAAGAGAAAAGGAAAAGGAGAAGATAAAAAAAGGTAGGTTATGACCACATTTCCCCCTAAAGCCAGGCAAAAAGAGGACATCAGACCTTTGTACCATCCTCTAAACATGATCATCACCTACCTATCTCATTTAAAAGCTATAGTGAAACTCTGTTTTTGGAGCCCATGGATTCATGCTATCCCAAACAGCATAGGTTTGATAGTCACTTTTCACCATCTTGTCAGGACTAGCAAAAGCTGTTGCGCCACCTAAATTGCGCCCCGATCGGCGATAATGAAAGTGAGATTTTCCTCTTCCTAAGACAGCATAAGCTTCACCGACATATCTCACTTGCCAATGTTCGTTATTTTTCACCCAATTTGGCCCATTACTATAGGTTGCTGCAAAAACAAGAACCGTCAATGTTAAACTAGCTAAAAGAGTCACTACTATCACTGAAGATTTTAAGAACCTTTTCATTTTAATTATACCTCTTTTTGAAGCATATATAAATCACATATTATATAATGTCCTTACCGATATGACGTCACAAGGGATATCAATCAGCGTTCAACAGTTATCTTGGTTTTTTTGATAGAAAACCTCAAGAACTAAAATCATAACAATACTCTCAATACATCGGACTCACCTGACTTTCATATTACCAAGGGAACCACTCCCACCAATCGGAAGCGACTTCAGATATTGAGAAAAGAAGGAGTGTTAATTTTAAGAAGGTATTTTTCATCGCGTAGCCACCTTTCATCGTTTATGATATAATTTTATCACGGAATGTAGAGCGCTTACAAAAATGTAAACTTTAGTTACGAAAGAAGGTGTTTGCATGAGATGGGATTTTGGGAAAGTTTATCAAAAAATTCGCCAGTCAAAAGGGCTCAGTCAGCAAGAAGTATGCGGTGAGTTTTTATCACGCGTAGCCTTGTCGAAAATTGAGAACTGTAAGGCTATTCCGAATTTTGAGCATATGCTTTTTTTGCTTGATCAAGTGGATATGACAGTAGATGAATTTCAGTATATTTGTAACTTTTATCAGCCTAGTGAGCGTCAAAAGATTATTAGTAGCGTTAGGAATATATTAAGTTCATCGGATTTTGTGGCTTTGGAAGACTTGCTGGAGAGCTGTGAAGCGTATTTACAGACGCACTCAGATGTTCCGATTGAAAATATTAAAAATACGGTAGCTATTTTTCTATGGGTTAGAAAGCATGGGATTCAACAAAATAATCCAGATTATCAAGAATTGGTGCATCGCATATGGGATTCCTTGAAAAAAAGAGATGTTTGGTATGTCAGTGATTTAAGGCTGTTTAACGCTATTTTGCATTACTTCTCAGTCGAACAACTTAAGGAACTGTCACCTTATATTTTCCAAACCCTATCACGTTACAAAGGCTATCGCAATATCCAAAACGATCAACGTGTTTTGTTAACGAACCTATCGACGCTGTACTTGAAAAATGGGTGTTATGATGATTGTGAAGAAGTGACGGAACAATTGCTCGAGCTATGTCAGGACATCAAGCGTTATGATGGTTTAGCTTTGGCACAGATTCGCTTAGGCATTTGTCGTAAAGAGCAAGGTTTGATTGCTAAAGGGTGTCAGCTCCTAGAAGTGTGTGAGGAGTCACGGTTGCTTGCCTTGGCAAATCAGGAGATTGTAGAGCATTTGCAATAAATGTTCGTCTTTTAAGTGTTATTTGCCTCGCCGGTCTAAAAAAATCGGTTTTTTCTGAAATAATAGATGTTTTTTGAAATATTGTTCCCTTTTTGCTATAATGAACTGTAAGGTAAACTTGCAGGTGAAATTCCTGCCATAAGTTCTATCAGAAAAGGAGAGGGGAGCGCTTAAGGCTTTCCCAAAAGAGATATATGACATCAGTTGTTGTTGTGGGTACCCAGTGGGGGGACGAAGGTAAGGGGAAAATCACGGATTTCCTATCAGCAGATGCAGAAGTTATTGCGCGTTATCAAGGTGGTGACAATGCAGGGCACACGATTGTGATTGATGGGAAGAAGTTCAAATTACATTTGATTCCATCAGGGATTTTCTTCAAAGAGAAAATTTCGGTGATTGGAAATGGTGTGGTGGTCAATCCCAAATCATTGGTCAAAGAGTTGGCCTATCTACATGAGGAAGGTGTCACAACAGACAATCTCCGTATCTCAGACCGTGCGCATGTCATCTTGCCTTATCACATCAAACTTGATCAGCTCCAAGAGGATGCAAAAGGTGACAATAAAATCGGAACCACTATTAAGGGAATCGGCCCAGCTTATATGGATAAAGCGGCGCGTGTCGGTATTCGGATCGCTGATCTTTTGGACAAGGACATCTTTGCAGAGCGTCTTAAGACAAACTTGGCTGAAAAAAATCGTCTCTTTGAAAAAATGTATGACAGCACAGCCATTGATTTTGATGACATCTTTGAAGAATACTATGAATACGGTCAGCAAATCAAGCAATATGTAACAGATACTTCTGTTATCTTAAATGATGCCCTTGATAATGGCAAACGTGTCCTTTTTGAAGGAGCGCAAGGTGTCATGCTTGATATTGACCAAGGGACTTACCCATTTGTAACCTCGTCAAACCCAGTTGCTGGAGGCGTGACCATTGGTTCTGGTGTTGGCCCTTCAAAAATCAATAAGGTTGTCGGTGTGTGTAAAGCTTACACTAGCCGTGTTGGCGATGGTCCATTTCCGACAGAGCTCTTTGATGAGATTGGTGAGCGCATTCGTGAAATCGGGCACGAATACGGCACGACAACTGGTCGCCCACGTCGCGTTGGGTGGTTTGACTCTGTTGTCATGCGCCACAGCCGCCGTGTGTCTGGTATCACCAATCTTTCGCTGAACTCTATCGATGTTCTTTCAGGTCTTGATACGGTTAAAATCTGTGTGGCTTACGACCTTGATGGTCAACGTATCGACCATTACCCAGCAAGCCTTGAGCAACTCAAGCGCTGCAAGCCTATCTATGAAGAATTACCAGGTTGGCAGGAAGACATCACAGGTGTTCGTAGCCTTGATGAATTGCCAGAAAACGCCCGTAACTATGTTCGTCGTATTGGAGAATTAGTTGGGGTGCGTATCTCGACCTTCTCTGTCGGACCAGGTCGTGAGCAAACTAACATTTTGGAAAGTGTCTGGGCTAATATCTAGGCCTTTCCAGAGCATCGAGTCTAAGAGCTTTTAGAAGTCTTCTCAGTCACAAGAGACTTGTTTTTGAGAAAGTTTAAAGAAAAGTAGCGCCAAAAGATGATTTGGCGCTTTTTTGTGTTAAATTTATGGTAAAATATAGAAGATACGTGCTTGATACAAAGGTGAGCTGAAAAGGTATTTCAGTTGACCTTTGTAGGCAAGACGTACCAAATTCTTTTAAGGAGTATTGCTCATGGCAAAACAAACATTTACCACCACCTTCGCAGGCCGTCCTCTAGTCGTTGAGGTTGGCCAAGTCGCAAAACAAGCAAACGGCGCGACTATCGTGCGCTACGGAGAGTCGACAGTGTTGACGGCAGCTGTCATGTCTAAAAAAATGGCTACAGGGGATTTCTTCCCGCTTCAGGTCAATTATGAAGAAAAAATGTACGCAGCAGGGAAATTCCCTGGTGGTTGGATGAAACGTGAAGGTCGTCCATCAACGGATGCTACCTTGACAGCGCGTCTCATTGACCGTCCGATTCGTCCAATGTTTGCAGAAGGCTTCCGCAATGAAGTCCAAGTCATCAATACCGTTTTGTCTTACGATGAAAATGCTAGCGCTCCTATGGCAGCTATGTTTGGTAGTTCACTGGCTTTATCGATTTCTGATATTCCATTTAATGGACCAATTGCTGGGGTGCAAGTTGGTTATATTGATGGTGAATTTATCATCAACCCAGACAAGGCACAGGCAGAAGCTTCGCTATTAGAATTAACTGTAGCAGGAACCAAAGAAGCTATCAACATGGTAGAGTCTGGCGCAAAAGAATTGTCTGAAGACATCATGTTAGAAGCTCTGCTCATTGGTCACAGAGCTATCCAAGAATTGATTGCTTTCCAAGAAGAGATTGTGGCTGCTATCGGTAAAGAAAAGGCCGAAGTCGAGCTATTACAAGTCAACGCAGAACTCCAAGCTGAAATTGTAGCTAAATACAATGCTGATTTGCAACAAGCTGTTCAAGTCGAGGAGAAAAAAGCACGTGAAGCAGCTACAGAAGCTGTCAAAGAGCGTGTCGTAGCTGAGTACGAAGAGCGCTATGCGGATGATGACAATCTCTCAACCATCATGCGCGATGTGGCAGAAATCCTTGAGCAAATGGAACATGCCGAAGTACGCCGCTTGATCACTGAGGATAAAATTCGTCCTGATGGTCGTCGTGTCGATGAAATCCGTCCGCTTGATGCAGAGATTGACTTTTTGCCAAAAGTACATGGTTCAGGTCTTTTCACACGTGGGCAAACCCAGGCGCTTTCTGTCTTGACACTTGCTCCGATGGGAGAAACGCAAATCATCGATGGTCTTGATGATGAGTATAAAAAACGTTTCCTACACCACTATAATTTCCCACAGTATTCAGTCGGTGAAACAGGGCGTTACGGTGCGGCTGGTCGTCGTGAAATCGGTCACGGTGCTCTAGGAGAGCGTGCGCTTGAGCAGGTCTTGCCAAGCCTAGAAGAGTTTCCTTATGCCATTCGTTTGGTAGCTGAAGTGCTTGAGTCAAACGGTTCGTCTTCCCAAGCCTCAATCTGCGCAGGGACACTGGCTCTTATGGCAGGTGGTGTGCCAATCAAGGCACCTGTTGCGGGTATTGCTATGGGATTGATTTCAGATGGTACTAATTACACGGTCTTGACTGATATTCAAGGTCTTGAAGATCACTTTGGAGACATGGACTTCAAGGTTGCTGGTACCCGTGAGGGAATCACAGCCCTGCAGATGGATATTAAGATTGAAGGGATTACACCGCAAATCTTGGAAGAAGCCTTGGCTCAGGCTAAGAAAGCGCGTTTTGAGATTTTGGATGTCATCGAAGCGACTATTGCAGAACCTCGTGCAGAGCTTGCCCCAACAGCTCCTAAGATTGATACGATTACTATCGATGTTGACAAGATTAAAGTGGTTATCGGTAAAGGTGGAGAAACCATTGACAAGATTATCGCAGAAACTGGTGTTAAAATCGATATCGATGAAGATGGCCTAGTGTCCATCTTCTCATCAGACCAAGCAGCAATCAACCGTGCTAAAGAAATCATTGCAGGACTTGTCCGTGAAGCTAAGGTCGACGAAGTGTATGAAGCTAAAGTGGTTCGCCTTGAAAAATTCGGTGCCTTTGTCAACCTCTTTGACAAGACAGATGCCCTTGTTCACGTCTCTGAAATGGCTTGGACCCGTGTCAATAAACCAGAAGATTTGGTTGAAATTGGAGACACTGTAACCGTGAAGGTCATCAAAATTGATGACAAAGGGCGTGTTGATGCGTCTATGAAAGCTCTTCTTCCAAAACCAGAAGGCTATGTCGAACCAGAAAAGCGTGAGCGTTCAGACCGTCCACGCCGAGATCATCATGGCAAGTCTGACCGCAAGGGACAAAAAGACCATCATGGATCTGGTTTAGGAGGGCATTTCCGTGAGCCAAAACCACGACCAACAGAAGACAAGGTGGACTAAGATGACGGGGTTAGAACAACTAGATAAAGACTTGCGTGCCTTCTTGGAAAATCCAAATGATTTTCTCGCCATTATGAGTTTTGTAACACGATTACATGGTCAACCAGTTTTGGCTAGTAGTCAGCCTTACGCGCTAGACATTGACGGGCAAAAAGTAACCCCTGTCTTTACAGATGTGGAGGATTTGGAAGCATTCAAGTCCCAACAAGCTAGTGCCCGTCAGCAGGAGTGGATTGAAAGAAGGACTCTAGAAGTTCTAGAAGAGGTTATCGTTAAACAACTATCAGGTTTGGTTTTTAACCTCAAGTCCAGTGGTGATACTGGAAATAGAACCATCTTCAAATCGAGTGAGTTGATTGCTTTTACCAACCACTATACCACTATGCTGAATCAGGTGATGGGGACTAAGAATATTGAAGCGGATCTTATGGATAAGGTTTACTTAGTTCCGACATTTGTGCATCCAAATGAAGACGGAAGTAGTGATAGACTCTTTCCGACCATGTCGACGGCTGAAGGTGAGAGTTATCTACCTGTCTTTTCTAATGTGCAGAGCTTTGCAAAATGGTATCAAAAAGAAGCCTTTGGGGGTGCTTTTCAAAAAGCCAATGGTGTCGTCATTGCTTGGACTTTACAGGACATTAAACAGCCTGAATCAGGAGAGAATGATCTTTCTGAGACACTAGGTGTCGTTATTGATGCCTTTGACCAGAAACATCTTCGAATTTTTTGGAAAGATATACAATAAAGGAGAGCTTGCAGCGTGGGGTGGTGGAAAAAATCAATTAATATCATTAAAGAGTTGGACCCTGCGGCACGTTCGACAGCTGAAGTGCTCTTGACCTATCCTGGGCTAAAAGCACTAGCTGCGCATAGACTTTCTCATTGGCTCTGGCGGCACAATCTCAGACTTTTAGCACGGATGCACAGCCAATTCTGGCGTTTTTGGACTAATATCGAAATTCATCCAGGAGCAGAGATAGCGGCTGGAGTCTTTATCGACCACGGCGCAGGGTTAGTCATCGGAGAGACAGCGGTCATCGAGGAGGGGGTCATGCTTTATCATGGGGTGACTCTGGGAGGTACAGGTAAGGATTGTGGCAAACGCCATCCGACAGTAAGGCGAGGTGCCTTAGTATCAGCCCACGCACAGGTTATCGGACCTGTGGAAATCGGTGAAAATGCCAAGGTCGGTGCAGCGGCTGTTGTCCTTGCAGATGTCCCAGCAAATGTGACAGTTGTCGGAATGCCTGCTAAAATCGTTCGTGTCCATGGCAAAAAAGATGATAAGGTTATCCATGATTTGGAAGACCATCGTGAACATTACCTGACCAAGATGGAAGACTTAAAAGAAGCCAGCCACCGGTCATCTCATTTGTAAAAAAAACCACACAAGGCTTGCCTTGTGTGGGTTAGTCATAGAAAGAGAAAGATGATAACAGCAACTAATACCCTGAACGCCCAGCAGTTAGCTGCGGTAAAAGACTTGATAAAAACCGTGCAAACCCATGACGGAACCTATCGGACACCTTACTTGTCAAACATGCTCAACTTTGACCCTGAAATGCCAGCTTTTTTCTTGGCTTATCAAGGCGAACAGTTGGTGGGACTCTTGACCGTATACGCTGATGATGAAGATGTGGAGCTTGCAATCCTTGTGCATCCAGACCACCGCAGACAGGGGCTAGCACGAAAGTTATATGCCTGCTACCAGGCAGAGACGGCTAACTATCCTATTGCTAGTGAGACCTTTCAGACTGAGCGAGTCTTTCTGGTTAAGCACCCAGACCTTGCGACAGCATGGAGCTTGGTGGAGAATACTGACACTGAGACATGGATGGGACGTGAGCGAGAGCCTTATCAGTTCTCACAACAGGCTGAACTCACAGTAAGTTTGGCACAAGCTCACCATGCAGACGACATTGCACGCTTCCAGGCACAGGTCTTTGATAGCGATTACCAGGTGGCGCTTCGTTACGCCCGTGAGGCCATTGCGGATACAGATAGTTTGCTTTATCTTTTGGAAAATAGCGGAGCAGTTATCGGGTCTTGTACAGTAGATATCTCGACCGATGTTAACTACCTGTACGGTTTAGCTATTGCACCCGACCATCAACAAAAAGGTTACGGCACTTACCTGGTCAAGTCTGTCGTCAACGACCTTATCAGGAAAAACGACAAACCTTTTCAAATCGCCGTCGAAGATGACAACCATGTCGCTAAGCGGCTGTACGAAAATATCGGTTTTACCAAACAGACCCAAGTGGTCTATCTAGACTCAAAAGGAGGACCACATGCTACTAGATGAATTTGACCCCGCGCGTGCGGTGATCAATCCAGAAGATATTTTTGCAGTCAAAGGGGAAATGGAGGCAGAAGAGGTCTGTGATACCATAATCATGCCCTTTTCTGGGAGCCTTTTTGAGCTGATTCAAGCAAAAGAAAGCGTGCGCTATGGTGGCTATAAGTCCAATATCAATGGCAAGCAACCTTGGTACATTTATGAAAAAGGAGACCAAAAGGTTGCGGTCATGAAAGCCCTGCTTGGGGCTCCTGCTCTGGTAGGGACTTTAGAAGAACTAAAGGTGGCTGGTTTTAAACACTTTATCATTTTTGGTACCTGTGGCGTCTTAGATGGCAGTCTTGAGAGCAATAAACTCATTGTCCCGACGACCAGCCTGCGTGATGAAGGTGTGTCTTATCATTATGCGCCAGCTTCTGATGAGATTGGTTACTCAGTGACACACATGGCGCACTTTACAGGCATCTTGGACAAGCACAGCATTCCTTATGTGTCCTGTAAGGCTTGGACGACAGATGCCTTTTACCGCGAAACACCAGATAAAGTAGCGCGTCGTAAGGCGGCAGGCGCTCAGGTAGTAGATATGGAATGGTCTGCGGTTGCTGCTTGGGCGCAATTCCGCCAAGCTGATGTCTACCATTTCTTCTACACATCGGATTTTGTCGACCATGAAGGGGAATGGGATGCTAGAGAAGGGCACGACGAAACGGACCTTCTCCACTTTTTTGATATCACACTCAAGATAGCAGGAGAATTATCCTAAAGTGAGAGTCTCGGTCTGAGGCTCTTTTTGTGGTATAATGGAAGATAAGAAAGTGAGGCTATTATGAAAAAACTATATAATCGCTTGCAACTATTAAAACTTATCTCGACCTACTGTTTGGGAGTAGTCGGCATTAGTTTAGTAGTGGCTTTTATCCAACAAAAATGGGGGATTGTGATAGCGGCTGCGATTATGGTGATGGCGATGTCTTATGTGAACGCGATGCTTGAGCAATCCATGAAAGAGTTAAAAGATAGTCAATCACTAGAAACAAGGAAAGAGAACGACAATGATTAAGATTTATAACACCCTCACACGTGATTTGGAAGTTTTTATACCTCTTACTGAAAATACCGTCAAGATGTATGTCTGCGGTCCAACGGTTTACAACTATATCCATATCGGAAATGCTCGGAGTGTGGTGGCTTTTGATACCATCCGTCGCTATTTTGAATACCGTGGCTTTGATGTGACCTACATCTCAAACTTTACAGATGTGGATGACAAGATTATCAAGGCTGCGAGTGTTGCAGGCATGACAACCAAGGAACTGTCTGATAAGTTTATCGCTGCCTTCAAAGAAGATGTGGAAAAACTGGGTGTCAAACCCGCCACCAAAAATCCTCGTGTCATCGACTACATGGATGAAATCATTGATTTTGTGCAGGTCTTGATTGACAAGGGTTACGCCTATGAAGCGGCTGGTGATGTTTATTTTCGTGTGGAAAAGGCTGAAAACTATGCCCGATTGGCCAACAAAACCCTATCTGACTTAGAGGCGGGGGCTTCTGGTCGGGTTGAGGGAGAAGGTCAACTCAAGGAACATCCTTTTGATTTTGCCCTTTGGAAATCTACTAAACAGGGTGAAGTATCTTGGGAAAGCCCTTGGGGGCTTGGCCGCCCAGGCTGGCATATCGAATGCTCGGTCATGGCGACAGAGATTTTGGGAGATACCATTGACATTCACGGTGGGGGGGCGGACTTGGAATTCCCCCACCATACCAATGAAATCGCCCAGTCCGAGTGCAAGACAGGTCAGACTTTTGCGAATTATTGGATGCACAATGCCATGCTCAATATCAACGATGAGAAGATGTCCAAGTCCTTGGGCAATTTCCTGACAGCACATGACATGTTGGAACAAATTGACGGGCAAATCTTGCGATTCTTCCTAGCCACCCAGCACTACCGCCGTCCACTCAACTACACTGAGAAGGCTATTTCAGATGCGGAAATCAATCTCAAATACCTGAAAAATACCTACACCCAGCCTTTGTCGGCTGTGTCAGACGATGCAGGTTTGGCCAAACACTTGGCAGCCTTTGAAGCAGCCATGGATGATGATTTCAATGCGGCAAATGGGATTACGGCTATCTTTGACTTTGCCAAGTGGATCAACTCAGGCAACTATGATGAAACTGTCAAAGAAGCGTTTGGGAAAATGCTGGAAGTGTTCGGTATTGTCTTTGAAGAGGAAGTCTTGGACAGCGAGATTGAGGCCTTGATAGCAGAACGCCAAACAGCTCGTGCCAATCGGGATTTTGCGACGGCTGACCGTATTCGTGATGAATTGGCAGCTCAGGGCATCAAGCTCTTGGATACCAAGGATGGTGTGAGGTGGACACGTGACTAAGGCAGTAGATGTCAATCTCATCAACGGCATTGCCCTGGCTTTTGAAGGGGATGCGGTGTATTCTTTGTACATTCGTCATCACTTGATTTTCCAAGGGCAGACCAGACCCAATCAGTTGCACCGCCTAGCTACTCGCTACGTGTCGGCTAAGGCACAAGCTGCCCTAATCACAAAAATGCTAGAAGCACAGCTTTTAACCGAAAAAGAAGAAGACATCTATCGCAGAGGGCGTAACGCCAATAGCAATACCAAGGCGAAGAACACTGATATCATCACCTACAAGATGTCCACAGGCTTTGAAGCGGTTATGGGCTACCTGCACATGACAGGACAAATTGAACGCTTGGAGGAGCTGATTGCTTGGTGCATCAAGGAAGTGGAGAAGTAAGGCAATGAAGGAACAACAAAATGACATCGTTTACGGCGTACATGCTGTGGCGGAAAGTTTACAAGCCAACACTGGTAATAAACTTTATATCCAGGACGATTTACGCGGGAAAAATGTCGATAAAATCAAAGATTTAGCAGCAGAGAAAAAAGTGTCCATTTCATGGACGCCAAAAAAGACACTCAATGAGATGACACAAGGTGCCGTCCATCAAGGCTTTGTTTTGCGTGTGTCGGAGTTTGCCTATGCGGAGTTATCAGATATTCTGGAAAAGGCAGAGCAGGAAGACAATCCACTTATTCTCATCCTAGATGGTCTGACAGACCCTCATAACTTTGGCTCTATTTTGCGAACCGCTGATGCCACTCAGGTAGCAGGGATTATCATTCCAAAACACCGTGCGGTTGGGGTGACGCCCGTTGTGGCCAAGACCTCTACGGGTGCGGTGGAGCATGTGCCAATTGCGCGTGTGACGAACCTTAGTCAGACCCTTGATAAGCTCAAGGAAGCTGGTTACTGGATTTTTGGGACAGATATGAACGGAACCCCAAGCCACAAGTGGAATACCAAAGGGAAACTTGCTCTAATCATCGGTAATGAAGGGAAAGGCATTTCTGCTAATATCAAAAAGCAGGTGGACGAGATGATAACCATTCCCATGAAAGGGCATGTGCAAAGTCTGAACGCCAGCGTAGCTGCGGCTGTACTCATGTATGAGGTTTTCAGAAATAAATGTTAAAAGCTGAGGCACGCCTCAGCTTTTAGTCTAAAATAATGACACCTTCTTCAACTTTGAAGGGTTCAGCAATATTGATGCGATCGTAAAACATGACACCATTGAGGTGGTCAATTTCGTGCTGGACAACAATAGCGTTATACCCTTTAAATTTCACTTTTTGCGTTTGTCCGTCTTTATCGATATATTCAACCGTAATCCGTGCATGGCGAGGCACATAGCCTTCGATGAGGCGATCAACGGACAGACAGCCTTCGCCATCTGCGAGTGCCGCTTGTTGTACGGAATGAGCGACGATTTTTGGGTTGTACATAATCGCTTGGAGGCTGTAGGCTTCCTTAGGAGGATTGCCTTCACTATCCTCAGGATTTGGTACCAGACAAGCAATGATGCGTTTTGAGACGTCTAGCTGTGGTGCAGCAAGACCAACACCGCCACGCAAGCCCATTTTTTCAGCAACAACTGGATCTTGAGAGTTCTTTAAAAATTGCATCATTTTTTCACCCAAGATGATGTCATCGTCCGTTAATGGCAGAGCGACTTCGGTAGCTTTTTCACGGAGAGTCGGGTGACCCTCACGAATAATATCCTCCATGTTAATTAAATGCGCAGCTTTAATCAATCTTTCTTGTGCAGTCATATCAATCTCCCTTACCTACAATGATGAGTCTAGTTTACCATAAAATAATCCGCTAGCAAAGGCAGAAGCAGAAGTTAGACGGATATAAAAGAGTGATTTTGTTGGCTTAAAGCATCTTGAAGGGAGATAAATGGCTAAAGGTGAGTCCTCTTTGCTAGGAGCTTCAATTGCTGATTGCTGATGGGGCGATTACGGTCACCGTGCAACACTTTTTGAGACATTGTAACGCAACATGTTTGAGCAATTGAAAAGATAAAATTAGTTGACTCGGGTTGGCTATTTTGCTAAAATGGAAAGGTCTTAAAGACAAATAACTCTTTCTTGGTCGTAGGAACGCCAACCTGCTACTCGGATGGAGCCAAATAAAAGGAGAATTATCATGGCAATCTCAAAAGAGAAAAAAAATGAAATCATTGCACAATATGCACGTCACGAAGGTGACACAGGTTCTGTAGAGGTTCAAGTTGCTGTCCTTACTTGGGAAATCAACCACCTTAACGACCACATCAAACAACACAAAAAAGACCACGCAACTTACCGTGGTTTGATGAAAAAAATCGGTCACCGTCGTAACCTTTTGGCATACCTTCGTCGTACAGACGTTAACCGTTACCGCGATTTGATTGCGTCACTTGGTCTTCGTCGTTAAGATTAAGAAAATAAAAGCCTTAAAAATCCGTATGAGATAGACCTCTAACAAGATGTCTTCTCTCTGGGGATTAGGTTTTATTTAGCATCCTGGTGATCAGGATGCTTTTCTTTTTTTGGAATTTTAGGACAAGCGTTTTTGTTGTTTACTTGTGGACTTGTACTCACAAGGTCCCTATGCTGTGAGTCGGCTTTTACTTTTGGTTTTTGCAAAAAAATGCCATAAAATGGTCTGGGTATTGCTGTTGACTTCTAGGTGTCGACTCTTTTGACCGTAAAATGATGTCAAGGTATCATGAGGTTAACGGTTTCGTCACATTTTCCCATAAAAAACTTTTGACGAATAGGCTTTTTTAGCGTAAAATAGTAAGGAATATAAAAGGGGCTACGATGCCCTTGAGAAGGAGAGCAGCTTTGGAACTAGAAGTATTTGCTGGACAAGAAAAAAGCGAATTGTCAATGATTGAAGTGGCGCGTGCGATTCTGGAGACACGAGGCCGTGGCGATGAGATGTATTTTAGCGACTTGGTCAATGAGATTCAAACTTATTTAGAAAAATCTGATGCGGCTATCCGTGAAGCGCTACCGTTTTTCTACTCGGACTTGAATACCGACGGTAGTTTTATCCCGCTTGGTGATAACAAATGGGGCTTGCGTTCTTGGTATGCGATTGATGAAATTGATGAAGAAATCATTAGTCTTGAAGAAGACGATGAAGATGCACCAAAACGTAAGAAAAAACGTGTCAATGCCTTTATGGACGACGATGAGGCGATTGATTACTCTGATGATGATCCAGAAGATGAGGAGTACGACTCTTCACGCGATGGGTTGGAATATGATGATGACAATCCAGATGATGAAAAATCAGAAGTGGATTCTTATGACTCAGAGTTAAATGAAATTATACCAGATGAAGATTTGGATGAAGAGGTCGAACTCAACGAAGAAGATGATGACTTCTCAGATGACGATGATGTCTAATTAGAAGCTCCTTAGTGAGCTTTTTTATTTTTCCTAACCACTTAGTCTGCCTAAGTAACCAGATAGTCAAATAGCCCTGACATCCTAGAAAAAATGTGTTATCTTAGATAAAAATAACCAATAAGGGAGATAGAAATGAAACGATTGATTTTAGGACTTTTGATGTTACTGGTTGCTGGTGTATTGTTATTTCAGGAGCATTTAGGTGGGCATAGGCTTGATTTACCACTGTGGGTATTAATTTGTAGCCTCATCTTTGTTACTGGATTTTTTGCTAATGCAATGAAGAGAGATTGGGTAGGAGCTTTTGGGAGCTTGGCTATTTTAGCTATTATTTTGAATGCTTACTATGACTGGTTGGCTATTGGGACTGGAAGCCTGGTTATGGCTTTAATTTTAGCTGTTTTAGGATTTCAATTGCTCTTTAAAATAGAAGGGAGAAAGTAAGG
The DNA here is from genome assembly GCF_000423745.1 of Streptococcus plurextorum DSM 22810. Taxonomy (GTDB): domain Bacteria; phylum Bacillota; class Bacilli; order Lactobacillales; family Streptococcaceae; genus Streptococcus; species Streptococcus plurextorum. The sequence continues at coordinate 46,717 of NZ_AUIO01000006.1, forward strand.
CAAGACTGTTTTTTATGAGCGAGAATTAAGTTGGCTTTATTTTTTCAGATTTAGTGCTATAATAGTAATGTTTGACTAACTATTAAGAGGAAAGGAACTAAAATTGATAGAATTAGCTCATTTCTATCAACTTGGTATCTGAATTATGACCAAACCAATTCGTGTGCGTTACGCACCAAGTCCAACGGGACTCTTGCATATCGGAAATGCTCGTACAGCATTGTTTAACTATCTTTTTGCTCGCCATCACGGCGGTGATTTTATCATTCGTATCGAAGATACGGACCGCAAACGCCATGTGGAAGACGGTGAGCGTTCTCAGCTGGAAAACCTGCGTTGGTTGGGCATTGACTGGGATGAGAGTCCAGAAACCCACGACCAATACCGCCAGTCTGAGCGTTTGGATATTTACCAGAAGTATGTGGATGAGCTCTTGGCAGAAGGCAAGGCCTACAAGTCTTACGTGACAGAAGAAGAGTTGGCGGCGGAGCGTGAGCGTCAGGAAGCTGCGGGTGAAACACCTCGCTATATCAATGAATACCTAGGTATGTCTGAAGATGAAAAAACTGCCTATATCGCAGAGCGTGAGGCGGCTGGCATTGTCCCAACTGTCCGCTTGGCTGTTAATGAAGCTGGTATCTACAAGTGGAATGACATGGTTAAGGGCGAGATTGAGTTTGAAGGTGGCAACATCGGTGGCGACTGGGTTATCCAAAAACGTGATGGCTATCCAACCTACAACTTTGCCGTGGTTATTGATGATCATTTGATGGAGATTTCGCACGTTATCCGTGGGGATGACCACATTGCCAATACCCCCAAGCAGCTCATGGTCTATGAAGCACTAGGCTGGGAAGCTCCAGAATTTGCCCACATGACCTTGATTATCAACTCTGCTACGGGTAAAAAATTGTCCAAACGTGACACCAATACTCTTGCTTTTATCGAAGATTACCGCAAAAAAGGCTACCTGCCAGAAGCTGTTTTCAACTTTATCACGCTTTTGGGCTGGACTCCTGGTGGTGAGGAAGAAATCTTCTCCAAAGATGAGATTATCCAACTCTTTGATGAAAAACGCCTCAGCAAGTCACCAGCTTCCTTCGATCCGAAAAAGTTGGCTTGGATGGGCAATGAGTACATCAAAAAAGCTGATTTGGAGACCGTTTTTAACCTTGCCAAACCATTCTTGGAAGAGGCTGGTCGCTTGACAGATAAGGCAGAGAAATTGGTGGAACTTTACAAGCCACAGATGTCATCAGCAGACGAAATTGTTGGTTTGACAGACCTTTTCTTCTCTGACTTCCCAGAATTGACAGACGAGGAAAAAGAAGTCATGGCGGGAGAGACTGTTCCGACTGTCCTCAATGCTCTCAAGGAAAAATTGGAAGCTATGACGGACGAAGATTTCCAACCAGATAACATCTTCCCGCAAATCAAGGCTGTTCAAAAAGAAACAGGCATCAAGGGCAAAAACCTCTTCATGCCAATCCGTATCGCCGTTTCAGGCGAAATGCACGGACCAGAGTTGCCAAACACTATTTACCTGCTCGGCCGTGAAAAATCAATCCAGCATATCGATAATATGTTGAAGAGTTTGTAAGGACAATAATCCCCGCTGTCGCATGACGGCGGGGATGTTTTTTGGCTCTTAGAGAAGGTTTTAGAATGATTTACTACTATTGCGTAGGGTCAAGAGGGTGGCAACGGTTTGCATGGTAGGAATATCTGGTGCTTCTCCGATAAGTTGTCTATGAAGGCTATCCATGGCAAGTATTCCCATTTCCTCAGTAAAGACTGTCACACAGCTAAGCGCTGGAAAGACCTGCTTAGCTACCGCAGTGTCGTTAAAAGAAATGATGCTCACCTGATCAGGGACCTTGATATTGGCCTCGTGGAGGGCACGGAGTGCTCCGATTGCTAGGGCGTCACTAGCGATAAAGAATGCCTGAGGCAAATCGTCACCTAGCTCAGTTATGGCTCTATTCATCAACTGATAGCCGCTTTCTGATGAAAATCTTCCGATAAAAACATAATCAGAACGATACAGTTTTCGCTGGCTTAGGAAATTTTTAAAGGTATTGAATCGGGGGTCTATGATAGGAAACTGGTCGTCGCTAGTTGCTTCTTCTCCTGTCAAAATACCAATCTTAGTTTGTCCTTGGCTGATAAAATGATTGAGCACGTTGGTAACGGAGTTTGTGAAATCTGTTGTGATGCAGCTATGGCCTTGATTTAAGGTGTCGCTGTCGACAAATATAAGCTGTTCACATAGCCTCTCTAAGGTTTGGATTTGAGTTTGGCTGTATTTGCCAATGGCGACAATCCCATGACATCCAGCTGCTTGTTCAAGCGGAGTGTCGTTGAAGAGGCGGATGATATCATAGTTAAGTTCCATGGCTCGACGTTCAACCCCGATGCGGATAGCATAGTAATAGAGGTCGTTAATCTCTTCGGATTCGGTATACCATTGGATAATGGCAATTTTTTTACTTTCGGTAGCAGTTGCCAGATTTTTCTGATGACGTGTATAGCCTAAGTCTTCGGCGGCTTGAAAGATTTTTTGACGGGTCGCATCGCTGACAGACATAGATTTGTCATTGTTTAAGACGCGAGAAACCGTCGCTAAAGAGACATTGACCCGTGCTGCGATGTCTTTGATGGTAGCCATAGTTTTCTCCTTTGTAGTGTAATGTTATTATAACGGAAAAAGGAAATAAAATAAAGTAAAAATTTTACTAATATAAATTGACTTTTTTACTTATATTAACTATAATATAAGCGAGAAATTATTAAGGAGAAACCTTATGAATACAGAACAATTAACACAGGCATTTGAAGGCGTTTTTGGTGTGGCACCAGATGCGACTTTCTTTTCACCAGGGCGTATCAACCTGATTGGAGAACACACAGACTATAATGGTGGTCACGTCTTTCCAGCAGCTATCACACTGGGAACTTACGGGGCGGCACGCAAGCGTGATGACAGAAGGCTCCGCTTTTTCTCTGGAAATTTTGAACATCTAGGGATCCTAGAAGTGAGCTTAGATGAGCTGGTCTTTAAAAAAGAAGACAACTGGACCAATTACCCTAAAGGGGTGATTAAGTTTTTGAAAGAAGCAGGGCACAGTATCGAGGCAGGGCTAGATGTTTATGTGTATGGCAATATACCGAATGGCTCAGGTCTGTCTTCGTCAGCTTCCTTGGAGCTATTAATTGGTGTTATCTGTGAGGAACTGTTTGACCTCAAGCTCGAACGTCTTGATCTGGTTAAGATTGGGAAACAAACCGAGAATCACTTTATCGGGGTTAATTCGGGCATCATGGACCAGTTTGCCATCGGTATGGGAGCTGACAAGCAAGCCATCTATCTGGATACCAATACCTTGGAATATGATTTGGTACCACTTGACCTAGGTGATTATGTCGTGGTGATTATGAACACCAATAAACGCCGTGAGCTAGCAGATTCTAAGTATAACGAACGTCGCGCGGAGTGTGAAAAGGCGGTTGAGGAGCTGAATCATCTTTTAGACATTGACCATCTAGGTGTTTTGGATGAAGCTTTGTTTGATCAGTATGCTTATTTGATTCAGGATGGAGACCGTATTAAGCGGGCTCGCCACGCTGTTTCTGAAAATCAACGTACTTTGAAGGCTAAGGCAGCTTTGATAGCAGGAGATTTAGAGCAGTTTGGACGTTTAATCAATGCGTCTCATGTGTCTTTGGAACATGATTACCAAGTAACAGGTATTGAGCTAGATACACTGGTTCATACTGCTTGGGATCAACCTGGTGTGCTGGGGGCTCGTATGACGGGAGCAGGTTTTGGTGGCTGTGCTATTGCCATTGTCCATAAAGACGAGGTCGAGGCCTTCACAGCAACTGTTGGCAAAACCTATGAAGAAAAAATTGGCTATGCACCAGCATTTTATCTAGCAGAAGTAGCAGGTGGAAGCCGCGTATTATCTAGAAGGTAGGCTATGACATTATTGGAAAACTTTGTCGCAGGCATTATTGCCAATAGCGACTATACGGATATGGATACTTATTACCTGACCAATCGTCTATTGGCATTGGTGGGTGAGGAAAATATAGAACAAGACAGTTCTGAGACAGATTTGATTAAGCTCAAAGATCAGCTGGTAGAGCTTGCAGTGGTCAACGGCCGTTGTGGTGTTCTTGAGGAGGAAAAAAACTGTCTGGGTGCAGAGCTCATGAATTTTATAACGCCGATTCCAAGTCTGCTTAATCAGAGATTCTGGAAGACCTATGAGGAGAGCCCAGAGCAGGCTGTGGCAGATTTTTACGCCCTTAGCCAGCGAAATGATTACATAAAAGTAGAGGCGATTGCTAAAAACATTGCCTTTTCAACCCCTTCTCCATATGGGGACATGCAGATTACCATCAATTTGTCCAAACCAGAAAAAGATCCAAAGGCTATTGCAGCAGCCAAGTTGGCACCTAGCTCTGACTATCCTAAATGCCAACTCTGTATGGAAAATGAGGGCTATCAAGGCCGCATCAATCATCCAGACCGTGCCAATCACAGGATTATCCGTATGGCTTTAGGACAAGAAGAGTGGGGCTTTCAGTACTCGCCTTATGCTTATTTTAACGAACACTGCATTTACCTCAATACCCAGCATCTCCCTATGGTCATTAGTCGCGACAGCTTTAGTCAGTTGCTAGACATTGTGGCTCTTTTCCCGGGTTATTTTGCGGGTTCAAATGCCGATTTGCCAATCGTTGGTGGCTCCATTTTGACCCATAATCACTATCAAGGTGGGCGACACACTTTTCCTATGGAAATAGCAGAGCTAAAAGAGCGCTTTACCTTTGAAGGCTTTGAGGATGTGGAAGCTGGTATTGTCAATTGGCCGATGTCAGTTATTCGTTTGACCGCTTCTAGTAAGGACAGACTTGTTGAATTGGCCGATAAAATCCGTTTGGCTTGGAGAGATTATTCGGATGCGTCAGCTGATATTCTAGCTTATACAAACGACACACCGCATCATACAGTGACCCCTATCGCTCGTAAAAAAGCAGGACTCTTTCAGATAGATTTGGTTCTGCGAGATAATCATACCTCAGAAGAGCATCCAGACGGCGTTTACCATCCCCACAAAGATGTGCAACACATAAAAAAAGAAAATATTGGCTTAATAGAAGTGATGGGATTGGCGATTTTGCCGCCACGCCTGAAAGCAGAACTGCAAGAGGTTGAAAAATATCTTTTAGGCGAGTATAATGAAATAGCTGATTATCACAAGCAGTGGGCAGATAATATTAAGGCGTCGAATCCGTCCTTAACGGCAGACAATGTGACTAGACTGGTCCAAAATGCTGTAGGTCAGACCTTTGTCCGAGTTCTTGAAGATGCAGGCGTCTACAAAAACACAGCCGATTTTATGCGCTTTGTTAAAACTGTAGGTATTTTATAATAGTGACTAGAGAAAGGAAGCGGTTGTCTCCTGTGAAAGTGGGAGAGAAAGATTGCTAGCGCCATGCAAAATGGCAATCTGACAACCTAGGTATCATAAAGATGGCAGTAGTAGTGCTTGGAGGGGCTGGTTACATCGGCTCTCATATGGTTGATCGCCTCATTTCAGAAGGTAAAGAAGAGGTTATTGTCGTTGATAATTTAGTAACAGGGCACCGTGCAGCGGTGCATCCTGAGGCTAAATTTTATGAGGGTGATCTAGCCGATAAGGCTTTTATGCGAAAGGTTTTCAAGGAAAATCCCGAGGTCGATGCCGTGATTCATTTTGCAGCATATTCCTTAGTTGCTGAATCCATGGCAGAACCCCTTAAATATTTTGATAACAATACTGCTGGTATGGTTAATTTACTAGAGGTTATGAGAGAATGTGGTGTTAAGCATATTGTCTTTTCATCAACAGCTGCTACCTACGGCATTCCAGAGCAAATTCCAATTTTGGAGACAACACCGCAGCGTCCGATAAATCCTTACGGAGAAAGTAAGCTCATGATGGAGACTATCATGAAATGGTCTGATCAAGCTTATGGGATTACATTTGTAGCGCTACGCTACTTCAACGTGGCTGGTGCTAAGCCGGATGGTTCTATCGGCGAGGATCATGGACCAGAGACACACTTGCTTCCAATCATTTTGCAAGTCGCTCAAGGAGAACGTGAGAAAATCATGATTTTCGGTGATGACTATGACACGCCAGACGGGACAAATGTTCGTGATTATGTTCATCCATTTGACTTAGCAGATGCCCACACCTTGGCTGTGGCATATCTTCGCAATGGCGGAGCATCAACGGCATTCAACCTAGGCTCATCAACCGGGTTTTCAAATCTCGAAATCCTAGAAGCGGCACGAAAAGTAACTGGTAAGGAGATTCCAGCAGAGTTAGCTGACCGTCGTCCAGGGGACCCAGATACTTTGATTGCCAGTTCAGAAAAAGCTCGTGCAGTTTTAGGCTGGAAGCCACAATTTGACAATATCGAAAAAATCATCGAAACAGCTTGGGCATGGCATTCAAACCACCCAAATGGCTATAACGATAGATAAGTTGAGCCTCGAAAGAGGCTTTTTGATTTCTTTCTTGAAAATAGCAGAGCAGAGACCTTTGTGATATAATAAAAAAGACTATCTAAATTAAATGGAGAAAATGGGATGAAAATTACCGAAGCAGAAGTTCGTCACGTGGCGAATTTGTCTAAGTTATCTTTTTCAGATGCAGAGACCGCTGAATTTGCGACGACCCTATCAAAAATTGTTGATATGGTTGAGCTTTTAAACGAAGTAGATACAGAAGGAGTTGCTATCACAACGACCATGGCGGACCGAAAGACTGTCATGCGAGCAGATGTGGCAGAAGCAGGTACGGAGCGCGAGCTATTGTTTAAAAATGTGCCGGAAAAAGAAAATAACTACATCAGAGTTCCAGCAATCCTAGATGACGGAGGTGACGCTTAATGTCTTTCAACCATAAATCAATCGAAGAATTACACCATCTTCTGGTCAACAAGGAGATTTCTGCAACGGAATTAACCAAGGCAACCTTAGAAGACATCAAGGCGCGTGAAGGTGCCATGAATGCTTTTGTGACCATCGCTGAAGAAGCGGCTTTGGCGCAAGCGCAAGCTATTGATGAAAAAGGCATTGATGCCGATAACCTCATGGCTGGTATTCCACTTGCTGTTAAGGATAATATCTCTACCAAAGGGATTTTGACAACGGCAGCCTCAAAGATGCTATACAATTATGAGCCAATCTTTGATGCGACAGCGGTGGCTCAAGCCTATGCTAAGGATATGATTGTCATCGGAAAAACCAATATGGACGAGTTTGCTATGGGTGGTTCTGGTGAGACGTCATACTTTGGAGCGACTAAGAATGCTTGGGATCAGACTAAAGTTCCTGGTGGGTCATCGAGTGGTTCGGCATCAGCTGTTGCTTCGGGACAAGTTCGTCTGTCGCTAGGTTCAGATACGGGTGGATCTATTCGTCAGCCGGCTGCTTTTAGCGGTATTGTGGGGATGAAGCCGACTTATGGTACCGTTTCGCGTTTTGGTTTAATTGCTTTTGGATCATCCTTTGACCAAATCGGTCCTTTCTCTCAGACGGTTAAGGAAAATGCACAGCTGCTAAATGTTATTTCTGGAAGTGATGTGAAGGACTCTACTTCTGCCCCGATTCAGATTGCAGACTTTGCTAGCAAAATTGGTCAAGAGATTAAAGGGCTTAAAATCGCCCTTCCAAAAGAATACCTTGGTGAGGGTATTGATCCAAAAATCAAGGAAAATATCTTGTCTGCGGCTAAGCATTTTGAAAAATTAGGAGCTGTTGTCGAAGAGGTGAGCCTACCACATTCTAAATATGGTGTGGCGGTTTACTACATTATTGCTTCGTCTGAGGCTTCTTCAAACCTGCAACGTTTTGATGGCATCCGCTACGGTTTTCGTGCTGAAGATGCCAAAAATCTGGAAGAAATCTACGTTAAGACGCGTAGCCAAGGGTTCGGTGATGAGGTTAAACGTCGCATTATGTTAGGAACCTTTAGCTTGTCTTCTGGTTACTACGATGCTTACTTTAAGAAAGCTGGTCAGGTTCGTACCTTGATTATTGAGGATTTCAATAAGGTCTTTGCAGACTATGATTTGATTTTAGGGCCAACGGCGCCGACAGTTGCCTTTGATTTGGATTCGCTTAGTCATGATCCTGTGGCGATGTATTTGGCAGATCTTTTGACGATTCCAGTCAACTTAGCTGGTCTTCCTGGGATTTCTATCCCGTCAGGATTTGTAGATGGGTTGCCGGTCGGACTTCAACTTATCGGACCAAAATACAGTGAAGAGACCATTTACCAAGCTGCGGCTGCTTTTGAAGCGACGACAGATTATCACAAACAGCAACCAAGTATTTTTGGAGGAGGTAACTAATGAACTTTGAAACCATTATCGGACTTGAAGTCCACGTAGAGCTCAACACAAACTCCAAGATTTTTTCGCCTTCATCAGCTCATTTTGGTCAAGAGCAAAATGCCAATACCAATGTGATTGACTGGTCTTTCCCTGGTGTTCTTCCGGTTATGAATAAGGGCGTTATTGATGCTGGTATTAAAGCGGCTTTGGCGCTTAATATGGACATTCATCAACACATGCACTTTGACCGAAAAAATTACTTCTATCCAGATAATCCAAAAGCTTATCAGATTTCACAATTTGATGAACCTATCGGTTATAATGGTTGGATTGATATTCAACTAGAAGATGGGACGACTAAGAAAATTGGTATTGAACGCGCTCATTTGGAAGAAGATGCCGGGAAAAATACTCACGGAACAGATGGCTATTCTTACGTGGACCTCAATCGCCAAGGGGTTCCATTGATTGAGATTGTCTCTCATGCGGATATGCGCTCGCCAGAGGAGGCCTATGCCTACTTGACAGCTCTTAAAGAGATTATCCAATACACAGGCATTTCAGATGTTAAGATGGAAGAAGGTTCTATGCGTGTGGATGCCAATATTTCCCTTCGCCCTTACGGCCAGGAAAAATTTGGAACTAAGACTGAGCTGAAAAACCTGAACTCTTTCTCGAATGTCCGCAAAGGTCTTGAGTATGAGGTTGAGCGTCAAGCGAAAATTCTTCGTAGTGGAGGGGTTATCCGTCAAGAAACACGCCGTTACGATGAGGCCAACAAAGCGACAATCCTCATGCGTGTCAAGGAAGGGGCGGCAGATTACCGCTATTTCCCTGAGCCAGATCTTCCTCTCTATGAGATTTCGGATGAATGGATTGAAGAGATGCGTGCTCAGTTGCCTAAATTTCCAGCCCAACGTCGCGCCAGCTATGTTACTGAACTTGGATTGTCCGACTATGATGCTGGTCAGTTGACAGCTACCAAGGCTCTTTCTGATTTCTTTGAAAAAGCAGTCGCTGTTGGTGGCGATGCCAAGCAGGTATCAAACTGGCTACAGGGTGAAGTGGCTCAGTTCTTAAACGCAGAGCAGAAAACTATCGAAGACATCAAACTAACCCCAGAAAATCTAGTTGAAATGATTGCCTTAATCGCTGATGGCACCATCTCATCTAAGATTGCCAAAAAAGTCTTTGTACACTTGGCTAAAGAAGGCGGTTCAGCAAAAGCTTATGTTGAAAAAGCAGGTTTGGTGCAGGTATCAGATCCAGCTGTCTTGATTCCAATTATCCATCAAGTCTTTGCTGATAACGAAGCTGCGGTCGCTGACTTCAAATCAGGAAAACGCAATGCCGACAAAGCCTTTACAGGTTTCCTTATGAAGGCTACCAAAGGTCAAGCCAACCCACAAGTTGCACAGCAATTGCTAGCACAAGAGCTCCAAAAATTGTTAGATTAAGTCAAAAAGCCCCACTTCATCATCAACATGAATTGGGGTTTTATTATCAGCTAAAGCAGGAATTTTATTGAAAAATGAGGTGGTGTACGGCATAATGCAGCTAGAAAATGTTGTGGAGAATTCACCTGGAAAAGAGAAATCCTTGCCGCTCTTGCCTCTGATGATTTTGTAGAGCCTGTGGTGCAAAAACCAAAGCCATCTTCCTTTCTCGCTTACAAGAGCGTCATCAACCGGCCCTCAAGAACTCACCTTGCCAATTGAACAGTTGGATTTTGGTCCTATAGGGCCAATTTGAATTTTTAGAACACTAGTAAATGACGTGCGAAGTGCACAAGATGTCGTTATCGATTTTGCGAGCGAAAGTGAACATCATCAGATACTTTTCGCTACTAGGAATCTTTGCGACTTTAGACTCAACAATGAGTTATGACATTAAGGAGGCGGTCACTACCATCCCTACCACGCAAGAAAAGTGTCTAAAAGAATTTTTCATAAGGTTGGGTTCAGAAAAAACAGTGAAAATATGCTACAATAAAAGGAATTGAAGAAATGTGAGGAAAAAATGTGTCTACGATGTTGAAGGGATCTTTGATGGTTATCATTGCAGGGATTGCCTGGGGGCTTTCAGGCGTTTCAGGGCAATATTTAATGAGTCATGGCCTTCATGTTAACCTCTTGACTAGTCTGCGTCTACTGGTTTCAGGGGTTATTTTGCTGACGATGGTTTATGTCACAACTCCCCAAAAATTACAAGAGGCTTTAAGGCAAAAGTCTGTTTGGCTAGGAACAGCTTTGTTTAGTTTCTTTGGACTATTGTTAAATCAGTACGCCTACCTGAGTGCCATTCATTATACCAATGCTGGAACAGCCACTGTACTTCAATATCTGACTCCGGTTTTATTGATGGTTTATGTGTGTTTAAAAAATCGAAACCTGCCAACAAAAAGTGAGATACTAGCAATTATTTTGGCAATTCTAGGGACTTATATCATTGCCACTCATGGCGATTTAACTAAACTAGCTGTTACTCCTAAAGGACTTTTCTGGGGACTTTTGTCTGCCGTTACCTACGCTCTTTATATTCTTTTACCAGCAAAATTGATTAGAGAATGGGGAAGTTTGATTGTCATTGGCTTAGGAATGATGATGAGTGGGCTTGTCTTTCCAGTCGTCATTCAGGCTTGGCGTTATGATTTTTCCTGGACTATGGGAAATGGGCTTGCTTTGGTTGGCATTATCGGAATTGGTACTATTTTTGCTTATACGGTTTTCCTAAAGGGAACTAGCATTGTTGGCGCGGTGAAGGGAAGTCTGCTGGCAGCCGTTGAACCAGTAGCTTCTGTATTTTTTGGCATTCTTTTGTTGCAGGAACATTTCTACACGATTGATTTGGTAGGCATGTTGCTTATCCTGATAGCTGTTTTCCTCATTTCGTACAGAGATTTATTAGCTGAAAAAAGAAAACATCAAAAAATCTAGGCAGGCCTAGATTTTTTTGTATTAGCTGAAAAATGCTTGGTAGAGCGCTCGGATAGCTTTTTTCTCGTCCTCTGTTTTGATAACAAACATAACAGACACTTCGCTTGAACCTTGAGAAATCATGACAAGGTTGATGCCCTCTTCTGATAAGGCTGTGGTTGCTGTGGCTGTTACCCCGATATGGTTTTTCATGTTTTCCCCAACAATCATGATAATGGAAAGATCGCGTTCAATAGCCACTTCATCAACTTCTAGTTTTCTCGTCAGTTGTGAGATGATTTCTTGTTCCTTGATAGGTGTCAATTCTCTACCACGGACAATGATGGACATGTCATCGATACCGGTTGGCATATGTTCAAAACGAATGTTCAAATCTTCTAAAATTTGAAGCACTTTGCGACCGAAACCGACCTCTCGGTTCATGAGGTATTTGGACATGTTGATGCTGACAAAGTTATCATCGCCAGAAATACCAACAACAGGCAGGCTTTGTCCAGAGTGTTTGAGGACAATTTGAGTTCCTGGATGAGTAGGGTTGTTGGTGTTTTTAATCACGAGAGGAATTTTGCCACGGTAAGCCGGAATCAAGGCTTCGTCATGAAGAACAGAGAAACCAGCGTAGGCTAGCTCGCGCATCTCTTTGTAGGTCAGCTCTTTGATTGAATGAGGTTGGTGGACAACACCAGGGTGTGCAGCAAAGATACCATCGACGTCGGTAAAGTTTTCATATAGATCAGCTTTAACCCCCGCAGCGATAATTGACCCTGTAATATCAGAGCCTCCACGAGAAAAGGTACAGATTTGTCCGTCTGTTGTAACACCGAAGAATCCTGGAATCACCAAGATATCATCACTTTCAGCTAACTCTTCGATTTTATCGTAACTAGATGGTAAAATTCGGGCGTTACCTGGCTCGCTGGTTACGATAAGGCCTGCTTTTTTAGGATGAATATAGCGAGCGCTCAAACCTTCTTTGCGGAAGTACTCAGCGATTAATTTGGCATTATTATCTTCGCCGGCAGCCAAGAAGGTATCATATAAAAAGTCGTTACCCTCAATAGGGAGAGTTGCTAGCTGTTTGATAGCGTCAGCAATTTTCTCTAAAATACGATGAGAAAGGCCTAACTCATCAATAATGGCTTGATAACGGTCAATGATCCATTCTTGATCTTTGGTGACATCACGTTCAGCGATGTAATGCTTATAGTATTTGATCAGCGCATCGGTCACTTTTGTATCATCACTGTTTCGTTTACCTGGCGCAGATACTACGACAAAACGACGGTCACTATCGCTCTTTACAATATCTAGCACTTTTTTGAGTTGCTGAGCAGAGGCCAAAGAACTTCCGCCAAATTTAATCACTTTCATATCAGATCCTCTAATCTTAAAAAATTGATACAATTATAGCAAAATTCAGACTTTTTGTCAGCCACTTTGATGATTTTCTTGTGTGGGGATGAAGGAGTAGTCGAAAAGGCATTTTTTTCTTGCAAAATAGTTTTCTTTTGATATAATTTGAAATGTAAATTATTTGTAAATCAAATGATTTATTGAAAAGGAGGTTTTATGACTTTTCAAAGCATTATTTATCAAGTCACAGATGATTTAGCCACTCTAACCTTTAATCGGCCAGAGGTTTCAAATGGTTTCAATATTCCAATGTGCCAAGAGATTTTAGAAGCCTTGAGTCAAGCAGATAACGATGATACGGTTCGGTTGATCCGGATTGAAGCGACTGGTAAGGTCTTTTCAGTTGGTGGCGATTTAGCAGAAATGGAGCGGGCAGTAGCGGCAGATGATATTCAGTCTCTGGTAGACATTGCAAAGCTAGTGCAGGATATTGCCTTGAGAATGAAGCGAATCCCTAAGCCTATTGTGGTCTGTGTGGACGGACCTGTTGCTGGAGCAGCTTTTAACTTGGCATTGGCAGCTGATTTTTGTATAGCAAGTGACAAGGCCAAGTTTATCCAAGCATTTGTCAATGTTGGTTTGGCTCCAGATGCAGGTGGCTTATACCTATTGATGCGGGCAGTTGGGATGAATCGTGCCACCCATTTGGTGATGACAGGAGAAGCCGTCTCAGCTGAAAAAGCTCTAGAATATGGATTTGTCTATAAAACCTGTCAATCAGAAAAACTAGAGCAGACCAGCCAGCAACTGTTTAAGCGTTTAAGAAGAGGCTCCTTTAACTCTTATAGAGCCATGAAAGAGATGGTATGGGGTAGCTTTTTCTCAGGTTGGGATGATTATGCTAAATTAGAATTAAACCTTCAGGAAACACTTGCTTTTAAGGATGATTTCAAAGAAGGAGTCAGGGCTTTTGCGGAACGCCGCCGTCCAAACTTTTCTGGAAAATGGTAGCGACAATCTTTTGATTGTCAAATGCTTTCAACTGTGATATGATTTGATTATCGAATTAAAAAGGGGATTGTATGGATTTTCATCAAATCAATGATTATCTAGTTGATATCTTCAATCGTATTCTGGTCATTGAAGAAAATACCTTGCGTAGCAGTCAATTTAGTGACTGTAGTATCAAAGAGGTTCACACGATTGATATCATCGGCAAAGGTAAAAATGTAACGCCAAGCGATATTGCTAAGGAATTGATGGTGACTTTAGGCACAGTGACCACAGCACTCAATAAGCTTGAAAAAAAAGGCTATATCACACGGACCCGTTCTTTAGAGGATAGACGAGTGGTTTACCTAGGTTTGACCAAAAAAGGTCGTGTGATCTATCATTTGCATAAAAAATTCCATCGCACGATGATTGAACGTATCTTAAAGACCATGTCTGAAGAAGAACTTGGTGGGCTAGAGCGAGGCTTAGTTAACCTCCATACTTTCTTGGAGGAGATTCGCTGATGGCTTTTGCAAAGATTAGTCAGGTAGCTCATTATGTACCGGAGCAAGTGGTTACAAATGCCGATCTTTCAGAAATTATGGACACCTCAGATGAGTGGATCGTGACTCGGACAGGGATTCGAGAGCGTCGTATTTCGCGTGGTGAGAACACTAGCGATTTGGCATGCCAAGTTGCTCGACAACTGCTTGAAAAATCACATCTGACGCCTGAAAGTTTGGATTTTATCATCCTAGCAACCATGTCGCCAGATTCGATGATGCCATCAACTGCAGCGCGTGTTCAAGGACGTATTGGTGCGGTTAATGCTTTTGCCTTTGACGTGACGGCAGCTTGCTCAGGTTTTGTGTTTGCTTTAGCTACGGCAGAAAAATTGATCGCATCCGGTGCCTACCAAAAAGGAATTGTCATCGGAGCTGAAGTGACTTCTAAGTTATTAGATTGGTCGGATCGGTCGACAGCCGTACTCTTTGGAGACGGTGCTGGTGGGGTGCTTTTAGAAAAGGCAGAGGAACAGCATTTTTTAGCTGAAAGTCTTCACACAGATGGGGCTAAAGGAGGCTTATCGGCAGGAGAATCTTGCCTTGCTTCGCCTTTTTCAGAACATACGGAACCCGTTAGCGCCTACCTAAAAATGGATGGACGAGCTATCTTTGACTTCACCATTCGCACGGTTTCAAAGAGTATCAAAAGGATTATTGAGAGGGCTGGGGAGCCAGATTATCTCTTGCTTCATCAAGCGAATGAACGTATTTTGGATAAGATGGCGACAAAAATTGGTCTTGATCGTGATAAGTTTTTGGCCAATATGCAACGCTATGGCAATACCAGTGCGGCCTCAATTCCGATTTTGCTTTCTGAAAGTGTTTCGGAAGGGTTTATTAAATTAGATGGCTCACAAAAAATTCTCTTATCAGGTTTTGGTGGGGGTTTGACTTGGGGCAATTTAATTGTTAAAATCTAGTTAACTTGCGTAAAAAACGCAATTAAAAAATTATATTTTTATAGGAGAAAATCTCATGGCAGTATTTGAAAAAGTACAAGAAATTATCGTTGAAGAACTTGGTAAAGAGGCAGAAGAAGTAACGCTCACAACAACTTTTGATGAGCTTGATGCAGACTCTCTTGATGTTTTCCAAGTGATCTCAGAAATCGAAGATGCCTTCGATATCCAAATTGAAACTGAAGAAGGTTTGAACACTGTAGGTGACCTTGTTGCTTACGTTGAAGAAAAAACAAAATAGTTTCTCACAGAAAAAGAATAAGAAAAAGGTTGAGAGTTCCTCCAACCTTTCTTCTTAAAGTTATACTTTGATTATCAAAGAATAATTTTAAAAAGAAATTTAGTTGAAAGAAAGTAGCTGAACATGAAATCAAAAATTACGGAATTGCTAAATATTAAGTATCCTATTTTCCAAGGAGGTATGGCTTGGATCGCTGACGGAGATTTGGCTGGTGCGGTATCAAATGCAGGTGGTCTTGGGATTATTGGCGGCGGTAACGCGCCAAAAGAAGTGGTCAAGGCAAATATCGATAAGGTCAAAGCCATCACAGATAAGCCTTTTGGTGTCAATATCATGCTTCTTTCTCCTTTTGTAGATGATATTGTTGACTTGGTCATTGAAGAAGGGGTTAAGGTTGTTACAACTGGCGCTGGCAATCCAGGGAAATACATGGAACGTCTCCATGCGGCAGGCATTACAGTCATCCCCGTTGTCCCATCAGTTGCTCTTGCAAAGCGTATGGAAAAACTGGGTGTGGATGCCGTCATTGCAGAAGGTATGGAAGCAGGTGGCCATATCGGCAAGTTGACGACCATGACTTTGGTCCGTCAAGTCGTTGATGCCATTGATTTACCGGTTATTGCGGCAGGTGGTATTGCTGATGGAAATGGAGCTGCTGCAGCCTTTATGCTAGGGGCCGATGCTATTCAGGTGGGAACACGTTTTGTGGTTGCTAAAGAATCTAACGCCCATCAGAACTTTAAGGACAAGGTTTTGAGCGCCAAAGATATTGATACGGTGGTTTCAGCTTCTGTGGTTGGACACTCTGTTCGCTCTCTTAAAAATAAATTGACAACGGCTTATGCCAATGCAGAAAAAGAATTTTTAGCTGGGAAAAAATCAGCTGAAGACATTGAAGAGATGGGAGCTGGCGCTCTTCGTAATGCGGTTGTCGATGGTGATGTGGTTAATGGCTCTGTAATGGCAGGTCAGATTGCAGGCTTGGTTCGTAAGGAAGAAACGTGTGAGGAAATCTTGAAAGATCTTTACTATGGAGCGGCGAAGGTTATTCAGAAGGAAGCACAGCGCTGGGCAGAGGTAGTTGAGGATTAAGGCATGAAAAGAGCATTTTTATTTGCCGGTCAAGGTGCACAAAAGCTCGCGATGGCGAGTGACTTGTATCGGACTTATGATATTGTCAAAGAAACGTTTGCTACAGCTAGTCAGGTTTTGGGCTATGACTTGCGTGATTTGATTGATCAGGACGAAGAGAAGCTCAATCAGACGCGTTATACCCAACCGGCTATTTTGACAACGTCGGTAGCCATCTATCGCTTGTTGGCAGAAAATGGTATCACACCTGATATTGTGGCAGGTCTGTCTTTGGGGGAGTATTCTGCTCTTGTTGCTAGCGGTGCATTATCCTTTGAAGATGCGGTAGATTTGGTAGCAAAACGTGGCCAATTTATGGAAACTGCAGCACCAGCTGGCATTGGAAAAATGGTAGCGGTAATGAATACAGATGCCGACGTGATTGAGACCATTTGTCAGAAAGCTTCCCAAAAAGGTCTTGTGGCACCTGCTAACTATAACACACCAGCTCAGATTGTCATTGGTGGTGAGGTGGCTGGAGTTGACTACGCTCTTGAATTATTGCAAGAAGCGGGTTGCAAACGCCTGATCCCACTCAATGTTTCAGGTCCCTTCCACACAGCACTGCTCAAACCAGCATCTGAAAAATTAGCTAAAGAGCTTGAGAAGATCACTTTTTCAGATTTTGCTCTGCCTTTGGTTGGTAATACCGAGGCTAAGATTATGGAGCATGGGCGTATCAAGGAATTATTGGCCCGTCAGGTAATGGAACCTGTTCGTTTTTATGACGCAATTGCTAGCATTCAGGCATTTGGGGTTGATCAGATTGTTGAAGTGGGTCCAGGTAAGGTATTGTCTGGCTTTATTAAGAAAATTGATAAGCATTTATCTGTTGTAAATGTAGAGGATTTAGCTTCTTTTGAAGCACTTTTGGAGAATTAGGTATGGAGATTCGAAATAAAAATGTCTTTGTGACAGGATCGACCAGAGGAATTGGTCTAGCTATTGCTCATAAGTTTGCTAGTCTTGGAGCCAATGTGGTGTTAAATGGGCGTTCTGAAATGTCTCAAGAATTGTTGGCACAGTTTGCTCATTACGATGTCAAAGTGATTGGTATCTCAGGGGATATTTCTCAGTCAGCAGATGCAGATCGCATGGTGGCAGAAGCCAGTGAAGCACTTGGTAGCATCGACGTCTTAGTTAATAATGCAGGGATTACCAATGATAAGCTGATGCTCAAGATGACCGAGGAAGATTTTGAATCAGTTCTTAAGGTCAATTTGACAGGGGCTTTTAACATGACAAAATCAGTCTTAAAGCCGATGACCAAAGCGCGCCAAGGTGCTATCATCAATCTGTCGTCCGTTGTTGGTTTGGTTGGTAATATTGGTCAAGCAAATTATGCAGCATCTAAGGCAGGATTGATTGGTTTTACGAAGTCTGTGGCACGTGAAGTGGCTGGTCGAGGTATTCGTGTAAATGCTATTGCACCAGGTTTTATTGAGTCTGACATGACGGATAAAATTCCCGACAAGATGAAAGAAGCTATGTTGGCTCAGATTCCTATGAAGGCATTTGGCCAGTCAGAACAAGTTGCTGAAGTAGCTGCTTTTCTAGCTGTTCAAGACTATTTAACAGGACAAGTTATTGCCATTGATGGTGGCATGACAATGAATGGCTAGAGAGATGGCCTTTGACTGATAAGACCAAGGAGATAAAAATGACGACAAATCGTGTTGTAATTACAGGTTATGGTGTAACATCACCAATTGGAAATACACCAGAAACATTTTGGAATAGCTTGCGTACAGGTAAAATTGGGATTGGACCCATCACAAAATTTGATACGTCAGAGCTACCTGTGCATAATGCAGGTGAGATCAAAGATTTCCCTTTTGATAAATACTTTGTCAAGAAAGACACTAACCGTATGGATGAGTATTCACTCTATGCCATTTATGCTGCTCTTGAGGCGGTAGAAAATGCAGGACTTGATATGGAGCAAGTAGACTCTAATCGTGTCGGGGTTATCGTGTCCTCAGGTATCGGTGGTTTACAGGAAATGCAGGAGCAGATCATCCGTATGCATGAAAAGGGAATCAAGCGCATTCAACCTATGTTTATTCCGAAAGCCTTGTCCAATATGGGAGCTGGCAATATCGCTCTTCGTATTGGTGCACAAGGGGTTTGTAAGTCGGTGACAACTGCCTGTGCTTCAGCTAATGATGCTATAGGGGAGGCTTTCCGCGAAATTAAGTTTGGTTATCATGATGTGATTTTAGCAGGCGGAGCAGAAGCGACCATCAATGAGATTGGTATCGGTGGTTTCAATGCTTTGACGGCCTTATCAACGACAGAAGACCCAAGTCGCTCTGCCATTCCGTTTGATAAAGATCGCAATGGTTTTGTTATGGGAGAAGGAGCTGGTGTTCTTGTTATCGAAAGCCTAGAACATGCTCAGAAGCGTGGTGCGACAATCTTGGCTGAAATTGTTGGCTATGGGTCAAACTGTGATGCTTACCATCAAACGACGCCGACTCCAGATGGTTCTGGTGCTGCAAAAGCTATCCGCCTTGCTTTAAATGAAGCAGGTATTGCGCCAGAAGATGTTGCTTATGTCAACGCTCATGGGACGTCAACGCAAGCAAATGAAAAAGGTGAAAGCCAGGCGATTGTTGCTGTTCTTGGAAAAAATGTTCCAGTTTCATCAACCAAGTCATTTACAGGGCACTTGCTCGGCGCTGCAGGAGCAGTAGAAGCTATTGCTACTATAGAAGCCATGCGTCATAGTTTCATTCCTAAGACGGCCGGCACTCAGGAAGTATCAGATTATATTGAAGCAAACGTTGTGATCGGAGATGGTCAAGAAGCAGAGGTGAGGTATGCCATTTCAAATACTTTTGGTTTCGGTGGGCATAATGCTGTGCTTGCCTTCAAACGTTGGGAGGATTAATCCGTGAATATTAGTGATATCAAAGACTTGATGACGCAATTTGATCAGTCTAGTCTTCGTGAATTTTCATATAAAAATGGAGAAGCTGAGCTCGTTTTCTCCAAAAATAAACAGAGTCTTTCAGGGGCTTCTTTGCCGACACATTCGGTTCCTGCTTCTGGCTCAGCAGTTCAAACGATTACAGAAGACGTAGCGACAGCTGTTGCTCCTAAGGCTCAGTCAAGTGATGTAGCAACGGTTGCTGAAGGAGATCTTGTAGAAAGTCCGTTGGTCGGAGTCGCTTACTTGTCTCCTGCCCCAGACAAACCAGCCTTTGTCTCTGTGGGGGATGCTGTTAAAAAAGGGCAAACGCTCCTCATTGTTGAAGCCATGAAGGTGATGAATGAAGTTCCTGCTCCAAAAGATGGTGTGGTTACTGAGATTTTAGTGACTAATGAGGAAGTGGTTGATTTTGGAAAAGGACTGGTACGCATCAAATGATTGATATTAACCATATTAAGGATGCGCTTCCGCATCGCTATCCTTTTCTCTTAGTGGATCGGGTTTTGGAAACGTCTGAGGATGAAATTGTAGCGCTTAAAAATGTGACCATCAATGAGCCTTTTTTTCAAGGTCATTTCCCTGGCTATCCAGTCATGCCAGGCGTGTTAATCATGGAGGCCTTAGCTCAAACCGCAGGAGTTTTGGAGTTGTCTAAACCTGAAAATCAAGGGAAATTGGTTTTTTACGCAGGGATGGACAAGGTTAAGTTCAAAAAACAAGTGGTCCCAGGGGATCAATTGGTCATGACCGCTAAATTTATCAAACGCCGAGGCACCATTGCTGTTGTTGAGGCTAAAGCAGAAGTGGATGGGAAACTGGCGGCGTCAGGGATATTGACTTTTGCTATTGGAAACTAAGTTAAAGGATTAGGGCGCAAGCAAAAACGTAGAAAGCCAGGCCTCTAGTGTAGAGCACAAGGATTTTATGGTTTTGGTGCCTTGCTCAGCGCCCTGTATATCATCAATTATGTTTAAAAAAATTCTTATTGCCAATCGTGGCGAAATCGCAGTACGCATTATTCGTGCGGCGCGTGAACTGGGGATTGCGACCGTTGCTATTTACTCGGAAGCTGATAGAGAGGCTTTGCATGTGGCCTTAGCTGATGAAGCGGTGTGCGTAGGGCCTGCTAAATCCATCGATTCCTATCTCAATATGAATGCGGTATTATCAGCAGCTATTGTTACCAAAGCGGAAGCCATTCACCCAGGTTTTGGTTTCTTGAGTGAGAACTCAAAATTTGCAACCATGTGCGAAGAGATGAACATTAAATTTATCGGACCATCGGGCTCTGTCATGGATAGAATGGGGGATAAGATTAACGCCCGTGCAGAAATGATTAAAGCTAAGGTGCCAGTGATTCCGGGTTCAGATGGAGAAGTCTTTACGACGGAAGAAGCACTTGCAATAGCTGATAAGCTTGGCTATCCGGTGATGCTTAAAGCTTCTGCTGGTGGTGGCGGAAAAGGGATTCGTAAAGTTGAGAGTCGTCATGATTTAGCACCCGCTTTTGAATCGGCTTCTCAGGAAGCGAAAGCTGCCTTTGGTAATGGTGCGATGTATATTGAAAAGGTTATCTATCCAGCACGTCATATTGAAGTTCAGATTTTAGGAGATTCATTTGGACAGATTGTTCACCTAGGTGAACGGGATTGTTCTTTGCAACGAAACAATCAAAAAGTTCTTGAAGAAGCTCCGTCTGTTGCTATTGGAAAAACCCTTCGCAGTCAGATCGGTCAGGCAGCGGTACGCGCTGCACAGGCTGTCAACTATGAAAATGCAGGTACTATTGAGTTTCTTTTGGATGAGACCCTTGGTGAGTTTTACTTCATGGAAATGAATACGCGTGTCCAAGTGGAGCACCCGGTTACCGAGTTTGTCACGGGTGTTGATATCGTAAAAGAACAGATTCGTATTGCAGCAGGTCAAGCCTTGTCAGTGACGCAAGAAGATATTTGTATCACTGGTCATGCGATTGAATGTCGAATCAACGCTGAAAATCCCAAGTTTAATTTTGCCCCAAGTCCAGGGAAAATCACGGATTTATATCTACCAGCTGGAGGCGTGGGCTTACGAGTGGATTCGGCAGTGTATAACGGTTATACCATCCCGCCTTACTATGATTCCATGATTGCCAAAATTATTGTCCATGGGGAGAATCGATTTGATGCGCTGATGAAGATGCAGCGTGCGCTATACGAACTTGACATCGAAGGAGTGATAACCAATGCTGAGTTTCAGTTGGACTTGATTTCAGATAAGCGGGTAGTTGCTGGGGATTACGATACTAGTTTTCTCATGGAGACGTTTTTACCAGCTTACAATGCAACGGATGACTAGTCATTGGTAAGCCTTTAGAAAATAGTTGAGGAGAACAGATGGGGTTATTTGATAGAAAAGAAAAATACATCCGAATCAATCCAAACCGTTCAGTTGTTGGTCAATCGGCTCGTGAATTGCCAGAAGTTCCAGACGAGTTGTTTGCGAAATGTCCTAGCTGTAAGCATATGATTTATCAAAAGGATCTTGGAATGGCAAAAATCTGCCCTACTTGTTCCTATAATTTTAGGATTTCAGCACAGGAGCGTCTGTTGCTGACGGTTGATGAAGGTAGTTTTGAAGAGCTCTTTTCAGGCATCGAAACCAAAAATCCACTTAATTTCCCTAACTATCAGGAGAAATTAGCCGCTGCTAGAGAAAAAACAGGACTTGATGAAGCTGTTTTGACAGGACTTGCTGATATTAAAGGGCAAAAAGTAGCTTTGGCAATCATGGATTCTAATTTTATTATGGGATCTATGGGGACGGTTGTAGGTGAAAAGTTGACACGTCTTTTTGAATTGGCGACAAAAGAACAGTTATCTGTATTGGTTTTTACAGCTTCTGGAGGAGCTCGTATGCAGGAAGGGATCATGTCTCTCATGCAAATGGCGAAAATATCAGCAGCTGTTAAACGCCATTCAGAAGCCGGTCTCTTTTACTTGACGGTACTCACAGATCCGACAACTGGTGGAGTAACTGCGAGTTTTGCCATGGAAGGGGATATCATTTTGGCGGAACCTCAGACCTTGATTGGTTTTGCAGGGCGTCGTGTGATTGAAACTACTGTACGCGAGAATTTGCCAGAAGGTTTTCAAAAAGCAGAATTTTTGAGGGATCATGGTTTTGTAGATGCTATTGTTAATCGTTTGGAATTGCGAGACACGATTGCACAGCTTTTGCTTTTTCACGGAGGTAAGTCATGGCAACAGTAGGACGCATTTTAAAGGAAGCAAGAAGCCAAACTCGCCTGACGGCGCTGGATTACGCCAATCTTATGCTTGATGATGTGATTGAATTGCATGGAGATCGCCAATTTTCAGATGACGGTGCAGTTGTCGGGGGGATTGGGCGTTTGGGTGACCAGGCCATAACCTTTGTAGGGATTCAAAAGGGCGGCAATTTGCAAGAAAATCTCAAACGTAACTTTGGTCAACCTCATCCAGAAGGTTACCGAAAGGCTCTGCGTCTCATGAAACAAGCAGAGAAGTTTGGTCGTCCGGTTCTTGCATTAATCAACACTCCAGGTGCTTACCCAGGTGTAGGAGCTGAAGAGCGCGGTCAAGGTGAAGCTATTGCTCGTAATTTGATGGAAATGAGCGATCTGAAGGTTCCGATTATTGCAGTCATTATCGGTGAAGGAGGTTCCGGAGGAGCTCTAGCTCTTGCCGTCGCTGATCAAGTTTGGATGCTAGAAAATACGATTTATTCCATTTTGAGTCCAGAAGGCTTTGCCTCTATTCTCTGGAAAGACGGTAGTCGTGCCTCAGAAGCTGCAGAGTTGATGAAAATTACAGCAGGTGAGCTACTTAATATGAATGTTATTGATAAGGTGATTCCAGAACGTGGCTTTTTCTCTGGAGAAATTGTGGATGATTTGAAGCAAAATCTTATAAGAACTTTTGAAGACTTATTGCAATTAGATAAGGAAACGCTGATAGAAAATCGTTACCAACGCTTCCGAAAATTTTAAGATTGGATTTTCCAATCTTTTTATATTACCATTTTTAGCTGATAGAAGCTTTGAAATTTGCTATAATGATGAGATAAGCAAAATGAAATCTAAAAAGATCAGCAGAGAGTGTGAAGGGGTATTGTATGGCAAAAATGATGCCTGGACGGGTGAGGAATTTAGGGATTTCTCTCTATGAAGAAGGGGAAGTCAAAGCGATTGATCAGACAGGTCAACATGCGCTGTTTGAAGTGGCAGGCTTCTCGGTGACTTATGCAGAAGATGACGCTTTAATTGCTTGTGATTGTGACGATTTTTCTCAGAAAGGTTATTGTCAACATTTGGCGGCTGTAGAAGCTTTTTTGAAGTCAGATACAGAGGGACGAGATTTGGCAACGCAATTGTTTACCCAAGAAAAAGAAGAGCAAGAAAAAGCCTCAGCCAGATCTTTTGGTTCTATCTTTTTAGACAGCTTGGTCATGAATGAGGATGATACGGTTACTTATCGCTTGTCAGTAGAGGGAAGTGAAGTCTTTTACTCTAAGGAGATCCATTGGACCTTGCGTCTTAACCGTTTGCCGGACCAATCAGCCTATGTGGTTCGCGATATCGTGGGCTTACTACAGTCGGTTAAGAGGGAAACACCTTATCAGATTGGCAAAGGTTATTTTGAGCCACTATCTTTCTTACAGTTTGACAAGGCCAGCCAAGCTTTACTCCTTTTCTTGTGGCAAATGTTTCCTGAAGGAGACAAAGTTGGAATAGAACGCCTATTTCCAAGTCAAGGGCGTTATTTGAATATATCGGCTCCTTTTTTTGAAGAAGGCCTGCACCTCTTACAGGGGCTTTATGATTTCAAATTAGAGATGGACGGCTACCAATTTGGGAACCTGTCCTTTACGGATTTGACAGCCGATTGCGAACTCTATCAGTTTGAGGTCAAGGTCCACCGAAAATACTTGGAGTTAGCAATCTCAGAAAAACAGGCGCGTGTTTTCTTTGCTTTTCGCTATCTTTATTATGGGGGTGTTTTTTATCGTCTCAACCAGAGCCAACAAAGATTAGCGCAAGCCATTTCTGGCCTTCCTATCGGTTCGGATTTGAAAAAACATTTGCAGTTTGATTTGGAGGATCAGGCAAAATTAGCAGCCAGTCTCTTAGATTTCAAATCTCTAGGGACAGTTAAAGCTCCTAAGTCCTTTGCTATTCGTGATTTCGAAGTTGCTTTTTTCTTGGATATGGTAGAGCAGGACAGGGTTTCTCTTCAAATGATTTTTGATTATGGTCAGATTAAAGTGTCTAGCAGAGAGGAATTAAACCAGCTTCCATTTACCAGCCATTTTAAAAAAGAAGCACAAATTATCCGTGTTTTGAAGGCGGAAGGGTTTCCGCCACACTTTTCAAGTGAAAAGAAGATGCAAAGCCCTCAAGAAATTTATCATTTTTTCAGTCAAACGATAACTAAACTTGAAACCTTGGGGAAGGTTTCCTTATCAGACAATCTTCTTGAGTATCGCCGTTTTCAACCACCAAAACTTGAAGTCAATCGACAAGGAGGTTTGTTGGATATTTCCTTTGACTTTTCAGGAATTGATGGGGCGGATGTAGATGCAGCTTTAGCCGCTTTGATGGCTCAGGAACCTTATTTTGTGGCTAAAACTGGAAAAATGGTTATCTTTGATGATGATAGCCTCAAAATTAGTCAGGTCTTGAAAACGTTAAGGTACCAGTCTATTCAAAATGGGCGCTTGAGCCTCGAGCAGACCTCTGTCTTTCAATTGGCAGAGTTGTTTAAGGACAATCACTACGTCTCTTTTACAGAATCCTTTCAAGCTATGGCTGATGATCTTAGGCATCCAGAAAGGTTTGATTTGCCTCAACTCAAGGTTAAAGCTCAGTTGAGGGAGTATCAAGTGACAGGGGTAAAGTGGCTCTCCATGCTTGCTCATTATGGTTTTGCGGGTATTTTAGCAGATGATATGGGACTTGGAAAGACGCTTCAGACCATTGCCTTTTTGTCAGGTCGATTGAAAAAAGGAGATAGGGTTTTGATTTTAGCGCCATCAAGTCTCATCTATAATTGGAAAGATGAGTTTTCCAAATTTGCCCCTGATTTAGATGTGGCAGTAGCGTACGGTCCTAAGGGACAACGTGATAGTATGATTAATCAAGGGAACCAGATTTTGGTCACCAGTTATGCGTCTTTCCGTCAGGATTTTGAGGAATATGGCAAAGCGTCTTTTGAGTATTTGATTTTAGATGAAGCTCAAGTCATGAAAAATAGCCAGACCAAAATCGCTCATTTCCTGAGAGAATTTGATGTGACTTATCGTCTGGCTCTGTCTGGTACGCCAATTGAAAACCATCTTTTGGAAATTTGGTCTATTTTTCAGATTATTTTGCCGGGACTTTTGCCGAATAAAAAAGCCTTTTTAAAACTCTCAGCACAAGAAGTTGCACGCTACATCAAGCCTTTTGTGCTGAGACGACGTAAAGAAGATGTCTTACCAGAGTTACCTGATACGATTGAAATGACGTATTCCAATGAGCTCACTGAGGAACAGAAAACAGTCTATCTGGCACAACTTCGGCAGATGCAAGCATCAATTCGTGGTGCTAGTGACCAAGAATTTAACCGGCGCAAGATGGAAATTCTATCTGGTATTACCCGCCTGCGCCAAATCTGTGATACACCAAAACTATTTATGGATTATGAGGCTGATAGTGGGAAGTTAGAAAGTTTGCGCCAGCTATTGTCTCAAGTCAAGGAAAATGGACGTAGAGCCCTAGTGTTTTCCCAATTTAGAGGCATGTTAGACTTGGTTGAGAAGGAGTTAGACCTTCTTGATATGACGGCTTACAAATTATCCGGGTCAACGCCATCAAATGAACGGCAAGAAATGACACAAGCCTTCAACAAGGGGGCAAAAGATGCCTTTTTGATTTCCCTAAAAGCAGGAGGTGTCGGCCTCAATCTGACCGGGGCAGATACGGTTATTTTGATAGATCTTTGGTGGAATCCTGCCGTGGAAATGCAGGCCATTAGCCGAGCACATCGTTTAGGACAAAAGGAAAATGTCGAGGTTTATCGACTGATTACCAAAGGGACGATTGAAGAGAAAATTTTAGACCTGCAAGAACATAAGAAAAATTTGGTGTCTACAGTCCTTGATGGTCAAGATAGCCGTAGTAGCCTGACTCTCGAAGACATTAAAGAAATTCTAGGAGTTGAATAGGATGGCTAGCTTATGTCTATGATTTTAGGCGCCAACCCGTTACTATGGCTGTAAAAGGTCAAAAAAAGCCTTTTTGCTAGGATAAAAAAGCCTGAAATTAAATTGTTTCAGGCTTTTGAGATGCTTAGCATACTAGGGGTTAAACCGCGATAGGGTGCTCTATGAATTGCTGAAAACTTTCAGAAGTGATTTCAAATGGATTAGGGTTGTCTAAAAAATCTGATCTCACCCATAAATGGCAAAGCTGTCTTTTCCTTTTGATAAAAAATGAGATTTAGTTTATAATAAGTCTGATACTGTGAATGAGTGCTAAATGTAGGATGCATGGAAAGGAATATTGTGGATAAGATGATGAGACGATTTCCTCTGGTTTTAGATGATGAGCCGGTGATTAGCCCTTTGAGGGTCATGCACTTGTATGACAATGAGGATTTAATACCTAATATTCGTGGTTCCTACCATGATAGGGACTACCAAGATGTCACTCAAAATTTTCATTTTGTAACCGATGAGCAACAGGCTAAGTTAAGAGAACCAGAGCGCGTTGAAACGATTGAAGCTGGAAAATCCTATGCTGCTTTAGCGCGCGAAAAGGCAAAGCGTGATGTTAAAGAGAAACGTCAAGCCTTTTTATCTAAAGAGGTCTCAAAGCCTATTAAGTCCAGTTTCCACAAGGATTCAAAAACAAGTTCGTTGTCAACTAAAAATCACACAAAAGACGAGGTGACGGATTTAGTGCGAGCTGCAAGCAAGCTTCATCA
This sequence comes from Streptococcus plurextorum DSM 22810, assembly GCF_000423745.1. GTDB lineage: Bacteria > Bacillota > Bacilli > Lactobacillales > Streptococcaceae > Streptococcus > Streptococcus plurextorum. Next base: position 74,213 of record NZ_AUIO01000006.1, read on the forward strand.
AGATTCCTACATCTTAGCAGAGTTGCCACGAGTCTATGAGCAACCTCAAAACCAAAGTGTCTCTAAGACTAGAAAAAATTCGTATGATTTTCTAAAGAAAAGTCAGATTTATAATTATGAGGATAACCAAAATCGCAAGGAGCGTCAGATTGCAAGAGAATTGAATTTGACGCGATTTGATTGAGATCGTAGGACTCATAAGCCAGTTACTAGAAAGGATGGTTCGGTCGATAGCGTCCGAACCTAGGGCTTTTTTATCAAAAACAGCCTTGGAAAGTTAAATATATGACAAAAACCTATCATTTTATCGGTATTAAAGGATCGGGAATGAGCGCGCTTGCTCTAATGCTCCACCAAATGGGACATCGTGTTCAAGGTTCAGATGTTGATAAGTATTATTTTACCCAACGCGAGCTTGAATTAGCAGGTATTCCGATTCTTCCCTTTTCGGCAGATAATATCACAGATACTGTTGAGTTGATTGCTGGTAATGCGTTCAAAGAAGGGCGAAATATCGAAATTGATACAGCTGTGGCTAAGGGATTGACCTATCAACGTTATCATGACTTTTTGGGGCAATTTATGCGCCAATTTACGAGCTTTGGTGTGGCTGGGGCTCATGGGAAAACATCGACGACAGGTCTCTTATCTCATGTATTGAAAAACATCACAGATACCTCTTACCTTATTGGAGATGGTACAGGTCGTGGCTCAAAGAATGCTCAGTATTTTGTCTTTGAATCAGATGAATATGAGCGTCATTTTATGCCCTACCATCCAGAGTATTCTATTATTACCAATATTGATTTTGACCATCCTGACTATTTCACAAGCATTGACGATGTGTTTAATGCCTTTGATGACTATGCCAAACAGGTGACCAAGGGTCTGTTCATTTATGGTGAAGATGATTACTTACGCAAGGTGACTTCAAATGCTCCAATTTATTACTATGGTTTTACGGAGAAGAGTGATTTTGTAGCTTACGATCTGGTTCGGACAACGAATGGCTCTAGCTTTAAGGTCCGTTATCAGGGGCAAAACTTAGGCTCGTTCCATGTTCCAGCTTTTGGGAAACATAATATTCTCAATGCAACAGCAGTTATCGCTAACCTTTATGTTGCTGGTTTTGATATGCATTTGGTAGCAGAGCATTTGAAAACTTTTTCTGGGGTGAAACGTCGCTTTACAGAAAAAATTGTCAATGGCCAAGTGATTATAGATGACTTTGCTCATCATCCGACAGAAATCATTGCAACGTTAGATGCTGCCCGTCAAAAATACCCTGCCAAGGAAATTGTCGCTATTTTTCAACCGCATACTTTCACTCGAACCATTGCTCTTTTGGATGAATTTGCCGGAGCCTTAAATGAAGCAGATGCTGTTTATTTGGCGCAGATTTACGGTTCCGCTCGTGAAGTGGATAATGGCGAGGTCAGCGTAGAGGATTTAGCGGCTAAAATTGAAAAGCCAGCTCAGGTGGTTAGTGTCGAGAATGTATCACCGCTTTTAAATCATAAAAATGCAGTTTATGTATTTATGGGAGCGGGTGATATTCAGCTCTATGAGCGTTCTTTTGAAGAACTTTTGTCAAATTTAAGTAAAAATAATCAGTAATGACCTGCCTATGCAGGTTTTACTTTTAGGAGAAATTATGATTATCAGACACGTTCAAGAGAGTGACTTAGCAGAAGTTTGTGCCATCGAATCCAGTAATTTTCCTGAAGGAGTTGCGACAACGGAAGCGGCTTTTCGCCAGCGCATCGCTAACATTTTTGATAGCTTTTTAGTAGCGGAAATAAAGGGTCAGGTGGCAGGTTACATAGAAGGTCCCGTCGTTAGCCATCGATATCTGACGGATGACCTCTTTCATCAGGTGGAGCCAAATCCTGAAAATGGCGGTTTTATGACAGTAACCAGTCTATCTATTTCAAAAAACTTTCAAGGTCAGGGGATTGGGACGGCCTTAATTGCAGCGATGAAAGATCTGGCTGTGGCTCAAAATCGTCAAGGGATCAGTCTGACGTGTAAAGAGCAGTTGATTGGGTATTACGAAAGCAATGGCTTTACTGATGAGGGGGAAGCAGCTTCTAAACATGGCGGTCTGCTCTGGTATAATCTGGTCTGGGAAAATCCTTATTATAAGTAGGAGTGCCCATTTCTTGACCTTTAAAAGTCAGGAAACTTTTATTATCGAAGGATTATTACGATAGTGTGACAAAGAAGCTGTAAAGGTTGATTTCATGCTATTTTTAAGATATAATGGCGTTTGATAATATGAGGAGGACTAAACTTGACCGAACACGATAAGGACAAGAATGTTCAAGAAAATTTTGGAGAGATGAGCTTCAAGGAGAAGATTTTAGCAGATCTTGCTAGCGCTACTGAGAAACGTCATCGCCAACGTGAAGAATTATTACAAAAAGCACAAGAAGCGTCAGCTTTGGAGAGAGAGGAGCAGGGTACCCCTGAGATGACCCTCCAGCCGGATCCTATTCAGGAAGAACCACTTCAGGAAGTGACGACAGTACCTGAGGTTGAGAGAGTAGTTGGCGATTTAGACTTGTCGGAGTTTGAGGCGCTATCAGAGGTAAAAGCCATTTTTGATGCCGCGCCAGGAGAGAAAAAGGTTTCAGAAGTGGCTGGTGAGGTACTTGCTAAACCAAGCATTGTAGACTCAAATAACTTTGATATGCCCTTAGACCTTCAAGAAGATAAGGCAGACTTTTCTTCTGAATTCGCGCCTTTGGAAGATGAGCACTTAGTTATTGCCCCAGACCTCGTCTCTTTTGAAAAGGCAGAAGAAGTGCTTGAGTCTTCACCTGATGAATTGTCTCAAGAAGAAGTCGAGAACCTTCCGCGCAAACGCTTAGAAAACCCGATTGATTTGCCTTTTCCAGCTCGAGAAGAGGAAACAAGACCCTTGGAAGACTTGAAAGAGCCTTCTTTGCCAGACTTATCGCAAATAAAAGCCATCTTTGATGGAGCGCCAAAGTCCAAAGAGGCTACTCTAGATCGCTTTGAAAGGGCAGAGGAATCAGAAGCTGTTATGCCAGAGTCTCTCCCTAGTGAGCCGGAAGAGTCAAATATCTCTGAAGATAGTATCTCAACAGTAGAGGAGGATATCATGAGCCGAGAGAGTCGGAAGAAAACCAATCGTCTAGCGACTAAGGTTTCAACGATTATTGTCAGTTTGCTAGTCGCTCTCCTTTTAGCGGGTGCCTTTTTCACTTACACTTATGTCAAAAGTGCTATTGAGCCGGTAGATAAAAATTCGACGGAATTTGTTCAGGTTGAGATTCCTTCTGGGTCAGGCAATAAGCTGATTGGTCAAATTTTGGAGGAAAATGGCATTATCAAAAATGCCACGGTTTTCAACCTTTATACCAAATTTAAAAACTATAGTGGTTTTCAGAGCGGTTACTACAATTTCCAAAAAAGCATGTCTTTAGATGATATTGCTAAATACCTCCAAGAAGGAGGGACATCAGAGCCGACAACTCCTGCTCTAGGTAAAATTGTCATTCCAGAAGGCTATACCCTCAAGCAGATTTCAGAAGCCGTCACTGTTAATACCAAGGATAGCTCCAATGCGACACCTTTTACGGCAGAGGATTTCATGGCAACCGTACAAGATGAAACTTTCATTGCGGAATTACAAACAAAATACCCTAACCTTTTAGAGAGTTTGCCAGAAGCTACGGATGTCAAATACCAATTAGAGGGCTATCTTTTTCCGGCCACCTATGAGTACTATCAAGAGACAAGTCTGAAAGACCTTATTGAGCAAATGGTAGCAGCGATGGATGCGAATCTCAGTCCTTACTATGCTCAAATCAAAAATGGTAGTATGACTGTTAATCAAGTGTTGACGATGGCCTCGCTTGTGGAAAAAGAGGGAGCAACAGATGACGACCGCGAGATGATAGCGAGTGTTTTCTATAACCGTTGGAATATCGATATGCCTCTCCAAAGTAATATTGCGATTTTATATGCAATGGATAAACTTGGTCAGGAGACTACTTTGGCTGAGGATGCAGCGATTGACACAAGTATCGATTCGCCTTATAATATTTATTCCAATACTGGCCTTATGCCAGGTCCAGTAGATAGCCCAGGAATGTCTGCGATATTAGCGACAATCAATCCGGCTAAGACAGACTACTACTATTTTGTCGCAGATGTTAAGACAGGTGCCGTTTACTTCGCGAAAACCTATGAAGAACATTCTGCGAATGTTGAAAAATATATCAATAGTCAATTACAGTAATAGCTAACATGGTGTGGTCACACATCATGTTTGGTTTTCATTATCATAAGAAAAGAGAAATATCATGGCAGAAAAAACATACCCTATGACCCTTGCTGAAAAAGAGCAACTGGAAAAAGAATTAGAAGAATTGAAATTGGTTCGTCGCCCAGAGGTGGTTGAACGTATTAAAATTGCGCGTTCTTATGGAGATCTTTCAGAGAACTCTGAATATGATGCTGCTAAAGATGAACAGGCTTTTGTTGAAGGGCAGATTCAAATTCTTGAGACTAAAATTCGTTATGCAGAAATCGTGGACAGTTCGACAATTGCTAAAGATGAAGTAGCTATTGGTAAAACTGTTGTGGTTCAAGAAGTTGGAACAACTGATAAGGATACCTATCATATCGTTGGTTCTGCTGGTGCAGACATCTTCTCAGGTAAGATTTCAAATGAAAGCCCAATTGCTCAAGCCCTCATTGGTAAGAAAAAGGGGGATACAGCAACAATCGAATCTCCAGCAGGTAGCTATGAGGTTAAAATTGTAAAGGTTGAGAAAACCGCTTAATGACGAAGCTCTCTTGGAGCTTCTTTTTTACTTGCTTTGTTTACAAATGTAGATTTATTGGTTGACAAAACATGGTTTAAGAGTTATAATCAGTTTACAAATGTAGACAAACGGAGGGATGAGATGTATCGTATTTCGGATAGTGAATGGGAAGTCATGCGAGTTATATGGACCAAGGGTCAGGTAACTAGCTCGGATATTATCACTGTTCTAGAGAAAAAACAAGCATGGTCGGCCTCTACAATTAAGACATTATTGGGGCGCTTAGTGGATAAGGGTGCTGTGTCCACTCAAAGGCAGGGGCGATCATTTCTTTATCAAGCTGAAATTAGTGAAGAGCGGGCTCATCTTGATGAATTAGAAGGTCTTTTAGACCGTATTTGTGTGACAGAACATCACAGCTTATTGTCTCATATCATCGAGCGGACGCCTATGACAGTAGATGATGTTGAAGAATTGCAAGCTCTACTCTTATCTAAGCAAAATCAGGTGGTAGACAAGGTCTTATGTGATTGTGTTCCAGGGCAGTGCCCTTGCGCTCATCGTAAGGAGGAGAATGATGACCAAACAAAATGAAACTTTTCTCGTTGATGGTATGACATGTGCTTCCTGTGTGCTCAATGTAGAAAATGCGGTAAGAGCATTAGACGGGATTGAGTCGGCTATTGTCAATCTGACTACAGAGAAATTGACGGTGGTCTTTGATCGTCAGCTAGTATCTTTAGAAGCGATTCAAAAAGCTGTAGCAGATGCAGGCTACGAAACGCAGCTTTTCATAGAAGGGCAGGGAGATACTCAGAAGGAACGTGAAGAAAAACGTCTTTCTGACATGAAATCAAAAGTAGTGTGGTCGGCACTATTTACCCTTCCCTTGCTTTATATCTCTATGGGATCTATGATAGGACTGCCCGTGCCTGATTTTCTTAACCATGGAACAGCACCTCAAGTTTTTGCGCTGAGTCAACTTATCTTGACGGTACCTGTCATAATAATCGGATGGCGCTTTTACAGCCACGGCTATCGGCGTCTTTTTAAAGGGCGTCCTAACATGGATAGTCTGGTAGCGGTAGCCACCAGTGCAGCTTTTCTGTATAGTCTTTACGGTAGTTATGATGTGTTAAGAGGGAATCATCAGTTTGTCCACGCCCTTTACTTTGAATCGGTTGCTGTTATTTTAACCTTAATTACTTTGGGAAAATACTTTGAAACCTTATCAAAGGGGCGTACGTCTGAGGCTATCAAAAAGCTCATGCATTTGTCTGTTAAGGAGGCACGTGTTTTACGTCAAGGACAGGAAGTGATGGTGGCGATTGATGATTTGGTCTTGGGAGATCACATTCTTGTCCGACCGGGAGAGAAAATTGCCGTTGACGGCAAGGTTATCTCAGGTATTTCGTCTATTGATGAATCAATGTTGACCGGTGAATCTATTCCTGTTGAAAAGTCGGCAGGTAGTCAAGTGTATGGCGGTTCAATCAATCTTCAAGGGGCTCTCGTTTTTGAAGCGGAGAAACTTGGTAAAGATACACTCTTGGCGCAGATTATTCAGCTTGTCGAAAATGCTCAACAGACAAAGGCTCCTATCGCCAAAATTGCCGATCAGGTGTCTGGTATTTTTGTACCGATTGTTATGGCTATTGCTGCCATTTCCGGATTAGCCTGGTATTTTGTTGGAGGAGAATCGTTTGCTTTTGCTATGACAGTGGCAGTGGCCGTTTTGGTCATTGCCTGCCCTTGTGCTCTTGGTTTGGCTACGCCAACAGCTATTATGGTAGGAACTGGTCTGGGTGCAGAGAGGGGGATTTTGTTTAAGACGGGGGAAAGTCTGGAGTCCTTGTACCAGGTAGATACGGTCGTTTTTGATAAGACAGGTACGGTCACTCAAGGGAAACCGGAGTTGGTTTCTTCGTATTATTATGGTAATCGCGAATCTATCCTACAGTTAGTCGCTTCTTTGGAGGCATTATCAAATCATCCTATCAGCTCTGCTATTGTTCAAGAGGCAAAGAAAGAGGCTATAGATTTGCTAGAAGTTGATGCTTTTGAATCATTGACAGGTTTTGGATTGAAAGGAACAGTGTCTGGACAGGAAGTGCTAGTAGGAAATCGTCTTCTTATGGAGCAGTCAGGTGTGGCTATTGAAGAAGTGATAGCCGATTTTGATAGGTTAACACGTGATGGTCAGACACCAATTTTTGCGGCGGTAAACGGAGGGTTAGTGGCTCTCATGGGAGTAGCTGATCAGTTAAAAACGGATGCTATAGCGGCTATCGAAGTGCTTAAAAAGCGTGGTTTGGATGTGATGATGTTGACAGGCGATAATGACGCAACCGCCCAGTCAATTGCTAAAAAGGCTGGTATCAATCGGGTGATTAGTCAGGTCTTGCCTCATCATAAGGCGCAAGTGATTGCAGCATTAAAGGAAGACGGTAAGAAAGTGGCGATGGTTGGGGATGGTATCAACGATGCACCAGCTCTTGCCACAGCAAATGTGGGTGTCGCGATGGGATCTGGGACGGATATTGCGATTGAATCGGCTCAAGTGATTCTTATGAGATATGACCTTATGGATGTGGCGCGGGCTCTTCGAATTAGTCAAGAAACGATTAGAGCAATCAAATCCAATCTCTTTTGGGCTTTTATCTATAATGTGTTGGCCATTCCGGTAGCTATGGGTCTTCTCTATATTTTTGGTGGGCCTCTGCTAAATCCCATGTTGGCTGGTTTGGCGATGAGTTTTAGCTCGGTATCAGTCGTGGTAAACAGCCTATATCTCAAGAAAAAGAAAATCTAAGGAGAATCAGTTGGCACATCATCATTCTCATACCGTAAAAGCAAGTTGGTCGACTTTTATTGTTTTTATGCTAAACCTAGCTTTCTCGATGATAGAATTCATTTTTGGTTTGGTTTTTAATTCGAGTGCTATTTTGGCAAATAGCATTCATGATTTCGGAGATGCCTTAGCTGTCGGAGTGTCCGTCTATTTCGAAAAGTTATCACAAAAAGAAAAGGACAGACAGTATACGCTTGGCTATCTACGGTTTAGCTTGTTGGGGGCAATGTTAACCTCTACAATCTTAATTTTTGGTTCTGCTGTTGTCGTGGTTGAAAATGTTCCTAAAGTTTTTTATCCTCAACCGGTCAATAGTCAAGGGATGCTGCTCTTAGGTATGGTGGCTCTTGTAGTCAATCTGTGTGCAGGTTATTTTTTAGATGAGGGACGTTCTGAGCAGGAATCGATTTTGAGCTTACATTTATTAGAGGACCTTTTGGGATGGGTAGGGGTCATCATCATTTCGATAATCTTGTCTTTTACGGATTGGTATTTTCTGGATCCGCTTCTTTCTCTTGGGATTGCCATTTATATTTTATTCCAAGCGCTTCCAAAATTCGTTAAAAACCTGACCGTATTTTTGGAAAAGAAACCTGCAAGTCTGAACTTGGATGCGTTAGAAGTTGAAATACTTGCTATTGAAGGATTAGAAGGAATCAATCAGTTTAACGTCTGGTCGATTGATGGTCGCCACCATATTGCGATGATTCATGTCCAAGTTGCGAAAGAAGCCTCGAAACTGTTGATTCGTGATCAAGTACATCATCTTTTTCGTCAGAAAGGGATTATCGAGTCAGCGATTGAGTGTGAGTCATCATTTTTAGAACATCACCGCCACTACGTGTCAAAAAATATAGAAAGGACTATTTGATTGACGGAGTCAATTGAATAAAGGAAACAAGCACTGCTTGTGACCTATAGGTAGCAATAGATGAAAATTTATGAAGTATCAGGAATGAAATGTGAGGGTTGTGTGAAGACAGTCACAGAGAAACTCTCTAAGGTGCCTGGAGTCAAGGCTGTTACTGTTGATTTGGAGAAGAAACGAGTCAGTGTTGAAGGAAGAGTGCTTAAATTTCTCTTGAAGAGTGCTCTTAAAGATAGTAAATTTGCGCTAGGAAAAGAAGTGAAGGGCTAGTATAGAGTTGTCAAGAAGGAGTTGAGTCTATGGGGCAGTGATGTTAGCGCCTAGGCAGTTTTAATAGCTGACATCGTTATTGAAAAGCGTGACACCTGAAACGATAGAGGTTCAGGTGTTTTTTACTAGAGTTGGAAGGTCGGTATCAATGTGATTGGCTCGCTAGAAACCGCGTTTTTGACTTGTCTATAGGGTTTCTCATAGGGGATTATTTTGGTTCACCTGTTTTGAAAATTATGAAAGACACTTTCAAGGCATTCTTCTCTTTTATTTCATTCCTAATCATGGTAAACTATGAGAGCAAAAAGAAAGAGAGAAGTTAGGTATGGATGGAACCGTTTGGAGCATTTTGAGCTTGATTGGGACAATCGCTTTTGCCCTTTCAGGAGCTATTGTGGCTATGGAAGAGGATTTTGATATTCTGGGTCTTCTTGTTTTGGGATTTATGACAGCTTTTGGTGGAGGGACGATTAGAAACCTTCTTATTGGTCTGCCGATGAGCGCTCTTTGGAGCCAGGGGGTCGGGTTTAATGCAGCTTTGCTAGCGATGTTGGTTCTTATTTTGATGCCAGGTCTTGTTGCTCGACACTGGAAAAAGGCAGGGCTATTGACTGATGCGATTGGCTTAGCAGCATTTTCGGTACAAGGTGCTATTTATGCTCAAAATATGGGGCAGCCTTTGAGTGCGGTCATCGTAGCAGCCGTCCTTACGGGAACAGGAGGAGGTGTTGTGCGAGACCTACTTGCTGGCCGTAAGCCAGGGATTTTGCGTAGCGAGATTTATGCAGGATGGTCTATTTTAGCTGCTGTCTTGATTCATTATCGTATTTTTAGTACAGAAGCAGGCTACTATGTCCTTCTTGTTTTGTTGATTAGCCTTCGGCTTATCGGGGTTAAGTACAACTGGCATCTCCCAAAGGCTAAATGGCAGAATTAGAAAATACCATAGAAAAGCCCTTCTCTTGCTTTGATGTGGTATAATGAAAATAAAAAAACAAGGACATCAAAATGATCAAACTAATTGCCATAGACATGGATGGAACTTTGCTCAATCATCAAAAAGAAATTCCAGAGGAAAACATCAGAGCTATTCGTAAAGCAGCAGAAGCAGGTGTTAAAATTGTCATTTGTACAGGTCGCATGTTGACAGGAGTATTGCCTTATTTTGAGCAACTTGATTTTGCAGGACAAGACGAGTATGCTATTTTGAACAATGGTTGCTCAACCTATAAGACTTCTGACTGGGCGTTAGTGACCTATGCCGATTTATCAAGCGAAGATGTGGCATTTTTGGCAGAAGTTAGTTCGCAATATCCAGATATTTTTCTAACCTTGACAGATAATTCTGGCTTTACGGTGTTGGAAGAAGAGGTGCCTGAGCTTGTTGCCTACGACGCGAGCTTGGTCTTTACAGAAGCAAAACCAGTGACTTTAGAGAATGCAATGGATTCAGCCCCAGTCTTTCAAGCGATGTATCTAGGTGAAAGTGCTGCCTTGACGATTTTTCAGGAAGAAAAAGCGGAACAACTTAGTCAGCGTTTCAGCACTGTTCGCAGTCAGTCTTATATCTTTGAGGCCATGCCAAAAGGAGTGACCAAGGCTAGCGCGCTAGCTGAGTTAGCAAAAATGTTAGGTATTTTACCTGAAGAGGTTATGGCAATCGGCGATGGCAATAATGATTTAGAGATGATTGCTTTTGCTGGGTACGGTGTAGCCATGGGAAATGCAACAAATGCTGTTAAGGCGATAGCTAAGTATCAGACCTCTAGCTGTGACGAGGCAGGTGTCGCTCAAGCTATTGAGAGATACGTCTTGTAGCTAAGTTATTTCTGGTAATAGTGTATTATCTATGGTATAATAAGACTAATCTAATTTGATAATCAAAGTAAAAATCAGGAGATTTCATATGATGTGGAAAATTGTGGCCGATTCCGGTTGTGATTATAAGGAATTACAAAATTTAGCGCCAAAGACAGCATTTGAGAGTGTGCCACTAACGATTCAAGTTGGGACATCTGTTTATGTCGATGATAGTGGTTTGGATATCGATGATATGATGTCTAATATGTATGCGTCATCTGCAGCAGCCAGTTCGGCTTGTCCAAGTCCTGATGCTTACACTAGAGCGTTTGAGGGTGCTGGAAATGTCATCGTCTTTACGATTACAGGTGGCTTATCAGGCAGTTACAACAGTGCGCGTGTAGCTAAAGAAATGTTCTTGGAAGAGCATCCGAATGTCAATATTCACATCGTAGACAGTTTGTCAGCAGGAGGCGAGATTGATTTACTGGTCAATCATGCCAATGATCTCATTGCGGCAGGTTTGGATTTTGATCAAGTTGTAAAAGGTATAACAGATTATCAAGCAAAAACCAAGCTTATTTTTATCCTGGCAAAGGTTGATAACCTTGTCAAAAATGGTCGTTTGAGTAAATTGCTTGGTAAAGTTGTTGGGCTTCTCAATATTCGAATGGTCGGTGAGGCAAGTAGCGAAGGGAAGCTAGAGCTGCTTCAAAAGCCTAGGGGGCAGAAGAAAGCTGTTGTTGCAACGGTTGAAGAGATGCTAAAAGCGGGTTACCAAGGTGGTAAGGCTATTATTGCTCATCGTAATAATGACAAAATTTGTCAACAAATTAGAGAAGCTTTACAAGAGAAGTTTCCCAGCGCAGAGGTAGTTGCGATTCCAACATCAGGTTTATGCTCTTTTTATGCAGAAGAAGGGGGCGTATTGATGGGGTACGAAATCTAATCAAGCAAAAGCCCGTTGGGGCTTTTTGTTTGAAGAAAAATGCCATTTAGATACTTTTCTTAAGTGGTACGGGCGGTATAGACGCTCTCCAGAATACCTTGTCTTGTTTGAGAGTTTAGAGTCTAAAAATTCCGATTAGACTAACAAGCAGTTTAGGTGTTACTTCTATGGCAGGGAAAAGTATCTGCCGGCTCGGTAAACCGGAAACCAACTGTCAAGCTAACAGGGGGGTCCAACTTGTTTAAGGAGAAAAATCCCGCTAGGCTTTTGTTAATGAAAAGAGATAGGGCAAAAAACTAAAAATTACTTGCACCGATTTACATGGGAGTAATTAAAAATAGCTTAGAACCAACGTTTCTGATGACGTTATTCTAAGCTGTTTTCTATTTTTTAGACTTTGTGTCCAGCCTTGTGCAAGAAAGCATTATTGTTGACTGGCAGTTGTTGCTCCGTAGTAGTAGACTTGGATGGCTTCGTTGACCACGTCTAGGCGAGCTTGAAGTTCTGCTTTCTTGGTTTGATTGCTAACAAGATCAATGGCAGCTTGTGCAACTTCTGCGTTGTAAGGGACTTGATACCCTTCGGCATTAGCAACGGCAGTTTCTGCAGCAGCTTGGTTTTCTAATTCTACAGCTACAGCATCAAGTCGTGTTTGAAATTCTGTTTTTTTCGTTTCATCGGTTAAAGCATTAACTTGTTCCTGGATTGTCGCTAAGTCTTCGGCTGCTGGAGTTTTCTCTAATTCTGCGATTGCAGCCTCTAAATCAATGATTTGCTGTTCTTCTTCAGAGATAGTTTTTTCTGTCGTGCTACTGCTAGATACCGTGGTTTTTTGGCTAGTGGTTGATGTCTGTGCCCCAAAGTTACGTCCAAAGGTAAGGTATAGACCGCTAATTAACGCTAGGGTAACGAGGCTTAGAAATAGATAAGTGTATTCGTTTTTAGGTGTTTTCATAATGTATCCTTATAAAAAAATATTCCCTTTCTATTATATATTAAAATTAAAAAAGTTCAAGGATTTTCAAGGTATCGTAACGGTACAAAGAGCAGACTAGCTTCTGCTATATCCTTCTAGACAAATGCTGATTTTTCTGCTAAAATACTAAGCATGAAAGAAGGTTGTTTCAAATGCCTGTCTAGCGAGTTTGGGAGAGTGAAAGCCAAGCCAGTCTTGAAATAATTGGCACTTTCCTAGTCGTGACCATGTCCGACTGCTTATCAATCATACAAATGAAGTCATAAATTAGGGTGGAACCGCGTTCTCAACGCCCCTATGTCTGCGGACAGGGGAGGAGAATGTGGTTCTTTTTGCCTGCCGACCGAGTATTTCTTGCTTTGCATCAAAGGATGTGAGGCAATTACTACAAAGAAAGGAGGCAAATGTTTACTTTAGAAAACATTAATCACGGGCATGAACAGTTTACAGGGCCTGATTTTCCCAAGCTGATTGCCTATTTTAAGGGCTTGGGAATGGTGGAAAATACGGTGGATATCCAGTCTGGCCAGGTTGTATATCGTTCGAAGGCAGGTCAAACTCTGGAAAAGCAGGGCTATCAAGCGATGGTGCCTGTTTCGGACCGAGTTAATCTGGACAAGTTTGTGACTATCTTACGCAATCACCAGGCTGGTCAAACAGATTTTCTAACCTTCAGTCAAGAAACAGCAGAAGCAGGCATTTACAAGTGGGTCATCGACCTCGAAGCCCTGACCTGTTCCTATCTGGACAAGGCAGAGCAAGCTGTTTTTGTGGAAACCATACCGAGTGTGGAAAATTAGAAATTTAGCAATGTAAGTAGAAAGAGGATGTTATGTCAAAGAAACTTACATTTCACAGCGTCAGTGGCATAGTCTCCTTTCAGTCGAATTGCCACACGCTCATTGCTAGGGCGACTGAGCTAGACGCTGTACTAGTTCGCCTTTCCTAGCGGTATCGGCTAGGAAGGCTCATGTCGCAAGAACATTTAAAATAGAAAGAGGATATTATGTCAAAAAAGTTGACTTTTCACTTGGTCAAGGTTTCTAAAATCTGACGCTTTAAGAAACCAACGGCAATCGCTATAGCGACTTGCCTAGACCAAGTACTAGTTTCACTCCTTAAAAAATATCGTTTTAAGGAGTGAAACGTCGCACAGCTATTCATAGAAAGAGGATGTTATGTCAAAGAAACTTACATTTCAAGAGATTATCTTAACCTTACAACAATTTTGGAATGAGCAGGGGTGCTTGCTCATGCAGGCTTACGATACGGAAAAGGGTGCGGGGACAATGAGCCCCTACACTTTCTTGCGTGCGATCGGTCCTGAGCCTTGGAATGCGGCATATGTTGAGCCAAGTCGTCGTCCTGCGGATGGTCGTTACGGGGAAAATCCAAACCGTCTCTATCAGCACCACCAATTCCAAGTGGTGATGAAGCCGTCGCCTTCTAATATCCAAGAACTCTACTTGGAGTCTTTGGAGCGTTTGGGCATCAATCCTTTGGAACATGATATCCGTTTCGTTGAGGATAACTGGGAAAACCCGTCAACAGGCTCAGCTGGTCTGGGCTGGGAAGTCTGGTTGGACGGTATGGAAATCACGCAGTTTACCTACTTCCAACAAGTCGGTGGCTTGGCAACAGGTCCTGTCACAGCCGAAGTAACTTATGGTTTGGAACGTTTGGCTTCTTACATCCAAGAAGTTGACTCCGTTTACGATATTGAGTGGGCAGACGGCGTTAAATATGGCGAAATTTTTATCCAGCCAGAGTATGAGCATTCAAAATACTCCTTTGAAGTATCAGACCAGGATATGCTTCTCGAAAACTTCACCAAGTTTGAAAAAGAAGCAGAGCGGGCTTTGGAAGAGGGCTTGGTTCACCCAGCCTTTGACTATGTGCTCAAATGTTCTCATACCTTCAACCTGTTGGATGCCCGTGGAGCTGTGTCTGTAACTGAGCGTGCAGGCTACATTGCCCGTATCCGTAACCTTGCCCGTGTCGTTGCCAAAACCTTTGTGGCAGAGCGTAAGAAACTCGGCTTCCCACTCTTAGATGAAGCAACGCGAGCAGAATTGTTGAAGGAGGATGCAGAATAATGACAAAGAATTTACTTGTTGAACTTGGCTTGGAAGAAATTCCTGCCTACATCGTAACCCCAGCTATGCACCAGTTGCGTGACCGCATGGCAACTTTTTTGACAGACAACCGTTTGGCCTTTGACAGTATGGATGTCTTTTCAACGCCACGCCGTTTGGCTGTTCGTGTGCGTGGTTTGGCAGACCAGCAGACAAACCTGACCGAAGATTTCAAGGGTCCTGCTAAGAAGATTGCCTTGGACGCAGACGGGAACTTCACCAAGGCGGCAGAAGGCTTTGTCCGTGGCAAAGGCTTGACGACAGCCGACATCGAATTCCGCGAGATCAAGGGTGAAGAGTATGTCTACGTGACCAAACACGAAGCTGGTCAGCCAGCTAAGGCAGTCTTGGCGGGCATTCCAGAGGTCTTGAAGGCTATGACCTTCCCAGTCAGCATGAACTGGGCCTCCAACAAATTTGCCTACATTCGCCCTGTCCACACCTTGACCGTTCTCTTGGACGATGAGGCATTGGATATGGATTTCTTGGACATTTCGTCAGCTCGCGTCAGCCGTGGTCATCGTTTCCTTGGAAATGAAACCGAGATTGCAAGTGCAGATTCTTACGAGGCAGACTTGCGTGCACAGTTTGTCATTACAGACCCCGCAGAGCGTCAACATATGATCGTTGAGCAAATCAAGTCTATCGAGGACAAACACAATGTGACCGTTGAGATTGACCAAGACCTGCTCAATGAAGTTCTTAACTTGGTCGAGTACCCAACTGCCTTCATGGGCTCCTTTGACACCAAGTACCTGGAAGTACCGGAAGAAGTCTTAGTCACTTCTATGAAAAATCACCAACGTTACTTCGTGGTGCGTGATAAATCTGGCAAACTCTTGCCAAACTTCATCTCCGTCCGCAACGGTAACGACCAGCACATTGACAATGTCATCAAGGGAAATGAAAAAGTCTTAGTGGCCCGTTTGGAAGACGGTGAGTTCTTCTGGCGTGAGGACCAAAAACTCAAGATTGCTGACTTGGTAGAACGCCTCAAAGTCGTGACCTTCCATGAGAAAATCGGCTCACTGTACGAGCACATGGAACGTACCAAGGTTATCGCAGAAAAACTGGCTGACTTGGCTGGCTTGTCTGCGGACGAAAAAGCAGATGTGGCACGTGCGGCGGACATTTACAAGTTTGACCTCTTGACAGGCATGGTCGGCGAGTTTGACGAATTGCAAGGGATTATGGGTGAGAAGTATGCCCTTCTTGCAGGGGAAAAACCTGCGGTGGCAGCAGCAATCCGTGAGCATTACCTGCCAAACTCAGCAGAAGGCGAATTGCCTGAAAGCAAGGTCGGTGCGGTCTTGGCACTGGCTGACAAATTCGACACCCTTCTATCTTTCTTCTCAGTTGGCTTGATTCCTTCTGGCTCAAACGACCCTTACGCTCTACGTCGTGCGACACAGGGTATCGTGCGGATCTTGGAAGCCTTTGGTTGGGAAATTCCATTGGATCAGTTGATTGCGGAACTCTACAGCTTGAACTTTGCTAGCTTGACTTATGACAACCAGCCAGCTGTGATGGACTTTATCCGTGCCCGTGTAGAGAAGATGATGGACAAGGCCGTTCCGAAAGACATCCGTGAGGCTGTGCTGGCTAGCTCAACCTTTGTGGTCAGACTGCAACTGGCAGCCAGCTCTGCTATTTTCCAAAAATCAAAAGAGTCTGACTACAAGGAAGCCGTGGAAAACTTGTCGCGGGTCTTCAACTTGGCTGAAAAGGCGGAGGCGACTGCGATTGACGAGGCCCTCTTCGAAAACGACCAGGAGAAAGCACTTGCTGCAGCAGTATCTAGCTTGGAGTTGACAGAAGACATGGCGGGCAACTTGGACAAGCTCTTTGCTCTCAGTCCAGTCATCGCAGCCTTCTTCGACAATACCATGGTCATGGCAGATGGCTTAGCTATCCGCAACAACCGCTTGGCACTTTTGAAAGCTTTGGCAGACAAGGCAGCTGTAGTAGCTGTTTTCAATCTCTTGAATAGTAAGTAGGTAGTATGTCTCTTTTCAGAATTATAGAGTTGTATGTTATCATTCCTTTGCAAGCTTTGGTGATGATTGCTTTTATAGTATTCCTTTTTCGTTGGATGTGGCGAACATCTAAGATAGAAAAGGGTAATGCTAAACCTGCTATTCGCAAAAAGTGCAAACAGAAACTTTGTACTGCTGAAACGCAAGGGCATTTTATGAGGCAACTACGTTTTAAGAAGAATTATGTCTATGTTTATGCTTATGATGTGGATGGAAAAACCTATGAAATTTATGATGTTATAATTTATAGGATAGGTGAAGTTATTAAGTTAGGTCCAATTCCGGTTAGTTATACAGGCAAAAGACAATTAGAGAATGTTGATGTGGTGAGAATTGCCTATAATCCTCTGATGCCCCAGGAAGCGTATTTACCGGACAATCAAGGGAAGTGGACCGTGTTTTAAGAGATAAAAGGAGTTATTATGGAACAAGCAAAAATTGATCGTATCAATGAACTGGCCCGCAAGAAAAAAGCAGAAGGCTTGACAGAAGAGGAGTTGCAGGAGCAGGCGGCTCTTCGTGAGGAATACATCGAGGGCTACCGCCGTAGTGTGCGTGCCCATGTCGAAGGCATCAAGATTGTCGATGAGGACGGCAACGATGTGACCCCAGAGAAACTCCGTCAAGTCCAACGTGAGAAAGGCTTGCACGGGCGTAGTCTGGATGATCCAGAGTCTTAAATTAATGAAAAAATCCCCATCTGGGGATTTTTTGCTATGTTGATAACTTGTCGATGTTAGCCTTGTTGGCTGCTAGAGCCCGTTCGTATTTACCAGTATCATTTGCTTGGAAGTAGTTGGCGTGAATTAGTTTGTCAGGTAGGTACTGTTGTTTGACCCATTTTTGGGGATAGGCATGGGGGTAGAGGTAGTCAACAGCGTTGCCAAGTTCTTTACTGCCACTATAATGCCCGTCGCGTAAATGTTTTGGAATTGGAAGAGTGCCTGATGTGCGCAAATCTTCAAGAGCTGCGTTCATTGCTAAATAAGCAGAATTGGATTTTGGGGATAGGGCTAAGTCGATGACAACATTAGCGATGAGGATACGAGCCTCGGGGAATCCAATTTTTTGTGCGGCCTCCATTGCGGTGACGGTATGGATTTGAGCTTCTGGATTGGCAAGTCCAATATCTTCATAGGCAATAATCATCAAACGACGAGCGAGGCTGGCTAAATCCCCTGCTTCCACTAAGCGTGCGGCATAGTGAAGAGAAGCATTAACATCTGACCCCCTAATGGATTTTTGCAGAGCAGAAAGGACGTCGTAATGACCGTCTCCATCCTTATCCATGGTAATATAACTACGCTGTAGACTATTTTCTAGAATATCAAGGGTGATGTGTTTGCTACCATCTTCTTGGTGTGGTGTTGACATGATCGCTAGGTCTAATGAATGGTAAGCAGAACGTAAATCACCATTGGTGGCGGTAGCGATAAAATCTAAGGCATCAGCATCCAACTGGATATCAAAAGGAAATCCACGATCTTTGTCAGAGATGGCGCGTAAGACAGCTTCCTTAATATCGTCATTAGAGAGAGGGAATAACTCAAAAATTTGAACACGGCTACGAATGGCTGGTGTGACGGAAAAAAATGGATTCTCTGTCGTGGCGCCAATCATGATAATTTTACCGTTTTCTAAGAGAGGTAGGAGAAAATCCTGTTTAGGTTTATCCAGACGGTGAATCTCATCTAGGAGCAAGACCAGCCCACCAGAAAATTTGGCCTCTTCGGCAATCTCTTGCAGGCGCTTCTTGCTATCGACGGTAGCATTGAAAGTGCGAAAGGCCCACTGTGTTGTTCCTGCGATAGCGCTAGCGATTGAGGTTTTTCCGATTCCTGGAGGGCCGTAGAGAATCATAGACGACAATCTATTGGCTTCGACCATACGGCGGATGATTTTTCCTTGGCCGATGAGATGTTTTTGACCGATGACGTCATGGATGGTTTTTGGGCGCATGCGAAGTGCTAAATGATCAAGCATAAGAAACCTCTTTTCATAGTGAGTTTTATTATCCAAAAAAACACGGTTCTCCGTGTTTTACAAGAAAAGCTCTTCTAGTTTTCGTGCCACGCCATCATCGTCGTTGGTGTAAGCTAATTGTTCGTCTGCGAAGCGAAGAAGCATCGGATTGGCGTTTTTCATAGCATATCCTTTGCTGGCATAAGCTAACATTTCCGTATCGTTGTGCTCATCGCCAAAGGCAATTAACTGATTCTTGTCGCGATTCAGGCTAGTTAATAAATAATCAAGAGCATAGGCTTTGTTAACGCCTTTGGGAGAACATTCTAGGATGTTCATAGGTCCGCCCCAAGAATCAACTTCCATTTCTTCTGAAAAATGTTGGCGTAGATTATCTGCTAAAGCATACTTATCTTTGATACGGGTCTGCAGGAGAATGGCATTGGGATTAGAAGCGACTTTGTCAGCAACTAGGCGCATACTGTCAGTGATCTGCTGAACACCAAACAGCTCAGGTTGGATGGTTTCTGGAAAATCAGTTGTCACAAAGAATTTTTTGCGGTATTCGCTGGCGATGAAATCAGCCTCTATCTGCTCTGCCATGTCCAAAAGCTCCAATAGATATCGCCTGTCAATAGTCACATCGTGTTCAAAATCCCATTTGGTATTAGGGATATGCGTCAACGAACCATTGAAATTGATCATAGGAGTTTCTAGTTTTAATTGTCGGTAATAAGGCAAAGCTGTGCGATAAGGACGGCCTGTCGCGATGATAACCTGATGGCCTTTCTCTTGCACTTTAGTAATGGTTTCCACAGAATAATCAGAGATGGTTTGGTCACTGCGAAGGAGCGTACCGTCCAAATCAATAGCAATAATTTTATTAGTCATAGGCCCATTATATCAAAAAAACGGTTATTATAGTGATACAAACATTGAAAATATGATATAATAGTTAGGAATTTTTGAGAGTGAGACGATAAATGCACCGAGTGATTTTTGGCTATCTAGTAGCTGTTTTTCTAGTAATTAGTATTTTGATTTATCAACCAAGTGTTGAAGGGTTGTTGCCAAATGTGATTATCTCCCTAACGACCTTGCAGTTAGCTCTTATGGCACTGCAAACTAAAAATGGGTTACTTAAGTTAATATCTGTAGTTGGCTGGTTTTTTCTATACCCAATAACCTTCTATCAACTTTTTAGTGTAGCATCTGTTTCTTGGAGTGGTGGATCGATTTGGACGGCAGGTGATTTGCCAAGTTTTTTAACTTACCTAGGGTGCTTGCTTTTTGCTCTGGTAGCAGCAACGACTAGCATGCAATCTTTCATGAGGGTGCTCAAGTTAAAGTCACACACACAGTTGGCCGTTATGCCTATTGCGGCTATCTATGCTAGTTTGACGGTTCATGTGATGCGAACAGCAAATTTAGGTTGGATGGATTTCATCGTCAGTCCCTTGATTTTCTTTCAAAAAGTCTTTGCTAATATGGCAACGATTGACCTTACCTTCTTACTCGGGTTTGCGGCTATTCAAATGATTTTACCTTTGATTTTAAGTGATTGAGATAAAAAGACTCCTTTAGGGAGTTTTTTTCTTTATAAAATTCTTGATATCAGAACTATTTTTTGATATTATATAAACATCGTTCGTAAAATACGATATAAAAATGAAATTTAGGAGAAATTTTGAAAAATGGATAAGTTTTTCAAGTTATCAGAGCATGGGACAAGTTTCCGTAAAGAGGTTACTGCGGGGGTGACAACCTTCTTTGCCATGAGCTATATTCTTTTTGTTAATCCCTCGATCCTTGGTGCGGCAGGGATGCCAACCAAAGCTGTTTTTTTGGCAACCATTATTGCTACGGTAATTTCAACCCTTGTGATGGGCTTATTTGCCAATGTTCCCTATGCCTTGGCGCCTGGGATGGGGCTAAATGCATTCTTTACTTATACAGTGGTTTTAGGGCTTGACTTTTCTTGGCAAGAAGCACTTGCTATGGTATTTATTTGTGGTCTTTTCAATATTTTGATTACAGTAACCAAAGTTCGTAAAAGTATTATCAAGGCCATTCCAGTTAGTCTTCAGCATGCTATTGGTGGGGGGATTGGAGTTTTTGTTGCCTATCTAGGGTTTAAAAATGCCAATCTCATCACTTTCTCAACATCAGGCTCCAATATTGTTGCAGTTAATGGTGTAGCGCCAGCTGACGCGACGGCAGAAACTTTCTCAAATGGTGTCTTTTCGGTCTTTGCTAACGGGGATGTCGTGCCAGCTATTAGCACCTTTACAGAGCCGTCTGTTATTTTAGCTGTGATTGGTCTCTTATTGACCGCAGGACTGGTCATCAAAAATGTTCGTGGAGCGATTCTTATTGGTATCGTAGCGACAACTCTGCTTGGTATTCCGATGGGGGTTGTAGATCTTTCGACGGTTACTTTTTCTAGTAGTCTTGGATCTGATTTTGCTGAGCTAGGAACGACTTTCTTAGCTGCTTTTGATGGCATGAACTCTCTTTTTAGCGATAGTTCTCGTTTGCCACTTGTCCTAATGACGATTTTTGCCTTCTCTCTTTCAGATACCTTTGATACGTTGGGAACGTTTATCGGAACAGGCCGTAAAACAGGTATTTTCTCAGCAGAAGATGAGGCAGCTCTAGAGTCATCGTCAGGTTTCTCTTCTAAAATGGATCGCGCCCTATTTGCGGATGCTATCGGGACCTCAATTGGATCTCTTTTTGGGACATCAAATACGACAACCTATGTCGAGTCAGCTGCGGGTATTGCTGCAGGTGGACGTACGGGTCTTACCGCTGTGTCGACAGCTGTCTTTTTCTTGGCGTCAACCCTCCTGATGCCTATCATTGGTATTGTGCCAGCGGCAGCAACAGCGCCAGCCCTTATTATTGTGGGTGTGATGATGGTATCATCGTTTCTTGATGTTGATTGGCAAAACTTTGAGGAAGCTTTGCCAGCCTTCTTTGCAGCTTTCTTTATGGCTTTGTGTTACTCCATTTCATATGGTATTGCCGCAGCGTTTATTTTCTACTGCTTGGTGAAAGTATCTACTGGTAAGGTTAGAGAGATTCATCCGATTCTTTGGTGTTCAACAATACTGTTTATTCTTAACTTTGTTATTTTAGCGATTATCTAAGACAAAGCCCTTTTGAGGGCTTTTTGAGTGATTGAAAAACCTTGGACGGTTGGGTGATATTCTGTTATAATGAGCATATGTTTCACACAAAAAATGAAAATGAGCTTATTGCGATTGGTCAAAAGTTAGGCAGTCTGCTGGATAAGGGCCATGTTCTTATCTTGACAGGTGACCTAGGTGCAGGGAAAACAACGTTGACTAAGGGTATTGCCAAAGGTTTAGGGATTACACAAATGATCAAAAGCCCGACTTATACCATTGTCAGAGAGTATGAAGGGAGAGTGCCTCTCTATCATTTAGATGTTTATCGTATAGGGGATGATCCTAGTTCGATTGATTTAGATGAATTTTTATACGGCGATGGGGTTGTTGTTATTGAGTGGGGAGAGTTGTTGACTGGCTTGCCGGCCGATTATCTGTCTGTGCGTTTGTCGCACGAGGAGGAAGGGCGTAGCATTGCATTTACAGCTACCGGTCAACAGAGTCGAGCGCTTTTGGAGGATTTTGAGAATGATTGAACAAGAGGTTGTTATCGAGGAAGCGCAGGCGCTTGATGCACAAGGTTTGGCAGAGATTATGAGTTTGGTTCAAGAAGAGTCTGACTTCTTGACGCGTGACAGTGATAGCCCAGATATGACGGTAGAAGAAGCTGGTCTTTTTATTGACAAACAAGCCTCCGCGACAAATGCGATTTGTCTGCTTGCTAAGATTGGGACGACCGTTATTGGTGTTTTGAATGTCTCTGCGGGTAATTTTACACGGATAGACCATATTGGGGAAATTTTTCTAGCTGTTAGAAAAGACTATCAAGGCTATGGTGTGGGGAAGTTTCTCATGGAGGCCTTGATTGACTGGGCCGAAAACACTCCTCACATTCGTAGATTGGAGTTGACCGTACAGGCTAGAAATAGCAAGGCTGTCCACCTTTACAAAAAATACGGATTTGATATTGAAGCCACCAAAAAACGCGGCGCAAAAACAAAAGAAGGAGAATTTCTTGATGTTTATGCGATGGCTAGATTGATAGATTAGGATAATGGCAATGAAAATTTGGAAAAAAATTGCGTTGATGATGGTTGCTATTGTTGTTACGACGATGGCTGCAGCAGGGATTTACGCGAGCACAGCTTTTAAGTTTTCGACTGCGGAATTTGAGAAAACGTTCCAGGAGGTGGAAACGGGCTCTCAGGCCACTTCGGCGGTTGAACATACAGAGCCTTTCTCCATACTTTTGATGGGGGTTGACACAGGTTCGGGTAGTCGTACCGAAACATGGGTGGGAAATAGTGATTCGATGATTTTGGTCACTGTTAATCCTAAGACAAAACGGACTACTCTGACCAGTCTAGAACGCGATATCTTAATGACCCTTGTGGGGCCAGAAACCAACGAGTTGAACGGCGCCCAAGCTAAGTTGAATGCTGCATACGCCGCAGGTCAGGCTCAGATGGCGATCATGACTATTGAACAACTGCTAGATATCAAAATTGATAAGTATATGCAAATCAATATGCAAGGGCTTGTTGAGCTTGTTGATGCTGTAGGAGGGATTACAGTAACAAATCCTTTTGATTTTGATATTTCTATTGAAGAGCAGGAGCCGGAATACACCGCTACAGTGGCTCCAGGGACTCACAAAATTAACGGAGATCAGGCTTTGGTATATGCTCGTATGCGCTACCAGGATCCTGAAGGAGACTATGGTCGACAACGCCGTCAGCGTGAAGTGATTAGTAAAGTTGTCCAAAAACTACTGACGACAGATAGTATCAGTTCTTATAAGAAAGTCATGAAGGCGGTCAGCAACAATATGCAGACCAATATTGCTATCACGGACAAGACAATTCCTAGTTTGCTTGGTTATCGCTCTGCTCTTGGTAAGATTGAAAATTACCAGCTTAGAGGAGAAGATGCTACCTTAGACGACGGGGGCTCTTATCAAATCGTGACAAGAGATCATTTACTAGAAATTCAAAATCAGATTAAGTCAGAACTTGGTTTGCCGACTTTAGAGACTTTGGCTTCGACAAATGCGGTTCTCTTTGAGGATTTATATGGCTATAGTCCAGAGACCTATTACCCTGACGAAAACGCTTCTGAAACGACCACGGAATCAGAAACCGTACAAGAATAATCAGACAAAGGAGCCTAGTGCTCTTTTTTCTAACCTTATTCCCCCAAAAATAAGGCAAATATGCTATAATGAAAAATGATATTATAAAATTTGGAGAAAATATGAGTTTAGACGACTATTTGCCCACCTACGTGGTAGAGGCTGTTTATGATGTGAAACCTGAAATGTTTCGTGAGCAAGGTATTCGAGCGGTTTTAGTGGATTTAGACAACACCTTAATTGCTTGGAATAATCCTGATGGTACGCCGGAATTACGTGAATGGCTTGACGACATGACCAGGGCAGATATTCCAGTTGTTGTTGTCTCAAATAATAAATATAGTCGTGTAGAACGAGCTGTCGAACCTTTTGGTGTCGACTTTATCAGTCGAGCTATGAAACCATTTACGCGTGGTATTGATCAGGCGATTGCGCGCTATGGTTTTAATCGCGAAGAGGTTGTCATGGTTGGCGACCAATTGATGACAGATATTCGAGCAGCGCACCGAGCGGGCATCAAATCAATTTTAGTCAAACCCCTAGTCACGTCAGATGCTTGGAATACTAAGTTCAATCGCTGGCGCGAGCGTCGTGTCATGGCTAAACTCCAAGAAAAACATGGAAAAATAACCTATCAAAAAGGAATTTAATGGAAGAATTATTTTGCATTGGCTGTGGAGCCAAAATTCAAACTACAGATAAAGAAAAAGTGGGCTACACCCCAAAATCTAGTGTTGACAAAGCTGAGGAGACAGGGGAGCTTTATTGCCAACGTTGTTTTCGCTTGCGCCACTACAATGAAATCGTTGATGTGCATATCACGGATGATGACTTTTTAAAACTGCTCCATGAGGTTGGAGACAGTAATGCTTTAGTTGTTAATGTTGTGGATATTTTTGATTTTAATGGGTCAGTTATTCCTGGATTATCGCGCTTTGTTTCTGGCAATGACGTGCTCTTGGTGGGCAATAAAAAAGACGTGTTGCCTAAGTCTGTCAAGGATGGTAAGGTCACTCAATGGTTGACTGAAAGGGCTCATGAAGAGGGGTTGCGGCCTCTTCATGTGATGCTAACTTCTGCTCAAAATCATCATGCTATCAAAGAATTGATAGAGGGGATTAATCGCTATCGTCAAGGGCGTGATGTCTATGTTGTTGGAGTGACAAATGTTGGGAAATCGACTTTAATTAATGCCATTATCAAAGAAATTACGGGAGATAAGAATGTCATTACCACATCACGCTTCCCGGGAACAACACTTGATAAGATTGAAATTCCGCTTGATGATGGCAGCTATATTTTTGATACACCGGGCATCATCCATCGCCACCAAATGGCGCATTACTTGACAGCTAAAAACCTGAAATATGTCAGTCCCAAAAAGGAAATCAAACCTAAAACCTATCAATTGAACCCTGAACAAACCCTTTTCTTAGGTGGTTTAGGGCGATTTGATTTTATTTCTGGAGACAAACAGGGCTTTACTGCCTATTTTGACAATAATTTGCAACTCCATCGTACTAAATTAGCAGGAGCGGACATCTTTTACGATAAGCATGTAGGCAGTCTTCTGACTCCTCCAATAGGTGAGGAAACCGAAACCTTCCCGAGATTGGTTCGTCATGAATTTACAATTAAAGAAAAAACAGACGTGGTCTTTTCGGGGCTTGGTTGGGTTCGTATCAACGGTAAAAGTGAGCAGCCTACGGTTGTTGCTGCATGGGCACCAGAGGGTGTCGGAGTTGTTGTTCGAAAAGCGTTAATTTAACATAGAATACAGAGAAGGAATAGAATATGTCGCTAACATCAAAACAACGTGCTTTCTTAAAATCAGAGGCGCATTTGCTAAAGCCGATTATCCAAATAGGTAAAAATGGGCTTAACGATCAAATCAAAACAAGTGTTCGTAACGCACTTGATGCGCGTGAACTGATTAAAGTTACCCTTCTTCAAAATACGGAAGAAAATATTCATGATGTGGCGGAAACTTTGGAAGAGGAAATTGGTTGCGATACTGTTTTGAAAATAGGCCGCATTCTTATTCTCTATAAAGAATCAGCTAAAAAAGAAAATCGAAAACTTTCGTTGAAAGTGAAAGCAATCAAACAAAACTAGGAGAAGTTATGGCTCTTGACTTAGTAACCCCTTTTACCAAAGTTGAATTAGAAGAAGAGGTTAGAGACAGCAGTCGTCGCCAAGTGGGGATTTTAGGGGGGAATTTCAACCCTGTTCATAATGCCCATTTATTAGTGGCAGACCAGGTACGTCAGCAATTAGGTCTCGATGAAGTGCTTCTTATGCCGGAATATCAGCCACCACATGTTGACAAAAAAGAAACGATCGATGAAAAACATCGGCTGAACATGCTTTTGCTTGCTATTAACGGCTTGGAAGGTCTTGATATCGAGACAATCGAAATTGATCGTAAAGGCATCAGCTATTCTTACGATACGATGAAACTTTTGATTGAAGCCAACCCTGATACCGATTATTATTTTATCATCGGAGCGGATATGGTGGAGTATTTGCCCAAATGGCATCGTATTGAGGAATTGGTTGATATGGTGCAGTTTGTTGGCGTTCAACGTCCTAAATACAAAGTTGGCACCAGCTATCCTGTTATCTGGGTGGATGTTCCACTTATGGATATCAGCTCAACACTTGTTCGAGAAAGCATCAAAAAGGGCCATAGTCCTAACTTTATGTTGCCTGCTCCTGTTCTTGACTATATTAAGAAAGCAGGGCTCTACCGATGAGTTACTCTGATTATATTGGAATTTCTCGAAATCAACTTTTAGAAAAAATGGCAGAGCTGATGACACCAAAACGGTTGAGACATGTTTTAGGTGTTGAGAAGGCAGCGATTGTTCTGGCAGAGCGCTATGGTTATGATACAGATAAGGCAGGGTTAGCAGGGGTACTCCATGACTATGCCAAGGAATTGCCAGACTCAGAGTTTCTAGACTTGATAGACAAGTATCAGTTGGATTCTGACCTAAAAAACTGGAATAACAATATCTGGCATGGCATGGTAGGTATTTACAAAATCCAAGAGGAACTAGGCTTACGTGATCAGGAAATCTTGCGTGCCATTGAAATCCATACGGTTGGGAGCGCTCAGATGGGCTTGCTTGATAAAATCCTCTACGTAGCAGACTATATCGAGCATAATCGTGACTTTCTTGGTGTGGATAAGGCGAGAGAGCTTGCCGAACAGTCGCTGGATAAGGCTGTCGCTTACGAAACGGCTCATACTGTGACCTATCTTGCTGGTAAAGCGCAGCCTATTTACCCTCAGACGCTAGAAACCTATAATGCATTTGTGAGGTATTTGCCATGACAACAGCTTTATTAGTTATTGATGTGCAAAAAAGTATCGTTGACAGTAAGCCCTATGCCATAACAGAGCGGTTGGAACTCTGGCAAAGAGCGGTTGCTACCTGTAGGCAAAAGGGGATTGAGGTCATCTATGTTCGTCATAATGACGACGAGTTGGTTACTGGTACGACTGGTTGGGAAATTGCCGATGAAATTACACCATTAGCTGGTGAAATGGTCATTGATAAGCGCTACAATTCAGCTTTCAAGGAGACTGGTTTGCAGGCTTATCTTGAGCAGCAAGGGATTGACCAACTTTTTGTGATGGGAATGCTGACGAATTACTGCGTTGATACGACAGTCAAGGTGGCATTTGAGCTGGGGTACAAGATTGCTGTGCTTGAAAATGGCACAACAACTTTTGACGATGACCCTGTCCCTGCTGCGTGGTTGATTGAACATTATGAAAATATCTGGGCAGATCGTTTTGCTGTGGTAGATTTTTTCGACGAACTTATTAAAGAGGATTAGATGAAAAAAGAAGACTTACTAGAACTAGTTGTCCGTGCGGCGGACGAAAAACGGGCAGAAGACATCATTGCTCTTGACTTGGCTGATCTGACCAGCTTGACGGACTACTTTGTCATCTTATCGGCGACTAACAGCCGTCAGCTAGAAGCGATTGCGGATAATATCCGAGAGAAGGTCAAAGCAGCTGGTGGAGACGCTAGTCATGTTGAAGGAAAGGATGGCTGGGTCTTGCTTGATCTCAACGATGTCATTGTGCATATCTTTTCAGAGGATGAGCGTCTACATTACAACTTGGAAAAACTCTGGCACGAAGCCCCTTTGGTGGACGTGTCAGGCTATTTAGCATAACAGATAAACCTTGCTATTTAGCAAGGTTTTTAATAGAGGAAGAAAGGGAAGCGGCAGAGTTTGTGACTAGGTCGCATTTGATATTATGACTAAAAACTACCAAAAGTTTGCTTCGGTCTACGATGCCATCATGGATGACAGCTTATATGATCAGTGGACGGATTTTTCGCTCCGCCATTTCCCTAAAGATAAGAAAACTTTGCTAGAGTTGGCTTGTGGCACGGGGATTCAATCGATTCGGTTTGCCCAAGCGGGCTTTAAAGTGACTGGTCTTGATTTGAGCGCTGACATGTTAACGATTGCTAAAAAGCGTGCAGTATCAGCTAATCAGAAGATTGATTTTGTAGAAGGTAATATGTTGGACTTGTCTCATGTTGGCAAGTTTGATTTAGTGACCTGCTATTCAGACTCGATTTGCTATATGCAAGACGAGGCAGAGGTAGGAGATGTGTTTCGTGAAGTCTTCAATGTTTTAGAAGATGGTGGTGTTTTCATATTTGATGTGCACTCTACTTATCAAACAGACCAGATTTTTCCAGGCTACTCTTATCATGAGAATGCAGATGATTTCGCCATGGTTTGGGATACTTATGCAGATGAAGCTCCGCATTCTGTTGTTCATGAATTAACGTTCTTTATCAAAGATGAGGACGGTCGTTTCACGCGTTTTGATGAGATTCATGAAGAACGTACTTATGAGATTTTGACCTATGATATCCTCTTGGAACAGGCAGGTTTCAAATCTTTTAAGGTTTATGCTGATTTTGAAGATAAGGAGCCTGGAGGAACATCAGCGCGTTTGTTTTTTGTTGTACAGAAATAATTCAGAGAATGGATGAGATTTTGGACTATTAGTAACATAGCAATTTTATAAGTGAAGGAGCTTATATGACCGTTACAGGTATTATTGCCGAATTCAATCCTTTTCATAATGGGCATAAGTATCTATTGTCGCAAGCTGAAGGTTTGAAAGTTGTTGCGATGTCTGGAAACTTCGTCCAAAGAGGGGAGCCGGCGCTAATTGATAAATGGACTAGGGCTGAAATGGCTCTTAAACAAGGGGCGGATATAGTTGTTGAATTGCCTTATCTTGTTGCTGTTCAGTCTGCTGACTATTTTGCTTCTGGTGCGGTTGATATTTTGCATCGGGTGGGTGTTGATACACTGATGTTTGGAACAGAAAAAGATATGGACTATAACCATCTTTCTCGGATTTACAAGGACATGGCGGAACAGATGGACGATTACTTGGACAATCTACCGAAATCGATGACTTATCCGCAAAAAACGCAAAAGATGTGGCAGAAGTTTGCAGGTGTCGAAGTTACAGATGAAACCCCTAATCACAATCTAGGTTTAGCCTATGCGAAAGCGTGCTCTCGCAAAGAGATAGTTCTTCGAGCGATAAAGAGGATTGGTGCAGGTTTTCATTCCGAGGAAAAAGAAGAGATTGCCTCTGCGACAGCAATAAGAAAACATCTAGCCGATGCTGAGTTTGTTGTAGGTGTTACCCCAGAGCCTAATTTAATCTTACGCTCCCCTCGGGTTTCGTGGCAAGATTTTTTCCCTTTGCTGCGTTACCAAATCATGACCAACAAGGATCTAACTCAAATCTTCCAAGTCAACGAAGAAATTGCCAATCGTCTTCGCCAATCTATTGATAAAGCTAGAAATATAGAAGAATTGGTTGGTATAGTTGCGACAAAAAGATATACAAAGGCAAGAATTCGTCGGCTTCTTTGTCATATACTTGTCCAAGCGGCAGAGCGAGAAATGCCGCTAGGAATCCATGTATTAGGTTTTTCTCAAATAGGTCAAGAACACCTAGGTAAGGTAAAAAAACAAGTGCCACTAGTAACGCGCATAGGACGAGAATCGTGGGACATAACAACAGAGAAGGCAGATCGCATTTATTGTCTCGGAAATCCTGATATGCCAGAGCAAACTATTGGTCGTAAACCTATTGTTCTTGCTGACAAAAACTGAAGGTTACAGAAAATAAACCAACCTTCTTCAAAACTTTTTCGCACGTTGTCAAGTCAAGTGCAACAAGTTCATTGATAACTAGAGTTCCATAGGTTAAGCTGTTTGGGCTAGCCCAAGCAGAAATTTCGAGGATTGGTATTGAAGAAGTCGTTTGGGGCGCTCATTGATACACTCTGGACGTTCTTCGATAGACTTACCTAAAGTCTTCCGATTCGTCTTCGTGACTTTCTTAGAACGTTTTCTGATACTAACCATCTGAGGCAGATCGATTGGTTTAATAGCTAACAGCCCTTCTTTGATATAACGATAAATCGTTACGGATTTTAGCTTTCAAGGCATCTCCTAATTGTTTAATGAACCTAGC
>NZ_AUIO01000007.1 GCF_000423745.1 Streptococcus plurextorum DSM 22810
CCAGGTACTGTGATTACACCGTCAGATCCATCAGGACCAATCGTGATTATCCCAACTAATCCAAATGATCCAATTGTGGTTATTGATCCAACAGATCCAAACAACCCAGTTAAAGTTGTAGATCCTAAGACAGGTGAAGTTAAACCAGCTCAACCTGGTGCGATTATCCCAACAGATCCAACAGATCCAATCGTGGTAGTTCCAGAAGATCCTAAAGCGCCAATCTTGATCATCGATCCAGAGACTGGTAAGACTACTATCGTGACACCTGGTGATAATCCAACTATCAACCCAGGCGATACAGATCCATCAGAGACTCTTCCAGGAGGAACTAAAGTATCTGTAGATCCAGATACAGGTATCACAACAATTGTAGATCCAAGTGGTGTGATTACGATTATTGATCGAGGAACTGGAACAACAACTGTAATTGATCCAAGCACAGGAGCAACAACTACAAAACCAACTGAATCAGGTTCAACTACTCTTCCAAACGGAACGACAGTTACTGTAGATCCAACTACAGGAAATGTGATTGTAACTGATCCAAGCGGAACATTTGTCATTGTTGATACAACACCAGGAACAGCTAAGATTACTGGACCATTTGCACCAGCAACTCCAGGAACTGATACTAAACCTGGAACAGGTGCTACAGATAGCTTAGTTGATGTGAAGAAAGATGCGATTGATGCGATTAACAAACTTCCTAACTTGACTGATGCAGAGAAGAAAGACTTCATTGATGCTATCAATGGTGCAACTTCAGCAGAAGCGGTTAAAGAAATCCTTGCTAAAGCACAAGCGTTGAATGATTCACGCAATGCAGCTGGTTCTGGTTCAACAGATACAAGCAAACAACTTCCTAACACAGGTGAGGCTGATAGCGCAGCTCTTATGGTAGCAGCTCTTGCAAGCTTGACAGGTGCGGCAGTGCTTGGTCTGAAGAAAAAACGCGAAGACGAAGAATAAGCCATTGAGTGCTGATCTCTAGGAGATTCTAATCTAAGCAAAATCCCCAACTCATTAGAGTTGGGGATTTTTTATGTGCAGTGAGAGAGGATAGCGTATAGAAGCGGGGCTTAATTGAGGATTTATGTTGGGATAAGTGGGGCGATTTTGGGTAAATAATTGTCAAAAATTCAGAGATAAGATATAATAGAAAGGAAATACTTAAATGTTAATGGAGATACTTATGGCTTCGCATCATAGCCGTCGTGCTCGAAAATCTAGCCCTAAAGGTGGGCGTCATCAAGTGATCAATACCATACTTTGGCTTCTCTATGTCCTTTGTGCGGTAACAATGATTATAGCGATGGTAAGCTATAAAATACTAGCTTTTAACCATTTGGAGCTTATCATTCCAGCGGTTTTGGCTCTATTTGGTCTAATTTTTTTGATTTGGTTATTAAAAAAGAAAGCTAAGACTTGGTTATCTAGCCTTTTGATTCTCTTTACTATTGGCCTCTCCATTGGTCTCTATGGTGTCAAATCGGTACTTGATCTCTCAACGAAGATGAATACCTCTGCTAAGGTATCTCAGGTGGAAATGGCCATTGCAGTTCCTGTAGATAGTGAGATTACAGATGTTTCTCAGCTGACATCTCTTCTAGCTCCTGTAGAAAAGGATGGTAGCAATATTGAGGCTCTTCTTAATCATCTCGATACAGATAAAGGGCTTCATTTAACCACTGTATCAAGTTCAACTTATTTGTCGGCTTATGAGGAGTTGTTATCAGGTAAAGAAAAGGCGATGGTTTTTAACTCAGCTTATGCCGAACTTCTATCTAGTGAGCACAGTGATTATTCAGATAAGATTAGGATTATTTACACCTATACGATTGAGAAGACGGTTGAAAATAGTCAAGCCACAACCTCAGACCAGGCATCTGGTAGTTTTAATATCTACATCAGTGGTATTGATACTTACGGAACAATCTCATCGGTGTCACGTTCAGATGTTAACATCATCATGACGGTTAATCGCGATACCCATAAAATTTTATTGACCACCACCCCTCGTGATTCCTATGTTCAAATCCCAGATGGTGGAAATAACCAGTATGACAAATTGACTCATGCAGGGATTTATGGGGTTGATACATCAATTCATACATTGGAAAATCTATACGGTATCAAGATTGATTATTATGCCCGACTTAATTTTACGAGTTTCTTGACATTGATAGATTTGATTGGTGGTGTAGATGTTACCAATGATCAAGAGTTCACAAGCCTACATGGCAATTTCCATTTCCCTGTCGGTACGGTTCATTTAGATTCTGAAAAGGCTTTAGGCTTTGTTCGTGAGCGTTATTCTTTAGCAAATGGTGACCATGATCGCGGTAGGAATCAAGAAAAAGTAATTGCCGCTATTATCAATAAGTTAGCCAGCCTTGATTCGATTGCTAATTACAGCAATATCATCAATAGCCTTGGAGATTCGATTCAGACAAACATGCCATTTGAGACGATGATGACTTTGGCAAATGGTCAGCTAGCTTCAGGTAGAAGTTTCCAAGTGACGTCACAGGCTGTGACAGGCACTGGCTCAACAGGTGAATTGGTTTCTTACGCGATGCCAACTTCAAGCCTTTATATGTTGAGTATTGATCCTGCTAGCTTAGAAGCGGCAAAACAATCAATTCAAGCGACGCTAGAGGGGAATTAAGATGATTGATATTCATTCGCACATTGTTTTTGGTGTCGATGATGGACCAAAGCGCATAGAAGACAGTATAGAGCTTCTAAAGGAAAGTTATGCCCAAGGGGTTCGTGTGGTTGTTGCAACATCGCATCGCCGTAAGGGGATGTTTGAGACGCCAGAAGCTACCATATTAACGCATTTTGTTGCTTTAAAAAAGCAGGTCGCTGATTTATTGCCAGATTTGACCTTGCTTTATGGTGGGGAAATTTACTTTACGAGCGATGTCCTTAAAAAGCTGGAAAATCAGACTTTTCCGACCTTAAATGGCACTCGCTTTGCTCTGATTGAATTTAGTGGTGAAACCTCTTGGAAGACGATTCATGAGGCTTTGATGGAAGTATTAGCTTTAGGGATCACGCCTGTTGTTGCACACATCGAGCGTTATCGCGCCTTAGAATTTAACAAGAAACGGGTTCAAGAACTGATTGACATGGGGTGTTACACACAAGTCAATAGTGCTCACGTTTTGAAAGCTAAGTTATTTGGTGATGGGCAAAAAACCTATAAAAAACGAGCAGCTTACTTTTTGAAAGAAGACTTGGTACATGTTATTGCGAGTGATATGCATAATTTAGATACTCGCAGACCTCATATAAAAGAAGCCTATGCTCTTATTGAAAAGCAGTTTGGTCGTGCTAAGGCGCAGCAGCTTTTTAAAAATAATCAACAAACCTTACTATCAAATCAAT
The DNA here is from genome assembly GCF_000423745.1 of Streptococcus plurextorum DSM 22810. Lineage (GTDB taxonomy): Bacteria > Bacillota > Bacilli > Lactobacillales > Streptococcaceae > Streptococcus > Streptococcus plurextorum. The sequence continues at coordinate 3,397 of NZ_AUIO01000007.1, forward strand.
TTATTTAGGAGATACCATGCAAAATCAAAAAGACTCTCAACTAGAGGTAGATGTTCTGTACTTGGTCAAAAAACTATGGTTGAACAAGTTTAAAATCATTTTCACGTCCTTGGTCTTTGGACTGATGGCAATGCTTGTCAGCATTTTTCTGTTGACCCCTGAATACGAATCGTCAACAAAAATATACGTTGTCAGCAAGAAAGATTCTGAACAAGAAATTTCAACGCAAGAGCTACAAGCAGGTAGTTACTTGGTTAATGACTATAAAGAAATCATTTTATCATCGAGTGTATTGTCAGGAGTGATTGAGAAAGAAGGACTTTCACTGACCGCTACTGAATTGAAAAAGAAAGTAGCTGTTACTATTCCGACAGATACTCGTGTCATTACCATTTCAGTGATGGATGAAGATCCACAAGTGGCTAGTGACCTTGCTAATAGCTTACGTCAAGTTGCTTCGGATAAAATCAAAGAAGTTATGGATGTGAAAGATGTCAATGCCTTTGAGGAAGCAGAGCCAGCTAATCAGCCTTCATCACCAAATCTGAAGAAAAATGCGGCGCTAGGTATTCTTTTTGGAGGATTTGTTGCAGTTACAGGACTTCTCATTAAAGAGGTATTAGATGACCGCGTTCGTCGTGCAGAAGATGTCGAAGAAGTTTTACAGATGACACTTCTTGGCCTTATTCCAGATGTTAATAAATTGAAGTAGGAGTTACCATGGCTATCTTAGAATTAGTAAAAAGCAAGCAAAAACTTTATCAAGATGTTGAAGAATATTGTAACAGTATTCGTACTAATATTCAGTTCAGTGGTCAAAATATCCGTGCTATCGCGTTAACTTCGGTACAACCAGGGGAAGGCAAATCAACCACTTCGACCAACTTGGCTATCTCTTTTGCACGAGCAGGCTTTAAGACCCTTTTAGTGGATGCCGATATTCGTAATTCGGTTTTAACAGGAACCTTCAAAGCTCAGTCAAAGGTTGTTGGTCTGACTAACTTTTTATCGGGGAATGCCTATCTCTCAGAAGCGATTTGTGAGACAAATGTTCAAAATTTATTTGTCATTCCAGCGGGTAAATTTGCTCCAAACCCGACAACATTGCTTCAAAATGAAAATTTCGCTAACATGTTTGACGCCCTTCGCGAGCACTATGATTACATTATTGTTGATACTGCTCCTATCGGTTTAGTCATTGATGCTGCAATTGTAGCTCAACGTTGTGACGGTGTTGTCTTGGTGACAGAAGCAGGTGCCATCAAGCGTAAATTTATCCAAAAAGCCAAAGATCAGATGGAGCAAAGCGGAGCTGCTTTTCTAGGGGTTATTCTTAATAAGGTTGACAACCAGCTTGATCGCTATGGTGCCTATGGTTCCTATGGAAATTATGGGGATTACGGACAAGCCAAATCAGGTCGCAAACGCAAATAATTTGTCAATATCTCGTCAAAACCTGAGATTTCTCAGGTTTTTTATGATTTTTATTGGCAACATTTTAATCACTAAAAGATAATATGATATAATAAATCTGAATAAATCTATAAGTGAGGCATCCTATGTTTGAAACACCGTGGGGATTTTTTCCAATTTTTCATGTCATTATTTTTTCTATTATTATTGGGATTATTAGTTTTCAACTTCTGAAGGCTTTGTGGATTTGGTATCGCAATCAGCAATCACCTATTGAAAGAGAACTTACTGAAATTGTCTCAAAGCGCAGCCATGTGTCACCTATGGGGAACCAACAGAGTAGTACAAGCTATTATGTCACTTTTGAGTTTGGACTTGGGGAGCGTCGGGAATTTAGATTACCTGCCAAGGACTACGGTCTTCTTGCTGAAGGTGATAAAGGGACCTTAACCTTTCGCGGGAGTCGATTTATTAGCTTTGAACGATGAGTAGATAATTGAATCTGCTCTTTTCTTCTAGTAGAAATAAGGAGAGAAAATGGAGAAGGCCTGGCAAAGGTATTTGCAATTAAAAGTCTATCATCAACTAGAATGGTCTGAAAAATCAAGGCTCTTACTGCAAAAGATGCCAGACGTTGATCCACGACTAGGCTCACCGAGCTTTTTAAAACTGTGGGCCATTGAAAAAAAGAAGAAGAGCTCACAGGAATTGTTACAGTTAGTTCTTGACCTTTTGCAGTTGCCAGAATTGGTGGGCACCTTACAGCAAACCCAAGCTCTAATGGCTGGTATTTGGCCACAGCTTGCTCCAGACTCGCCATTTTGGCGGGAAATAGCAGAGCTGGTCGATAGGACTTTCCCAGAGGATGCCTTGTCAATAAAGACGTCTTTTGCTAGACAGATCCATCAGTTGCGTTATGTCATTTCCTGTCATCAAGCACAATATGTCAGAGATCATTACCGGAGAGATGGTATGACAGATGCGGATGCTTTAGCACTTTATCTTAGCAATCGCCCCTTTAGCTTAGAGAGTGCTCGTTTGCATAATAAAATCGCCTATCAAAATGGGAAAGCTCGCTATCTAGAGGGAAAACAGTCATACAATATTAAAGTGCTTCAGTATTTCCACACAGAATTTATCCTAGATAATCAAGGCAATTTTTTAAATGAAGTGGACGCGGAAGGGCAAAGAGAAGCAGGAATTGTCAATGGTGCTAGTTTTAACTACGCTAAGAAAAATAACAATAGGCACTGGCAGCTAGATGTCACCCCGATTGCTATTCACGATCCTATTTTTAGGAAAGAGGTTCTAGTTCCTTATCGTGCACCGACATTGAACGAGTATCGTAGTTTCCTTAAGCCTTATGGCAATGGTTACCGTTCCTGTTCTTCTCTAGTGAAGAAAGAATCAAAAGCATTTGGTCGAAAGGTAAAAAAGTCACAGAGTTTTTTTAGAAAATTTGGCTTGTAGACAGATAGGGTTGTATAAAATAGGATAACAAACAACAGCAAAACAGCTTGAAACTAACATTTCAAGCCGTTTTTATTATCATAAATTGGTGTCTGCTTTTATTTTCGGATTAAAAAGTTGGTCATTTTCAGCAAAGACCAGAACCATGATCTGGATAAAGGTAAAGCCAAGGATAAATGGCAGAGCTTGCCACGAGATGACCTCTAAAATTTCGTTAAAGACAAGGAAAGGTCTTGTAAAGATGTCCCAAGAATTGAGCCGTGCATAACGTCCGATGTGGATAGCAAAGCTTGAGATAAAGGAGAGGATACCAATGCAAATGAGTCGAATCCAATAAGAATTGACTGTAAGACTTTTAAAAATGAGCCTCAAACTATCAACACCAGCCATGACACCGAAAAAGATGCTCGGGACATAAAGCATGAAGAGAATCATGCTGTCACGTTGCCAAAGGACAGTACTGGCAAAGTGCATATGGATAATATCAGTGATCATATAAAAGGTATTCGGGTAAAAAAAGAGCCAAAGAAGAGTAGCTATTAGTTTAATAGCTCTTTGTTTGCTCAGGTAAGATAGTATAGCAAAATCTAGTGCTACTAAGGCAAGAAACATGTTCCAGATAAGATTTGGTCCTTCTAGATTGTATTTAATAATGCCTGCGGAAATTATCGCAAAAAATAGGTGAATTAGGATATATTTTTTCATCAGGTACCTCATACTGGTCTTTTATAATAGGTAGTATTATAGCACATTTTCTTAAAAATAACTGATATCACCATTAACCCTGCTTTTTGAGAAACTCAGCTATTGCCATTAAGACAAAGGTTGACCCAAGTCCTACAAAAATAAGTTTACGACTTAAAACACCGAAGGCAATAAGAATAAGGGCAGATATCAGGTAGATATGGTATTTTTTCATGACAGAAGGTCTCTTTCTTTAGTCTTGTCTTATATTTTAACACGAGTCAAGACCTGTTAGCAACGGAAAAAATCCTTGATAGGGTCAAAGATATTACAGAAAGTCTTGACAAGCGCTTGCATAATGTTATACTGTCTTTGTAAGTCAAAAATGAGGAGAAAATTATGAAAAAACACTGGTGGCACACAGCTACGATCTATCAAATTTACCCGCGTTCTTTTATGGATTCAAACGGTGATGGCATTGGCGATTTGCCAGGTATTATTAGTCAACTAGATTACCTGCAAAAATTGGGGATTACAGCTATTTGGCTGTCTCCAGTTTACCAATCTCCGATGGATGATAATGGCTATGATATTTCAGATTATCAAAACATCGCTGATATTTTTGGTGATATGGATGATATGGATGAATTGCTAGCGCAGGCTAATAAGCGTGGCATCAAAATCATCATGGACTTGGTGGTCAATCACACTTCAGATGAGCATGCCTGGTTTATCGAAGCTCGTGAAAACCCACAGAGTGACAAACGTGACTATTACATCTGGAGAGATGAACCCAATGATTTAGTATCGACTTTTTCAGGATCAGCTTGGCAGTACGATGAGTTGTCGGGGCAATACTATCTCCACATTTTCAGTAAGCGTCAGCCAGACCTGAATTGGGAAAATGAGGCTATGCGTCAGGAAATTTATCAGATGATGAATTTTTGGATTGATAAAGGTGTCGGTGGCTTCCGTATGGATGTTATTGACTTGATAGGAAAACTACCTGATCAGATGATTAAGGAAAATGGTCCAAAGCTCCATGATTACCTCAAGGAAATGAATAAAGCTAGTTTTGGGAAACACGATCTCTTAACGGTTGGGGAAACTTGGGGAGCCACTCCAGAAATTGCTAAGCAATACTCAAATCCAGATAATCAGGAATTATCAATGGTTTTCCAATTTGAACATGTTGGTTTGCAACACGCGCCCAATGCGCCTAAGTGGGACTACATCAAGGAGTTAGACGCTAAGGCACTCAAAGCTATTTTTACCAAATGGCAAAAGGAGCTTTTGCCTGGACAGGGATGGAATTCACTTTTCTGGAATAACCACGATTTGCCACGCATTTTATCTATCTGGGGAGATACGGGAGTCTATCGTGAAAAATCAGCTAAAGCGCTAGCTATTTTACTTCACTGTATGCGTGGAACGCCGTATATTTATCAAGGTGAAGAAATCGGAATGACCAATTATCCTTTCAAGGACTTGTCAGAAGTTAAGGATATTGAATCTCTCAACTACGCCAAGGAAGCCCTTGAAGCAGGCCAGCCGATAGAGAAAATAATGGATAGCATCCGCATGATTGGTCGAGACAATGCACGAACCCCTATGCAGTGGAATGCAGGAAAACATGCAGGGTTTTCAAGTGCAGAAGAAACGTGGTTGCCAGTCAATCACAATCACATCACTATTAACGTGGAAAAAGCCTTGGCTGACAAAAACTCCATCTTTTATACCTATCAGCAATTGATTGCACTTCGCAAGACATCTGACTGGCTTATTGATGCTGATTTTGAGTTCTTAGATACAGATGATTTGGTCTTTGCCTATGTCAGAAAAACAGCTGATGCCCGTTACTTAGTGGTTGTCAATTTCTCCAGTCAAGAACAAACCTTTCAGGCTGACCTTGCCGTGGATGAACTCATTATTTCAAATGAAGCGGTAGTACCACTATCTTTAGAAAACCATACGCTTAAACCATGGGATGCTTTCTGTGTTAAGTTGGTTTACTAATGGCTAAAGGCATCTTTTGAAAGTTTTGCAGGTTAGGGCTCGTGTCCTAGCCTTTTTCAGTCGAAAATAATCTGCTTTTTGATGTCAAATAAGAGCTTTTATGGTAAAATAGATAGGAATAGCAATTGGAGGAAAACATGTCACACGAACATTTAGAAGAACTTAATGACCAGCAGTTGGTCCGCCGTGAAAAAATGGCAGCTCTTGCAGAGCAAGGGATTGATCCTTTTGGAAGACGCTTTGAGCGTACCCATAATTCTGCAGAATTAAAAGAAAAATATGCCGATAAAGATAAGGAAGCTTTGCATGATTTGGCGGAAACAGCCGTTATTGCTGGTCGTATTATGACAAAACGCGGTAAAGGAAAAGCTGGTTTTGCACATATTCAAGATCGTGAAGGTCAAATTCAGATTTATGTGCGTAAAGATGCTGTCGGTGATGACAATTATGAGATTTTCACTAAGGCTGACTTAGGGGATTTTCTAGGTGTTGAGGGAGAGGTTATGCGTACAGATATGGGAGAGCTTTCCATTAAAGCTACTCGTATCACGCATCTATCAAAAGCCCTTCGTCCACTACCTGAAAAATTCCACGGTTTGACAGATATTGAAACCCGCTACCGCAAGCGTTATTTGGACTTGATTACTAACCGTGAGAGCTTTGACCGTTTTGTGACCCGCTCAAAAATCATCTCAGAAATCCGCCGTTACCTTGACGGACTTGGTTTCTTGGAGGTGGAAACACCAGTCCTTCACAACGAAGCTGGTGGTGCTGCGGCTCGTCCATTCATCACCCACCACAATGCCCAAAACATTGACATGGTGCTTCGTATCGCGACCGAACTCCACCTCAAGCGCCTGATTGTCGGCGGTATGGAACGCGTTTATGAAATCGGCCGTATCTTCCGCAACGAAGGCATGGATGCGACCCACAACCCTGAGTTCACGTCGATTGAGGTCTACCAAGCCTATGCGGATTACTTGGACATCATGGACTTGACCGAAGGCATTATCCAGCATACTGCCAAGGCGGTTGTCGGCGACGGCCCTGTAACTTATCAGGGAACTGAAATTGCTATCCATGAGCCATTCAAGCGTATCCACATGGTCGATGCCATTAAGGAACAAACTGGCGTGGACTTCTGGCAAGAGATGAGCTTCGAGGAAGCAAAAGCCCTTGCAGCTCAGCACAAGGTCCCTGTGGAAAAACACCATACAGAAGTTGGCCAAATCATCAATAGCTTCTTTGAAGAGTACGTTGAAGCAACTCTTATCCAACCAACATTTGTCTATGGTCACCCAGTAGCCGTGTCACCACTGGCTAAGAAAAACGATGAAGACCCACGCTTCACAGACCGCTTTGAGCTCTTCATCATGACCAAGGAATACGGAAATGCCTTTACAGAATTGAACGATCCAATCGACCAATTGGAACGCTTTGAAGCCCAAGCTAAAGCCAAAGAATTGGGTGATGACGAAGCAACAGGCGTGGACTACGACTACATCGAAGCCCTCGAATACGGTATGCCACCAACAGGTGGACTCGGAATCGGTATTGACCGCCTCTGCATGCTTTTGACAGATACTACTACTATTCGGGATGTGCTCCTATTTCCGACGATGAAGTAAGCAAGAGTAGCTTGCTAGCATTGTTTTCACTAGAATGTACCAATCGCTTTCAAGTTTCTTGGCGATTGGCTGAAAAGGTCTACTAGACCTTTTCACTCCCGACTATGAAATAAGCTACAGTAACTTGTTAGCATTGTTTCCACTAGCATGTTCCATTCGCTTTCCAGTTTCTTGGCGATTGGCTGAAAAGGTCTCCCAGACCTTTTCACTCCCGACTATGAAGTAAGGAACAGCAACCTTCTAGTATTGCTGTCACCAGGAAATACCAATCGCTTTCGAGTTTCTTAGCGATTAGCTGAGAAGGGTTATCAGATTGTGATTGTGCTATTTGTTTAGAGTAAGAAAAACTCCACTGAGGTTAGTGGAGTTTTCTGATGCGGTTTGAAAAGTTCTTTCAAAAATTGTATAATAACTTAAAATGATATTTTGGAAGAAGAGACCATGATTACATCTATTGTTTTTGACGTTGATGATACTATCTATGACCAACAAGCACCCTATCGCATTGCCATGGAGAAGGCTTTTTCAGATTTTGATATGACTCATATCAATCAGGCTTATATCCGCTTTAGACATTATTCGGATGTTGGTTTCCCAAGGGTAATGGCAAACCAATGGTCAACGGATTACTTCCGTTTTTGGCGTTGTAGAGAAACTCTGCTGGAATTTGGTTACCGTGAAATCACAGAAGCAGAAGGGAAAAGCTTCCAAGACATTTATGAGCATGAGTTAGAAAACATCACGATGTTAGATGAGATGCGAATGACTCTAGATTTTCTCAAGTCAAAAGGAGTTCCCATTGGCATTATTACCAATGGTCCCACAGAGCATCAGCTGAAAAAAGTCAAAAAATTAGGCTTATACGACTATGTTGATCCAAAGCGTGTCATTGTCAGTCAAGCTACAGGTTTTCAAAAACCTGAAAAAGAGATTTTTAATTTAGCGGCACAGCAATTTGACATGGATCCTAAGACAACACTCTATGTTGGTGATTCCTATGACAATGATGTCCTTGGTGCTCATAATGGTGGTTGGCATGCCATGTGGTTTAATCATCGTGGTAGAACCTTGAAACCAGGCATCAAACCAGTATATGACGTGGCTATTGATAACTTTGAACAGTTATTTGGAGCGGTCAAGGTCTTGTTTGATTTACCTGATAATAAATTTATTTTTGACATCAACGATAAGAAAAATCCAATCCTTGAGATGGGAATCAATAATGGTCTTATGATGGCAGCAGAACGCTTACTTGAAAGTAACATGTCTATCGATAAAGTGGTCATATTACTGAGATTATCAAAGAAGCAAGAAAAAATTCTTCGTATGAAGTACAGCAGATAAAAAACAACCCTGAGAGCCTCTCAGGGTTGTTTTTGGGCTTTCGTGATGTTAGACGGTACAATAGTGAGTTTTTCAATATCTGAAATGTCAATAATAGTCGTGACAGTGCTTCTCATATTTTTTAAGACCAGTTTTCCCTTAGCAGGATCATACTTACTGATGTGACCAGTAAAGCTTTTATTTCCGTAGATAGCGTGTAGAGCTGCCTTTTCTTCCTGGGCCTTAGTAATGAGTTGTACTATCTGATTTTGACGTAAGTTAATAGCTGAAAGCTTGCTTGTCGGTTCGATAAATTCCTTCATTTGAAAAATAGCTTTTTTTATCAGATTCTTCATAGCATTTCCCTCAAAAAACTGTTACAATTAGATTATAACAAAAATAGTTCAAAACATTTTCAAAAAAACTGTTTTATTTGCGAATAGTTAGTTAGGAGGAAAGAAACGATAATGTCAGAATTTACATTTAAAATTGAAGAAAAACTGTTGGTCCTATCAACGGATAAAAATGGTTGGACAAAGGAATTAAACCGTGTCAGCTTTAACGGCGCTGAGGCGAAGTGGGATATCCGCACTTGGAGCCCGGACCATACCAAAATGGGTAAAGGCATCACCCTCAATAATGAAGAATTTAAAACAATTTTAAACGCTTTTCGCAAGTAGGCGAAATCTTTTAGTTGGCCTTCTTGTTGTTTACAGGAAGGTTTTTTGTTTTTGATACGTCGTTTGGTGGTAGTGCGGTACTGAAAGGGGGACATCTATGGTGAGTAGGAATATCAGACGACAACGGCAACGACGACGTCGTAGACAGGCTCTTTTGGTGGCCTTAGTGATTCTGGTCCTTAGTTTAATGGGACTATTTTATTTGATGGGAAAACGGTCTTTTAGCACCAATATTTCTATTACAACAGGGGATGACCCATCGACAAGGAGTGAGACAGCAAAACACTCAGAAACAGCTGTTAAGACTGCTCGCGTCCTTGCTAATGGTGATATTCTCATTCATGATATTCTCTATACGAGTGCCCGTCAAGCTGATGGTAGCTATGATTTTGATCCCTATTTTACCTATGTCAAAGAGTGGATTTCTGCTGCTGATTTAGCTATTGGAGATTACGAAGGGACAATTAGTTCAGACTTTCCGCTAGCAGGCTATCCGCTGTTTAATGCTCCTATTGATATTGCTCAAACCCTACATGATACTGGCTATGATGTCATTGATTTGGCACACAACCATATTCTGGATTCTCAGCTATCAGGTGCTTTAAATACGGTTAATGTTTTTGAAAATCTTGGGTTAGATACTGTCGGTATTTATAAGGAAAATCGTAGCCAAGAAGACTTTCTGATTAAGGAAGTAAATGGTATTAGAATAGCAATTCTGGCTTATGCTTATGGCTACAATGGGATGGAGGCCAATCTAACTGAAACCGAGTATGCTAATCACTTGTCTGATTTGGATGAGGCAAAGATGGAAGCAGAGATCAGAAAAGCTGAACAGCTAGCAGATGTGACTATTATCATGCCTCAAATGGGAGTAGAGTATGCCTTACAGCCTACAGAAGAGCAAAGAAGTCTTTATCATAAGATGATAAGCTGGGGAGCGGATGTTGTCTTTGGAGGACACCCACACGTTGTTGAGCCTTCAGAGATTCTTGAGCATGACGGTGAGAAAAAACTCATTATTTATTCTATGGGGAATTTCATTTCAAATCAAACCTATGAAATGTTAGGTAATTATTGGACAGAACGCGGCTTGTTGATGGATGTGACCTTTGAGAAGTCAGGTGATAAAACGCTCATAAAAACTGTCCAAGCGCATCCGACCATGGTTTGGGCATGGGGAAAAGGGACATATGATGTCTCAGGATATCAGTATTTTGACTATCGTATCTTGATCCTTGAAGACTTTATCGCAGGTGGAAAGTATAGGAATCAGATTCCAGTAGCTATTCAGGAGAAAGTTGATTTTGCCTACGAGGAGATGAATGCCCACGTGGCCCTTAACTGGGAATAAAAAGAAGCTAACGAAAGTTGGCTTTTTTGCTCCTCTCATGGTAAAATAATAATGATTTTTGAGAAAGAAGACTTGAGGAAGATGAATTACTTTAATGTTGGAAAAATTGTTAATACACAAGGCCTGCAAGGAGAGCTACGCGTCATGAGTGTGACAGATTTTACAGAAGAACGGTTTAAAAAGGGGAGCAAACTCTCCCTTTTTGATGACAAGGATCAATTTGTGATGGAAGTCGAAGTGGCTAGTCATCGCAAGCAGAAAAACTTTGACATCGTCAAATTTAAAGGGCTTTATCATATCAATGAGGTCGAAAAATACAAAGGTTTTTCTCTTAAAGTGGCAGAAGAGAATTTGTCAGAGCTTGAGGATGGCGATTTTTACTACCATGAGATTATCGGTCTTGATGTGTACGAGAATGACCTTCTTATCGGTCAAATCAAAGAAATCTTGCAACCAGGTGCTAATGATGTTTGGGTCGTGAAGCGTCAGGGGAAAAAGGATTTGCTTCTTCCTTATATTCCTCCTGTTGTGCTCAATGTCGATGTGGCTGGCGGTCGTGTCGATGTGGAAATCATGGAAGGGTTAGATGATGAAAATTGATATTCTAACGCTTTTCCCAGAGATGTTTGCGCCACTTGAACATTCCATTGTTGGTAAGGCTAAAGAAAAAGGCTTGTTAGACATTACTTATCATAATTTTAGAGATAATGCCGAAAAAGCTCGCCACGTCGATGATGAGCCTTATGGTGGTGGGCAGGGTATGTTGTTACGTGCGCAGCCGATTTTTGACACCATTGAGAAGATTGAAGCTAAAAATCCACGTGTGATCTTGCTTGATCCCGCTGGTCGTACTTTTGATCAAAGCTACGCAGAGGAGTTAGCCAAAGAGGAGGAGCTGATTTTTATCTGCGGGCACTACGAGGGCTACGATGAGCGCATTAAACACTTGGTGACAGATGAGATTTCTCTGGGAGATTTTATCTTGACTGGGGGAGAACTGGCTGCGATGACAATGGTTGATGCTACTGTGCGCCTCATTCCAGAAGTGATTGGAAAAGAAGCGAGTCATCAAGACGACTCATTCTCATCTGGGCTTTTAGAGTATCCTCAGTACACCAGGCCTTATGACTTTCGTGGCATGACAGTTCCAGATGTTCTTATGTCAGGGCACCATGAAAATATCCGCCTGTGGCGATTGGAACAAAGTTTGAAAAAAACCTTAGAACGTCGGCCAGATTTATTGGAAAATTATGACTTCTCTGAGGAGGAACTAAAATTATTGACTAAGCTTAAAGGAGGAAACGAATGACCTTATCATCGTTACACAGACGCCTACTTGCTTTTGCATTAGGCAATATTATCCTAGCGGTAGGGATTTGCTTGAACGCCAAAGGAAACTTAGGAACTTCAGCTATAATGCTGATTCCTTATGGTTTAACAGATATGACAGGATTGTCTATCGGGGTAACAAGTTTCATTATTTATATTATAATGGTCTTGATTCAATTAGTGATACTAAGACGCTCCTTCCCTGTGTCACAATGGTTGCAAATCTTATCCAGTTTTATATCGAGTTTTTTGCTACAGATTGTGGATGGCATGATTCAAATCCCTGACTCCCTTTTTGGAAAAATTCTTTATCTTCTTGCGGGTATTGCTTTGACTGCTGTAGGAGCTTCCATGATGATTGCCTCAGCCCTTGTTCCAACTGCTCCTGACGGGCTAGCTAATGCTATTGGTCAAGTTTTAAAGAAAGATTTTGGCGTAGGGAAAAATGTATTGGATACCATTTGTGTGTTATCAGCTCTTCTTCTTGGTTTATTGACCAATCAGGGGTTGCTAGGCATTGGAATCGGAACACTGGTAGCTGTGGTGTTGACGGGACAGATAATCAGCTTGGTGCACCCAGTGTCTTTAAAGATGGTGGCTTAGATGCGCCTGATATTTTTACATGGATTAGGGCAAGGTCCAGATAGCTGGGAGCAAGTGATACAAACTTTTCCAGAGGATAACGTTTCGTGTCTGGAACTTTTTGACAAGGGGCGCTTACCTAAAAATCTAGATAGTTTAAGTCATCGCTTATATGAAATGATTGAAGATTTTGAGGAAGACACTGTGGTCATTGGCTTGTCTCTAGGAGCCATGTTAGCCTTGTCCTTGCTTGAAAATCCTAGTCCTTATCTCAAGGGGATTGTTGCTTGTGCGGGGCAATACCGTTTCAAACATAATAAAGCTTATCGGTTTCAAGTTGGCTTATTTAGGCTATTTCCCAAATCTTTTTTTAACAGGCATGGGATGGATAAGGTCAATATCCTATCCTTTTATCAGGGGATGGCTAACTTTGATTTGACTGAAACCTTGAAAATGTCTCAAGTTCCCTGTCAGCTAATTTGTGGTGATAGAGATAAGATCAATCTTAAAACGTCAAAAGAGTTGTTGGCTCTTATGCCACATGCTAGGCTGGCGATTCTCCCCCGTACAGGGCATGAGAGTAATAAAGAAAATCCAGAGGGACTAGCACAAACCATTGCTTCATTTTTGCAGGAGATAGGCTCTAGGTAAAGGAGAAAGCTTATGGCAGTATTGTTAATCAGACGTGCAGAAGAAAGCGATGTTTCTGCAATCATAGACATTTGTAGTGCTGCTTGGCAGTCAACCTATAAAGAACTATATCCACAGAGTTACATTGACAGGGTGATTGCCGACTACTATCACGAGGAACGTGTGACTAAGGAGATTAGGGAAAATACCCCTTATTTTCACGGCTACTGGGTAGCAGAAAAGGATCATCAGGTCATTGGCTGTATCGGTGGTGGCATTGATGAGCAAAAAGCAGGTCACATCTATGTGTTTTATATGGCTCCAGAGCTTAAAAGACAAGGAGTTGGCACAGCCTTGCTAGATGGATTTACGGCCTATCAAAAAGAAGTTTATGGGATAAAGGAACAATGGATTAGTGCGCTTACAGAAGGCAATCATGTTGGGCAAGCTTTTTATGAAAAACAGGGCTTTGTCTTCCAATATGCTAAAGCTAATAAGGCGATAGAAGGTGGGCCACGCTCACTCTATCTGCGACGGCAGTTGTAATTAGAAATAGAGGAAGTATGACAGAAAACATTTATGACATCACCATCATCGGAGGAGGGCCAGTCGGCCTTTGGGCGGCCTTTTATGTAGGGCTTCGCGGTATGGACGTTAAAATCATTGAGAGTTTATCTGAACTAGGGGGGCAGCCTGCTGTTCTCTATCCAGAGAAAAAGATTTATGATATCCCTGCTTATCCAGTTACTACCGGCGCAGAATTGACGGCACATTTGATAGAGCAGCTGGAACGCTTCAAAGATCGCACCGCTATTTGCCTCAAAGAAGAAGTGCAAACATTTGAAAAAATTGATGGTGTTTTTCACATTCAAACAAACAAGGCTAAGCATCTCTCTCGTGCGATTATTATTGCCTGCGGAAATGGTGCCTTTGCACCTCGTCCTTTAGGGCTTGACGGAGAAGAAGCCTATGCAGATACCAATCTTTTCTATAATGTCCACAAGTTGGATCAGTTTTCTGGGAAAAAAGTTGTCATCTGTGGTGGAGGAGACTCAGCAGTTGATTGGGCAAACGCACTTGAGCCCATTGCAGAGAGCGTGACGGTCGTTCATCGACGGGATTCTTTCCGTGCCCATGAGCATAGTGTAGAGGTCATGGAAGCTTCTTCGGTTCGCGTGTTGACGCCCTATGTTCCTGTGGCTATTTCAGGGGAAAATGGCAGAGCGACAGGTCTGACACTTCAGAAGGTCAAATCTGATGAGACACTGGATGTGCCACTAGATGCTTTGATTGTGAGCTTTGGCTTTTCAACCAATAACAAAAATCTCAAAAATTGGAATCTGGATTATAAACGCAGCTCAATCCATGTGTCACAAACCATGCAAACAAGCCTAGAAGGTGTTTTTGCCATTGGTGATGCCGCTGACTATGAAGGCAAGGTTGAGTTAATCGCGACAGGATTTGGTGAAGCCCCAATTGCGGTCAATGAAGCCATCAAATACGCTTACCCTGACAAAGACAATAGACCAGTGCATTCCACCTCTCTTATCAGTGAATAGAAATGAGAAAAATCAGAGTTTAAAAAGCTCTGATTTTTTGACATAAACTGCGTTAAAATATCGTCGAAATTTATTTTTTTTGATATAATAGAAAGGATAAAAATATAGAAAGAGGTAACCTCATGGGCAAATTCCAAGTGATTTCTCACCCTTTAATTCAGCATAAATTATCTATTTTACGTCGTACGGACACCTCTACCAAGCATTTTCGTGAGTTGGTAGATGAAATTGCTATGTTAATGGGTTATGAGGTGTGGCGTGACCTCCCTCTTGAAGATGTTGAAATCGAGACTCCAATCACGAAAACGGTTCAAAAGCAGTTGGCTGGTAAAAAACTAGCCATTGTACCGATTTTGCGTGCCGGTATTGGAATGGTTGATGGCTTACTTGGCCTAGTTCCAGCTGCCAAAGTTGGTCATATCGGTATGTATCGCGATGAGGAGACTTTAGAGCCAGTAGAATACTTGGTTAAACTACCAGATGATATTGATCAACGTCAAATTTTCTTAGTAGATCCAATGTTGGCGACAGGTGGTTCAGCAATCCTTGCGGTTGACTCCTTAAAGAGCCGTGGAGCAACCAATATCAAATTTGTCTGCCTAGTAGCAGCACCAGAAGGTCTTGCAAAATTGCAAGCAGCACACCCTGATATTGATATCTACACTGCAGCACTCGATGAAAAACTGAATGAACATGGCTACATTGTACCTGGGCTTGGCGATGCAGGTGACCGATTGTTTGGAACTAAATAGGATTACCGCTTATAAATCACAGAACGACAAAGCTTGATTCGTGGCTAACAGCGTCCTTAGCAAATAGTATTAAAAATTAGCACTCGATATTTATGAGTGCTAATTTTTGTGTTTTTCATTTGACCTTTTTTGACTAAAAACATATAATAGCAATAGATACTTAGAAGAAAAGGAGAGAACTATGATTCCTGTAGTTATTGAACAAACATCACGTGGAGAACGTTCTTACGATATTTATTCACGTCTTTTGAAGGATCGCATCATCATGCTGACAGGTCCAGTTGAGGATAATATGGCTAATTCCATCATCGCACAGCTATTATTCCTTGATGCTCAAGATAGCACTAAAGACATCTACCTTTATGTCAACACGCCTGGTGGATCTGTATCTGCGGGCCTTGCTATTGTTGATACCATGAATTTTATTAAATCTGATGTCCAGACGATTGTAATGGGGGTTGCGGCTTCTATGGGAACAATCATCGCCTCATCAGGTGCCAAAGGCAAACGTTTCATGTTGCCAAACGCAGAGTATATGATTCACCAACCAATGGGCGGTACTGGAGGCGGTACACAACAAACGGATATGGCGATTGCAGCAGAGCATTTGTTGAAAACACGTAATAATCTTGAGCAAATTTTGGCTAAAAATTCTGGTAAGACAGTCAAACAAATCCATAAAGATGCCGAGCGCGATTATTGGATGAGTGCCGAAGAAACGTTGAAGTATGGCTTTATTGATGAAATCATGTCTAATAACGCCTTGAAGTAATCTGATTTCATAGACAGAGCAGGCTGGTCCTGCTTTTTTTGCTATTTTGTGATATAATAGCAAGAGTTTTAGAGATTTTATAAGGAGTTTACATGTTAGAAATACAAGGGCGTGTTGGGTTAGCAGTATATCTTTATTACAACCGAGATGTGCATAAATTAACCAAATTTGGTGACATTCTTTACCACTCAAAAAAATTACGCTATGTCATCCTCTATGTCAATGCAAATACGCTTCAAGAAAAGGTCGATAGCTTACAACATTTAAAATTTATTAAAAAAGTTTTGCCCTCTCAGCTGGATGAAATTGATCAAAATTTCGTTGGAAACCTTTACAATACGAGTTTTGAATAAATTTTTTAGAAAATTTGAGTAAATGTGTTGACAATTTTCTGATAATTCAGTATTCTTGTAAAGTATTATTTTTTACACAACAAGAAGGAGAGAAAAATGAAGAAAAAATTTGCTTTGGCAGCTCTTGCTCTAACAAGTTCAGCAGTGTTGGCAGCTTGTGGTGCTGCGCCAAGCTCAAGTTCAAGTAGTGCAGGAAACCCAATTGGTGATACCATCAAGATTGGTTATAACCTTGAATTATCAGGGGCTGTAGCTGCTTATGGTCAACAAGAGAAAAACGGAGCTGATCTTGCGGTTGAAGAAATCAATGCTGCAGGCGGTGTTGACGGCAAGAAAATTGAAGTCATCTCAAAAGACAATAAATCAGATAATTCTGAGGCGGCAACGCTTTCAACAAGTCTTGCTACAGAATCTAAAGTTAACTTGATTTTTGGACCAGCGACTTCAGGAGCTACTGCAGCAGCGTCTCCAAATGCAACTTCAGCAGGTGTTCCACTCTTGACAGCTTCAGGAACTCAAGATGACTTAACGGTTAAAAATGGAAAAGTTGAAGAATTTGTCTTCCGTACAACTTTCCAAGATAGCTTCCAAGGTCAAGTTATCTCACAATATGCGACTGATAACCTCAGCTCTAAAAAAGCTTTTGTCTACTACGATGGTTCAAGTGACTATGCTAAAGGACTTTACAAAGCCTTCAAAGAAGCTTACAAAGGTGAAATCATTGAAGAGGCTTACCAATCAGGAGATAAAGATTTCCAAGCAGCCTTGACAAAAGTTAAAGACCAAGATTTCGATACAGTTGTTCTTCTTGGTTACTATACTGAAGCAGGTTTGATTACAAAACAAGCTCGTGAAATGGGTATTGATCAGCCAATCCTTGGTCCTGACGGATTCTCTGATGAAAAATTCATCGAAGGTGCTGGTGCGGCAAATACTAAGAATGTCTTCTATGTAGCAGGTTACTCAACTTCTGTAAAACTTTCAGAAGCTAAATCAGATAACTTTATCAAAGCATACACTGAGAAATTTGGTGAAGAGCCAAACATGTTTGCGGCTCTTGCTTATGACTCTATCTACATGGCAGCAGAAGCAGCTAAAGGTGCTAAAGATTCTAAAGAACTTGCAGCGAACCTTGCAGCCCTCAAAGATTTTGATGGTGTTACAGGTAAAATGACAATTGATGAGAACCATAACCCAGTTAAATCAGCAATCATGGTTGAGTTGGAAGATGGTAAACAGAAATCTGCGACTGCCGTAGAAATTAAATAAGGTTTAAAGGTCTGGGGGGCATATTACTTCCCAGTCCTATTATTATGTTATAGAAAGTTTGGTAAAAAAATGCTCCAACAACTTGTAAATGGCTTGATATTAGGAAGTGTCTATGCACTTTTAGCCCTTGGTTACACTATGGTTTATGGCATAATCAAGCTCATCAACTTTGCCCACGGTGATCTTTACATGATGGGTGCTTATATCGGTTACTATTTGATTAGTGTTTACCGGATGAATTTTTTTGTTGCTCTCATTTTGACCATGGTATTAACTGCTTGTCTAGGGGTCATCATCGAATTCTTAGCTTATCGTCCTTTGCGACATTCCACACGTATTGCTGCTTTGATTACAGCTATTGGTGTCTCCTTCTTTTTAGAGTACGGAATGGTTTATTTGGTGGGGGCTAATATTAAAATTTTCCCAACAGCAATCCAAACGGTCATGTATCAATTAGGACCAATTAGTGTGTCTAATGTCCAATTAATGATTTTGGCGGTTTCACTCTTCCTTATGGTTGCCTTACAATTTATCGTCAAAAAGACAAAAATGGGGAAAGCCATGCGTGCAGTGTCTGTGGATAGTGATGCCGCACAGCTAATGGGAATTGATGTGAATTCAACTATTAGTTTTACCTTTGCACTTGGATCTGCTCTAGCAGGAGCTGCAGGGGTGTTAATTGGATTGTACTATACACAAATTGACCCTTTGATGGGGATGGCTCCAGGTCTGAAAGCATTTGTAGCAGCGGTTCTTGGTGGGATTGGTATTATTCCAGGGGCTGCAATCGGAGGCTTTATTATCGGTCTACTAGAGACCCTTTCGGTAGCTATCGGTCTTTCTACTTACAAGGACGCGGTTGTTTATGCAATCCTCATTGTCATTCTTTTGGTACGCCCTGCGGGTATTCTTGGTAAAAATGTGAAAGAGAAGGTGTAAGATGAAAAAGAATTTAAAACCAATCTTGTCTTGGTTAGTGACCATTATCCTATCTTTTTTGGTGATCTCTCTTCTCATTAGTGCAGGGATTATTCGTGCTTACCACATGCAAATTCTCATGGGGATTGGTATCTCTATGATTATGGCAATAGGAACCAACCTTGTTCTTGGGTATTCTGGACAATTTCCGCTTGGACAAGCTGGATTTATGGCTATTGGTGCCTACGCTACTGCCATTTTGACACGTAGCAATCCGACATATGGTGGATTTTACCTTTCGATGATTATTGGTATGCTATTGGCGGGACTATTAGCTGTTCTTGTCGGATTTCCGACCCTTCGTTTGAAAGGTGATTATTTAGCTATTGCAACTCTTGGGGTTTCCGAAATTATCCGCATTGCGATTATTAATGGTGGTGATTTCACGAATGGAGCAGCAGGGATTTCAGGAGTCCTAAACTATACGAGTTGGGAAATTGTCTTTATCTTTGTTGTTTTAATTGCTGTCATTGTTATGAATTATATTCGTAGTGCGACTGGGCGTCAGATGATTGCTATCCGCGAAGATGAAATTGCTGCTGAGTCTATGGGGGTTAATACCACCAAAATTAAAGTGATGACTTTTGCGATTGCAGCGATGACTGCCAGTCTTGCGGGTTCGCTTTATGTCGGCTATATTGGTACGGTTGCTCCGAAGGACTTTACCATCATGCGCTCTATTGATTACTTGATCATTGCAGTTCTGGGAGGTCTTGGCTCTATGACAGGGACAATTGTCGCTGCAGTAGTGCTTGGTATTCTCAATATGTTCCTTCAAAACGTTTCAGAGCTACGTATGATTATTTACTCTTTGGCTTTGATTTTAGTTATGGTTTTCCGACCTGGAGGCTTACTTGGCACGAAAGAACTCAGTTTCACACGCTTTTTCTCACAAAAATCTAAGGAGGGCGAGAATTAATGGCACTTCTTGAAGTAAAACATCTAACGAAAAACTTTGGTGGTTTAACAGCTGTTGGTGATGTGACCATGGAGCTCCATGAGGGCGAATTGGTAGGGCTTATTGGACCCAATGGTGCTGGTAAAACAACACTTTTCAACCTTTTGACAGGTGTTTATGAACCATCAGAAGGAACGATATCCCTTGATGGCACTTTGTTAAATGGGAAAACACCATATACCATCGCTAGTCTAGGATTATCTCGTACCTTCCAAAATATTCGCTTGTTTAAAAATATGACGGTCTTGGAAAATGTTTTGGTTGGTTTCGGTAATCATCACAAGCCCCATCTCTTTGCTTCTTTCTTGCGTCTTCCTAAATTTTATAAGAGCGAGAAGGAGTTGACAAAAAAGGCACTTGATTTATTAGCCATTTTTGATTTAGATGGTGAGGCAGATACCCTTGCTAAAAACCTTCCTTATGGACAACAACGCCGTTTGGAGATTGTTCGTGCCTTAGCAACAGAACCTAAGATCCTCTTCTTGGATGAGCCTGCTGCAGGTATGAACCCACAAGAAACTGCTGATTTAACAGCTCTCATTCGTCGTATTCAAAAGGAATTTGGGATTACGATTATTCTAATTGAGCATGATATGAGTTTGGTTATGGAAGTTACTGAACGCATTTATGTGCTTGAATATGGTCGCTTGATCGCTCATGGTACTCCAGATGAAATCAAATCGAATAAGCGAGTTATTGAGGCCTATCTTGGAGGTGAAGTTTAATGGCAATGTTAGAAGTCAAAAATCTTTCAGTCAGCTACGGAGCTATTGAGGCTGTCAAAGATATTAGTTTTGAAGTTAATGAAGGTGAGGTCGTAACCCTCATCGGTGCGAATGGTGCTGGTAAGACATCTATTCTTCGTACCATTTCTGGTCTTGAAAAAGCAAGCCAAGGTGAAATTCTTTATTTTGGTAATGACATTGTGAAAACACCTGCTCGAAAAATTGTGGCAGCTGGTTTGGCTCAGGTTCCAGAAGGCAGACATGTTTTTCCAGGCTTGACGGTGATGGAAAACTTGGAAATGGGAGCTTTTTTGAAGACCGATAAAGATCAGAATTTGGCTAACCTGAAAAAAGTCTTTGCACGTTTTCCACGTTTGGAAGAGCGGAAAAACCAAGATGCTGCGACCTTATCGGGTGGAGAGCAACAGATGCTTGCCATGGGACGAGCTTTGATGAGTCAACCTAAATTGTTGTTATTGGATGAACCATCTATGGGGCTTGCTCCGATCTTTATTCAAGAAATCTTTGATATTATTCAAGATATTCAAAAGCAAGGAACGACGGTACTATTGATTGAGCAAAATGCTAATAAGGCACTCTCAATTGCGGATCGTGGTTACGTACTTGAAACGGGTAAAATTGTTCTTTCAGGAACAGGGAAAGAACTACTCGCTTCAGATGACGTTAGAAAAGCCTATCTAGGCGGATAAGAGCGCTTAAATAGGCTGTGTCATCAGAAAAATAGTCTTAAAACCACCATGATTGGTGGTTTTGCTATTTATAGAGAGCCCTTTTCTATCAGAATTAGACTGATAGAGTTAAAGGCTCTGGCTTATCTTATAGGTGATCGAGATCTGATGAAAAAATGGCGGCAAGGGCTTTTGTGCTCCACGAATGCTGCTTTGCTACTGTGACACAACATGCTTTTAGGAGATGGCTGATGGGGCAACTTTTGTCAGTCAAAATGTGGAACTGGTATTAGACCTGCTTGCTTTTTTTTGATATAATATGTTGTAACAATTTTTTGACTTAAGGTCTATATTGAGAAAGGATATGCGGACTACCGCTAAAGTAAAATGGATTTAACAAAATATATTGCATCAATTGAAAACTATCCTCAAGAAGGTATTATTTTTCGAGATATTTCTCCTTTAATGGCTGATGGAAAAGCTTATAGTTATGCTATTCGCGAAATTGCTCAATATGCTTGTGATCATGATATTGACATGATTGTCGGTCCAGAAGCACGTGGCTTTATCATTGGATGTCCTGTTGCCGTTGAACTCGGGATTGGATTTGCTCCAGTACGTAAGCCAGGTAAGTTACCACGTGAGGTTATCTCTGCGGATTACGAAAAAGAGTATGGTCTTGATACTCTAACCATGCATGCGGATGCCATCAAACCTGGACAACGTGTTCTCATTGTTGATGACCTCTTAGCGACTGGTGGAACAGTCAAAGCCACCATTGAATTGATTGAGAAGCTTGGTGGTATTGTCGCTGGATGTGCCTTCATTATTGAACTGGATGGATTAAATGGCCGTCAGGCAATCGGAGATTATGATGTCAAAGTGTTGATGAATTTTCCTGGTTAAACGACGAGAGAAAGCGACAAAATCATTCAGAAAGACAGTTGATTTAGGTCGGAGATTGGCTGATGACTTTGCTGTGGCGTTTATAAGAAAGGAAAAGAGGCTAAATGAGTTACTTCAAACATTTCCAAATGGGGCATTTGATAGTGCCTTCAGCTCTGCTATTTCATATGAATGACCTCTTTGACACTTCAGATGAATTTCTTGTATGGCAATTTTTCTTTTTGCAAAATACGACCCAACTAGATGAACTAGCCCCTAGTCAAATTGCTACAGCTATTGGAAAAACGGTCACCGATGTCAATCGTATCATTTCAAACTTATCTAAAAAGGGTTTGCTAGACATTAAGACCATCGAATTAGCGGGTGAAGCTGAAGTGATTTTTGATGCCAGTCCTGCACTATCTCAGTTAGATGAGCTTCTTAGTGGAAGGGAAACTAGTCCTGAAAATCAAGAATACACTGGACAAGGACAGGCCATTAAAGAATTAGTCAGTGATTTAGAGCAAGCCATGGGGCTTCTCAATCCGATGATTTTAGAAGATGTTCAAAAATTGGTTTATGAAGATAAGACCTCACCAGATCTTATTCGTGAAGCACTTCGTGAAGCTGTTTTTAACAATAAAACCAATTGGAAATATATTCAGGCTATTCTGAGAAATTGGCGTAAAGAGGGCATTGTGACGCTTCGTCAAGTTGAAGAGCGTCGCTTGGAGAGAGAAAGAATGGCTCCAGAAAACATCACAGTATCTGATGATTTTTTATCGGCCATGACCATCTGGTCAGATTGATTGTCAGGATAAAAAGCCTTAAATGTTTAGCATTTGAGGCTTTTCATGTTTAGGCTTTGGAAAAGCTATTCACGTTTGATAAAATACAGATGAAGGATTGGGGGAAGGCATGTCACTTTTTCAGCGAACGATTAAGTTAACAGTCGCGACGGTTCTAGCCATTTGGTTGGCTGATGTTTTTGGTCTTGCTTACACGAGTTCGGCAGGAATCATTGCTATTTTGAGTGTACTTGATACGAGGAGAAGCTCTATCAAAATAGCTAAGCAACGTTTTTTATCAGCTTTGCTAGCGCTTGGAATCGCTTCTAGCCTCTTTGCCCTTCTGGGATTTCATCTACCTGTAATAGCTCTCTATCTAGCTTGCTACGTTCCTTTGGCTTATCGTTTTCAGCTAGAAGCTGGGATAGCTCCTATAACTGTTCTTGTTCTCCATCTTTATATGGAGCAGAGCATAGCTCCTAGTTGGCTTGTCAATGAACTCTTGCTTTTTATGGTGGGTGCTAGCGTAGCCTTATTACTTAACCTTTACATGCCTTCTAAGGAGAGTGAGATTGCCTCTTATCACATTCAGGTGGAAGAAAAATTAAAGGCTATTTTACATCGTTTTGAAGGGTTTTTATTGAGTGGTGATGGGAGCAATGAAGCCGTATTGATTGGTCAGCTAGATGATTTATTGACAGAAGCTAAAAGGCTTGTTTACTTGGATCATAATAATCAACTGTTTCAACAGACCAATTATCAAGTTCATTATTTTGACATGAGGCAGGAACAATCTAAGTTGCTACGTCAAATGGCTTTAAATGTGAATTCTTGTCACTTAGGTAGCAGGGAGAGTGTTATACTGGCCCATCTTTTTCACGAGACAGCTCAGCAATTATCTCAAGAAAATCCAGCCAAAACCTTACTGGAAGACATTGCCGACTTTAGAGAGCTTTTTAGGCAACGGCCACTTCCAAAAACAAGAGATGAGTTTGAAACCAGAGCAGTCCTTTTTCAGTTGCTCAATGATTTGGAGCGATTTATCCAATTTAAAGTTGATTTTTACAACCTGTATCAAGACCATTAGAGACTGGGTAGGCATCTATCCAGTTCTCGTGTTTTCTAAGGAGAGCTTGGGAGGCTTGTTTTACTCGAACTAGCTAAGTCTCTAAGGTTCACCAAAAGGGGTTGAATATCGAGCAGTTTAACTTGAAAATCTGAGCTAAGAGTGTGGTTGAAGGCTTTTTCGACTTAAGGTCCAATTTCTTGCTCCCTTTATGTTATAATTTTTAACAGCAACCGATGAAAGGAAAGTTTGAGTTACGCGGTTAACTGAAACGACGTTAAAAGATGAATGAAATAAAATGCCCACATTGCCAAACTGCCTTTACCATTAATGAAAGTCAATACGCTCAGCTTTTGGAACAAGTTAGAGGAAGTGAATTTGACCGAGAAATTCATGACCGCTTAGAACGAGAGACCGCTTTATTGGCAGAGCAATCCAAAAATCAATTACAAGCAGCTCTAGCTCAGAAGGATTTAGAAGTCGCAGAGCTAAAAAATCAACTGGCGAATCAGGCAAGTCAGAAGGAATTGGAAATCCGCTCTGCTATGATTCCAAAAGATCACGAAATAGCAGCCTTGAAGGCACGTCTGGAACAAGTCGAAGTGATTAAAGAGCAGGAAAAGCTACAGGCCCTTTTGACAGTTGAAAAAGAGAGAGATGCTATCAAACATCAGTTGGTCTTGCAAGAGCAAAAAGACAGTTTGGCTCAGCAAGCTTTGACAACTCAGTATCAACAAGAATTGGCGCAAAAAGATGAGCTGATTGCTTACTACAAGGATTTTAAGGCTAAGCAGTCTACTAAGATGGTTGGAGAGAGCTTGGAGCAGCACTGTGAGTATGAGTTTAATCGTTTGCGGATGACAGCTTTTCCTCGTGCCCAGTTCGGCAAGGATAATGATGCTAAGTCAGGATCTAAAGGAGATTATATCTATCGGGAGTACGATGATAATGGGATAGAAATTATTTCCATCATGTTTGAAATGAAAAATGAAAGCGATGAGACTGCGACGAAAAAGAAAAATGAACAATTTTTGAAGGAATTAGATAAGGATCGTCGTGAAAAAGCCTGTGAATACGCAATTCTTGTCTCCTTATTGGAGAATGACAACGAACTCTACAATAATGGTATCGTGGATGTTTCGTACCACTATCCCAAAATGTATGTGATTCGTCCACAGTTTTTTATCCCTATCATTACCCTTTTAAGAAATGCTGCCCTAAATAGCCTAGAATACAAGCAGGAGCTGGCTGTAGTCAGAGAGCAAAATCTAGACATTACGCACTTTGAAGAGGACTTAGAAGCTTTCAAGACAGCTTTTGCTAAGAATTACCATTCTGCCAATAATCATTTTAAAAAAGCGATTGAGGAAATTGACAAATCAATTGCTCGCATGGAAGCAGTCAAAAAAGCTTTGACCACTTCTGAAAATCAGCTTCGTCTGGCCAACAACAAATTAGAAGATGTATCGGTTAAAAAATTGACGCGTAAAAATCCGACCATGAAAGCAAAGTTTGATGCCTTGAAGTAGAAGCCTATTAGGCAATCAGAATCATGGACTTTTTCCTAGACTTTGGATACAATAGGCTGAACAAAGAGACTAGAAAGTGGAAAAATGAGAAAATTAGTTGTGTTTTTACATACCTCGCTTGATGGGATGGTAGAAGGGCCAAATGGTTCTATGGATATTGGCTATATCGCCTATAATGAAGAATTGGAGAACTTTGCCAATCGCGTGACCGCAGAAGCAGACACCATCTTGTGGGGGAAAAACACCTATCAGATGATGCACGCTTACTGGCCGACGATATTGGATAAACCAGATGCTAGTGATCACGAAGCTCGTCACGCCAAGTGGATCGACTCAGTTGAAAAGGTAGTGTGTTCAGAAAGTCTGACTGAAGTGACTTGGAATAAGGCTAGACTAATGAAAGGAGATATCATTTCTCAACTGAGAGATTTGAAATTAGGCGATGGGAGAGATATTTTAGTTTTAGGAAGCCCGCGTTTAGCCAAGTTCCTCTTATCTGCTGGTCTTGTGGATCAGTTGAAACTGACTGTTTCTCCAGTCATTCTTGGTGCTGGACTTAACCTTTTTGAAGGTGTTAGAGCTGACCTAGAACTTTTGGAGTCAGAAGCCATGTCTACAGGGGCTTTAGGATTAACCTATCAGGTTCTTTCTTGATTGACTTTCCCCCTATTTTTTGCCATAATAGAATCAATCGAAAAGCCGTTACAACGGCTTTTCTCTATGTTTGAAAGGAAATGAATAGAGAGAGTCCCTCTCTTGTAACTTAATCATGTCAATTTTAGAAGTTAAAAACTTGAGTCACGGTTTTGGTGACCGCGCGATTTTTGAAAATGTCTCGTTTCGTTTACTAAAGGGTGAGCATATTGGCCTTGTCGGTGCTAACGGTGAAGGAAAATCAACTTTTATGTCCATTGTCACAGGCTCTCTTCAACCTGATGAGGGGAAGGTAGAGTGGTCAAAATACGTGACCGTTGGCTACCTTGACCAGCATGCTGTCCTTGAGAAAGGCATGACGGTTCGTGATGTGCTTCGCACCGCTTTTGATGAGCTCTTCAAGACAGAAGCTCGTATCAATGATATTTACATGTCTATGGCAGAAGAAGGAGCAGACGTTGATGCCCTCATGGAAGAAGTGGGTGAACTTCAAGATCGTCTCGAGTCACGTGATTTCTATGTCCTAGATGCTAAGATAGATGAGGTGGCTCGTGCTTTAGGTGTCATGGACTTTGGTATGGAATCAGATGTGACAGAACTCTCGGGCGGTCAACGCACCAAGGTCTTATTGGCCAAGCTCCTTCTCGAAAAACCTGATATTTTGCTTTTGGACGAGCCGACCAACCACTTGGATGCCGAGCATATCGCTTGGTTGAAGCGCTACTTACAAGAGTATGAAAATGCTTTTGTACTCATTTCCCATGATATTCCATTCTTAAATGATGTCATTAACATTGTCTATCACGTGGAAAATCTTGATTTGGTGCGTTATGCTGGGGATTATGATAACTTCCAGTCTGTACATGCCATGAAAAAAGCGCAGCTAGAAGCTGCTTATGAGCGCCAGCAGAAAGAAATTGCAGATCTTCAAGACTTTGTTAACCGGAACAAGGCTCGTGTAGCAACACGAAATATGGCCATGTCGCGTCAGAAGAAATTGGACAAGATGGAAATCATTGAACTGCAAGCTGAAAAGCCAAAACCATCTTTTGACTTTAAAGAGTCACGGACGCCTGGACGTTTCATTTTCCAGACAAAAGATCTGGTTATTGGTTACGACCGTCCGTTGACAAAAGCGCCATTAAATCTGACCTTGGAACGCAACCAAAAAATTGCCATTGTCGGAGCTAATGGTATCGGAAAAACCACTCTTTTGAAAAGCTTACTTGGGGAAATCAAGGCACTTTCTGGTCAGGTAGAACGTGGTGATTTCTTGGAAATTGGCTATTTTGAACAGGAGACAGCAGGTTCTCGTCAGACACCACTAGAAGCTGTCTGGGACGCCTTTCCAGCTCTTAATCAAGCAGAAGTTCGTGCAGCGCTAGCTCGTTGTGGCTTAACTTCTAAGCACATTGAGAGTCAAATTCAGGTCTTGTCAGGTGGTGAGCAAGCCAAGGTTCGCTTCTGTTTGTTGATGAATCGTGAAAATAACGTCTTAGTCCTTGATGAGCCGACCAACCACTTGGATGTTGATGCAAAAGACGAACTCAAACGTGCTCTGAAAGCTTATAAGGGCACCATCCTCATGGTCTGTCACGAGCCTGATTTTTATGACGGTTGGACAGAGGTGTGGGACTTTAATCAGATGATATAAGACAAAGGCTAGGTGCTTCATAAATAGGCTGAAAAACGCTCTTAATTTTAGATAGGGTTATCGATTTTGCGAGCGAAAGCGAGCACCAACAGCGACTCTTTGTCTTGGTAGAAGTGGTGAAACCACTTGTATTTACGCTGTCAGAAATTTTTGAAATCCCAGGCTCAAAAATGAGCTATGGCCTTTCGGAGGTGGTTATTTCCGTCTCTACCACACAAGAAAAGGGACGAAAGGACTTTTTCTTCAGGCTAAAATCCCCTACGTCTTTGAGATGTAGGGGATTTTGTTTTATGCACTGGCTTTTTGTGATTTTTGTTTGTCTAGGAAGTAAAGGGTTGCTAGGCTGACAATCGAAAGAAGTGAGATGAGGCTTCCTGTCAAAAGACCTGGAGCGTTAAAGACCAGTTCAATTTGGTGTTGACCAGCTGATATTGGGAAAGAAAGTAGGCTTCCCCAGGCTTCAGTGGTCTCGACAGCTTTTCCATCCACCAAAACGGTCCATCCTGGATTGTAAGGGATGCTAGTCATCATCAGACTGCTATCATCTGTAATGTTAACTGTTCCGGTAATCTTGGTGTTGCTAGCTGAAGTAACAGTCATGCTCTGTTTTAAGCGGTCATCAAGTACTTTTTGGATAGCAGGTGTGTCTGCACGAACTAGAGAGAAATTGGTTAAATTGATTTTCTCCTCAGTAGAAGTGGAAATTTCAAAAGTAATTGGCTGTCCTTTTTGATGATGGGCAATTTGCCAGAGTTGCACTTGATCAAACATCTGGGTGTAGTTATACCACTGACCATTTAATTTGATATTCATGATTCCCATGGATTTACGCAGTTCATAAGGCGCTTGGAAATAGTAGGTCAAGTCTGTTTGAGGAACAAAACTAAAGGTAATGGTTGCGGGCTGTGTTTGGTCAATTCTACGGTAAATTTTCTGTCCATTGCTATCATCGAGCTCAAAATTGTCTAAGGTAATCTCATTAAAGGCAGCATGAAGGAAGAAATCCTGCTTTTGTCCGGACATGGAATTAAGAATGATATTTTGATTAGAAACAGGGTTATTTGTTCCAAATTTAATATTACGGACACTGCTATTAGTACCGTAGGCAAGAGGAATAATATTGGGGTTTTCGTAATAGAAGAACGTGTCATCTTCACCGATGAGGGTATAATAATCGGTGATGTCTTTACGACTAGAAGTCTTAGCAAAGAAATGCTCTTTAGGATTATTTTGGGTATCCTCATTGCTATAAGGTTTTCGTGCCACATGATAACGCACCCCAAAAATAGTATCTGTCAATAGCGTTCCGTTTGTATAGAAGGTCGAAGCATTTCCCCCCATGTCTCCCATAGAAGCCATAAGATTAAGGGTCGATTTTTCTAGACTTGAGCTGAAATTGCTAAGGCTATTGTAAGAGCCAATCAGAGGGTCATTTTTAGAATAGAAAAAGTCAGTTCCGATGCGGTAGAAAGGCTGATCGGAGAGTTCCTCCACGGTATTTCCCATCTTATCAAGCTTGACCGCTAAGTCGCTGAATTTGTAAGCATCGGTATAGCCGATACGTGCTTGAGAAATATAGGCATTGAGTCCCAACTCAAAAATAGTGACACACGCCATGATAAAAGCCCCTAATTCTTTAGGTTTATAGCTGAAAAATAGCAGAGCAGCTAGCCAAGTAAAGGCGGTAAAGGTCAGTTGAGTCATCAAATAACCTTTGAACAGCAAGAAGATACAGATGGCAGTAATGATTGCAGCGCTAAAAATTAAGATGCGCTTTTGCCGTTTCTTAGCCTGACTGTTAAGCCAATAGGCATAAGAGATAGTGGCATAAAGTAGAATAAATAAGATAAAAACAGGGAATGGGTTATGATTTGCCCAATCAGTCAGAGCAGGTAGCTGTTCTTTCTCAAGGAAAGTGAATGACTGACTTCCTAGATAGGCAAGAGCTAACCCACTAAAAGTAAAGGCGATGGCGGTATCACGCCATTTTATGTTACGATGATTTTGAAGGGCTTGGAAGGCCAAAAGCACCATAAAAAAGGAGAAAATCCAAGAAAAACGATAGAAGAAACCAGCAGGATTTTGCCCCATGTGCCAGATCTTGCTTGAGAATTCATGGCTAAAAGAGAGGAGAAAAATAAAGGTGATGAGCAGGAATCCAATTTTGCGCCTGCGGTCGACTTTGGCGTATCGGAAAAAATAAAAGAAACCAAAGAGTGCCAAAGCCCCAATATAAATATTTGGCAAATTAGGACCTGCCGGCCAAGATTCGTTATCAAAAGCTCCGACAGTTAGTTTGGCCAAGATGTCTAAGGGATTGATTTGAAGCTTCCAATCAAAGCGTAATGGAGCATTGTAGGCTCCTTTACTGCGCAATAGGTTTAGGATGATTGGGTAGAGGGTGACAAAAGTAGTGGTAACAGCTAAAAAGGAATAGGCAACCACTCTCACCAAAGGCACTAGAAAAGAGCTGACATTGTCTTTTAGTTGCTGTTTTAGAGACCATTTTGGGAGCATATAAGCAATGGCATAAAGAGCTACAAAAAGACTGATCATATAGCCCATATAAAATTGTAAAAAGACTGTCAATGCCAAGGTTATAATGTACTTAAAGGGTTTGCCTCCATCTAATGTTTCTTCTAAGTAGAGGATGACAAGAGGCAGCATAATCATGGCATCGTAGAAGATTGGATTCATTTGATAGGAAACCAACATGCCAGATAAGGCGTAAGCCGTAGCCATCAGTGGAACAAGCAGTTTACCTTTTTCGAGTCCCTGATACCGTTTCACTAAAAGGTGGCTAAAGGTCAGTCCCATAAAGCCATAGCGTAAGGCAATCGAAAGGACAACTGCCCATTTGAATTGGCTAAGAGGAAAGAGGATATAAAAAATGTTGAAAGGGCTAAGCAGGTAGTAGCCCAAGACCCCAATCATCTCTCCCCCTATTGATTTCTCAAAAGAGTAAAGCAGAGCAGACCAATCCCCTGTCAGTACAGTTTCTTTTAAATAAGCGTAAAAGCCAATGTATTGTTGTCCAAAATCTACCGCCATCAAACTCTTGTTCCCAAATGGAAAGGCTCCGTTAGCTATCCAAACCAAAAGCATGATAATGATGGGTAAACTAAAACCCGCTAGATAAATCAGCCTTTTCTGCTGTTTTTGTCCCATTGTGTCCATTAACCTAATCCTTCCTTATTAGCCTTATCAATATTTGAGCTGTTGATAATATAGTGTGGTCGCTTTTTCACTTCATAATAGATTTTCCCGATATACTCGCCTAAAATACCAATTGAAATCAATTGCACACCACCAAAGAGAATAATGGCCGCAATGGTCGTGAAATAGCCACTGACACTAGCTTCTGGAGATGTCACATACTTTAATAGCTCGACAAAGAGGTAAGCTAGAGCAAGCAAGGTTGCTACAGTTCCTAATTGAAGACAGAAACGAAGCGGTTTATCGTTAAAAGAGATAATCCCTTGCATGGCATAGTTGAGCGACTTTCCAAAGGAAAACTTGCTTTGTCCAGCTTGACGAACCTGATTTTGATAAGGAATGACCTTCTCCTTGAAACCAATCCATTCGTAGAGACCTTTGTTAAAGCGATTGTACTCTGGAAGGGAAATAAAGGTGTCAACAGCTTTTCGGCTCAGAAGGCGAAATTCTGATTTTCCATCTTGGAGTTTGACATCCATAAAACGATTGGACAAGGCATAAAAAGCGCGGGCAAAAAAGGTGGAGCTAGCTTTTTCCCCTGTTCGATCACGCTGCCCGCTGACAATGTCATAGCCTTCTTTGTAGGCAGAAAGAAAATCAGGAATCAAACTTGGTGGGTGCTGTAAGTCTCCATCCATAACCAAGACAGCATCACCACTGGCATAGCGAAAACCTGCTAAAATCCCTCCTTCACGGCCAAAATTCCTGCTAAAACTGATGTAGCGAACATGCGGATCTTGCACTGCTATCCTTTCTATCAAGGAAAGGGTCGTATCGGTTGAACCATCATCGATGTACAGCAGCTCGTAGTCACTCAACTGGTCAGGAACCATTTTCTCAAGGACAGTTTTGACGGCTGTGTGTGTGTTTGTGATCATTTTTTCTTCGTTTAAGAA
This sequence comes from Streptococcus plurextorum DSM 22810, assembly GCF_000423745.1. Taxonomy (GTDB): domain Bacteria; phylum Bacillota; class Bacilli; order Lactobacillales; family Streptococcaceae; genus Streptococcus; species Streptococcus plurextorum. The sequence goes on from NZ_AUIO01000007.1 coordinate 35,249, forward strand.
GGTGATGAGAACCGTTAATTTCATAGAATATCCTCTTTCTAGTAACATTCTTATTCTATCATAAATTTAGATATGTTATAATGACTATATGATTAAAACTATTGTAACAGATACTTTTTTCTTATCTCAGTTTTCACTCAAAGCCACTAAAGACGATCTTTATTTGGCACAAGATTTGCGTGATACCCTAGCTTACCACCGTGAAGCCTGTGTGGGCATGGCTGCCAATATGATTGGCGTTAAAAAGCGTGTTATTATCATTAGTATGGGCTTTGTTGATCTTGTCATGTTCAATCCTGTGCTTTTGCAAAAATCTGGTGCTTACCAGACAGAGGAATCTTGCCTGTCCTTACAAGGAAGCCGACCAACCACGCGCTATCAGGAGATTACTGTTAGCTACCGTGATGAAAAATGGCTAGAAAAAACCTTGACCTTGAAAGATTTTCCTGCTCAAATTGTCCAACATGAGTTGGATCACCTAGAGGGAATTGTGATTTAGTATTGGGCATCTCTATAAACTCCCAAAATTGCGAATTTGGAGTTATGAAAGCCTTGTTAAATCAACATTTTAAATTTTAGAAAATTAATTTTTAGAGGTCCCCTATTGTTTTCGTGAGCAGAAGTAGATTCGTCGACAATCCCTATGCCGCAACTAGCGGAGCTACGCTTGCCTTTGACATAAGGATGGCAAAACTAGGGTGGCCAAGGAAACTTTAGTCGTCACACGACATTATTGTCTGTGTATGCAGAAAGATGTTGTTAATGCGCTAAGAACATCTTTCGTTAAAGCTATTTAGACACATCTAGGAGGAAAGAATGGCAGAAACCATTGAGGCAGTTTTAGACTTATACAGGAAAGCCGTCTTGGACAAGGACCAGGACTTGATGCTCTCCTTGTATTGCGACGATGTCTTGATTTACGATGTAGCTGGGCAATGGTCTCTGTCTGGCAAGCAAGACTTGGCAAAAATGGTTACAGCTTGGTTTCAAGAGATTGGGACAGATAGGGTAGCTGTGGATTTTTCAAATCTAGAAATCCATGAATCCCCAACCTGTGCCTTTGCCTATTTTGATGCTCGATTTTCAAAAATCGGTTTTGAGCAATCTGTCACAGATCGATTCACACTGGGCTTTATTTACGAGAACGGCTGGAAAATCAAGCACCAGCATGCTAGCCATCCATTAAAAATCAGTCATTGATAGTTTACGTAAATTATCTTATATAAAACGATAGGACTACTTTCATCTCCATGAGAGTAGTTTTTGTCTTTTACAGCCATTTTCTGATATACTGGATGAGTATTAAATTTAGAAAGGTTTTGTTTTGGGTCATTCCCAAACAGTAGTCAGATAGTCTGGCTAGAGGTATTAGTTTCATGTCTCAAACCCATATTAATGTTATCGGAGCTGGTTTGGCTGGCTCAGAAGCTGCTTATCAAATTGCCAAGCGTGGCATTCCTGTCAAACTCTACGAGATGCGTGGTGTCAAGCCAACGCCACAGCACAAGACCGATAAGTTTGCGGAGTTGGTTTGTTCTAACTCTTTCCGTGGCGATAGTTTGACCAACGCTGTCGGTCTTCTCAAGGAAGAAATGCGTCGCTTGGATTCCATTATCATGCGGGCTGGTGAGGCTCACCGTGTTCCTGCTGGTGGTGCTATGGCCATGGACCGTGAGAATTTCTCCCAAGCGGTCACAGATGAAATCCACAACCACCCACTGATTGAGGTCATCCGTGGTGAGATTACGGACATTCCTGAAGATGCTATTACAGTTATTGCGACGGGGCCTTTGACGTCTGACGCCTTGGCGGAGAAGATTCACGCACTGAATGGTGGCGACGGTTTTTATTTCTACGATGCGGCAGCACCGATTGTGGACAGCTCGACCATTAACATGGATTTGGTCTATCTCAAGTCCCGTTATGATAAGGGAGAGGCTGCCTATCTCAATGCTCCGATGAACAAGGAGCAGTTTACCGCTTTCTATGAAGCTTTGATTTCAGCCGAGGAAGCACCGCTTAATTCCTTTGAAAAAGAAAAATACTTTGAAGGCTGTATGCCCATTGAAGTCATGGCAAAACGTGGCATTAAAACCATGTTATATGGCCCGATGAAGCCAGTTGGTCTGGAATATCCAGAAGATTACAAGGGACCTCGTGACGGCGAATACAAGACACCCTATGCTGTTGTCCAGCTCCGTCAGGATAATGCAGCTGGCAGCCTCTACAACATCGTAGGCTTCCAAACCCATCTCAAGTGGGGTGAGCAGAAGCGGGTCTTCCAGATGATTCCAGGACTTGAAAATGCTGAGTTTGTTCGTTATGGTGTTATGCACCGCAATTCCTACATGGATTCGCCAAACTTATTGGAACAGACCTTTGCCACCAAGAAAAATCCAAATCTGTTCTTTGCAGGTCAAATGACAGGAGTGGAAGGCTATGTCGAGTCTGCCGCCTCTGGTTTAGTGGCCGGTATCAATGCTGTTCGCCGTTTCCGTGGCGAAGCCCCAGTCATCTTCCCACAGACCACAGCCATCGGTGCTCTGCCATTCTACATCACCCACACCGAAAGCAAGCACTTCCAGCCTATGAATGTCAACTTTGGCATCATTAAGGAGCTGGACGGACCGCGGATCCGTGACAAGAAGGAGCGTTATGAAGCAATAGCAGAGCGTTCCCTCAAGGACTTGGAGGAGTTTTTGGCTTACTAAGATATTTAGACTATCATCAGACACCTTCGGGTGTCTTTTTGCTAATATTGACATTTTGGGGAGTTCAGGTTATACTGTTTACAGAGTAAACATTCGGAGGTGTCAATATGCATACTCTTTCAAAACCTATTGCAGTGCGATTTGATGAAGATTTGGTCCAGTTGATTGAAGAAGTGTCTGCTGGTCAGCACATGACCAAGACGGACTTTATTCGAGAAGCTGTTTTAGAGAAATTAGAAGATATGTACGATCTTGCCAAGGCAGAAAAAACCTACAAAGAGTGGGTTGACAGCGGTAAGAAAACCTATAGTCACGAAGAAATGATGAAGCGCTATGGCTAAGTATCGCGTGGACTATGCCCCAAGTTTTTTTGAAGATATGGATAAGCTCGACAAGGGAACCAGTCGGCAAATTGCCAGGTGGATTGATAAGCATCTGGTGGATGTGGATTTTCCACGTTCTCCTGGAAAGTATCTGACGGGCGATTTAGCTGGCTATGTCCGCTTTCGTGTCGGAAACTATCGTATCATTGCTGTCGTTGACGAAGGAGAACTGGTCTTGCTCAATCTCCATGTCGGACATCGCTCCAATATTTATAAGAAGTTGAAATGAGAGAATTTCCTCCCAGACACCTTGAGGTGTCTTTTCGTTTTCTCAAAAATATCTGGTGAGGGAAGCAGATATTCATCACTTTTTCTAAAATCATTTGACCTGTAAAATAATGCTACTAATTCGATTTAATTAGTTGAGAAATGGCGGAAAAATGCTATAATTAAAACGTTGTACATTTTTTATGTATGTGATAAATTGAGGAGTATTTAAAATGCTAGATAAATCAAAAATCAAACTTAGTCGTCAGCGAAGCATGTTTTCAGAAAAACGTTTTCGCTACTCTATTCGTAAGTTTAACGTAGGCGTTGCATCCGTTGCGATTGCGGCTTTTATGTTGCTTGGAAATGGCGCTGTCGCTAAAGCTGACAGCACGCTTTCAGAAGCTTCTCCTGAAGTGGCTTCATCTGCTCTAGAGCGTAGTGCCACCATCAACTACATTGTACAGTATGTCTTAGAAGATGGGACTTTGGTCAATGCTTCCCTTGCAAATGTGACGGTCACGACACAGGATGCTGTCGCAAAGACAACGGTTACGGTTACCGCTGACCTGCCAGAAGGGTATGAGTTAGCAGCTGGTCAAGAAGCTACGCTTACGCAAGAAGTGACTGAAAATGCTGAAAATATTGTCACCATTAAGGTTGCTAAGAAAGCTGAAGTTGCAGTAGCAAGTACAGAAGCTGTCACATCAGAAGTTTCTACACCATCAGCTACAGCAGAGACAACTGTCGCAAGCGCACCAGAAACGGTTGAAGAAGCTAAAACAGTTCTTGAACAAGTTATCTCTGAAGCAGAGGTGTTAGCAAACGAAGCAGAGCGTTTAGAGGCGCTTGATAATGCAGAAAATCCGAGTTTGACAGTGGCTGCTGTGTCTACAAAACTTGCTGTAACAGACGCTACAGCGACGCTAAATGATGCCGTGGCAACACTTGGACAGGTCAACGCACAGATTGATGCAATCCGCACAAATGTGGCAGCACTTGCATTGGAATTGCGTAAGTTTTACCCAAATGGTGATATTGTTGCTTTACTAAACACTTCTACATCAACTACAGCAACATCATCACTTGATGTTAATAACCCTAACTCAATATACTACGCTCAACATGGTGAGTGGTATATTCCAGACCCAGTTAAAGCTGCCAATTCAGGTCTTCCTGTAGGAGATCAGCCTGCAACGATTACGGAAGCTGTAAAAACTTTACCAGATGGTTATATCGGAGATCAAGATGCCAACCGTGATACATTCTTAATTTTGAATCTTGATACCAAGGATGGTTATGGTGATGGTAACAACTTCAATGACTGGGTAGGAAAAAATTACTACGTTGTTTTCTCTGTATCAACGATAGCTTCTGAACGTGAAGCTAATGATGTTGTCTATGCTAAGTTAGTAGAAAAAACAACTACTGGTAGTACCGTTGTTAATACAATTACGTTAACACCAGGTGTGTCAAATACATTTACTGAGTTAAGAGTCCTTGAGGGAAATGCAACACGCAACACAACTTATGGTTTCACTTATAATGTTCAAACTGTAAATGGTGGGACTACTCGAACACTTACTATTAATAACACTAACGGAAATAATAAAAATACCTTCCTGTATAATAAATTAGAGCCGAATCGTGTTGGTGAAGAATTCACAATTGCAACTGCAAATGTAACAGGCTCAACAACGCAAACGACTACCCATTACGTTAAAGAAAATGAAGCGACCGAACGTCCGCGTGAGATGCTAGCTAAATATACTCAAACGGATGGATTGATTGGTGATAATTTCCATATTGCTGGCGCTCTAGATTTTAATAACTATGAGCTTCTCGCAACTGAATTGCCAAGTGTTACATCAGGGACTCTTAAGTCTGACTATGTCGTAGGTACTCAAACGCTTCAATTACGACCTAACGGAAATGAAGCACGTTTAATAACCATTACTGATTTGGACGGATCGGTTCAACAACAAATTTATATGTTGGATCCAAATAATCCAGACTGGGCAAAATTCTATAAGGCAAACATTAATAATGCGACACTTTCAGATTTGAAAGATTATTTCAAACTAATGTTCACATCTGAGGTACTTGTGCCAGGTGCATATAACACCAAGGAAGGCACTTTCTCAGAGAAGTTTTATGAGGCAAGTAAGTTAGTTCTTGAAAGCACAGTTGTACAAGTTATGGATGTCAACGGTGATGTTCTTGGTACATTGAGCGATGACAAGTCAACGATTACAACCAAACATGGTGCAACTCTTCCTGTTGCTAGCACAACTGACAGTATGGTTACAGGAGCTGATGGTACTATTTACCTGATTAATTATCATAAGATTTATAAAACAGATTCTGCGGGTAACTATGTAGATGCTAATGGTAACGTCCTTACTCCAATTATTTGGGATGTGGCAACGCCAAGCAATCCATTTGTTCCAGGTATATATGGACCAAGCGTTTCAGGTACAGATACTGTTACAATTTCTACAGGTCCTCTAACAGCAACTACTTATCCGGAAGCTATTTGGTACTTTGGATATAACTATAAAACTTCTTCAACAGAAACTCGTTTGAAGGATGGAGAAACAGATTCTCGTTGGGATCTTGGTGGTACAGAGCTTGGTATGCGTAATACCAACGCTAAGAATGAACAACACGCTCGCTATTGGTATGTCGAAAAAGGTGGCGTAGAAGTCTACTACATTGATACTGATGGAAATGTGTTCACCAATTTCACAGCTCCTGATAACACTACAGTTACAGATAAAGTTACTCTTGTGGGTCACGGAGATACTGATTCAGCCTACGATACGACAACTGTTCGCTATGAGAAAATCACTGCTGCGGATGGAACAGTCTACTGGTATAAAGCAATTGATACGACGACTGCCAACCTTCACCCAGTTGTGAACGATACAACTGATACTGACTATCGTGCAAACGAAAAAATTGAAGCAGAAACAGGAAAAATTGCTACGGATACCGTTAAGCAAATAACCTACGTCTACGAAAAAGCTGGTAGCGTCATCGTTCACTACGTAGACCAAGACGGCAATCCACTTGAAGGTATCACGGATGCTGGTGCGACAACTGCAAGTACGGTTACAGATACAGACAATGGCCAAGCAGGATCTACCTATGATACTAAAGATCTGAAACCAAATACGATTACTACAGCAGATGGCAAGATTTATCGTCTTGTTCCTGCGGCTACTAAAGGTGATGAGACTGGAACAGTTGTTTCAGGTGAGACCAAGGAAGTGACTTATGTCTACCAATTGGTTAAAGGTGATGTCATTGTTCATTATGTTGATACTGATGGTAACACCATTGCAGACACGGTAACAGACCAGACAGTTATCGAAACAGGGACAGACTACAATACGACTGACAACAAGCCTGAGAAGATTGTCAATGACACTACAGGCGATGTTTACTACATCCTGCCAACAGGGTCTGAAATCCAAGCAGGCTCTGCAGCTGAGACTGGTAAGGTTGTTGAAGGCACGACAGAAGTGACCTATGTTTACCAAAAAGCTGGTAATGTCAAAGTCAACTACACCCTAGCAGATGGCACAGTTATCAAGGATCCTGTATTTGATGAGACCAATCAAAAACCAGGTTATGGCTACAATACAACCGATAACAAGCCAGAAACGATTACCACTACTGATGGTAAGGTTTATCGCCTTGTACCAACGGCAACTGTTGGAAATGAAACAGGTGATGTCGAATCAGGTAAGACGATCGAAGTAACTTACATCTACGAAGAAGTGAAATCTGATGTTGTGGTGGAATACTACGATACATTAGGAAATACCATTGCTAAGACAGTGACTGATACCGACGATGCTTCAGTAGGTACCGTCTACAACACTGATGAAGACAACCGTCCAGATACCATCACGACAGATGCTGGTGTGGTTTACTACTACAAGGAAGTCAAAGATACTTCTGCATCAACGACTGGTAAAGTAGCAGAAACAACGACAACTGTTCAGTATGTCTATGAAAAAGCTGGCTCTGTAACGGTTAACTACGTGACCACAAACGGTATTGTGATCAAGACTCCTGTCAAGGATGAGGAAAACGCTAAGCCAGGTTCACCATACGATACGACCGATAACAAGCCAAACACCATCACCACTGAAGATGGTAAGACTTACCGCCTTGTACCAAACAAGACCACAGGTGAGGAAAATGGTACTATCACTTCAGGCCAAGACAAGCAAGTGACCTATGTCTATGAAGAAGTCAAGGGTGATGTTGTCGTTGAGTACTACGATACTAAGGGTAATCTGATTAGCGGTCTTTCTGAAACAGGAGTGGTCATTGACTCTACAGAAGTTGATACTCCACTTTCATCAACAGGCACAGCCTACAATACAGACGAAGACAACCGTCCAAGCACTATTACAACAGCAGATGGAAAAGTTTACTACTACAAGGCAGTCAAAGACACTTCTGCGGCAACGACTGGGCAGGTGGTAGAAGGTACAACGACTGTTCAGTATGTTTACGAAGAAGCTGGTAATGTAGTGATCAACTACATCACTGAAGACGGTACAGTCATCAAGACCCCTGTTAATGATGAGACAAACGTACCAGCAGGTAAGTCTTATGACACGACTGATAACAAGCCAAACACCATCACCACAGCTGATGGAACAGTTTATGAATTGATTCCATCTGCAACCATTGGTAATGAGAATGGCTCAGTTGAATCTGGTCAGACAACTCAAGTGACCTATGTCTACCGTAAAGTTGTGACGCCAAATCATAAGACGGTCACAAACCACGTCGATGAAAATGGCAACCCAATTGCGCCACAAGAAGAGGGAAGCACACCGAATAAATCCATCCCAGGTTATGAGTTTACTGGTAAAACCATAACAGATAAAGATGGTAATGTGACGCACATCTACCGTAAAGTTGTGACGCCAAATCATAAGACGGTCACAAACCACGTCGATGAAAATGGCAACCCAATTGCGCCACAAGAAGAGGGAAGCACACCGAATAAATCCATCCCAGGTTATGAGTTTACTGGTAAAACCATAACAGATAAAGATGGTAATGTGACGCATATTTACCGTAAAGTTACCGGTACTGTGACTCCTAAAGTTCCTGGAGAACAAGGAGGAACCGTGACGCAAACAGGTCATCAGGCTGAAGAACTTCCAAATACTGGTGAAGAACATTCTGTTATCAGTGCTCTTGGTTTGGCAATGGTAGCAGCAGCCTTCGGTATGTCGGCAAAACGTCGCCGTGATGAAGAATAATTTCAAAATGTCTTCTAAAAATGACTGAAGAAAATCCCCTAAAAGCATTAGCTTTTAGGGGATTTTTTAATCGTCAGGACAGCTGGTCAATGGCTGCTTTGATGCGGTCAATTTGCTTGCCAAAGCGTAGGTTCCAGTCATCACGCATGATGTCGAGGCATTTTTGATAGGCTTTTATAGCTTGTTTTCTTTCCCCTAGTCGGAGATGACAAATCGCGATTGACTCATGAAAATCGGTGTAACGAGGCTTGTCCTTTGCCTCAAAGGCTCTTTGCCAAAGGGGAATAGCTAAGCGGTAAGCGTCATTTTTACAAAATTGATTAGCAACAGCATAAAGGACACGCCAATCATTAGGAAACTGATCAGCTAGCAAGAGGTACTTATCCTGAACTGTAAGAAAACCAGCTGTTTTCTCTTCAATTAAGATGGCGTAGAAATGGTTAAGATTATCTGGATTGTGCTTGATAGCCTCTTCCAGGGTCTTTTTAGCCTCAGAAAGCCTTCCGTCAGCTAACAAATTATCCAATAGATATAAGTAAATACGCTTGTTTTCAGGACTTGCTTTAAGCACTTTTTGATAGTAATCAATCAGCTCATGATGGCCACCGGTGTCCCAGTCGTAGATAGCGCCTTGTGATGCATTATTGATGATGTTGATGTCAAACTTTGAATTTGGTTGCAAATCTAGAGCTTTTTTGGCATAAGTGACAGCCAATTCTTGCAACTGTTTGGCTTGAGAGTGATACAAAAATCCCAATTCACTAATGGCTCGATAATTGAGAGGATTTTGGTGAATTTCATCGTGTAGAAAGCTTTCAAATCTCTGAAACTCATTATATGATAATGGATAACCAGACTCTAGTTGATTTGATATTTTATCGTACATCTTGTCTTTGGTATAGTCAAAAAGCTCATCAATGCTGACGCCAAATACTGTGGCCAAATCAGGTAAGAGGTTAATATCTGGGAAAGCAGCATTTGTCTCCCATTTAGATATTGCTTGATTTGACAACCCTAGTTTATCAGCCAATTGTGTTTGATTAAGACCACAAGAAAGACGAAGTTTTCTGATTTTTTCTCCAATGGTTTGCATAGTTGCCTCCTATTTTAACTAATCTCATCAGGGATCCTTGATAATCTTATTATAAGATGAGTTATATCGAAAAACAATCGAAAATTTAGGGATAAAGGTAGCAGTTTGGTTGGAAAAACTGTTTTTTCTAGGTCATCTCTTCATCCTTGTTGGCAGATGAAATTCTTTCTCATTTTTGATATAATATAAGCATTATATGCTCAGGAGGGACTTATGGCGACAGTGATGGATGGGAAAGGTTTAGCTCAGCAGATGCAAGCAGAGCTGGCAGAAAAAGTTAAGGGATTAAAAGAAAAACATGGTATTGTACCAGGCCTAGTTGTCCTTTTAGTTGGCGACAATCCTGCTAGCCAAGTTTACGTGCGTAATAAGGAACGCGCAGCCTTGGCAGCTGGCTTTCTCAGTCAAACGGTTCGTTTACCAGAAGATACCTCTGAAGCAGAGCTTTTATCCCTCATCGAAACTTATAATCAAGATAGTCACTATCATGGGATTTTGGTTCAGCTTCCCTTGCCTGAACATATTGATGAGCAAAAGGTACTTTTAGCGATTGCACCTGAGAAGGACGTGGATGGCTTTCATCCGACCAATATGGGCAATCTCTGGTCTGGTAATGCTGTCATGGTGCCTTGTACACCAGCAGGCATTATGAAGATGTTTGACGCCTATCAGATTGAATTGGAAGGTAAGGTAGCAGTTGTTATTGGTCGCAGCAATATTGTGGGCAAGCCAATGGCTCATCTCCTGTTAGAGAAAAATGCAACGGTTACACTGACGCATTCACGAACCAAGGATTTGGCTGGAGTGGCTAAGCAAGCAGATATCTTAGTGGTTGCAATTGGTCGTGGACACTTTGTCACAAAAGATTTTGTCAAAGAAGGTGCAGTTGTTATTGATGTGGGCATGAACCGTGATAGTAATGGAAAGCTGATTGGTGATGTCGCTTACGATGAAGTAGCAGAAATAGCCAGTTATATCACGCCAGTCCCAGGCGGTGTTGGTCCAATGACCATTACCATGCTACTAGAACAGACCTATGATTCAGCTCTTCGCAGTTTGTCCCAAAAATGATGAAAAGAGATTATGGAAAAACTAGAATTATTATTGCAGGAGCGTTTTGCGATTGTTTTTGACAATAAAGCAGTCTTAGAGACAGCTTTCACCCATACCAGTTATGCCAACGAACATAAGGATTTGGAAACGACACATAACGAACGGTTAGAATTTTTGGGAGATGCTGCCTTGCAATTGACCATTTCACGCTACCTTTATCAAAAATACCCTGATATGCCAGAAGGGGACATGTCTAAAATGCGCGCAACGATTGTTCGTGAGGAGTCTTTAGCAGGCTTTTCGCGTCAGTGTGGTTTTGATCAGCACATTAAGTTAGGAAAAGGTGAGGAAAAGAACGGTGGAAGGCGACGCCCAGCCATTTTAGGGGATCTTTTCGAGGCTTTTTTAGGCGCTCTGCTCTTGGATAAGGGGATTGGTGCTGTTGAAGAATTTCTCAAAACCGTCATGATTCCTCAAGTGGAGAAGGGGAATTATGAGAGGGTCAAAGATTATAAAACAGCCCTTCAAGAGCTGCTACAGGTTAATGGCGATGTGGTGATTTCGTATCATGTTATCAAAGAAGTAGGCCCTGCTCACGACAAAACCTTTGAAATGGAAGTCTTGGTTAATGGGGAGAGCCTTAGCCGAGGGGTTGGAAAATCAAAGAAAATTGCAGAGCAAGAAGCAGCAAAGGCTGCGCTTGAAAAGCTCTAACCAGTGTTTATAAAGGCATACATTTTATAAACAAAGAATTATTGAGGAAGTTATGTTTCTAAAACAGATTGAAATGCAGGGCTTTAAGTCGTTTGCTGATAGGACCAAGGTTGAATTTGACCGAGGCGTTACAGCAGTTGTAGGACCAAATGGCTCTGGTAAATCTAATATTACAGAAAGCCTGCGTTGGGCATTGGGAGAGTCTTCTGCTAAGAGTCTTCGTGGCGGTAAGATGCCAGATGTCATCTTTGCAGGTACTCAAAATCGAAAACCGCTCAACTTTGCTCAGGTGACCGTTATTTTAGACAATAGCGATGGATTTCTTGAAGGTAAAGGTCCAGAAATCAGAGTAGAGCGTCAGATTTACCGAAATGGTGATAGTGAATACCTAATCGATGGTAAAAAGGTCCGCATGAAAGACATTCATGACCTTTTTATGGACACTGGTTTGGGAAGAGATTCTTTTTCGATCATTTCCCAAGGTCGTGTAGAATCGATTTTCAATTCAAAGCCTGAGGAGCGACGTGCCATCTTTGAGGAAGCTGCTGGTGTCTTAAAGTATAAGTCGCGTAAGAAGGAGACCGAAGCCAAACTCAGCCAAACACAGGATAATCTAGACCGTTTGGAAGATATTATCTATGAGCTAGACCACCAGATTAAACCATTGGAAAAGCAAGCTGAAGTTGCTAAACGCTTTATGGTTCTGGAAGAGGAGCGCCGAGGCTTACATCTGGATATTTTGGTGGCAGACATCCACTCTTATAAGGAAAAATGGCAGAGCAAAGAGGCTGCTTTAGAGCAGACTAAGAAGGAGCTCTCAGCCTACTACCAACAGCGGGAGCACTTAGAGGAGCAAAACCAAGAGCTCAAAGAGAGACGCCATCAGCTCAATGAAGAGCAAGCGAAAAAACAAGCAGAACTCATGGATTTGACACGCTTGCAAGCTGATTTAGAACGTCAAATTGACCTGCTAAAATTAGAGTCCAGCCAAAAGGAAGAAAAAAAAGCTGATGCTAGTGCTCGCTTGTCTCAGCTGGTCAGCGATCAGGAGAGCCTAGCCTTATCTCAGGCAGAAAAAGAAAAACGGCTCAAGGAACTTGCTGAGCACTTAGAGGCTTCTAGATTACAAATGGCAAATCTAGAAGAACAGCTGGAAAAATTTTCAACGAGCCCTGACCAAATTATCGAAAACCTCCGTGAGGACTTTGTCAAACTCATGGAGAAAGAGGCCGATTTATCTAACCATTTGACAGCGGTTCAGGCTGAAATTGATAACAATCAACAGCTCAACGAAAGCCGCTCTGCTGAGTTAGTGCAGTTATTAGCTGAAAAAGAGACGCTTGAAGTCAGTCTTAAAAAGGAAAAAAGTGCTCATCAAGAGGCGGTAAAAGCTGTCAAGGATTTATTGGTAGATTACCAGAGATACTCTGACCAATTGTCGGTTGATCAAAAAACTTACGAGACTGAACAAGGGATTATGTTTGACTTGCTTGATCAGGTGAAAAATAAAGAGGCAAGGCAAAATAGCCTTTTGGCCATCCAAAAAAATCATAGCAACTTTTTTGCAGGTGTTAAAGCGATTTTGCAAAATGCTGACCAAGTTGGCGGTATTATCGGGGCGGTTAGTGAGCATCTAACCTTTGATACCTCTTATCAAACTGCTCTCGAGATTGCTCTTGGAGGTGCTAGTCAGCACATTATTGTGGAGGATGAAGCTGCCGCTAAGAGGGGGATTGACTTCTTGAAGGCTAACCGTCTGGGGCGTGCGACCTTTTTACCTTTGACGACCATTAAGTCTCGTGAGGTGCCAACCAACTATCGCATGAAGCTAGAAGCTGCTCCAGGTTTTATAGGCTTTGCGAGTGATTTGGTGATTGCTAATCCGCGATTGGCTCATATCTTTGGCAATCTTCTAGGGACTATTGCTATTTTTGAGCATATCGATAAGGCAAACCAAGCGGCACGTCAAGTCAATTTTCAGGTGCGTATGGTAACCCTTGACGGCTCTGAAATCCGACCAGGAGGAGCCTTTGCAGGAGGTTCTCAGCGACAAAATACCACCACTTTCATTCAACCAGAACTTGATGCCTTGGCTAGTGAGCTCTCAGAGTTGCATGATCAGTTACGTCTACAAGAGCAAAAAGTGGCACAAAGCCAAAAAGACTTGAAGGCGACTGAAGTGAGGCTGAATAGTATTAAAGAAGCTGGAGAAGAAGCACGCTTATCCGAGCAAAAACGTCATTTTGCCTACGAACAAGTGGCGGAGCGTTTTGATCAAGTTGAACAGCTCTGCAAACTCCTTAGGGAACAAGCAGATCAGACAGGCCAAAAAGAGTTATTTGAGCGTAAGGAACACTTAGAAGCTCAGCTATTGACCCTATCAAAGGACAAGGAACAGGTATCTGATAACTTAGTCAAAATCAAGGAAAATAAGGACAGTATCACTGCCAAAGTCCAAGAGCTAAGAGAAGACTTGTCTCACTGTCGTTTAGACGAGCGGGAAAAATTAAGTGAGATTCGCTTTGAAGAGACGGACCTTAATCGCCTAAAAACAGAGCAGTCCAATCTCGAAAAGGAAATTCGCTCGCTGTCACACTGGTTATCAAGTGACCTGTCTGAGGTTGAAGTGGCTCAATTGCCAATTTTAGAAGAGCAACTAGCTGAAAGCAGTAGTCGTCAAACAGAAACCGAACAAGCTCTTGTACGGTTACGCTTTGAGTTAGAAGATTGCGAAGGTAGTCTGGAAGATTTGGAAGAACAGCTTCAAAAAGCTAGTCACAAAAATGAAGGGCTGATTCGTCAGCAGGCACATTTAGAAGCTGAATTGGAAAATCTTGGGGAAAAATTGCAAAGCTTTGCTCGTAGTCTCTCAGAAGATTATCAAATCAGTTTTGACGAAGCCAAAGCTCAAGCGCATCTACTTGATAATATTGAGCATTCACGTCAGCTATTAACGGATTTGAACCGTCAAATCAAAGCGCTTGGGCCAGTTAATCTAGACGCGATTGCCCAATATGATGACGTGTCAGAGCGTCTGACCTTCCTTAGCGGGCAAAAAGCGGATTTAGATACGGCTAAAAATCTTCTCCTAGAGACAATTCATGATATGGATGATGAAGTTAAGGCGCGTTTCAAGGCTAGCTTCGAAGCTATTCGAGATTCTTTCAAACAAACTTTTACTCAGATGTTTGGTGGCGGTTCTGCTGATTTAATCTTGACAGAGGGTGACCTTTTAACCGCAGGCGTTGAGATTTCGGTTCAGCCTCCTGGTAAGAAAATCCAATCGCTCAACCTCATGTCAGGTGGTGAAAAGGCACTCTCGGCTCTCGCTCTGCTATTTTCCATTATCCGCGTCAAGACCATTCCTTTTGTCATTTTGGACGAGGTAGAGGCGGCCTTGGATGAGGCTAATGTCAAGCGTTTTGGAGATTATCTCAATCGTTTTGACAAGGATAGTCAGTTTATCGTGGTCACTCATCGTAAGGGCACAATGGCGGCAGCGGATTCTATTTATGGAGTTACCATGCAGGAATCTGGTGTTTCAAAAATTGTATCGGTTAAATTGAAAGAGGCCGAAACTTTAGTCAATTAGCTTCTTATGTGGTGGCAGAACCATTTGTAGTATTGCTATTTCATGATGACAATGATACAATAAATAGGGAGGAAAAATAAATGAAAAAGAAACGTTTTAGTTTAGCACTGATGATGGTGGCCCTTTTGTCTCTCATATTAGTTGCTTGTGGTGGGAAAAAGGAAATTTCTAAGCGTTATTTCCAATTACAGACATCTGGTACTGATGTTCGTTTGGTCTATTATTATGAGAAAGATACCAATAAAGTGGTCAAACAAACCACAGATACTAAGATAGTCTATGCAGATGCTGGAACTGATCGAGAGACAGTTAAGGCAACGGTTGAGCCACTCGCTGAGGCCTATAAAAATGTCACTGGTGTTGAGCATTCTATTGATTATGGTGAAACGGTACTGACAGAACATGTAACCATTGATTATTCTAAGGCAAACCTAAAAGAAATAGGACCTTTGATTGGTGTGGACACCACATCTAATAATATTAATTACATCGGCATGAAGGAATCTGCAGAGATGTTGCTAACAAGAAAGTTCACTGAAGTAAAAGATGGAAAATTTAAAGCATTGAAATAATGATAAAACGAGCCCGGGATGAAGGCTCGTTTTCTTATTTTTTAGATAATCCCATAAGTTTGCGTAACTCTGGAATGCGTTGAAGTTGAGGAATAATTAGCATCGTTCCCATCACTTGGAGAGTGATTTCAAAGGGTGCTTTTATCAGTCGAGTAGTATATAGGACCTCCAAAGGAGTTCCCCAGCTAGTATGCAGGACTACTGGTGTTAGACCAAAGGAAATAACAAGTTGGAGAAGGAGTACGACTGCTCCAACATAAAACCAGTCTTTTTTATCTTGACTATCCAAAGGTTTTTGGTAGTAAAACCAACCGTAGATGAGTCCTTTAACAGCTTCGATAAGGACAAAACCAATTAAAAATTGGCTGGTGTTCATGGTATTGCCAATCACGTCAGCTCCGATTGAGGCAATGCCCCCCCAGACTGGACCAGCAATAGCTCCCAAAATCGCGTAAGGAATGAAGGTAAACTGGAACTGTAAAGAATCAGAGAATTTCAGAGTGAAATAATTTTCGACAATGATTAGTAAGGCTAGAACAGCTGCAATAGCTGCTAGTCGTTGTAGGGTAAGTTTAGGTAGTTTATGTGTCATAAAAGGCTCCTTTTTAAAATTGGAGCTGTTAGTTCAGGTAAACCTGATAACAGCGGATGCAATGATTTACCGCGCCTAAGGCTTCGTTGTGTGACAACATCCCATTCACACACACTTAACGCAAATCATCTACTATGTGTAAGAAAACTTACCCATCTATTGTATCATAAATTATCAAAGTTATTTTCAGTAAATGAGGTTTTTATATGGAAATTTTAAGCTTGGCTTGTTATACTGGAATAAATTAGAAAATCAAAAAGGAACGATCATGACACGATTGATTAGAAAATATCCCGAACAAGCCTTTCTTTTCCTCTTTAACACAGGCATTTTTACCTACCTTCAAGTGTTGAACCGTCAATTAGCAGAAATAACAGGATTTTCAGGGATTGATTTATCAGCTTACTTACCCGAATGGTTGAGTCATTTTATCGGCAGTAGCTTGGAACAAGTGTCTAGCTTTATGTCGCAATCGGCTTGGTCTTGGTTAATCATCTCCCTCATCCTAGCTCTCCTTATCCGATTTGTCAAAGGTGTTATAAAATTCATTCTCTTCCTCCTTATTGTAGGAGGAGGCCTCTACCTAGTTTGGCAGAATCAGGAAATCCTTCACTCCTTAGTGATAAAATCATAAAGAGAATCAGCCTTGTGCTGATTGAGATTGAAGAAAAAGTCAATTTTCTTCAATCTTTTTTCTTTGTGATAACACTTAAAAACTTTTAGAACTATTGAACAATCAAGGTTTCTAAGAGTTTAACATATGATCAGTTCACGTAAACCTGTCCAAATTTTGCTGGTTTAAAGGCGTTTGTCTACATTTTGAATCAGCCTTGTGCTGATTTTTTTTGGTCTAAGAGAGTTTTCTAGACCGAACTCCTTATTACGAGGTGACATACACATTTAGAATTGCTTGTTTTATGGTTGAATTGACATGATTTTAGACTAGTGATAGTGGGCGTTATCGTCTCATTGTCTGCTTCCCCTTTATAAGTGCCTACGTACAGATCAATATTGTCAGATTTCTCCCAGTCTACCTTTCATTATTTTTTCTTCAGAGTCATAGAATCGAACCTTGCTAGGAATATAGGCACCTTCTGTAATTTTCTCTTCCTCAACTGAAGATTCAGTACTTTCTGTGACCTTGCTCTATATGATCTCACTTTCCGTTGAAGTAAAGATGATTGATGCTGGCATGTGGCCAATACGAATCTGCAGAATAGCAGGGAAAGTAAGTAAAGAACTTCTTCATATAAGTCTCTAAAGCTATTATAATTTTTCGCGCTTATTACTATTTGTGGCATTTTGCTTAGCTTGATTACGTTTATTTTTATAAGAATCTTCTAGACGATTTGTCGTTTTCATCAAAAAACGTTTTAAAACATTGGCACCGATAATCAATCCGATAACAAGAATTACATAAAGTGTTTCTGCATTCATTTTAAATCTCCTAAATCATTTTATTTTGTTGTATGGTATTGGATGACGTGACGTTCAACCATTGCATTGTTATCAAGTTTTCTGATAGCTCGCTCGACTTGAGTTAATAAAACATTATAAGAATTCGCTATATTAATCTTGTCGCAATTATATGTGTTAGTTATAGATAAAGTATATAATCTTTCTCCATTCTTAATTTTGGATTCTAAAAGAACGAGAACATAGCTTTCCTTGACAATAATATTATTGGTTATTTTGAAAACAGCCTCTCTATCATTTGATATCTTGATCATCTGTATATGGTTGTCTTTGAAGTTATTCGTGTCTAATACAGCCAGTATCTCCTCAACAGAACCAATCTTATTTGAAAAGAAGCAATGCTCCTGAGATAGAAATATGTTATCTCGTGATTCAATAGCGCCTACTCTAAGTAATTCATCTTGGCGTTTTCCCATGAAAAAATTACGGGTATAATAGACGATAAGACCGATAATGCAAGCAATGATGATTTTTTCCATATAATTCCTCCTTTCACATTATATTAGATTCCCCATAGCAAAACTTAGAAGTTCATCCCCTTATTCAATCATCATATAGCTTAACGAGTAAACTTTTTAATTCGAGACAGTAGCTGACGATTTCCCTTGTAGGAAGAAATGTAATATATCAACTAAACTAGCATTCTAATAGCGAGTTAATAGATTAGTCAATTTATTCCATGAAAGACAGACTAAACTATAAGAAATAGATGACTGAGGTAATAATCCTCTATCCTACTTTTTGAAATCAACGAATAAGACTGACAGAGTATGGATTGTTAGAATAACGACTCTAGGTTTATACTTGGGAATAATATGATTTAGTAACGCACTGTTCACCTCGCTTTCTGATGTTACTTAGTAACCTATTTTAATAGTATCGTGGATTTGAAAATTTATCAGCTAAACTCAGTCGTTAGGAATGACACACTCTTTTCAGAATGAGAAGCGATTAATGCGCTATAATAACATGCGGTTAACTTAAACGTTTAAAGTCAAATTGATCATAAAGAAACGTTTGCTAACTCTGTATTTTCAATATTCAGTGATGAATAATTCCAATGCTTGTTTTGATAAACAATTGTCAGATGATTTTTATAATCTTAATATACTATTTTATGCGTATTGCGTCAATTATTTATAGAATTCTTTTTGTCATTCGTTCGATTATTATAGTGTTAGAAAACACTGTAAATTTAAAATAAGGGTAGGCAAAATCACGGAGCCTTATATGAACCTTGTAAGGATAGGACTGTGTTGATTTGGTCTCTTGTCTGGTCTGTGGTATAATATTTTCATGATTATTCTAAGCGGAAACAAGATTGAACGCTCTTTTGCGGGCGAGGTTTTATTTAACAATATCAACATTCAAGTGGACGAGCGGGATCGGATTGCCCTTGTCGGAAAAAATGGGGCAGGCAAGTCCACCTTGCTAAAAATCCTTGTCGGAGAAGAAGCAGCGACCAGCGGTGAGATTTCCACCAAGCGTGATTTGTCCCTTTCTTATCTGGCACAGGACAGCCGTTTTGAGTCGGAAAATACTATTTACGATGAAATGCTCCGTGTCTTTGACGACCTGCGGACGACGGAGAAACGCCTGCGGACCATGGAAGAGCAGATGGGCAGCCTATCTGGTAGCGACCTAGATCAACTGATGAAAACCTACGATAGTCTGTCAGAGGAATTTCGTCTGGCAGGTGGTTTTAGCTATGAGGCGGATATTCGTGCCATTTTGAACGGCTTTAAGTTTGACCAGACCATGTGGGACATGAAAATCTCCGAACTCTCCGGCGGTCAAAATACCCGATTGGCTCTGGCAAAAATGCTGCTTGAAAGCCCAGAACTCTTGGTCCTAGACGAGCCGACCAACCACCTTGATATTGAAACCATTGCCTGGTTGGAAAACTATCTGGTCAACTACAAGGGAGCTTTGATTATCGTCAGTCACGACCGCTATTTCTTGGACAAGGTAGCGACCATAACGCTGGACTTGACCAAGCATTCCTTGGATCGCTATGTGGGCAATTATTCTCAGTTTGTTGAGCTCAAAGAGCAGAAATTACAGACTGAGTTGCAAAACTATGAAAAGCAGCAGAAGGAAATTGCCAAGTTAGAAGACTTTGTCCAGAAAAATATCGTCCGTGCTTCGACCACCAAGCGTGCTCAGGCTAGGCGCAAGCAATTGGAAAAGATGGATCGACTGGACAAGCCAACTGCCCATAACAAGTCTGCTAACATGACCTTCCAGTCGGACAAGACTTCTGGCAATATCGTCTTGACAGTGGAAAATGCTGCGGTGGGCTACGATGGAGATATCCTTTCTCAGCCCATTTCCATTGACCAACGTAAGCTCGATGCCATTGCCATTGTTGGTCCCAATGGAATCGGAAAAACAACCCTACTCAAATCAATCATCGGAGCTCTGCCATTTATCAAAGGGGAAGCCAAGCTCGGTGCCAATGTGGAAGTGGGCTACTATGACCAGACCCAGTCAGCCCTGACACCTTCCAATACGGTCTTGGAGGAACTCTGGTCAGCCTTTCCGACCACGCCTGAAGTGGAAATCCGCAACCGTCTGGGAGCCTTTCTCTTTTCAGGCGATGACGTCAAAAAGTCCGTTTCCATGCTATCGGGTGGGGAAAAGGCCCGCCTGCTCCTTGCCAAGCTATCCATGGAAAACAACAACTTCCTCATCCTCGACGAGCCGACCAACCACCTGGACATCGACAGCAAGGAAGTCCTGGAAAATGCCCTCATCGACTTTGACGGAACCCTGCTCTTTGTCAGCCACGACCGTTATTTCATCAACCGCGTCGCCACCAAGGTTCTGGAAATCTCGGAAACAGGCTCCACGCTCTACTTGGGCGATTATGACTATTATCTGGAGAAAAAGGCAGAGCAGGAAGCAGAAGCCCAGCCTGACCAGCTAGAAAGTACCAGCCAATCAGCCGGAGCCATGGACTACCAAGCCCAAAAGGAAAACCAAAAAGAGCAACGCAAACTAGCCCGCCGCATCGAGCAAATCGAGGCAGAAATCGATAGCACCGAAAACCGCCTGAGCGAACTCAACCAAGCCATGCTAGAAACAAACGATATCGGCCAGCTGACCGATTACCAGAAAGAAATCGACCAACTGACCAGCCAACAAGAAAGCCTCATGGAAGAATGGGAAGACTTATCGGAGCAGCTTGGCTAGGTTGACAGGTAGTTGTCAGAAACCTTATCAGTTCAAGCCTGCAAGCAGGTCTTGCGAGGAAAAAAGTCTGCCGCAAAATTCTCTTGCGGTCAAAAATAACTTTTGCAAGCCAGCCTTTCTTGGCAAATATTGACCTACAAGCTAAGATAAAGTCAGGACCTGGTAGACAGGGCCTAGAAAGGAGAACGAAATGAACTTTGGACAACAAATCAAAGACTTACGGAAGAAGGAAGGTTTGACCCAGGAACAGTTTGCCCTCAAGCTCAATGTGACACGGCAGGCTGTTTCCAACTGGGAAAATGACAAAAACCTACCCGACTTGGAACTCTTGATTCTCATGTCCTCTGTCTTTTCAATCTCCCTAGATCAACTTATCTTAGGAGGAACTGACATGAACAACATGACAGAAAAACTAGTCAAGGACGGTCGTGAAGGTCGCCGTACCCAGATGCACCTGACTATTACCATTATCGGAAGCTTTCTCATGGTTTTAGGCCTTGTATGTTTTCTTATCAAGGCCAATTCCGTTGAATATGTCGATTTCAATGGCATTCTACACGAAAACTTCTACCTGCTCCCAGTCGGATACTTGCTAGTCTTTACAGGAGCCATTGCCACGCTCCTATCAGGACTAGCCCTGCACCGTTTTAGAAAAGAAAGCAAGTAAGATGACTAAACACCAACGTTTTGCCAATAGCGACCAATTTTTCGCCTGTCCACATTGTGGGCAGGCTCTTGGTCTTGACCAGAGCAGTCTTCGCTGCCCCAACCGCCACACTTTTGACATCGCCAAGCAGGGCTATGTCAACCTAGCACCCCAGGTCAAGCAGTCTGCCAACTACCACAAGTCTAGCTTTGAAAACCGCCAGGCCTTTTTAGAGGCGGGCTATTACGATCATCTCTACGAGGCTTTGGAGGGGAAAATAGCAGAGCTGGGCTTGCGGTCTGTCCTAGACATCGGTTGTGGGGAGGGCTTTTATTCCCGTAAGTTAGCCGAGAAAATGGACTTGGACATTCTTGCTTTTGATATTTCCAAGGATTCCATTCTCCTAGCAGCCAAATCTGACAGGACCAAGTCGGTCAAATGGTTTGTCGGTGACTTGACCAAGTTACCTATTCAAGACCAGACGATTGACGGTATCTTGGACATCTTCTCCCCAGCTAATTATCAGGAGTTTGCCAGAGTGTTGAAAGCTGGTGGGGCTATTCTCAAGCTGGTCCCAGGACCCAATCACCTCAAGGAGCTCCGCCATTTAGCCAAAGACCAACTCCGCAAGGAATCCTATGATAACCAAGATATCGTGGACCATTTCAAGTCTTACGTGGGGCAGGTGGAGCAAGTGCTGGTCAGCCGGACCCTGCCCATAACTGTCGCCCATGCTCAAG
Organism: Streptococcus plurextorum DSM 22810; assembly: GCF_000423745.1. Classification (GTDB taxonomy): domain Bacteria; phylum Bacillota; class Bacilli; order Lactobacillales; family Streptococcaceae; genus Streptococcus; species Streptococcus plurextorum. Next base: position 57,517 of record NZ_AUIO01000007.1, read on the forward strand.
TCTTGGCAGGCATGACGCCTCTCTTTTTCCAAGTAGACCAGTCCAAGCTGGATTTGAGTCAGTTGACCGAGATTACGGTTGAGGGCTTACTTTTGATTGGAAGTATATAAAATAAAACCGCCTCTATGATCAGAAGCGGTTTTGCTTTATTTCTCAAACTCTGCCTTGCTTTTCACATCGCCGTATTCTTCAGCGACTTCTTTACTGAGGATGTCAGCGTAGCTGGCAAGTTGGATGTCTTGTCCGTATTTTTTACGGAGGGCAGTTGTGACCAAGCGGTAGGCCAGGTTGGCATTGCGGGACAGGATTGGTCCGTGGAAGTAGCTACCGAAGGTATTTTTATAGTGTAAGCCTTCGCCGCCGTCTTCCTTGTTATTGCCATTACCATAGACAACCTTGCCCAGCGGTTTTTGGTTGTCAGCTAGGAAGGTACGGCCTTGGTGGTTTTCAAAACCGTAGTAGGTTTCGTTGAACTCATCGTTATGAATCTTGATGTCACCGATGTAGCGGTTGTTGGTCTGGTTGAGGGTGTAGTGGCCCATTATACCCAGTCCGTCAATCTTGCGGCCACCAGCTTCGATGTAGTATTGACCGAGCAACTGGAAGCCACCGCAGATAGCCAGCATGACACCGTCATTTTCGATAAAATCTGCTAGGCTGTCTTTTTTAGTTGGTAAATCTTTTGCAAGAATAGATTGTTCATAGTCCTGACCACCACCGAAAAAGGCGATGTCGTAGAAATTTTTGTCAAATTCATCTGTCAGCGAAACGATGTCCACCTGAACACGAGCACCGAGCTTTTCAGCCACATACTTGAGCATGAGGATATTGCCATTGTCACCGTAGGTGTTCATCAAATCACCGTAGAGATGGGCGACGTGGAGATCGTAGAGATAGTCTTTTTCAGGACTTTTTAATGACGTATAGACCATTATTTCATCTCCTTTCCAACGGCTTGGCGTTGAGCCAGCAGGTCGCGGAATTCGAGCATAGCTGTATAAGTAGCTAAAATATAAGCATGTTGGCTACTCGATTGCTCAATCAAGGTCATGATGTCTTCCAGTTTTGGTGTTTCAGTAATCTGGTCTTCAGGATAGCCAGTCACACGGAGGCGACGGGCGATTTCAGACGAACGAACACCACCTGCAAAGACTTGGGGAATGTCCATTTGGGTAATCTGCTCAAAGTCAGCATCCCAAATCCAGCTGGTATCAATACCGTCAGCGTAGTTGGCATTGAGAAGGACTGACAGGCTAAAATCGTATGGAGCCAGTTTCATCATTTCAATGGCCTGAGTAGCACCAACTGGGTTTTTAATCAAGACCAGTGTACAATCTTTATCGCCCAGTTTAAAGGTTTCTTGGCGGCCGAAGACTGCCTTAGATTTGTCAAATCCTTTCGGTTAGATAGGCAGATGACACTAGCTCAAGTGACAGGTCCTGACTTGTCTTTGTCTCAATTGTCACGTTTTGAACGGGGCGAATCGGACCTGACAGTGGCCCGCTTTCTCTACGCACTGCATAAGATTAATGTGACTGCCGATGAATATATGGATAGGGTTCATCATTACAAGCGTGAGGAACAGATTACACTCATGTCTCGGATGGCTCGTCTTCACTACAAGCACGATATCCGTGGGCTTGAGGCACTGGTAGAAGCCGAAGTGGTAAAGTTTACTGAAGACCCTGAGAATAAGCAGGCACTGCTCAACAGCATCTTGTTTAAAGGGATGATATGTGATCTAGATCAGAGCCGTCAGATGTCCCTCTCAGATCTTGCTACGGTGTCAGATCATCTGTTTTGCACGGAAAATTGGACCATTGTTGAGCTGATTCTCATCGGCAATCTCATCGCTTTTTATGAGACAGCTTTTATTTGTCAGATTATCGATGAGGTGTTAAAGCGCAAGCCATTTTATCAAGAAATAGCCACTCATCGCAATCTAGTGGAAGCTACCTTACTAAATGTCATGCAAATCATGATTGAAAGAGGAGAGCTGTCACTGGCTAAAAGCTATGAGGCACGGCTAGCCCCTATGTTAGACAATGAGAGAAATGCCTATCATCGCATCCTTTATCTTTACTTTAAAGGCTTTCTAGTCTATGCTTCTGGGGAAAAAGCTGGCGCAGAGGAGATGAAAAAGGCTATACAAATCTTTGACTGGTTGGAAAGTCCGCATCATGCTAAAACTTATCAGGATCATTTTGACCGTTGGATAGGAAAAAATTCCCATATATAATAAAAATAGAAGAACCACCTGCTATTGCGTTATACTAATGCTCTACAAATAGAAAGGTGGTTTTTATGAATACCAATGCTAAAAAACTCTTAATCAGCCGCGTGGTCAATAAACTAGGAGATAGTCTCTATGATTTTGGTAACAATAGCTGGATAGCATCACTAGGAACTGTCGGTCAGACTTATCTAGGCGCTTATCAGATAGCTGATTTGCTGGTGTCCATCCTGATTAATCCTTTTGGTGGGGCAATCTCTGATCGCTTCAAACGGCGAAAGATTTTACTATGGACCGATGCGATAGGCGGTCTGATGTGTTTAGTGGTTGCCTGCTTGGGAAATGAAAGGCACATGCTGTATGGCTTGATTTTGGTCAACATGGTATTGGCGCTTTCCTCAGCTTTTTCAAGCCCTTCCTACAAGGCATTTGTGCCAGAAGTGGTTGAAAAAGAGGAGCTTGTCTCCTATAATGCCAAACTAGAGACCTTAGTCCAGCTGATTAAGGTGTCATCTCCTTTAGTTGCCTATTGGCTGTTACGTGCTTTGGGCATTCGGCTGACCTTGTTGTTAGATAGTGCCACCTTTTTTGTCTCATTTATAACAGTCTATCTTATCCGTGTCGATGAGGCTAAGGATAGTGATGTCAAGAGAACCCCGTTTACGATAAGAGGGATTTTGAGCGATATTTGGGATGGCTTTTCTTATATTCGGAAAGAGAAGGAAATCTTCTTTTTGCTGATTATAGCTGCTGTGGTCAATATTTTTGCAGCTATGCTGATGTACTTACTTCCTTTTAGCAATGGCCTCTTTGCAAGTGATAATGCTTATGCTAATCTAATGAGTTTTGCTGCTATTGGTGCTTTGTCTGGTGCTTTTCTAGCGAGTCGTCTTATAGCAGGGTCAACTAAGATGCTGATGTTTCTGGTGATTTCTGGCTTGGGGTATGCCCTCATTGGTTTCTCAGCATTGATAGGTTTACCTCACTTAGTTTCCTTTACGGGAAATTTTTTAGCAGAAGCCAGTATGGTTGTCTTTAACATTCATTTTTTCAGTCGGGTACAAGCTCGTGTATCAAAGGCTTACATGGGGCGGGTCATCTCTACCATTTACACTGTAGCCATTCTCTTTATGCCACTTGGTACGTTGACTATGACCATCTTGCCGTCTAGCGTTCATATCGCTAGTTTTATTTGGATTGGCTTAGGCTTTTGTGTGACGGGGCTTATGGCTATTGCTTATCAGAGAAGGCTAGCCTAACAAGTGCTCCTGAATAGCTAAGACTTCGTATTGGCCTTCCATATGAACCTTTCTGTGACTAGAAAGGTTTTTTAGTTGCAAGTATATTTGTAAAATGATATTATCTAGTTAACAAAACTAGATTAAGGAGTTTTAAAAATGTTCTCCAATATTCCCTACTGGTCAGACTTACCGGATTTAGAACTTTACCTTGATCAGGTATTGCTTTTAGTCAATCAAACAGCACAGCCATTTCCCCAAGCGACAGATAAAGGACTGACTGCTTCTATGGTCAATAATTATGTTAAGCATGGTTATATCGAAAAGCCTTTTAAGAAAAAGTATCAAAAGCAACAGCTAGCAAGGTTAATTGCGATTACTTTTTTAAAAAATACGTTTTCGATTCAAGAAATTAGCCGCGTTTTAGATCATTTACGCAGTCAGGGAGATTCTGAAACTCTTTATAATTATTTTGTTGCTGCCATGAGAGAGGAGCAGGCTGATGTGCCTCTCATTATTGAAACGGCTTGCCAAACTTTAAAATGCTATTTTGCTACCCATCAACTACTGGAAAACTTATGAGGAATTGTCATGAATACCACCTTAAAATTAAGCAAACGCCTGACATTTGGAGAAGAGATTGGCAATAGTGTCACTCATGCCATAGGGGCTTTAACCATGTTGATTCTGCTTCCCATTACAGCAGTACATGCTTATACAAGCTATAATCTCAAAGCAGCCGTTGGCATGTCAATTTTTGTCATCAGTCTTTTTTTGATGTTTTTATCATCGGCCGTATATCATAGCATGAGCTATGGTTCAACCCACAAGTACATTTTGCGGATCATTGATCACAGTATGATTTACATTGCCATTGCAGGCTCGTACACTCCTGTTGCTTTTTTGCTTTTGGAAGGATGGCAAAGCTATTTGATTATCATTTTGCAGTGGGGAATCACTATTTTTGGGATTTTATATAAGATATTTGCTAAAACAATTCATGAAAAATTCAGTCTAGCTCTCTATCTGACTATGGGATGGCTGGTTGTGTTCATTTTACCTGCTATTGTCACAAAGACAGGTTTATTATTTTGGCTCTTAATGCTATTTGGAGGGCTATCTTACACTTTTGGAGCCATTTTTTATGCCCGAAAACGCCCCTACGATCATATGATTTGGCATCTTTTTATCATGTTGGCTTCAGCTCTGCAATATATGGCTATTGTCTTTTACATGTTGCCTTAATTAGCTTATCCAGACACCTCCGGGTGTCTTTTGTGTTATACTGGGGTTAGAAAAGCGAAGGAGAAACGAATGAATTACGATACTTGGAAGGGGATTATCCTGCAGAAACAGGGCTTATTAGCTCCCCAGTCTGCCCAGAGAATCTGCCAAAATCTCAATGGTTTACAGGCTCAGTTTCAACCCTATGTTCATGTCGGATTTCGCAACCGTATGACAGCAGAGGATTTTCATGAGGGGAGCTGGCAGCAAGAACTGACACGCCAGTGGTCCATTCGACGAACGGTTCATGCCTATCTCAAGTCGGAAATTCCTCTCTATATCCACGAGGGGCGGATGGCTAGTACCGACTATCTTCAAACCGTCGGTCGCGATGATTTTTCACCTCAAACCAAGCAGAAGTATCATCGGCTCATCCTAGAAGCCTTGGAACAAGCCCCTATGACCCGCGAGGAGCTGAAAATCCTCTGTCGTGCGGAAAAGATGACGCAGGAAGAGGAGAAGCAGGTTTTCAATGCTTGGGGCGGCCTTTTTCGCTACATGGTCGAGCGTGGGGAAGTCTATCAGGAGTACGGTGCCAAACGCTTTCATCGCCTGACAGACTGTCAGCCACTTTCTCGGGAAAAAGCAGAGCTGGAAATCGCTCGTCGGTATTTTGCAGGTTTTGGTCCTGTCAGCTTAGCGGATGCCCGTTACTACTTCAAGGAAAATAAGTCGACGGTCCTAGATTGGATGAGGCAGTTGGATTTAAAAACTATAGAAGTAGCTGGGGAAGAACGCTTTTATCTAGGAGAATTAGAAGAAGCAGAAGTGCCAGACTGCCTCTTCATTGCAGGTTTTGACCAACTTTTGCTAGGTTACGAAAAAAAAGGCAATCCATTCTTTGATCCAAAGCATATCCGCCAGATTTATACACTGACAGGCATTGTCAAGCCCGTTGTTTTCTACAAGGGACGAGTGGTTGCGACCTGGCGACGAGATAAGGACAGGATTGAAGTGTCTATCTTTGAAAATCTGACCAGCCATGAACAGAAAGAACTGGAAAACTACAGACAGAACTACGAGGAACGGCTCAAACAGGAAGCTAGTTTGTTCGGAAAGAACGAATAATAAAGTAAAATAACTAAATTTTCTGAATATTTCGTAGAAACTATGATATAATACTAGATATACTGTCAGAAAGAGATGCCTATGAACAAGTCTTATTTTTACCTCGATATGCGAACACATGAGTTGCAAGTTCCCTATCTCAAGCAAAATCGCCGTGTTCGTGTCCTTTTGCCAAAAAATTATGAAGAAGACACCGACCAGCACTATCCAGTGGTCTATTTCCACGATGGGCAAAATGTCCTCTATAGCAAGGAAGCCTTTTCGGGTCATTCTTGGAAGGTCATTCCAGCTATCAAGCGTAACCCTGACATTGCCCGGATGATTGTGGTGGCCATTGACAATGACGGACTGAATCGGATGCACGAGTATTCTGCTTGGAAATACAGCGAAACAAGCATTCCTGGTGTCCAATTTGGTGGCAAGGGAACAGAGTATGCGGAGTTTGTCATGGATGTGGTCAAACCCTTCATTGACCAAACCTATCGCACCAAGCCTGACAAGGCTCACACCGCCATGATTGGCTCGTCCTTGGGAGGCAATATCACGCAGTTTATGGGGCTAGCTTATCAAGACCAAATTGGCTGTCTAGGGGTCTTTTCATCAGCCAATTGGCTCCATCAAGATGCCTTTGACCGCTATATTGAGCGGCAGAACTTGGACAAGGACCAACGGGTTTATATCTACGTTGGAACAGAAGAAGCAGATGATACAGACAAGACGCTGATGGCAGGCAATATCAAGCAGGCCTACATCGACTCTTCCCTGACCTACTATCGTCAGTTGGTTGCAGGAGGCGTTGAATTGGATAATCTAGCCTTAGAAGTCATCTCAGGTGCCATTCACAATGAAGAAGCCTGGGCCCAGTTTTTACCGGATTGCTTGCGTTTTTTAAGTGAGAAATGGTAGTTTTTAGAAAATAGTGAGGAGAATGATATGCACGTTGAATTTTTAAGTCACTGGTCAGGAAATCTTGGCCGCGAAATGAATCTAAACCGTTATGGACACGCAGGGATTCCTGTGGTTGTATTTGCTTCATCAGGTGGCTCTTACAATGAATACGCTGATTTTGGGATGATTGAGGCTTGTCGTGGCTCGATTGAAGCTGGTCATGTTCAGTTTTTCACCTTGACAAGTTTTGATACAGAAAGCTGGTTGGCAGAGTGGAAATCTGTGCACGATAAGGCTGAGGCTCACCGTGCCTATGAACGTTATGTGATTGAAGAAGCAATTCCCTTTATCAAGCATAAGACAGGATGGTTTGACCCTATGATGACCACAGGTTGCTCGATGGGTGCCTATCATGCCCTCAACTTCTTCCTCCAGCACCCTGATGTCTTTAACAAGGTGATTGCCTTGTCTGGTATCTACGATGCTCGCTTCTTTAACAACAATCAAGACTACGGACATGACGATGTTGTCTATCAAAATTCACCAGCGGACTACATATGGAATCAGAACGACGGCTGGTTTATCGACAAATACCGTCAAGCTGATATTATTGTCTGCACAGGTTTGGGCGACTGGGAGCAGGATGGACTGGATTCCTTCTACAAACTCAAAGCTGCCTTTGAAGAGAAGAATATCCCTGCCTGGTTTGACACCTGGGGGACAGATGTGGCACATGATTGGGTCTGGTGGAGAAAGCAGATGCCTTACTTCCTACACGCAATCGGTCTATAAGGAGAGTTTTCTATGAATTATTTAGTAATTTCACCCTTTTATCCTGAGAATTTCCAGCCTTTTACCATTGAACTGGCTAAGAAAGAGGGAGTAAAGGTACTCGGGATTGGACAAGAGCCCTACGATCAACTTCCTGAAGAGCTCCGCCATGCCCTTACAGAATACTTCCGTGTGGAAGACTTGGAGAATATCGACGAAGTCAAGCGAGCGACGGCTTTCTTGATTTATAAGCATGGGCCAATCGATCGCATCGAGTCCCATAATGAGCACTGGTTGGAAAATGATGCTAGTCTCCGTAAGCAATTTGATGTGTTCGGTGCCAAGCCAAATCACCTCAAGAAAACCAAGTTCAAGTCCGAGATGAAAAAGTACTTCAAGCAGGCTGGAGTGCCTGTTGTGCCGGGGCAAGTGGTGCGAACAGACAATGACATCAATCGAGCGGTCAAGCACATCGGTTTTCCCATGATTGCCAAGCCTGATAACGGAGTAGGGGCTTCAGGAACCTTCAAATTGACTAGCCCAGAAGATTTGGAAACCTTCAAGCAAAACTGGGACCGTCAGGTTGTCTATTTCTTTGAGAAATTTGTGGATTCCAGCATTATCACCACCTATGACGGCTTGGTTGATGCCAAGGGCAATGTGGTTTTTGAAACGGGTCTGACCTATGTCCACACACCTCTAGAGCTCATGCTGTCTAGGAAGGACAATGCCTACTACATCGAGAAGGAACTGGATCCCAAGTTGGTGGAATATGGGCGTTCCATTGTCAAATCCTTCGGCATGAAGGAGCGTTTTTTCCATATCGAGTTTTTCAAGGATGGCGATGATTACATTGCGATTGAGTACAACAACCGCATGGCAGGTGGTTTTACTGTAGAGGCCTATAACTACGCTCATTCGCTTGATCTCTTCCGCGATTATGCCAATATCGTTGTCGGACAAGACGTGGCTGACCGCCCATTTGCTCCACAATATTGCTTGGTCGCAACCCGCCGTGACACAACCAACTATGTCCACACGGCAGATGACATTCACAGTCGCTACGCAGACCAACTCAAGACCGTCAAACGTATGCCAGATGCCTTTGCGGAATTGCAAGGAAACGATGCCTACCTGCTAGTTACCGATAGCAAAGTGACCTTGGATGAGATGATTGACTTCATTGGTAAAACGAAATAAACTCAGTAGAAGATGCCAGAAATGGTATCTTTTTTCTTACAAACTTGTAAGTTTTGAGACCAAACTTGTAAGAGTAGCAGTACCGGAAATGAACTATAATGGACACATAAGAAAAAGAAAGAAGGAAATCTTATGTCATTCAAGTTTCTACAAGCAAAACAAATTGAAGAAAAAACGTTCTCAGAAAAAGAGAAGATGGAACTCATGGAACAAGCTGCATTCTTTGAAGAACTTGCCCATGATTTGCAAAGTATGCGATTTATGGCATACTAGAGGGAGGAAACTATGAAAAAGAAAGCATTTGGCTTGCTAGCTTTGGGCAGTATAATGCTAACCGCTTGTTCTGCCTCTTCAGCAGGTCTTAGCTTTGATGAAGGCTATCAGACCTTTCATTACAAAGGAAAAGACTATGCTATTAGTAAGGTCGAAGTAACAGAAGATAGTATCCAAAGAACAGAAGTTCAGTTTATGGAATGGCCAGCGGTCAAAGATAATGGATCGGTAAAAGAAACTGTTTCCTTGAATAACCTTTATGTGACTTCTAGTCATGACTGGGTTATCGGCGTTCAGGACAGCTATTATAAGATAGGGTCTGAGAAGGACGTTGCGAAATCAGACCGTATCAACTATCAAGAAGTACTTGATCAAGCAGATGAATAAATAAAGAAAAGTAGGAGTAACTATGTTATTAGAAATCAATCATTTAGAAAAAGTTTACCGCACGCGTTTTTCAAAAGAGGAAACTCGTGCCTTGCAAGATGTGGATTTTAAGGTAGAAGAGGGCGAGTTTATCGCCATCATGGGTGAAAGTGGTTCAGGTAAGACGACTTTGCTCAATATTCTAGCAACCTTGGACAAGCCAACTCGTGGCTCTGTTCTTTTGAACAATCAAGATATTACCAAAATCAAGGAGAGCGAGCTGGCCGATTTTCGCTTGCGTAATCTTGGCTTTGTCTTCCAAGATTTTAATCTCTTGGACACCCTGTCCATCCAAGACAATATCTTTTTACCTCTGGTATTGGCACGTACCAGCCATGAGGAAATGGAAAAACGTTTGAAAGCTTTAGCTCCAAAATTACGCATTCAAGATTTGCTGAAAAAACGTCCCTTTGAACTTTCTGGTGGACAAAAGCAGCGCGTGGCCATTGCTCGTAGTTTGATTACCCAGCCACAGATTGTCCTAGCGGACGAACCGACAGCTGCCCTAGATTACCGCAATTCGGAAGACTTGCTGAATTTGTTTGAAGACATCAACTTAGACGGGCAAACCATTCTCATGGTGACTCACTCAGCCAACGCAGCTAGTCATGCTAAGCGAGTACTCTTTATCAAGGACGGGCGGATTTTCCATCAACTATACAAGGCAGGCAAGAGCAATCAAGACTTTGCCAAGGAAATTTCGCTCAATATGTCTGCACTTTTAGGGGGTGAGTAGATGTTTTACCTCAAACTTGCTGGGCAAAATATCCGAAAATCCATGGGTGTGTTTGCTCCCTTCGTTTTAGCCAGTCTTGTGCTATTTACTCTGATTTGTTCCATGTTCTTACTCATGCTGAGTCCAGTTATGAAGACCATGGGCTCTGGTGCCGTTTCTATCGGTCTTGGTGTTGTTGTTCTGACCATTTTCTCGGTCATTATGGAGATTTATAGTTTTAATTTCCTGATGAAACAACGGGCGAGGGAATTTGGTCTCTATAACATGCTGGGGATGAACAAGAAAAAAGTAGCCTTGATAGCCAGCCTAGAATTGATGATGATTTTCTTGCTAGTTGTGGTTCTTGGTTCTATCTTAGCTGGTGTGTTTTCAAATGTTCTCTACTTGATTTTTGTCAATATAACACATTATAGTGATTTGCATTTTGGAATAGCCCCTTTGGCCTTTGTCATGACCGCCTTTCTCTTTGCTGGTATCTTCTTTCTCTTGGAATTGCTAGCCATTCGGACCATTGGTAAGACCAGTCCGCTGATTTTGTTCCGAGCTAGTGAGAAAGGGGAGAAGGAGCCAAAAGGCAATGTTCTTCTAGCTGCTCTTGGTGTAGTGGGACTGGGTATTGGATACTACCTATCACTTTCATCTAAAGCAGAAGGTGTAGCTCTTATCTTTCGGTTCTTTATCGCTGTGCTCTTTGTTATTGCGGGGACCTATCTGTTCTACATCAGCTTTATGACTTGGTATTTGAAGGCTCGTCGAAAAAACAAGCGGTATTTCTATACGCCAGAGCATTTCATTACGACTTCGCAGATGATTTTTCGGATGAAGCAGCACGCAACAGGTTTGGCCAATATCACACTACTTGCGGTCATGGCCTTTGTGACCATTGCGACAACGACGTCCCTCTATACAGGTATGGCAAATATGACCAGTGGACTTTATCCAAAGGAAACATCCATTACCTATCATGTTGCGGATAGAAGTCAGGGTGAAAGTGCCTATCAGCAATCGGTGCTCAGCCATTTTCCAGAAAAAGCCAATGACAGCTTATCTTATCTGACCTATCAAGCTGGTCTAGTCTATGATGGTGGGAGTGAGATTGTTGTTAGCCCAGAAACTATTGCCAATCCAGACTTTAGCAAGATGGCCTTTACCTACTTCATCACCCAAGATGATTTCAGGAAGTTGGGCAATGACTTGCCAAAACTTTCTGCCAATCAAGTTGCCTTTATGCGTCCGAGTGAAAAGTCTTCGCTAGAGAAAGTCACTTTGGGTGATAGTACTTTCGAGAATGTAGTAAATCTTGATACAGCTATTTTCCCTGATATTACTAATACGCTCAATGCTGCCGTCATGGTGGTTAGTGATGATAGTGTTCTGGAAACCATTCGTAGCTTCTATGAATCAAACAATCCGCAAGGCTATCAGGTTAGTCTGGACTACCGTGTCTTTACCGACTTGACCAATGAAGAAGTAGCAAAAGTCGGTGAACAGGTAGGTGCTGCCTATAATATCAGCGATGCCAATGGAGAATCTTTTGGATACGTCATGCAGAAAACAGACTTTACCAATATGATCATGGGCCTCACAGGTGGTTTCCTCTTTACAGGCTTCTTGTTGGGCATTAGTTTCTTGCTGGGTGCTGCCTTGATTATTTACTACAAACAGGATTCGGAAGGGCATGAGGACAAGAAATCCTACAAGATTTTACAGGAAGTGGGTATGAGCCAGCAGGCTGTAAAGAAAACCATCAACTCTCAAACGCTTTTGGTCTTCTTTATGCCACTGGCTATGGCGACCCTGCACTTTGTCGTCGCCCTGGTCATGCTCAAGCAGATGCTGCTGATGTTTGGTGTGATTTCTTCTGGCATGATTTACGTTTCTTCTGGCGTGATTTACACGGTTAGTGGTATTACATTACTTGCAGTTACCTTGATTTACTTTGTCATTTACAAGTGGACCAGCCGAACCTATTATCGCATTATTGAACGGTAGCAGAAGTCTCGCCTTGTGCGAGATTTCTTGAATTTTCAGGGAAATGGTGTTACAATGGTAATACCAAAGGAATACTAGAAGAGGTGAGAAAAATGGCAGCTATCACATTGAAAGTATCTGAGCAGGACAAGCTCTTTATGCAGGCTATGGCAAAGTTTGAAGGTGTGAGTTTGTCAGAACTCATTCGGACTAAAACCCTTGAAGCCCTTGAAGACGAATACGATGCGCGTGTGGCAGACCTTGCTTGGGCAGAATACCAAGAAGACTTGGCGAATGGCATTGAGCCGATAACATTAGAACAAATGGCTGAGGAGTTGGGCATTGAGTTATAAGGTTATTTTGTCTGCTAAGGCTCAAAAGCAAATTCGAAAGATGGATAAAACGGCTGCAAGTTTGATTTTGCGGTATCTTTACAAGCATATTGACGGTTGCGACAACCCCAGACAATACGGAAAGGCCTTGACTGCCAATCGTTCTGGCCAATGGCGATACCGTATCGGTAATTACAGGGTCATCGTCAGCATTGAGGATGATAAATTGATCGTAACAGCCCTTGAAGTCGGGCGTAAAAAAAGTCTATAAATCATCATCACAAAATGAAGATAGGTCACACCTCTTAAAGAGTATGACCGTTTAAAATCGTATGATAAAAAGCTAGATAAGATTCGTAACAGTCTTACCTAGCTTTTTTGTATTGAAGAGAGACTCAATTAATAGTGAATGACATTCTTTTCCTGACGAATACGTGCGATAATAGCCTGAGCAGCTTCTGATTTAAAATAATCCAAAGAGGTCTTAGGCAGTAAGTGTTCTAAAAGATTCCAGTCGCCCTCTTTGATAGCTTGTCTAGCTGTGGAGGCACTGATCGGTCGGTCAGCAGCAAACGTTTTACGTGGAATAATGAAGCAATCAATGCCGTGTTCCGGAAGTTTCTCCTTCATGATTTGATTGTACAGATTGGTCACTAGACTCGTTGGCTCGTCTCCCACATAACGACGACTAATCCCTAATTGTTGAGCAATTTTCGTGAAAATTTCAAGATCAATTTCAGCCTGACTTTCAATGACTGACGTCTGATCTTTTTGAAAATAAGCTGGGAATGTCGATTGGCTGATAATGTAATCTCCACTGTCATGATAAATAATGTTTTTTAAGTGAGAGGTCCCTTTCAAAACCAGTTCTTTACGGACGGAAAAAGGGACTAGACTAGCATCTTCGCTGACCATAAAGAGATGTAGCAAATCATTCTCTTGACTAGCTTTTTCAATTAAATACTGATGCCCAAGAGTAAAAGGGTTAGCATTGACCACAATTGCAGCAACTCTTGGAGGGTTTTGAGCAGGTCTTTCAAGGTGATTGAGATAATGTTGGAAACCTGAGGCTTTATTTTCCATAAAGCTAACAAGATTTTCTATGCGGACGATTTCTTTAAATCCCAAATCAGCAAAGAATGGGGCTGTGCAGGTTTTAGTGTATAAAAAGAGGTGAAAATGCCCTTGATCAGCCTGATAGTCAATCAGATGACTGACTATCATATTCATCAAGCCTTCCCCCTGATACTTGCTTGATACCGCTAGGCAGCGCAGCGTATTCCCAAAAGTAGATCCCGTAGCAATCACTTGCCCTTGGTCATCATAGATTGCACAGGTATAATCGAGATTAGCATCACGCCGAATACCTTCTTCAGATAACAAGGCATCAACCTTAGCGATAGTAGCTTTATCAGCATTAAAAACTTTGGAAACGATATAGTGAGACATAATTGACCTTTCTAGTTAATGAATACAATGAACGGTTTGAAGCGTATTAATCATGTAGTTATTTCCAGATTTTCAAATAATAACTATCTGATATCGAGATGGCTCTACTAGTTACATAATGTGTCCAGTTAATTTCTTGGATGAAGACATAGTGAGATATTCTAATACGTATTATAACATTATTTCAGCGTAAAGACAGACAATCATTATAAAATAGCATAGCGAAGCTTCCCAGTCTTTTTAGATATCTCGTCATTAAATCAAGATTAAAAAATATATGATATAATAGTATCAAATACACTTTGAAAGGGGATAACATGTTGTTCCTTATCCTAACAATTGGAATTGGGACTTTAGGGGGATTGTTGGCGCGGCAGATGAAGGTTCCTGCACCCTTTATGATTGGAAGTATGGTAACTGTAGCTATTGTCTCCATGACGACAGGAAAGATGGAAAGCAGTAACTTGATGAAACTGTTTGCTCAAATGGTTAGTGGGAGCTACATTGGTCAAACCATCAGTAAAGATGATCTCCTTAATCTGCCTAAGATTGGAAAATCAATCGTGGGTCTCATGGCATTATTTACCTTAAACATGCTTGTTTTGGGACTTATATTCATCTATGTTTTTCATATGGATCCTGTGACAGCTCTTCTAAGTTGTCTCCCTGGTGGGATTATGGATGTTTCATTGATGGCGATTGATATGGGAGCGCAAGCAGATGTGGTAGCAACCCTTCAATCGGCTCGTTTAATAGGTATTTTGATTCTGCTTCCTATCTGGGTCAATTTTTGGGTGACAGGTTTGGGGCAAGCAGGACCATCAAAGGATGATACTGTTTCTACTCCATCTACAACTAGCAGCTCTACCTTATCGCGACAATCGCAAGGCTTTAATAATATAGTGGTTCTCCTCGTCTCTGCTATTGGTGGCAGCATCGGTTACTGGCTGGGAGTTCCGGTTGGAACTTTGATATTCTCCCTCATTTTTTCATCCCTATTAAAAATAACTTGTAAGACTTCTCAGCTTTCTAAATCCATTCGTTTTACGGCACAAGTTTTTGCTGGTTCCATTATAGGGACCAGCTTTACGCAGGAGAGTCTGTTGCGAATGCTGCATCTCATTTTTCCTATTATCTTGCTACTCAGTAGTTATCTGATTATCAATATTCTTTTTGGCTATGTCATGTACAAGAGAAAGGTCTTCGATTTGCAGTCAGCTTTATTTGCTTCCTCACCGGCAGGAGCAACCGATATCTCACTACTAGCAGGGGATTTGGGAGGTGATTTAGCAAAAATTGCTAGTATTCAAATTAGTCGCACTCTCTATACGGTCATTATCATGCCGTTATTGGTCAAATTGATTCTGCAATTGTTATAGATAAAACAGCTCTGAAATGAATCAGAGCTGTTTAAAGTAGTCCTTCTAAGAAGGCAAAAAACAATGCTAAGGCAAGTAAATCCGCTGTCCCTCCAGGACTAAGGTGAGCGTCTACTAACTCTTGATTGTAAAGGGTTAATTCATCGATTAAGTCTTTTTTGGACAGTTCTTTATGGTGAAGTTGTTGACTGTCTGACATCACTTTTTGCCACGCTTCAATCCCTCCACGATGGATAAGATTGCCATCTTCCACAAATGTCATTAAGTAGACAAGAAGCTGAAGTTGGGCAAGCTCTTTATCACCATTTTTAAGCTGTTGACGGAAAAATGGTAGAGCTTTATCTGTTAGACTGGGAAAACCAAGGCTAGCTTCGCCACGAGGTCCTTTGATACCATGCTCTAAATAGAGCTTTTCGCCATAAGTTAACTCTTTTTTAGTGTCTAGCTGATGCAGGTCTGACTGAATCAAATGTTGGCACATGGGAATCGCCAGTTGGCAAATAGCCCAGCTATCTAGATGAGAAAAGTTATCTGGATGTTTTAAAAGCTTGGGATGGTGTTTAAGATGGACTCCAGTAGCTCCAAGAAGCACCGCAAACGAGAAATTGATTCCTTTATGGGTATTTATACCAGAAGTGGCAGCAAACATAGCTTTCTCAGCTTCAATTCCCAAAGCACGTAAGCGATTAAAGATGTGCTCAGGTGCCTCATCGGCATGTTCAAAGCCTATTCGGAGGTAGGAGTGAAAGAAGGGGGCTAGCGCTAAACTACTGTCAATAAAAGTTGTAAAGGTCATGTCATGATGAGACCCATCGTTCCAGCGGTCAACAAGACCAGGTTTTGGGCTTAAAGAGACTTCATAAAAGAGGGCTTTGGTGGCCCTTTGACTAAAGTGGCGTAACGCTGTCTCAACCATGTGTCGCATCTTCCATTTCCTTGAGAATAAACTCTAAGGAGCGATTGAGGTGTTCGTGAGTGATCAGGGTAACCTGGTCAACATCTTGATTTTTCATGCCACGATAAATAATCCAATGCTCCTCAAGCGCTCTGGTTCGGCGTTCCAGCGAGGATATCGAAATTTCTCGGAAATAGACCAGATAGGTTTGCAATTCGGTGACAATCTCGCGTAGGCGAAGCATCTGGCTCTTTTCATAGATGAGATTATTGAACTGATTAAAGTTAGCAATGATTTTATCGAGATTATTGTCATCGTTAATCATTGATTCACAATAGGTCAATAATGCCTTCATTTCGTCAAAGTCTGCCTCTGTCATTTTATACATGGCCTTAGTTGTCGCTAGAGTATCAAGGGCTTTACGGATATCAAAGATTTCAACCGCGTCTTTGACACTGATACCACGCGCGATAATTCCTTTTTTAGGAATATGTTCCACCAGTTTTTCTTCGATTAGGACGCTGATAGCATGACGAATAGGGGTGCGACTAATATTAAGCGCTGTTGAAAATTCTTTTTCATTGATGCGACTACCAGCAGGGATTTGCCCTAAAATAATGGTTTTTCGTAAGGCTTCATAAAAGGCCTGTTTTAATGGAATATTTAATGAAAGGTCAAGATTGGCCTTAACAGCCTCGATAATGCTATTCATAACTTTACTTCTTTCTAAAGAGTCATTATTATTATACCTAATTTTTTAGAAAATGCCTATCTCTTTTAGTCATTAAAACCAACTTCATCTATGAAGAGAATGCATGATGGGCTTTTAAGAGAACAATGTATTCTCATTTTCTGACCTAAAACAGAAGTTATGAGCACTGTTCTCCACAAAGGAGTAAGCCATCAATGACTCGATATGGAAACACATATTAAAACCCTTGGAGCGAAATCCAAGGGTAACTTCATATTTTATTTTTTATTCAAGTTTGCGATTTTATTGCGGAATGTAGAGTGGCATGTGACCTGTCGCAATGATTGTTACTACAAAGATGATGAAGATAACAGTTGCGTACTTAGCAGATTCACGTTGCCATTCACCCATATCAAGACCTGTCAAACGAAGAAGAAGGTAGATAAAGGCAACCAGTGGGCTGAGCAAGTGGAATGCTTGTCCCATAAGTGAAGCAAGAGCCATTGATTCAGGAGAGAATCCGTATGAAGCACCAGCTTCAGCCATAACTGGAAGGATACCGTAGTAGAATCCATCATTTGAGATGAAGAATGTACCTGGAGCAGAAATCAAAGCGATAATGAGACCCCAGAAACCTGCCAATTGTTTAGGAATGATGGTTGCAAAGCTATTAGCAAGTGCTGTAGCCATACCTGAACCTTGGAAAAGTCCCATAAAGATACCAGCAGCAAATACCAAGATAACTACTTGAACAGCATCACCAGCGTTGTCACCGATACGTTTAGATTGATCTTTGATCACTGGGTAGTTAACCATAAGAGCGATAACTGTACCAACTGCAAAGAGAAGAAGTGGAGCTAATTCGATTGACTCGATGAATGAACCAGCAACCAACCAACCGATAAGGACGATTGTCAAGATAGCGTTGAACCAGAAGTTCTTAGGACGGCGAATTGCCAATGTATCTGGATCAGTGATATCAGTCAATTCTTTAAGTTCAGCTTCTGTAAATTCAACAACACCAAGGCGAGCACGCTCTTTACGTCCCATGCTAGGAGCAACCCAGAAAGTCACATAAAGAAGGGAAAGAACCATACCAGGAGCAAGGTAACCAAGGATTTCAGCACCAACGTTCAATACTGACATAGCACGCGCTGTTGGTCCACCCCAAGGAAGAAGGTTCATGATTGTGTTTTGAAGGATAATCAAGACACCAAGGTTCATGATCTTCATGTTAAGTTTCTTATAGATTGGTAAGAAAGCTGATACAACGATAAGTGTAGTAGTCGTTCCGTCACCGTTAAGTGAAACAGCAGCAGCTACAACAGCAGTCGCAACAAGCACTTTCATTGGATCGCCTTTTGCGAAACGAATCATTTTCTCAGTGATTGGGTCAAAAAGACCTGCATCAAGCATTGTTGAGAAGTAGAGAATCGCAAAGAGCAACATGATACCAGTCTTAGCGGTAGTGTTAACCCCGTAAAGAACCATATCGCCGATAGCAGTTAGATTATTAAGGCTTCCTTCTTCACCGACGAAGGCAACGAATTTAGCATCTGAAGTCAAATCTGCTGTACCTGTGATCAGGATCACAGCGGCGAACACAAGTGGCACCAACACGAGTGACGTGAACGGTGACATCTTTTTCGTCATCACGACGTACATGAAGACGACGATCATAGCGTATGCTAGAACAGTCAATAACATAAGTTATTCTCCTCTTTATTTTTTTATTCAATATGGTCTATTGAACTTGAATAAAATATGAAGGTTATTTAGACCTTATGAGATAAGTATAATTGAAAGCGTTTGTAATGAAAAGCCCTTTTTCAGAAAAAAACACAAAAAAAACACTAAGATAAGCAAATTTCTTGACAAGCAAATCAAAAATAGATTTTTTCTTCTATATATAGCTGATAAAATTTATAAAATAAAAAATGAAAGCGTTCTAAAAAAACACAAAAAATCCAACAAGATTCAAGGAGGATGTTATATAATAGTTTTAGAAAGTAGAGTCGATAGCACTTGTTATGGTTATCACATTTCTATTATTTCTAAAAAAGGAAGGAGGCATTATGGGATTCTTTCAACGCCTATTTGGAAAATCTCAAGACAAGGAGACTGTTTCAATAGTTTCTGAGGTAAAAAAAGACCTCGATGATTGGAAACCTGTCCCTGCTTATATCCCGGCAAATCAAGAAGACTATAGTCTTGTTAGTCTTATTGCTACGGCGATTGCGGCAGGAGATAAGCCAGAAAGTCAATTTGTTGTTAAGAGAGTGTTGCAGCGAAATCCTGAGGCCTTAAAGGTTTCAATAATCGCATCCAGCATCGCCGCAGGCGATTATCCAGACAGTCAGTTTGCTGTCAAATCTATACATACTAAAAAATAATTTTATTTAAGGAGAACATGACATGTTACGTAAATTCAAAATTGCAATCGACGGTAAAGAGTACCTTGTTGAGATGGAAGAAATCGGAGGCGTACCTGCTCCTGCGGTTGCCCCAGTAGCAGCAGCCCCTGCTCCAGCTCCAGTAGCTGCACCTGTTGCAGAAGCGGCTCCAGCCCCAGTTGCGGCAGCTTCATCACAAGCAGGAGCAGATGCAATGCCAGCTCCAATGCCAGGAACCATTCTTCGTATCTTGGTTAATGTAGGTGATACTGTGACTGAAAACCAACCACTGATGATTCTTGAAGCTATGAAAATGGAAAACGAAATCGTTGCAACATCAGCTGGTACTGTAACAGGAATCCATGTATCACAAGGTCAAACAGTTAACCCAGGTGACGGTTTGATTACTATTGGCTAATTAAACCGATCACATAGGCTTAGCAAAATCATTAAAAATAGAAAGAAGTAATAGCGTGCATATCTTAATCGAAGGAATTACATCCATTACTTTCCCACAAATCATCATGATGCTTATTGGTGCACTGTTGATGTATTTGGGAATTAAAAAAGAATACGAACCAACTCTCCTTGTTCCAATGGGACTAGGGACAATCCTTGTTAACTTTCCATCTACTGGGGTATTGAATCAAACCGTAAACGGCATCGAACAAACAGGGGTTTTTGAAGAATTGTTCAAATTCGGTATTGGAACCGAACTCTTCCCACTCCTCATCTTCATCGGTATCGGAGCAATGATTGATTTTGGACCACTTCTCCAAAACCCATTCATGATGCTATTTGGTGCAGCAGCCCAATTTGGTATCTTCTTTGTTGTAGTTGTTGCAGTTCTTGCTGGCTTTGACATCAAAGAAGCTGCTTCAATTGGTATCATTGGTGCAGCTGATGGTCCGACATCAATCTTCGTTGCTAACCAGTTGGCGCCAGGGCTCTTAGGACCAATCACTGTTGCGGCATACTCATATATGGCCTTGGTTCCTATTATCCAACCATTTGCGATTAAAATGGTAACCACTAAAAAAGAGCGTCGTATTCGTATGACTTATAAGTCAGAAAACGTTTCTCAACTGACAAAAATTCTCTTCCCGATTGTTATCACTTTGGTAGCTGGATTTATTTCACCAATTTCACTTCCATTGGTTGGTTTCTTAATGTTTGGTAACCTTCTTCGTGAGTGTGGTGTACTTGATCGTTTGTCACAAACAGCACAAAATGAATTGGTTAACATCGTTTCTATTCTTCTTGGTTTGACCATTTCAGTTAAAATGCAAGCAGACCAATTCTTGAATGTTCAAACACTAATGATTATCCTCTTTGGTCTTTTGGCCTTCATCATGGACTCAATCGGTGGTGTTATGTTTGCTAAATTGTTGAACATCTTCCGTAAAGAAGGCAACAAAATTAACCCTATGATTGGTGCGGCAGGTATCTCTGCTTTCCCAATGTCAAGTCGTGTTATCCAAAAAATGGCAACAGATGAAGACCCTCAAAACTTTATCTTGATGTACTCTGTCGGTGCCAATGTTTCTGGACAAATCGCCTCTGTTATTGCTGGTGGCTTGCTCCTTGCATTCTTTAGCTAATTGGAGGAATAGTAAAAATGAATTTCAATATGGAACACTTATACCAATCTCTTGAACTGATGGTTTTAGGGATGGCTGGTGTCTTTCTTGTCTTGGGAATCTTATATGTTTCAGCAGCGGTTCTGCTTAAACTGTTCCCAGTAAAAAAATAAATCTGTTTAACACGTGCGACCCTGCGAGCTGTCCGCTCGCTCGCGCCGCCATTTATCATTATCAATAAGAGGTGAAATATGGACATTAAACAAACTGCTGTTGCAGGATCGCTTGAATCAAGTGATATCCAAGTAACAGTTGCTCCAGCTGCTCAAGGGATTACGATTTCTCTTGAGAGTAATGTTGAAAAACAATTCGGCAATCAAATTCGTAAAGTGATTACAAGCACCCTTCAAAATCTCGGTGTGGAAGCAGCAGAAGTGACTGCAGTTGATAAGGGAGCATTAGACTGTACGATTCAGGCTCGTACTCTTGCAGCTGTGCACCGTGCTGCCGGCGTTGAAAGCATGAACTGGAAGGAGATTGACGCATGGAACGTTTAAGAAGAACAATGATGTTTGTACCTGGTGCTAATGCAGGTATGTTACGTGATGCCCCACTTTACGGAGCAGATTCCATCATGTTTGACCTTGAAGATTCTGTTTCTTTGAAGGAAAAAGATACTTCTCGCGCTTTGGTTCATTTTGCCCTAAAAACATTCGATTATAGCAATGTTGAAACGGTTGTGCGTATCAATGGCTTGGACACTTGTGGTGCGCTAGATATTGAAGCAGTTGTCACAGCAGGTGTTAATGTGGTTCGCTTACCAAAGACAGAAACTGCTCAAGATATTATTGATGTTGAAGCTGAAATTGAACGTGTTGAACGTGAGTATGGCATTCCAGTTGGTCGCACTCGTATGATGGCTGCCATCGAATCAGCAGAAGGTGTCCTTAATGCACCAGCAATCGCAAAAGCTTCTGACCGTCTTATTGGTATTGCACTTGGTGCGGAGGACTATGTCACAAATATGAAGACACGCCGTTATCCTGATGGTCAAGAATTGTTCTTTGCACGTAGCATGATTCTCCATGCGGCTCGTGCTGCCGGCATTGCAGCAATTGATACGGTTTATTCAGATGTGAACAATACTGAAGGCTTCCAAGCAGAGGTTAATCACATCAAACAACTTGGCTTTGATGGTAAATCTGTTATTAACCCACGGCAAATTCCATTGGTTAATGAGATTTATACACCAACTGAAAAAGAAATCGATCATGCCAAACAAGTTATCTGGGCCATTCGTGAAGCAGAAAGCAAAGGTTCAGGCGTTATTTCCCTTAACGGTAAAATGGTTGATAAGCCAATCGTTGAACGTGCAGAACGTGTGATTATGCTTGCTAAAGCAGCAGGTGTGCTTTCAGAGGAGGAGATTTAATATGGTTAAAAATTCTTTAGGTCGCGAGATTCCAACTGAATATGCAGAAAAATATGGCGTATTCGAAAGTGAATTGACAAATGTCAAACCTTATGACGAGTCGACTCGCCGCATTAAACCTGTTAAACCACGTGATGAAAAATTATTGGGCTCAATTCGTGAAGCTATCGAGAAAACCGGTCTGAAAGATGGAATGACGATTTCCTTCCACCACCATTTCCGTGAAGGTGACTTCGTGATGAATATGGTTTTGGAAGAGATTGCTAAGATGGGCATTAAAAATCTCTCTATCGCACCAAGTTCTATTGCCAATGTTCACGCACCTCTAATTGAGCACATCAAAAATGGTGTCGTTACCAACATCACCTCGTCAGGTCTTCGTGATAAGGTCGGTGCTGCCATTTCATCTGGTATCATGGAAAATCCAGTTGTTATCCGTTCACATGGTGGACGTGCACGTGCGATTGCTAAGGGAGACATTCACATTGATGTTGCCTTCCTTGGTGCACCTTCTTCGGATGCCTATGGAAATGCTAACGGAGTAAAAGGTAAAGCAACTTGTGGCTCTCTTGGTTATGCTATGGTTGATGCTAAATATGCAGACCAAGTTGTTATCATTACAGACACACTAGTACCATATCCAAACTCACCAATTTCCATTCCACAGACGGATGTAGACTATGTCGTTGAAGTAGAAGCGATTGGTGATCCAAAAGGTATCGCTAAAGGCGCAACGCGTTTTACAAAAAATCCAAAAGAGCTTCTTATTGCTGAATATGCAGCTAAAGTTATCACAAACTCACCTTACTATAAAGAAGGCTTCTCATTCCAGACTGGTACAGGAGGAGCTTCACTGGCAGTGACACGCTTCATGCGCGAAGCTATGCTTAAAGATGGTATTACTGCTAGCTTTGCTCTAGGTGGTATCACAAATGCTATGGTTGAGCTTTTGGAAGAGGGCTTGGTTGATCGTATCATTGATGTTCAAGACTTTGACCACCCATCTGCTCTGTCACTTGACCGTAATGCAGGGAAACACCTTGAAATAGATGCCAATATGTATGCTTCCCCACTCAGCAAAGGCTCAGCAATCAATATGTTAGATACCTGCATTTTGTCTGCTTTGGAAGTGGATACTAACTTTAACGTCAATGTAATGACCGGGTCTGACGGGGTTATCCGTGGTGCTTCTGGAGGACACTGTGACACAGCATTTGCTGCTAAAATGTCTATGGTTATCTCACCATTGGTTCGTGGACGCATTCCTACCTTCGTAGAATCTGTGAACACGGTAATCACACCAGGAACATCTGTTGACGTAGTGGTTACAGAAATTGGTATTGCTATCAATCCTAACCGTCCAGACCTTGTGGAACACTTTAAAGATCTTAAAGTACCACAATATACCATCAAAGAATTGCAAGAAAAAGCTTATGCTATTGTTGGTAATCCAGAACCAATCCAATATGGTGATAAGGTAGTTGCTTTGATTGAGTACCGAGATGGCACACTGATTGACGTGGTACGCAATGTCTAACACGATTTTTGATGGTCCTAAAGTCACTTTAGAAGATATGTTAGAAGCTAGAGAAGGCCGCAATCTGCGTCAGCAGTCACTGTTAAGACAGTATGCTGGCGCCTCCCTTCTTTCAGCAACTATGAACATACCAGGGCCGATTAAAACATCTAAGATGTTAGAGGCTGTCTTTGACCAAATCATCTATAAAATTGAGAGTTCCCTAAAGGAAAATATTCTTTTCAGCAGGAAACTCGAACTTAAAACAGGTGGGGAATATTATCTAGTAACCCAACTAGACCCCCTAGACTTGAAAACAATGTTAATAGCGATAGAAGAAGAAACAGCAGCGGGACGCTTGATGGATTTAGATGTTGTTCGTCTAATAGATGACAAGATTGTGCCCATCAGTCGCACTGAGTTAGGTTTACCTGCGCGTAGTTGTTATATTTGTGCTTCGAATGCTAAGGAATGTAGTAGAAGTCAAAAACATAACCTTAGCCAGATAAGAGAAGCTATCGCAAGTCTATTAAAAAATTAATGGAAAGAGAGAAATCCATGACAAAAATCCGTATTACCGAAACGGTTTTGCGCGACGGTCAACAAAGTCAAATTGCGACTCGCATGACGACAGAAGAAATGTTGCCGGTCCTTGAACAATTGGATCAAGCGGGGTACTATGCCTTAGAGATGTGGGGCGGAGCAACCTTTGACTCTTGTCTTCGCTTCCTTAATGAAGATCCATGGGAACGCCTTCGGACCATCCGCAAAGCAGTTAAGAATACAAAACTTCAAATGCTCCTTCGAGGGCAAAATTTACTTGGTTATCGTAATTATGCTGATGATGTGGTAACCAGCTTTATTCAAAAATCCGTTGAAAACGGAATTGATATTGTCCGTATTTTTGATGCGCTGAATGATCCTCGTAACCTTCAAACAGCCGTAAAAGCTACTAAAGATGCTGGTGGCCATGCTCAAGTTGCTATTTCTTATACAACAAGTCCTGTTCACACCGTAGATTACTTTGTTGACTTGACAAAACGCTACGCTGAAATTGGAGCTGATTCTATCTGTATTAAAGATATGGCAGGTGTATTAACCCCTCAAACAGGTTATGATTTGGTTAAGCGTATCAAAGAAGCTGTCAATCTGCCACTTGAGGTTCATACCCATGCAACATCAGGTATCTCAGAAATGACTTACCTTAAAGTAGCTGAGGCTGGAGCAGATATTATTGATACCGCTGTATCTTCTTTTGCAGGAGGCACTAGTCAACCAGCAACAGAAGCAATGGTTATCGCTCTTGAGGAACTTGGCTTTGAAACAGGTGTTGATTTGAAAAAAGTTGAAGAAATAGCAGAACACTTCAACAAAGTTCGTGATCATTACCGCAAAGAAGGAATCCTAAACCCTAAAGTTAAGGATGTCGAGCCAAAAACACTCATTTACCAAGTACCTGGTGGAATGCTTTCAAACCTTCTTAGCCAGTTGAGCGAACAAGGCCTGGCTGATAAGTATGAAGAGGTCCTCTCAGAAGTCCCTCGTGTGCGTGCAGATCTTGGCTACCCGCCATTGGTAACACCATTATCTCAGATGGTGGGGACACAAGCATTGATGAATGTTATTTCGGGTGAGCGCTACAAGGTTGTTCCAAACGAAATTAAGGACTACGTCCGTGGTCTTTACGGTCAATCACCAGCTCCACTTGCGGAAGGTATTAAAGAAAAAATTATTGGTAACGAGGAAGTAATCACTGTTCGTCCAGCGGATTTGATTGAACCACAAATGCCAACTTTACGTGAAGAAATCGCTGAATATGCTAAGAGTGAAGAAGATGTTCTTAGCTACGCTTCATTCCCTAAACAGGCTCGTGATTTCTTAGGACGTCGTGAAGATCCTTTCTACGATGTACCTGTTCAAAATGTATCTGTTACCATTGACGTTAACTAAAAAAGAAGACCTTTTGGTCTTCTTTTTATATGGTTAAGAACTCAATTTTGTTACATAATTATAGTTATGTTTCTAAAGTTTATCTAAAGCATTTTTTTGTTCGTCGTTAACGATATGGGTATAAAGGTCTGTAACTTGTGTGTTAGCATGCCCAAGTTGATGGCTGACCAGTACCTGTGATTTCGTGGCATCGTATAACCTGGTAGCTAGTGTGTGACGGAGTTTATGAGGGGTTACACGAACTTTAAAGTCTGCAGAATACTTTGCCACCATTTTTTCAATAGATGAAGCATCGATACGATTGGCAAGACCTCTATATTCTGTTAAAAAGAAGGCTGTATTGTTTTTCTCTGGTTTGTAGCGGTTTTGGCGGATATTGTAGTAATTCTCAAGATAAGGTTTAGCAAAGCCTGCGACATTGACAGAATCACGCTTACCTCCTTTACGCGTTACTTCAATCACCATCGTCTTTAGGTTAATATCCTTTAAGTCCAGATTGACCGCTTCAGATAGACGAACACCCGAAGCAAGTAGGAGTGACAAAATCGCCAAATCACGTTCTTTATTTTTCTGAAAAGAGGATTTTGCTCGGTTAGAGAGTTTGTTCTCGTATTCACAATTAACATACTCTAAAAATGCAGTGGTTTCATCTCCTAAGAACAGTTTTTGTTTGATGTTCTCAGCCCGAGCTGCTAGGGTTTCTCGTTTTTTCTTGGTGGCGATTTTTTTCATAACATTTCGGTAAAAATAAGGTTCACCCTGCTCATTTTCAACCTCTTCAGTAAGATACTTATAGAGACTAGACAGTGCGGATAAGGTACGGTTTAGGGTGGTTTGAGAAATGCCGTACTGTGTCGTATTAGCATTCAAGAGAGGGCGCTCACGAAGATAGCGAACAAAGGCTTCCATATCTTTTTTAGTCAAATGCTCTAAAACTGTCAGCTCAATATCAGATATTTGGGAAACCTTTGCGATATCCGATTCAATAAGCCAATCAAAAAAGCGTTTATATTCTTTGAGGTATTCGTACAAAGTCGCAAAACTATAAGGCACAGATAGTTTGGATTGGTAATAATCTAGCACAAACCAAGGCATGATGGATTTGTATTCTTCTATTTTTTCCAGTAAAAGTTCACGTTTCATGAAATTCTCCCAATTTTTCTATAATAGGAGTATAGCATATCAATTAACATTTTTCAAGAAAATTATAGTTTTTCGGAAAAATGTCGGTGGGTTTATAGGTGCAATAACCAAAAAAATTTATAGGAAGAAATTACTAAAAATGCACTTTATTCAATCAAACGTCAAATAAGGATGCTCAAAGTTCTTATTCTATAAAATTGTTGATGATAATATGATAAAAGCAAGTCTCAAAATCAGACTTGCTTTTGGTTATTTGAGGTTATTTTCTTTT
Organism: Streptococcus plurextorum DSM 22810; assembly: GCF_000423745.1. Lineage (GTDB taxonomy): Bacteria > Bacillota > Bacilli > Lactobacillales > Streptococcaceae > Streptococcus > Streptococcus plurextorum. The sequence continues at coordinate 84,636 of NZ_AUIO01000007.1, forward strand.
CTTTTTAGCTTTTTTGATTTTATTGGCTTGACGTTTCATAGCCTGTTTCATGGCAAAGGAACCCAGTTTTCCTTTTAGTCCGCCACCAAACATTTCTGACATGTCTGGCATACCAGATCCTCCCATCATGCCTTCAAGGGCTGACATGTCCATACCACCTAAATCAGGCATTCCAGCAGGCATGTTTTTGGGAAGGTTATTAGGATTGATGCCCATTTGTTTCATCATAGCATTCATGTCTCCAGACATGACTCCCTGCATCATGGTTTTAGCTTGATTAAAGTCTTTGATAAACTTATTGACATCGACAAAGCTATTACCAGATCCAGCAGCGATGCGTCTGCGACGGTTTGGTGTCAAAAGGTCTGGATTTTCACGTTCAGCTGGCGTCATTGATGAGACAATAGCTCGTTTTCTGGCGATTTCTTTTTCATCAACCTTAAGATTTGCTAGCGCTGGATTTCCAGACATGCCAGGTAGCATCTTGAGAAGGTCTTCCATAGGCCCCATGCTTTGCACTTGATCCAGTTGGTTAATGAAATCGTTGAAATCAAAGGTGTTTTCACGCATTTTTTCAGCTAATTCAGCTGATTTTTGCATGTCGTATTCCTGAGACGCTTTTTCAATCAGAGTCAGCAGATCTCCCATACCAAGAATACGGCTAGCCATGCGGTTAGGATGGAAAGTCTCAATATCAGTGATTTTTTCACCTGTACCAGTGAATTTTATTGGCTTACCAGTAATTTCTCGGATAGAGAGTGCCGCACCGCCACGTGTATCACCGTCAATTTTCGTTAGGATGACACCAGTTACTTCCAGTTGCTGGTTAAACTCACGAGCCACGTTAGCCGCTTCTTGACCAATCATGGCATCAACAACTAAGAGAATTTCATTTGGTTGCGCCAGCTCTTTGACATCACGAAGTTCTTTCATGAGTGTTTCGTCAATTTGCAGACGACCGGCAGTATCAATTAAGACATAATCGTGATGATTAGCGCGAGCGATTTCTAGACCTTGACGAACAATGTCTACAGCCGGCGTCCCAGTTCCCATATCAAAGACAGGTACACCAATTTGCTGACCGAGAGTTTTCAGCTGATCAATGGCCGCAGGACGGTAAATGTCTGCCGCAATCATAAGCGGTCTTGCTTTTTCTTCCTTTATGAGTTTATTGGCTAATTTACCTGCGAAAGTGGTTTTACCAGCACCTTGAAGACCTACCATCATGATGATTGTAGGAATTTTAGGAGATTTGATAATCTCAGCAGTTTCGGCTCCAAGAATGGTTGTCAGTTCTTCGTTGACAATCTTGATGATTTGCTGTGAGGCATCGAGGGTTTCGATGATTTCATGGCCAACAGCACGATCACGAACACGTTTAATAAAGGTTTTGACAACAGGAAGAGCAACGTCCGCTTCTAAAAGTGCAAGACGGATTTCTTTGGTGACTTCCTGGACTTCTTTTTCAGATAATTTTCCTTTGCGACGCAAGTTTTTAAAAACGCCCTGCAAGCGTTGGGTTAAGCTTTCAAATGCCATAATAATGTCCTTTCAAATCAATGGTATTAGTCACGGTTATCGATGCTAGATAAAATGGCTAATCTTTCTTGGATAAAGCTGTCATCAGCATACTTTTCAGCCATTTCATCAAAAATCTGGCTCCGAACGATATAGTCAGAGTACATGTGTAGCTTCATTTCATAGCTCTCCAAGACCTTTTCTGTACGCTTGATATTATCATAAACAGCCTGTCGACTAACGCCAAATTCCTCTGCAATCTCTGCTAGACTATAATCATCAGCATAATAAAGTTCAATGTAGTTCATCTGCTTATCGGTTAACAGCGCAGCATAGAACTCAAAGAGCGCATTCATACGGTTGGTTTTTTCAATTTCCATAACCTTTATTTTAGCATAAATCCAAGGAATTTAATAGAAAAAATAGGCATTTTATCTGCTAGCTCTGCAATCCTTTGTTGAAAGAAAAAAGCCTTTTTGGTTGCATAATAATATTTATGTAATCAAAAAGCCGAGATTTAATTATTTTCTAGGTAAAATTCAAAACGATCCCCGACATACTGACTTTTGACATATTCAAACGGTCTTCCGTCGGTAAAATATGAAACTTGAGTTAAGGCAAGAATAGCATGATTTTTAGGAATACCAAGGTAAGTAGCCACGCGTTCACTGGCATTTTTAGCATAAATAGTTTGCTGACTTTTACCGATTTCGTAACCATTTTCAATCAATGTTTTAAAAAAGTGCTCCGTGATGTCCTTTTGTTGAAAGGATTTGATTAACTTTTCTGGGATGTAGGTTTCCTCAAAGACCACAGGAAGTTTATCGGCATATCGAATACGTTCCATTTTGATGACATAATCATTTTTATGTAAACAAAGGCGTTCGATTTCAGTTTGACTAGCCATTTTACGTTGGTAGGAGATGACCTTGGTCGATGGTTTTTTCCCCTGTGATTGAATGATTTCAGTAAAGGAGGTCGTGCCACGCATTTTTTCCTGGACTCGCCGACTCGCCACATAAGTCCCACTTCCGATGCGCCGCTCTAAGATCCCCTCTTCTACTAACAAGGTCACAGCCTGGCGTAGGGTCATACGGCTGACCTTAAATTGATCTGCTAAGTCTCGTTCGCTGGGCAGACGATCTCCGATAGCCCAAATGCCGTCATCGATATCTTCTTTAATGGTATCACGAATTTGAAGGTAAGCTGGTTGCATAATAATTTCTTTCTAATTGTTCACTTAACAAAATGGACGACCTATCGGACTCTTAAGTAGTAAATGATTTAGCTACTTATAGCGTTTCAGATAAGTGCGTTCTTCAAAGATTTGGTCCTCATCAAAAAGTGCTAAATCTTCTTCTTTAGCCACGATATAATGGCCTTCTCTTAGGTAATAAGGAAGCTCCCCGTCGTTTGTCTCAAATGTTAGGCGTTTTTCGTCCAAAAGTACCTTGAAGTGAAAGTCTTGCTGAAGGGCTTTAGGTCTTCCAACAACTAGCCAATCCTTGCAGATTAGTTCTGCTCCCCATTTTTGATAGAGATGATTTGCTTTGTCATCTCCTCTTGTGAAAATAGCTAGCGCTTCTACTTCTTTCTCCTTTAAGAGTTTCTCTGCTTCTCTAAAAAGCTTTTCTGCGATACCTTGGCCTTGGAAATCCGGATGAACTGCGAGATTGCTAAAGTATGCTACCTTATCACATGGATAATAGGGGTAAGCTCTGCTATTTTCTAAGGAATAAATGCCAATATCTAAAAGGCCAACCACCATGTCTCCTCTAAGGGCAATAAGCTCTATACTATCAGCATACCAATCGGATAAATCGTCTTTATTAGGACTGATATCATCAAAAAACTCTGAAAAAAGATAAGCCAAAGCCTTGCAATAAACCCAAGACTTCTCATACTTAGACTGATAAGATGTAATCGTAATCATAGCATCAGTTTACCAGATTTTAAGGGAAAAATCAGCAAAAAAATGGTATTTATGCTAAAATATATAAGAATGGGTTCATTATAAGGGCCACAAATAGAAAGGGAAAACATGACTGAAACCTTGACAGATGTTCAAAAAATCATCGTTCTTGATTACGGTAGCCAGTACAATCAGCTGATTGCTCGCCGTATTCGTGAGTTCGGTGTTTTTTCAGAACTGAAAAGCCACAAAATCACAGCTGATGAGCTCCGTGCCATCAATCCTATTGGAATTGTCCTATCAGGAGGACCAAACTCTGTTTATGCTGACAACGCTTTTGGCATTGACGAGGCCATTTTTGAATTAGGCATTCCCATTTTAGGGATTTGCTACGGCATGCAGCTAATTACCCACAAACTTGGTGGTAAAGTGGTTCCAGCTGGGGAAGCTGGTAACCGTGAATATGGCCAATCTACCCTACGCCTACGAGCAGAATCAAAACTTTTTGCAGGAACACCTGAAGAGCAACTGGTTCTCATGAGTCATGGGGATGCCGTTACTGAAATCCCTCAAGGTTTCCATTTGGTCGGTGACTCGGTTGATTGCCCTTATGCTGCCATGGAAAATACGGAGAAAAACTTCTATGGTATCCAGTTCCACCCAGAAGTACGCCACTCTGTCTACGGTAATGACATCTTGAAAAACTTTGCTGTAAACATCTGCGGTGCACGTCAAGATTGGTCTATGGACAACTTCATTGACATGGAAATCAAGAAGATTCGTGAAACAGTTGGAGATCGTAAGGTGCTTCTTGGCTTGTCTGGTGGGGTTGATTCATCAGTTGTTGGTGTCCTTTTACAAAAAGCCATAGGTGACCAGTTGACCTGTATCTTTGTCGATCATGGCCTTCTTCGTAAAAATGAAGGTGATCAAGTGATGGAGATGCTTGGTGGTAAATTTGGACTTAACATTATCCGAGTGGATGCTGCCAAGCGTTTCCTTGACCTGCTTGCAGGTGTCGATGATCCTGAGAAAAAACGCAAAATTATCGGTAATGAGTTTGTTTATGTCTTTGATGATGAGGCGAGCAAACTCAAAGGTGTTGATTTCCTAGCGCAAGGAACCCTCTATACAGACATTATCGAATCTGGGACAGAAACCGCTGAAACCATTAAATCACACCATAATGTTGGCGGCCTACCTGAAGATATGCAGTTTGAGCTCATCGAACCACTCAACACCTTGTTTAAGGATGAAGTTCGTGCACTTGGTACCGCTCTAGGCATGCCTGATGAAGTCGTGTGGCGCCAGCCTTTCCCAGGTCCAGGACTTGCTATCCGCGTCATGGGGGAAATCACAGAAGAAAAACTAGAAACGGTTCGTGAATCCGATGCGATTCTCCGCGAGGAGATTGCTAAAGCGGGTCTTGATCGTGATGTTTGGCAATATTTCACAGTTAATACTGGCGTTCGCTCTGTAGGTGTCATGGGTGACGGTCGTACTTACGACTACACTATCGCGATTCGAGCAATCACATCTATCGATGGCATGACGGCCGATTTTGCCCAACTCCCATGGGATGTTCTCAAGAAAATCTCAACCCGCATTGTCAACGAAGTGGCTCACGTCAACCGCATCGTCTACGATATCACCAGCAAACCACCAGCGACAGTGGAGTGGGAATAATGTATAAGAGTAACTTTGGCTAAGAATCCTTGATTTAACAGCATTTTGCCTATTATAAGAAGTGTTAAAATGAGATAAATACACTTGGATTGTCTCCAAAGTGTCTCCAAAAAAAGAAGTCCTAAGTAAAAATTAGGGCTTCTTTTTTGCTAGCTATTTACTGATAAAACTTAATATTTAAGTAATATCAACTCATCATTAAGTTCAGGAATTCTTAAAGAATCTCCTTCTTTCTGAAATATCATTTCTTTTGTTCGGTTGTTTTCTGAATCTTCTAGTATTAATGTTTGAGAACTAACATCGATATTCGTTAATCTAGCTTGTTTCTGTACCTCACCTTTTTTCAATATTAAATCACCAGTTTTACCATGTATGACAACTGTTACCGAAACACCGTCTGCCTCGCCGAAGTATTTGCCATCTAGGTCATTTTTTAGTAGACCTCTACCAGAGAAAATAGCAATGACAACAATAATTCCAACTGTCAATAACTGTTGTTTTTTTGTTAAATGCTTAAACCAACTAATAAGACTTTCCAATGTACTTTTTATTAATTTCATATCATTTTTTCCTTTTATCTTATTTGCTTCACTCTTCTGTAACATTTTTAGTATCCAATTTATCAAATGCAATTAGCACAGACTCATTAGGTACTGCTGTTATTAGAAACGAATCATTATTTACACCTTCATCCGGATTAACATATCCCACATAATAGGTATTATATACTAATCCTGAAATTGTTGTTGTACAATAGTAATTGTAATTTACTACTTCTACTTCTCCGTTCATTTGGTTTATCCTATAAAACCAAAACTCAGGTGCTTCACCAACAACTGTATTTCCTGTAGAATCTGTTTTAACAGTAGCTTTTGCTGGTTTGTTTAAATGTTGTGCTGAAAAGTCGGCATAGGTTAATTTTTTCAGTTCTGCCAATGATTTTAAGGTTCTATCTTTCTCCTCTTTTAATTTAGTAAGTTCATCAGAAGCTAGGCTTAATTCCAAATCCGGGTCACTAAATTCTTCCGGGTACGCTTTTATTTGCTCTATTGTTCTCTCCCAACTTGCAATTAGTTGATTATAATATTCTGCTTTCTCAGCTTCCTTATCCCCTGAACTTGGTATTGCATCTTCTTTATTTACTTCGAAATAAGCTTTATCTTGCTCTATTGCTAACTTTTTTACTTCCTCAGTATTTTTGTCCTTAACATCAGATAATGTTAATTCTCGAATAAAATATGTATTTATTTTTCCATTTTTAGTAATATAAATCGCATCAATACTATCATCCTTAGAAATTTGACCATCATCATTTGAGTCATCGATATTATACCAAATATGTTCTTTAGATTCATTTGCTAGTTGCATAAAAGCTACTGTTGTAACATCTTCTAAATTTTGAAGTTTATTTTGGGTCGATTGATTGGAAGAACAAGCAGTTAGAATTGTGCTAGCAAGTAATGTTCCGAAAGTGAGAACAAGAAAGTTTCTTTTATCCATTATGAGACTCCTAAAGGTTATTATTGGAAATATTACTTTCCAACTATATTTTAACATATTGCGGATATAATCACAATATTAAATTGTACATCTTCTTTTTATAATTGTAATTGAAAGGAGTTGATTACAATTATAAGTTTTGAACCATTGTGGCAAACAATGAAAGAAAAAAATATTTCACAGTACCGACTCTTAAAATCAGGTATAGATAATAAAACACTTGATAGCTTAAAGAAAAACAAGAATATTACATTACTAACATTAGAAAAACTGTGTATCATTTTAGAATGTAAACCGAATGATATAATAGAATTTATTACAGAGATATAAAAACGATTCCTACTAATAAAAGTAAGAATCGTTTTTAATTTGTCAAATTTGCTCCTTATCTTTATAAAATTCTAGATTTTCTTTTTGCAACATATAAGCAAAATACCTTTGATTAGCTTCAATAATCTTTTCTTGAACCTCTACAGGTACAGAAGATTGCTCATCAATATCTAACTGGATAATGTCATCATTATTCAAGTCATTTTTTATTAAATATTTACAGCAATCTTCAATTGCTTCTGTATCTATTTGAACCCCAAGCTTTTCTTGAATTACCTCTAGCAACACATTAATTTTTGTTTCCAAAATGCTAAATCGTATATCATTAACAGTAGATTTAGAATCACCAGTACCTTCACCTGATTTATAAAGTTCTAATAGTTTATCCTGTAAATCTCCATATTTATTGTGACCAGTATCATCTTTAGTATATAAATTTTCAATATTCACATTGGCTTTTTTTATCGATTCATTGACTGAAACATATTGCTCCTTTATTAATTTTTCAATTGCAATTCTTATCCCCTTAACTTTAGATGAATTACATGGATAAATAACTTCTGCAATCTCGTTCATCATGTAATCTTTCATAAGATGTAGAATAAAATAATTTTTCTCATTGAAAGTCAATGAATTCCAATTTCTACTACCAAATTCTTTTTTTAAAGTACGATTTGCTTTTGTTCGAATCCGATTTTTTGCATCAACGGATTGCTCTAATCTTTCGTAATCTATTCCATATGTCTCATATAATGATTTGAGCATAGGATTTTTAAGTTTTCTCAAATTCATTTCTCCTCGTTGTTCGTTTTAGGCAAAAGTGTTCGTTTATAATCAAATTATACCTTGATTTTACAGCTTTTTCAATCGTTTTAACTTTTTTACATGTTCGTTTTAGTTCGTTATAATGTATTCATAAAATAGCGAAAGGAGGTCCACATATGACTGATAATTTGAAACTGATAAATGAGTGGTTAAAACAGTATTTGCTTGAGAAGAATTTAGATTTTTATGATAAGCGATATGAAACAAAAACCATTATGTCTATGGAGATTTTACTTGAAAAACCGCCTGATTTATATTTGCAAAAGCAAACATTGCTTTCAAATTTACCATTTCATAAGCAATTGAAAGAATCAGTAGATATAGCTCTACTGTATCAAGTGCTGATTGATTTTATTGACTACTTACTTTGATAAAGGAGAACATACAATGGCTAAAATTACATATCAATCATTTACAAAAAATTTACAAGAAGTTACTTTACAAAAAACCGAGAAGACTATCAAGATTAGTGAGAAATCTGGTGCGGAATACACAGTAGAATATATTCCTAATTTACAGGTTCTCGCAATTACTGCACCAGCAGAACACAACGGAAAGTACCGATATTCTATCATTGACACCAAAAATGATTTGGAATATACAGTTACAGCGCCGACTAAAGTTGAGGCTAAGTTTGGTACTCCATTAATTTTCAAAAATGTTCGTGGCGGATTGATGGATAAAACAGTTTGGTTTGCTGCTGAATCAGTATCAATTTTACAACGTAACAATGTTTAAGCGTAAATACCGAAGAATCAAACCTACCCCTAATTGCAAGCTACAAGGCTATCAACTTTCTCTGATAGCCTTTGTGGTTACAATGGGAGTTACTGGATTGTTATTCTTAATATACTACAATGTCGTGTTTTTAGTACCTTATCTAATAAGACCGCTACAATTCTTTGCATTAGTAGATTTGTTAAATTTAATTCTACTAATATATCTCTGGTCAAAACGTGAAGAGATATCAACTATTTCGATACCAGTCATGTCTAACCAAGCCAATAGATTATCCCTAAAATTGAAGCGCTTATTCAATGACAAACAAATAACAGATGTCCTAAATCTTTCAAACTCAACACGCTATGGCGATGAAATGCCAGAACTACATGTGTGGATTAACGATGATTTGAATGAGGGATATATTGCTATTGAAAATATTGCAAACTGGGAACGTGCTGACCGTGAAAAATTTGAACAGCGTGTATCTGGAATTTTAGCAGGAAAGTATCAGAGATTTGCAGTTATCACTTCAGAACTCACAGCAGGCGACAGTTTTATCATCTTCTATTTTGAAGATACACTTACTTCACAGCGCTTGATTGTAGAAGACAATGCATATTCATTACAGCCATTTGTAAACGACGATAAACATGCAATAAAGCTATCAAAAGACCTAATATGGCATTCGGATATTGTACCACATTTGAGTGTCATTGCTCGTACTCGAGCAGGGAAATCTGTACTTGCTGGTCGTTATATGGCTCGTTTAATGTTATTACAAGGTTGGATTGTAGAATATAATTCAGCAAAATATGACCGTTACGTCAAGGAATTTAATGGTCAATCAGAACCTATCGATATTGTTAAACGTGCCGAATATTGGTGTACCGTTATGGATGACCGACTAGCAGAAATCAATAAAGCAGGTAAAGACAAATATTCTGAAATTGATAATATGCCCGATATTGGACTGTTCTTTGATGAACTAGGAAATCTTAACGCTTCTTTAGAATCGATGGATAAAGTCGATAAGAGTCTGAAAGTTACCGCTCGGTGGACTACTGCAATTAACCGATTATCAGCCACTGGTGCTTCTGCTGGTATTCATATCATAGCTATAAGTCAATTTGCAACGAAAGAGGGTTTTCTTCCTTCACTAGCTCGTGTTAACTGTTCAGACGCTGTAATAATGCTTGGTGGAGCAGCTGATTCAGCTGATGAACGCAAATACCTCATGAGCGGTTTTGCGGATATGCCTAAGCGAAGTTACGGTAAAGGACAAGGACTGGCTCGTATTGTCGGCTCTGGTCGTAAATGGGAAAACAGCCCGCATTTCTATGAAACACCATGGTTTGAGGAATTCTAGTAAATCATTGAATGTACTGACTAGAGAAATCTGTCAGTCATGAAATGATTTATTGACGAAGCCGACGAGTCATAAGGTCGGTCATCTTGAAGAGATGAAGCAAATCTATTTCTAACTATTCCTAACGCCTGCGCGGCACTGGGCTGGTCGAGTGGCGCGCTTATCAAAAGCACTAGACAGGACAAGGGTTTGAGGAAATTTTTCAAATTTCAAGTCCTTGTTCTATCTAGGGGATAGTTAAACGAATAATTAAAAATGGAGTATATTTATTATGGTAAAAAAAGATGCTAATCTTACAGCAATTATGCTTGTACAACAACTTGAGGAGGAATATTGGTTATCCCCTGACTACAAAGAACCACTTCAACAAGCTAAAGAGGGGAATTGTCGCCCTCTACTTGAATTGATTATTAAAAAGCTACGTGAAAATGATATCATTGCAAAAGAAGCGTATATCATCCTGCATAATAAAGACACAGTAACCATTTGGAATCCTAATGAATTGAAAAATGAAGTCAAAAATAAAGAAGAACATGTACATGCTCTTCTAAAATTTGAAAAAGGAGCTTCATTAAATAAGATTGCATTTGCAGTTGGTATTGAGCCACAATACCTTGAAAGATTAAAATCTGGTCGGTATGGTTATCCGAACTGTCTAGCCTATCTTGTGCATGCAAAGGATGAAAACAAGCACCAGTATCAACCTGAAGAGGTTGTAACCGTTCTAGGAGAAGATTATGTCAGTATCTATCATCGTAGTATGGAGACTTGGATTAAAGGCAGAGCAACCAAAAAAGCTAAAGAAACTGACCTCAGCATTGATTGGCTTATTGATAAGATACTAGCTGGCGAAGTGACAAAAAGCAATATTATGCTTACAGATAGTTACTATGCTATATATGGTCAACACAAGCGGAAAATCAACGAGGCTTTAGATACCGCAGGAGAACGTAGGAGTTATCAAACAATCGCAGAAATGGAAGCAGGAAAATTCAAAAAGACAATTATCTTTATTCAAGCCGAAAGCGGTGCTGGTAAAACTAGACTAAGTAAGAAATTTATTGCGTTATTGCAAAAGGTTGCATTGAAATTCGGGCAAACTTGGGATTTTTGCGTAACTGCTTCTACTAATGCTCTGGATGAAGTAAATGGTCAGGAAATTCTATTACTCGATGATTTAAGAGGTAGTTCATTGACTGTTTCAGATTGGCTCAAACTCTTAGACCCCTACATGATTAGTCCTATTTCGGCAAGGTATCATAACAAAATCGGATCATCTAAGGTTATCATCATCACAAGCACTAAAAAGCCAATAGACTTCTTTGAGGTTGCAAAAGATAATGTTGGAGAAGATTTAGGACAGTTTATTCGTCGCATTGATTATTTGCTTGAGTTAGGAGACAAAGTTGCATTATCCGTTCCAGAGAAACAAACTAAACATAAATTAGATGAGGATAAAATTCCTTGGATGTTACCGCCTTTTGCATCTTACGATTTTTCACAAAAAAAATTGTATTCAATTAACGAAGCCATTGATATTCTCGTGAAGACTACAATTCGAAATATGCAATGGAACACGCAAAAAAAGGTTATCAATGCCAGCGACCAAACTAACAACGATAACCCAAACACTCAACAAAAATAGTCAACAACTACTTCTGTTGTTGCTATTGTCTCATATTTTATAATAAATCTCAAGAGGATAGCAAGATGAACACTAAAACAATTGATTACACATATTTAGTTGAACTTGGTTTTCCAAAAGCCACTGCTCAACAAATCATTAGACAAACTAAGAATAATTTGGTAAAACAAGGTTATACACTTTATAGCAATAAACGGCTGGGTACAGTTCCAGTTAGTGCTGTTGAAAAAGTTCTTGGCTTTAAGTTACTAGAGTAGAAAGAGGTAACTTATGGCAAAAACGAATTTTCAAGATGTCTATATGGACGAGAAAGGACAATACTATTATGAAGTGAGTTTAGGAACTGATAATATTACAGGTAAACGTATCAAAAAGAAAGCTCGTAAAAATGCAAATGGTAAGAAATTTACTACTGCTAAAGAAGCATACACAGAAGCTATTAGGGTCAAAAACGACTACTTACAATCTAATGGTTATTCAAATTATGATATGACCTATGAGCAATTTATGAATACTACCTACTTACCATTTTATCAATCTGAAGTAAGCGAGCACACATATTCCACACGTCAACCTGCAATCAACCTAGTCATAAAAAGGTTTGGCAGAAAGAAATTAAAGGATATTTCAATTCGAGATGTACAAAATTTTAGAACTTGGCTACTCTCAAAAAATGGTGGGAACTATTCACAAGCATATGCTAGTTTAACTTTTGGAATGTTTCGTAAAACATTAGACTTCGCTGTGAGCATGCAATTTCTTGATACTAATGTTTCAATGAAAGTCAAAGCAATTCCAAAAGGTCGGACTCATTCACAATATTGGACAAAACGAGATTTTGAAGAAGTTATCAGTCATATCTATATTGATGATTTCTATGAACATCTATGCTTCGTTTTATTATGGCTCTATTTTTGTACAGGATTGCGTGTAAACGAAGGTACAGCTTTATGGTGGAATAACATTGACTTTGAGAAAAAACAGCTCACAGTCAATCATATGTTGATTATGAAGAGTAAAACGAACTGGATTCGCCAAAATCATACTAAGACAGATTCAGGTTTACGGACAATCTCGTTAGATGATGATACAATCTCTATTCTCAAAGAATGGAAAAATAGGCAAGCTAGTTTAGGAAGAGTAAATTTTGTTTTAAGTTATGACGGAAATCCTATGCTTAAATCAACTATATCAAGGATTATTAAGAGATATGCAATATTAGCAAAAGTTCCAGAAATACAAGCCAAGGAACTTAGGCATTCTCACGCTTCCTACCTTATCAACGAATTGAACGCTTCTGTTCTAATAGTCTCTAAACGTTTGGGACATTCTTCACCGGAAATCACTCTAAAGCACTACGCTCATTTATGGTCAGGCGTTGACAAGGAACTTGCTGATGAAATGGTTGGTTTAATTTCAATCAAACATGCAGACAAAACAATGGTACAATTTAATGGTAACCAAGTAATATCGAAAAAGTCGCCAAAATTGTCGCCAAATTAAATCAAAATAGCTAAAAACACTGTTATTTCAACGATTCTAAAGGCCTATTTAGTCGTTGAGTGGGAATAATACACAAAACTCATTTAAACCAAAAGTATTGATTTAACTGCATTTTTCATTATTATAAAGCAAATAAAAGGGATTAAAACCATTTGCTTCCCCACCAGTAGAAAACCGAACTGCTCCCTGTCAAGTGGACAATGAAATAATAAAAGATTAGGCAACGGCCTTGTTCCTCATTTCAAGAGGGGCAAGGCCGTTGTTGCGTTCTTGAAAACGTTGGTGATTGTAAAAATGGATGTAAGCATCAATGTCTGATACCAACTCCTCAAAGTCTTATACTTCTTCAAATCATAGCACTCCGTCTTAAAGTGCCCAAAGAAACTCTCAATTGGTGCATTAATAGTTGCTTCATCAATACTATTCTGAACAAAATGAGTAAACTGTTTTTGATATTCTGGTAATTCTTTTAAAACATTATCCCCAAACTGACCGACATACTTAGACTTATCTATTCTCAATCTCGGCTTTGACTTCTTCATACCATTGATTAAAAATATCAAATGAAGTTAAAGTATCAGAATTTGAATAAAATAGGTCATAAGAGTAATCTGCATGAACCTTCTTATTCACATTATCATAAATAAGTTTGATTTGGGTTGGCATGGGACGATTATACTCGATACAAATTTTATGAATTTCTTGTAAATCTTGGTTGCCAATCTTTAATACTGAAAAGATTAAATTGTCTAATTGTTCTTCTGATAAATTTACCACTGATAGTTCATGTAATTTTTCTATCTTTCCTGTGGAAACTTTACAAAATACATCAAAAGAATACATTGTTTCATAAGAGGCATATATATATATATAATCCGTTTTTACTTTTACTCTACTAAAATACTCTAGTGCCAATAAAATCATATCTTCTTGTTTTTTGGAAAATTTATCTTCAAATATCATAACTAACCTCTAATTATTTGGTATACTTCTAAAAATTTGCTCTCCGTTAATTTTATAAAAAACCTCAAAACTACTTGGTCTCAAACTGTCACCCACATAGTTAACTTTTACATTTACTGAAACTTTTTTCCCCTCTTCGAGGGCTTTTGCCCACTGGTTTTCTAGTTTCTTGTAATCACTTAAATTCACTTCGCTTAACTGAGAAACAAGGTTGTCAATTTCAGGCGAACCACCAAAACGGTCTCCAGCCAAATGTCCAGCATGGTCTCCCTTCAATTTACCTGGAGTGTTTGCGTCGTGTGGTAAACGATTTTCTCTGTTTGTTCGCTGAAGCTCTGGGGCGTCCCATTCCGCTAGTCGTCCTACATCATCAGTTCGATAGACGTATTCGTATTCACCTGTTTGATAACGAACATTAGGTTTTAAGTTACCGAAATCATCAAAATGAGAGCCATCTCGAATAATATCATCGATAAACCTATCTGTATTGCTGGACAAGCGATTCATAGAAGCCCCCACCTCATCCACACTGCCACTTAAACTCTTGGCAAAG
>NZ_AUIO01000008.1 GCF_000423745.1 Streptococcus plurextorum DSM 22810
GCTAGAAGTAATAAGGCTTTTCAATATCGGGAATATTCCCATTCTGAGAAACACATTCAGAATAAGGAAGCCAAGCAAGAGATAGCAGAAAGGGCTGCACAACTGATAGAAGATGGAGACACGGTGTTCTTAGGTCCAGGAACAACAGTGGCCTTTTTGGCTGAGGCCATTAAAAATCCTCGCCTAACAGTCATCACAAACTGTATGCCTGTTTTTACCATCCTATCTCAAAAGAAGACCGAGGAGTTTCAAGTCTTTCTTCTGGGGGGAGAATATCGCCAAGTGACAGAATCTTTTGTAGGAGAAATTACCAATACTAGTTTAGAAAAAATGCGATTCAGCAAGATTTTCTTTTCATGTAACGGACTTAAGGGAACTGATGTTATGACCTCTACCCTAGCTGAAGCCTATACGCAAAATATTGCCATTAAACATTCTTTAGAAAAATATCTACTGCTGGATGCCTCGAAAATTGGAAAAGATGATTTCACTTCCTTTTGTGATTTGAATGATGTAACTGCTCTAGTGACCGATATGACTGCAAAGGATGAAAATTACCAATCATTACATAACCACATTGAAATCATTTCTACAAAATCATAATGTTATAAAAACCAACAGCTAAATGTTGGTTTTTTGTTTGTATGCAAAAAAATAAAACAAAACATGTTGACTTTTCTGTAAGATCCTGAATTTGGTTTGCCAGCTTCGCGCGCCCGTGACGAACAGTGCAGTTTGCTTTTGGCTTATGAAAAAACTGGCTATGATACCAGCTCTACTAGTCGCTTATCAGATTGCCTAGTAGAGTGGTCTGTAAAACGACTAAAAGAAGAAGGGGCAGATGCGATTAAGTTTCTACTCTACTATGACGTTGATGGTGATCCATACGTCAATCTTCAAAAACATGCCTATATTGAACGCTTAGGTTCAGAATGTCAGGCAGAAGGTTTGCCATTCTTCTTAGAAATTTTGAGCTATGATGAAACGATTGAAGACAATGCCAGTGTGGAATTTGCAAAAGTCAAACCTCGAAAAGTAAATGAGGCTATGAAAGTATTTTCGGATGAACGTTTTGGAGTGGATGTTCTCAAGGTAGAAGTACCTGTGAACATGAATTTTGTAGAAGGCTTTGGAACAGGGGAAGTCGTCTATACAAAAGAAGAAGCAGCTGAATATTTCCGTCAACAAGAAGCATCCACTAACTTGCCCTATATTTATCTAAGTGCAGGTGTTTCTGCTAAACTCTTCCAAGATACTCTGGTGTTTGCTCATGAAGCAGGTGCAAAATTTAACGGTGTTCTCTGTGGTCGTGCGACGTGGGCGGGTGTTGTGCCAGTCTATATTGAACAAGGTGAAGAAGCTGCGCGTGAATGGTTACGTACTGTTGGTCGTGAAAATATCGAGGGACTTGATGCAGTTTTGTCTCAAACAGCAACTTCTTGGCTAGAAAAATAATTGAAAAAATAACCATTTTCTTAAAAGAAATGGTTTACATTTTCTGAGAATATGCAAAGAATTTCATGTTGAATTAGTGCTTTCTCAATCCGTTGGCCTCTTCCACTCCACCTGATAATGGCTATCTTGATATTTTTTCGGTGTCATGCCAACAACAGCCTTAAACTGCTGGATAAAGTGACTTTGGGAAGAAAAAGAAAGATAGTTGGCAATGTCAATCATAGACTGTGAGCTAAATTGTAATAAATCTTTAGCCACTTCTATCTTTTTATCACGTACATAGGTGCTTAAAGGGACCCCTACTTCTTTTTTGAAGAGGCGAGAAAGGTAGCTGGCTGATACGCCAAGCTCAATCGCCAGTTCCTCCACGGTAATTTTTTCTTTAATATGACTATAGATGTAATCCTTACAGGTTGCGATATGGCGCGAAGTAATGTCTTCTTGCAATTTTTTACGCATTCTTTCAGTATAGTCAATTACCATTTCATCGTGTAAACTTTGAATATCTTCTACTGTATGAAGATCATCTAATTTTTGGATGTAAAAATCACTAAGACGAAAAGATTGTTCCATTTCCATGCCATTTTGACCACATAGTCGTGTTATCATGGCTGTCGTAATGACAAAATGGTATTTCATATTGGTCACAGGATTGCGGGATAGTCGCCCGACACCTTCATTATCCATAAATCGTTCCTGTTCACAATTTCTCCTAACCACTTCGATATCACCGGTAGATACTGCTTGATAGAAAAGGTATTCTTCAGATAATGGTCGATGCATTAATTCATCTAAATCATCGTTAATATCAAACAGTTTCCACTTTTCCCTTTGATGCATGCCATCACCTTCCTTCTTACGATAGTGAAAACACTCTCATTTTATCATAGTTTAAGTTATTTGAAAACATTAAAAAGAAAAGCTTCCTAACGAAGCTTTTCAATGTTATTGGCGGGTATATTGAATCCAGTCGTAGATGGCTGATAGTGGCGTTTCTCCATCATAAGGTCCCAACCAGTCATCAACACCAATTCCAGGCCAAACATTCATCATAATTTTACCGGGAGTCTGTGGGATATCTTGAGTGGCTGTATAAATTGCTTTCCCATCAACATACCAAGTAATATAATCTTTTTGCCAATCAAACCCATAAGTATGGAAGGATTTCGAAGCATCAAATCCAAGATTATAGAGATATTCATGCTTTCCTACCCCATCTGTAAAATAGTTAAACTGAACTTGGTTGGTGTCCTTACCAAGAAATTCGATATCAATCTCGTCCCAAGGGTTGCCATCGCTTGGCCCTGTATAAGTAAAGAATGATGACACGACTCCTGAGTTTTTTATCGGTTTCATACAAACTTGATAATAACCATAGTGGAAAAAGTCTCTGGTGCGCCACTCACCTCCTGTGTAGGCTCCTGAGGCATCCTGATCGATTTTCAAGGACAAAATCCCATCTTGAAAAAGGACATTTTCTGGTTCAAATCGGCAATCAAACATGTGACCATTTGATCCCGTTCTAAGTTCCATGGTCTTCTCATTGTAGGCTTCAAAATGCGTCTTGAACTGCTTTTTATCTTCCATAGGTTCACTTTCTAGTGGTAATTAATGGTGATTTTTGCGAAGTGGCAACAGTACCAAACCTGCTACTAGGGACAGGAATCCTAGGATGGTCAAGCTAGCATTTTCCTTTGTTCCTGTTTTTGGAAGAGTAGCTACTGCGCCTTGTGTTGTCGGTGTCTTGTCTGTTACAGGAGACTTTTTATCTGACTTGTCAGTATTAGCTTCTGGTTTTCTTTCAGGGTTCTTGTCGTTGTCAACAGGTGATTCAACGTCTGAGGTCTCTCTTCCTTTGTCATCTACAACTGGTGGCGTATTCGGTGTTTCAGTGCCTTTGTCATCTACAACTGGTGGTTGCTCAAGAGTCACTGGTTCTGTTGCTGTATAGCGCATCCAATCATAACTTGCTACAAGCGGTGTTTTCCCATCAAATGCTTGCAACCAATCATCTACACCGGTTCCTGGCCATGCATTCATCATGATTCTACCAGGGGTCACTGGGATATTGTCAGTGGCTGTGTGCACCGCTTTGCCATCGACATACCAAGTAATGTAGTCTTTTTGCCAGTCAAAAGCATAGGTGTGGAAAGCTTCAGAAGCATCGAAACCTAAATCGTACACATATTCATGCTCGCCATGACCATTTGTGAAATAGTTGAATTGAATCTTGGTGGTATCTTTTCCTAGAAACTCAATGTCAACTTCATCCCAAGGATTGTTGTCGCTTGGTCCTGTGTAAGTAAAGAAGGAGCTAACTGTTCCAGGATTCTTAATCGGTTTCATGCTGACTTCGTAGGTTCCATAGTGGAAGAAGTCTTGGGTACGCCATTCACCAGAAATAAATTCCACTGGTGCATTCACATCTGTCCCTTGATCCAGAGTCAGAGTCATCACCCCATTTTCAATCTTGACCTTGTCCGGTTTCCAAACAGCTCCGAAAGGATTGCCATTCCACCAGTCAGCTTTGGCCATAGTCCTTTCATCAAAAGAGTCAAAATTAGTGCTATACTCTGTGGCGAGAGCTGGCGCTATTTCTTCTACCGTCTCAGCTGAGACTGCTTCTGTGACTTCGGTTGTTGATTCAACGTCACCTGCTGTTGTTTCGCTTGGAGCAGCTTGGACGGGTTCAGTAATTTCTGTGCTGTCAGGTGTTGCCGCCTGGTTTTCTGTTGGAAGAGTTTCAGCCGGTGTTTCCCTTGTCTCGCTTGTCGCCACTGTCTGAGGCGTAGAATCTTCTGCTGAAACAACTACGGCACCTGCGTGCAGGCTACAAATGGTAGCTGTTGCGCAAAGCCATTTTAAAACTGTTTTCTTTGACATAAAAACCTCGCTTAAAAAATTTTTTGATAACAAGATTATTCTTTAACACCACCGAGGGTAACACCTGCAATGATGTATTTTGAAAGAAGGAGATAAACAATGATAATTGGGACGATTGCCACCAAGATCATGGTGTAGATTTTCCCCATATCAAAGTTCATGTAGTCAGCACCACGCAAAGTGGCAACCAAGATTGGCACGGTCATCTTGCTCTTAGATTGAATAACCAAGGCTGGAATGAAGTAGTTATTCCAAGAACCGACAAAAGTAAAGATAGCTTGTACGGCAATGGCTGGCTTCATAAGTGGCAAGACGATGGTGTTGAAAGTTCTAAATTCACCCGCCCCATCAATTCGAGCAGCATCCACCATAGAAAGGGGTAGGGAGGACTGCATATAACTATACATGAAGTAGAAAACTGCTGGGGAGGCGATGGATGGGATAATCATTGGCAGAAGGGTATCGTACATGCCCATTTGTGTAATCAGTCGCAAGAACCCCATAGAAGTAACTTGAGTAGGCATGACGAGGATTGCCATAATAAAGGCAAAGGCAATTTTTTTGAGTTTAAAATCGTAAACGTATAAACCATAAGCTGTTAGGGCTGAAAAATAGGTACAGATAGCTGCTGTCGCCCCAGAAACTAAGAGACTGTTAAAAATGCCTCGAAACATTGGAAAGGTTCCATCGTTGGCAACCTTTTTCAGATTGTCAAAAAGATGGGTACCTGGTAAAGCTGAGAAACCCCTCTGCAATTCTGCGTGAGAATGGGTAGCATTGATAATCAAAATGTAAAAGAAGAAAAGGCACATAAATGACAGAGTTATGAGTACAAAATGTGCCACAAGACGCCTGATGCGGTTTTGTGCATTTGTTGACATGTGCTGACCTCCTATGCCTTTTTAGCCTTGTGTTTTATTTTTTCTCGTCCCGCTTTGATTTCGTTGTTGGTCATCTTATAGACAAACCAGCATAGAATAGCGCTGACGATAAAGAGATAGACTGATAATGCTCCTGCCATACCGTAGTTCTTGCTCTTTAGGTGATTGTTTAAAAACATGATAAGGGTTGTCGATGTTCGGTCTGGTGCTCCTTGACCATTGGTCAAGATTTGTGGGACATCAAACATCTGCAAGCCACCAATGATTGAGGTGATAAGGGTATAAGCAAGGATTGGACGAATCATTGGAAGGGTAATATAGAAGAAACGTTGACGACTGTTGCATCCATCTATCTCTGCTGCTTCAAAAATATCCGGACTAATTCCCATGATGGCCGCCATTAGCATGATGGTACTGTTTCCAAACCACATGAGGAAGTTCATAACTGCAACCAGCGAGCGTGTCCCAAGCGCTGTCCCCATAAAGTCAACTGGCTCCTTGAACCAACCCAAAGATGTCATGATTGAGTTGATTGGTCCATTTGTTGAGAAAAGGGTAAAGAAGAGCATGGCAAAAGCTGACGCCATAATCAGGTTTGGCAGATAAATAATGACCTTGTAGATTCCTTGTCCCCGTAGCTTCAATCGAGCATCCACAAACCAGTTAGCTAGTAAAAGCGCAATCCCAATCTGAGGAATAAAGCCCATCAGCCACATAATCATCGTATTTCCAGCATATTTTAAAAGGTCTGAATCTAAGAGTGCCTTATAATTGGCTAAACCAATAAAATTTGGCCCGATTTCTCTAATCCCAGATCGATAATATTCATAAAAACTATAGCGAATGGTTTCAACCAGAGGGATAAAGGAAAAGATAAAGAAAGTTGCAAAGAAAGGTAAGATGAAAAGATATCCCCATTTCCCGTAATTAATACGTTTACGTTTTTGTTTCATTCTATTACTCCTTCAATAGATCTGCGGTGCTATCACACACCGCAGTTTCTTTTAGTCTGGCCATTTCACTTCCGTGATTTCTGGGTAGCGTTCTTTAATGGCAATTTCAAAGTTTTCTTTTGCTTTTTCAAAACTTACTTTATCTTGTAGGTAATCGTTGAAGCTGTTTTGAATCAATTCAACACTACCTTGGTCATAGGCTGATAGCGGTGCAATCTTGATGTTCTCAGCAACTGGTGCAAAATATTCAAAGGCATTTTGGCCACCCAGGAAGTCTGATTTAAAGTTATCCTCTTTAGCAGCTTCTTGCATGCCTGATTGAGTATTGGTGAAGTCAAGATAGTCTTTTGAGATCTTCAAGAGGTTTTCTTTTTCACCAGTTAAGGCCATGATGATGTCCTTGACGTGTTTTGGATTGTCTGTACCAACAGCTCCGTGGATGTAAGAACCGCCCCAGTTGTATTCTTGTGGAGGAGTTGTTACTGCCCATGAGCCTTCAGCACCATCCCAGTTTGGTTTCAAGACAAAATCAATACCCCAAGCAGGGAAAAGGAAAGCGAAGGTCTTAGATTGTGATCCCATTTCCTTATTCCACTCGTCTGTCCATTGACCCTTGACAGTCTTCGTAAAGTAGCCTGCGTCTAGCCATTCTTTGGAATCTTTTACCCATTTCATAATCTCTGGTCCAACGTTAAGTGTTGTTTCACCTGCTTTTACCCAAGGGTTTTTAATGCTATTACCATAGAGGCGGAAAGTGTCTGCTGGAGAGGCGAAGATTGTGTATCCTTTGTCTTTTAGGACTTTTGCAGTTTCTTTTGCACTTGCCCAATCGCCAACCTTTTTACCAACTTCGGCTGGATCATCTGTTCCAAACACTGCCTTGGCAATGTCGCGACGATAAACGATAACACCTGGAGTTGTTTGCCATGTCGAACCACGTTGAACCCCATCTTCGTCAGAAGCCGTAACTTTTGTAAAGCTATACTGGTCAGCCAAATCCTTGTCTGGATCAATACCCAGCTCTTTCAAAGGAATAGCTGCGCCAGCTTCTTTTGAAGAATATTTATTGACATAGTCGGTCTCTGACAAGAAAATATCAACCTTACTATCTGCGTCTGCTGACTCTTGGTTAATCAGGGCTTCGTCGAGTTTTTGTTGATAAACACCATCTTGGTTAGGATTAACGATCCAATGAATTTCTGTACCATCTTTCAGCGTTGTTACTGTACCATCTTTGGATGTTTCTTTCACTTCTGGATAAACAGCTTCTACACGTTGACGGAACTCATCGTTCCAAGAATAGACGTTGATGACTTTACCTTCTTCAACATTAGCCACCGAAGATTCTTTTTTTGAATCTGATGAGCATCCAGCTAGAACACTCGCGGCTAAAGCCACAACAGCGAAAGCGCTTACTTTTTTGTTCATAATAAACAGTCTCCTTGATCTCTGGGAGAACTCCCTGAGTTATTTTTTACACTTATACTATAACAACTCTGGCAAAACTGTTATATTACTTTTTTTAACAAAATATCATATTTTTGACTAGAGTTTTATTTTTTATTATTTTGAATCAAAAAAATCTTTTAAATATTATTCTAAAGAATCCACTTTATATTAAGGAATAAATAGCCTCTTCTTCCTTACCTATAACTTTAAAAATACTGCCTACTATCTTAATGAATGACTTATACGCCTCAATAGATGTCATTATTATGATATTTTGTTCTCCTTTATTGTTTTTTTTTCTAAAAAGTTACTTTACAATTACTAGTTGTATCACAAGTATCAAGGAGGTTTTTATGAAAACGCTAACATTTATTGGTGGACAGGGCGACTTTACCATTCAGCAACCTGAAAATTACAGCGCCCTTTACTTTCCACTTGCCTCTGAAGTTGGCCTTAAAAGTGCTATCACTCCCTTTCTAGGAGGAGATGCCAAGATAGACCAAGAACATTTCTTACTGGAACCTGTTAGTGTAGATAATCTTCACAATAACCGATCAACACGCAACTTCTGGATAAAAACCGAAGATGGAACATTATCCTCTGCGACGGGAGTATCTGCCGCCCAAGAAGCACAACGCTTTGGTTCTCGACAAGAAGAGAGCCAGTTGACAGCAGGCTTTATGTGGCAACAAATAAAACGAAAGTTGAATGATGGCAATCTCTCTACAACTATAACATCATTTATTCCCGCTGATGAAAATGTAGAGATTATGCTGGTTAGTGTGAAAAATATAGCTGAAAAAGCACAAAATTTGACCGCTACAGCAGCCATCCCGATTTTTGGTCGGAGTGCCGATAATATTCGAGATCACCGAAATGTCACTTCTATGCTCCATCGCATCAAGACTGATCGAGATGGTGTCTATGTTACTCCAACCATGTCGTTTGACGAACGTGGACATCGCCTCAATCATCATACTTATTATGTACTAGGGTTTGGAGAGGATAACGACAAGCCCCAGACTTTCTATCCAACAGTAGAATCTTTTATTGGTGAAGGTGGGTCTCTCACCCAGCCAAGAACATTACTGGAGGGAAGCAAGGGGCAAGATGCTGGATATGCCGTTGATGGACGTGAGGCCATGGGAGCATTTAGTTTCGAACCCTTTACTCTAGAAGCTGGACAAAGTAAAACCTTTGTCATCCTTATGGGGATTAGCGAGACTAAAGCTGATATTCAGCATATTCGAGATAAGTTTCATACCCTTTCTGATGTTCATAACAGCTTAGATGAAACCAAACAATACTGGCAAGAGAAATTAACCGTCGGTTTTAAAACAGGTGACAACTCATTTGATCAGTTTATGAAGTGGGTGTGCTTCCAGCCATTTCTGAGACGTATTTTTGGCTGTTCCTTCCTACCACACCATGACTATGGTCGCGGCGGCCGTGGTTGGCGAGACCTATGGCAGGATTGCTTATCGCTCCTTCTGATGGAACCTGATAAGGTTGGTCAGATGATTGTCAACAATTTCAAAGGGGTTCGCCTTGATGGCACCAATGCTACTATCATCGGTGAAGGTGATGGTCAATTTATTGCCGACCGCAATGGTATCAGTCGTGTTTGGATGGATCATGCTCTCTGGCCCCTCATGACAACAAAACTCTACATCGACCAAACGGGAGATATTGATATCTTAACGAAGTCGGTCTCTTACTTTAAGGATGCCCATGTTAGGAGGGGAGGTGGTCTTGATGATTTATGGGATGAAGCCTATGGCAACGAACAAAGAACTACTAATGGCGATGTTTATGCTGGAAGCCTTTTGGAGCACTTATTAATTCAGCACTTAACTGGCTTTTACGAAGTCGGTCAACACAATATCTATCGTCTTCGTGGAGCTGACTGGAATGACGCTCTTGATATGGCGAATGAAAATGGTGAGACTGTGGCCTTTACAGCTGCCTATGCTGGAAACTTACTTGATTTAGCCTCTCTGATCCAACAGCTCGAAAAACTTTCTGATCTTAAATCCATCGAATTGTTAGCCGAGGTGGGACTTCTTTTGAAAAAAGATTCTGATATTTATGATCAGGTCACTCGAAAGCATCAAATTTTAGATCTCTACACAAAGAGTTGTCAGCATGATGTGAGTGGTCATAAAGTGAGTCTACCTTTATCTGAAATAGCTATCAATCTCATTCAGAAAGCCAACTGGCTGCGGCATTTCCTACAAAATAATGAGTGGGTTGATATAGATGATAAGAACGGTTGGTACAATAGCTACTATGACAATCACGGCAAACAGACAGATGGACCTCATTCCAACGGAATGCGGATGATGTTGACAGGACAAGTCTTTAGTATCATGAGTCATGTTGCTACAGATAGTCAGATTAAGAAAATAATCCACAGTGCTGATCAGTTGCTCTATCGTAAAGAGGTTGGAGGCTACCGTCTCAATACTGATTTTAAGGAAGTTAAGATGGACTTGGGACGCATGTTTGGCTTTGCCTATGGCGAAAAGGAAAATGGAGCTGTCTTTTCTCATATGACTGTCATGTATGCCAATGCTCTCTACAAACGTGGCTTTGTCAAGGAAGGGTGGAAAGCTTTGAAGTCCTTAGCTGATACTAGTTTAGACTTTAATACCAGCCATATCTTCCCTGGTATCCCTGAATATTTCCGAACCGATGGTCGTGGTGTTTACCACTATCTAACAGGTGCTGCCAGTTGGTATATGCTAACCATGGTCACAGAAGTTTTTGGTATTCGTGGTAAATTAGGAGACCTCATCTTTTACCCTAAATTAACTGCTGACCAGTTCGACGATAAGGGCACCGCTACTATTCAGACTACCTTTGCAGGTAAACGCTTTGTTGTTACCTATCTCAATCCGTCCGATAAGGATTTTGGTCGTTACATTATCAAACAAGCAACTTATAAGGGAGAAAATCTCCCTATTGCGGATGATGCCTATGTCTACTTTTCGAAAGAAAAACTCCAACAACTTGATGACTCCCTTCATCAAATTGTCATTACTTTACAATAGAGGAATAATATTATGAAATACGGTTACTTTGATGATATCAATCGCGAATATGTCATTGACAGACCTGATACACCCACTCCTTGGGTCAACTACCTAGGTTCTCCAGAGTACGGGGCAATCATCTCTAACAATGCAGGTGGTTATAGCTTTGCGAAATCTGGAGCAAACGGTCGTATCCTACGTTATATTTTCAATAATTTTGACCAACCCGGTCGCTACATTTACCTCCGTGATAATGATAGCAAAGACTTCTGGTCAGCTTCTTGGCAACCTGTCGGAAAAGACGTAAAAGATTATCTCAGTAAGTGCCACCACGGACTTGGCTACACTAAAATGGTAGCAGATTATGCCGGCATTCATTCAGAAGCCACTTACTATGTCCCAAAGGGAAAGAGTTACGAAGTTTGGGCTGTTGAAGTCACTAATACTTCCGCACAAACCCGTCATCTGACCTTAACTGGTTATGCTGAATTTACCAACCATAGCAATTACGAGCAAGATTTGGTCAATCTCCAATATTCGCTTTTCATCTCGAGAACTCAATTTCAAGATAATCGTGTCGTACAACAAATTCACGGGAACCTCAATACCTTGGAAGAAGATGAACAAATCGATGAAAAGAATGTTACCGAACGTTTCTTTGGTTTAGCCGGAAATCCTGTCTCTTCTTATTGCGGAGATAAAAAAGCTTTTCTAGGCACTTACAACGGTTATGACAAACCTGTTGGCGTAACAACTGGTGACTTGGGAAACATTGATAATTATAATGAAAACGCCTGTGGTGCTCTCGCTAGCCAGATAACACTTGCTCCTGATGAAAGTAAAATGCTAGTCTTTATTTTAGGAGAAAAAAGCTCTCAAGAAGCTAGTCTCATTATCAAAAACTACGAAAAAGCAAAAGAAGCTGTAATAGCTGAAATTGATGACCTTCGTGCTGAATGGCAAGGACGCCTAGAAAGTCTGCAAGTCAAAACGCCTAGTCCCGTCTTTGATACCATGATTAACACCTGGAATGCCTATAACTGCTACATGACTTTTATTTGGTCACGTGCTGCCTCTCTTATTTACTGCGGGCTTAGAAATGGCTATGGTTATCGTGACACCGTGCAAGAC
Source organism: Streptococcus plurextorum DSM 22810 (assembly GCF_000423745.1). Taxonomy (GTDB): domain Bacteria; phylum Bacillota; class Bacilli; order Lactobacillales; family Streptococcaceae; genus Streptococcus; species Streptococcus plurextorum. Next base: position 11,788 of record NZ_AUIO01000008.1, read on the forward strand.
ATCCAAGGAATTATCCATTTAGCCCCTGAAATGGCAGCTGATAAAATCCGTTTCATGCTGTCTGCCCAAGTCGATAACGGTGGAGGCCTTCCACTCGTCAAATTTACCCATAACCCTGGACATGAGGATACCCCCGATGACGCTTCTTATGTCCAAGAAACGGGGCACCCAGCCTATCGTGCAGATGATGCTCTCTGGCTCTTCCCAACCATTTACAAATATATCACGGAATCTGGTCATATGGATTTCTTGGATGAAGTCATTCCTTATGCCAATAAGGGACAAGCTACTGTCTATGAACACCTCAAAGCTGCTATTCAGTTTTCAATGAATCACTTAGGTCCCCATGGCATGCCTGCAGGGCTCCATGCCGACTGGAACGATTGCTTGCGCTTAGGTGCCAAAGGCGAATCATCATTTGTCGCCTTGCAATATTACTACGCATTGAGCCTTTTAAAGATTTTTGCAACCCACAAAAAAGATGAGGATTATTTAGACTTTCTTGAGACTGAACAAGAGGCTATGAGACAAAAGATCCAAGAGCTCTGCTGGGATGAAGACCGTTTCATTCGTGGTTATACCGAGGCCGGAGAACGTATTGGAGAGCGCAATGCTCCTGAAGCCAGCATGTGGCTCAACCCTCAAAGCTGGGCTGTTATTAGTGGTCTGGCCGATAATGCTCAGGCTGACTTGGCTATGGATAACGTTTTTAATCAACTCAATACCAAATACGGGGCTATTCTGATGAACCCACCTTATCATAAGCATGCCTTTGAAGGAGCTTTAGCGGTTATTTATAACCAAGGAAACAAGGAAAATGCTGGAGTGTTTTCACAATCTCAAGGCTGGCTGATCCTCGCAGAAGCTTTGCGTGGAAACGGAGACCGTGCTTTTACCTACTTTATGGAAAATGCTCCAGCAGCCCAAAATGAGGAAGCAGACATCCGTCAATTAGAGCCATACTGCTATGGACAATTTACTGAAGGACCAGCCAGCCCACATCACGGACGATCACATGTTCATTGGCTAACCGGGACCGCTTCAACTGTCATGGTAGGATGTGTAGAGGGCATCCTAGGTCTTCGACCAGATCTCGGTGGCTTACGGTTAGCTCCTGCCATTCCAAAAGAGTGGGATCACTTCTCTATGGATAAGATTTTCCGTGGTAAAACCCTCCATATTACTGTAGAAAATCCCGAACATAAAGAATCTGGCTTTACAAAGCTTATACTCAATGGTACTGAGTTAGCAGACGCTTACTTACCAGATGAACTCCTTAAAGTTGAAAATACTATTACTCTCATACTATAACGAAAGTGAGGCTATCACATGACAACTTATCCTGAATTTCCTAAAGGTTTTCTTTGGGGCGGTGCTACTGCTGCCAACCAATTAGAAGGGGCTTATGATGTCGATGGACGGGGACTAGCTAATGTCGATGTCGTCCCAATCGGAAAAGATCGCTTTTCTATCATTACCGGTCAGAAAAAAATGTATCATTTTGAAGACGGATACCTCTATCCAGCGAAAGAAGCTATCGACTTCTACCATCACTATAAGGAAGATATCGCCTTGTTTGCTGAGATGGGATTTAAAACCTATCGGATGTCTATCGCTTGGTCCCGTATTTTCCCAAAAGGCGACGAGTTAGAACCAAATGAGTCAGGCCTTCAATTTTACGAAAACGTCTTTAAAGAACTACACAAATACAACATCGAACCTCTCGTTACCATCACTCACTTCGATTGTCCCATGTATTTAATCGAGCACTATGGTGGTTGGCGTAATCGTCAATTGATCGACTTTTACAAACGCCTGGTAACGACCCTTTTTACCCGCTATAAAGGCTTAGTGAAGTACTGGCTAACCTTTAATGAAATCAATATGATTCTCCACGCTCCATTTATGGGCGCAGGCCTCTATATTGAAGAGGGTGAAGACGCCAATCAGGTCAAATACCAGGCAGCCCATCACGAGCTAGTCGCATCTGCCCTAGCAACAAAAATTGCCCATGACATTGACTCGGAAAATAAGGTTGGCTGTATGCTAGCTACAGGTCCTTTTTATCCAAACACCTGCAATCCTAATGATGTTTGGGCTGGCCTTCAAGAAGACCGTGAAAATTACTTCTTTATTGATGTTCAAGCTAGGGGAGAGTATCCCAACTATGCTAAAAAGAAATTTGAGCGCCTCGGACTAACCATAGACATGACAGACGAGGATTTGAAACTGCTAAAAGACAATACTGTTGACTTCGTTTCTTTCTCTTATTATTCCAGCCGTGTGGTGTCAGCTGACCCGAAAAATCTAGATAAAACGGAAGGCAACGTCTTTGCCTCTGTTAAAAACCCTTACCTCTCAGCATCTGAATGGGGCTGGCAAATCGATCCTCTAGGACTTCGTATCACACTCAACACCATCTGGGATCGCTACCAGAAACCGATGTTTATTGTCGAAAACGGACTTGGTGCTGTTGATACTCCCGATGAAAATGGCTATGTTGAGGACGATTACCGTATTGACTACCTTAGAGACCATATCATTGCGATGAATCAGGCTATCAATGAAGATGGCGTGGAACTCATAGGGTACACCACTTGGGGATGTATAGACCTTGTTGCGGCTAGTACAGGGGAAATGTCTAAGCGCTACGGCTTCATCTACGTAGATCGTAATAACGACGGTACAGGAAGTTTTAAGAGAAGCAAAAAGAAATCCTTCAACTGGTACAAGAAAGTCATTGCCACTAATGGTAGCGACGTTGACTAGACGCCAATAAAATGAAAGTAAAACCGTTATAACATTGTTGAGGGATAAGACTTTAACTGGTGCTACCTTCTATAGCATCAGTTAAAGTCCCCTTATTGCGGTTAGAGTATCTGATATGAAACATTATTTAGCTATTGATGTGGGGGGGACACATATTAAATATGCCCTCATGCAAGAAGATGGTGCTATTATCTCCTCTGATAAAACGGTTACCCCTAAGCGTTCTTTGGAGGCCTTTTTAACGAGCCTTTTTGACATTATCACACCTTATCAAGAAGAACTTTCTGGGGTCGCCTTTAGTGTTCCAGGAAAGGTTGATACTCATACAGGAACCATTTACTTTGGAGGAGCTCTCACCTATTTGGATCGACTTTGTTTAAAACAAGTCATACAAGAACGTTATAATCTACCAGCAAGTGTTCAAAATGATGCCAAGGCTGCTGCTTTGGCTGAACTCTGGCTAGGAAGTCTTAAAGGGGTATCTGACGCTGCTGTTATCGTACTTGGAACCGGTGTCGGGGGTGGCATTATCCTTGACGGACAGTTGCGTATGGGCCCTCACTTCCAGGCTGGGGAACTTAGCCTATCTGTTTTGGAAGCTAGTAAACCTGAAGTTGAAAAAATGGTGGGGTTCATCGGTTCAGCTGTTCTGATGATTGAAAAAGTTAATCAAGCCATTGGGCATCCAGACCTTAAAGATGGTCAGACAGCTTTTCAGGCTATTTCAAAAGGGGATACACGCGCTTTACCTATTTTTCAGACCTACTGCCGTCAGATTGCCTACCTCATCTTGAACCTCCAAGCTTTCTTAGACCTTTCAACTTATGCCATTGGCGGAGGAATCAGTTCACAGCCACTGTTAATCGAAGAGATTAATCGTCAATTCTCAAAGGTTATCGAAGGCTCACCCCTTCTTAGTATGAATGTAGCTGATTTGGCTATCATTCCAACCCACTTCGGTAATGATGCCAACCTTTACGGCGCTCTTTATCAGTTTTTAGAAGAGCACAACAACTTATCAACTGACAAAACAGTATCAATAACAGATAAATAGTTGCTCTCGTAAAGTGAATCTGTTAAAATTTGCCCCTCCAAACAAGCCACTAAAGAACGCCCCAGCTATGCTAAGGCGTTCTTTAATATGCCATTTTGGGTAGTTTCAGAGTTTACATAGTTCAAAAAACATGTATTTATTGGTAATTTTTCTCGTTTATATGAATTTGCTTGATAGCAAATCTAGTGTATCACTGCCATTTGCTATAGATTCATTTATAAAAAATGAGACTGATGAAAAGGTTTTGAAGAAGATGTTTTTTGCAATAAATACAAAATTTCTAAACTTAAAATGTCAAACGTCCTTTTCGGTTATAAAAGATAATTTAAAATATATTGATTCAAAAGTTAGTCAAGTTATTATAGAAAGTCCTCTGTTGAAAAGTGAATGTTATGACAGACTTTCTAAAGAAGTTATTTAGATTTTAAAACCCACTGACTTTAATCAGCCAGTGGGTTTTATTACTTATCCGAATCAAAAACTTATTTCAAAAAAGGTAGTGAAAAAGGTAGTGATTCGACTGATTTGTACTGCAATGTAATGAAAGTTCATCTTTCAAAAATCGCTTAAAATCAAGGTTTCTACCGTCTATTGACGTGTAGTGAATCCCTATTTCACCTCAGTAAAGGTTAAGTATTATCTATTTTAGCTGTTAGAAACGTTTATATATCAACGTTTTTGTAATGTTCCTTAGTAAAAGGTAGAGTGAATGGTAGAGTAGTTATTGCGTTAGTTCAGCAATCTTATCAAGATAAATACCCACAGCTTCTAACTTTCGTTGAGGTGCTAATTCAGCGTAAGTATCCATTGTGGTTGAAATTGATTTATGTCCCATTCTGACTTGGAGTTCTTTCCAGTTTGCACCAGCATTAAGCAACATTGAAGCATGAGTGTGTCGGAATAAATGGAAACCATAATCTGGTAATCCTAGACCTGCTAATCTATTCTTGAGAGTTGTTCGCTCGTTTCTATCACACATATAGTTTCCGTATATTGTTGGGAAAATCAATTTTGTTTCAGGTCTATTGTGTAATTTAAGATATTCGTTCATTTCATTGTGAAAATCTCGAAGTTCTTCAAGTATAGATAAAGGAACTGGAATAGAGCGATTGCCTGCATCGGTTTTTGGAGTTGCTTTACAGATGACTTTCCCTTTTGTTCCAGTCTTTTTGTTAGCGGTTTTCCAAAGTAATGTTTTGTTGACACCAATAGAGGATTCTTCAAAGTTCAAATCATCAATTGTCAATGCCAGTAACTCATTTATACGCAAGGCTGAAGCTAAGAGTGTGTTACAAATCAACTTAAACCGTCGATTGGCTCTACTGTTATCTAAACTTTCAAGATAATTAAGCCACCTAGCGAGACTATCATCATGTAAAACCATGATACGTTGCTTGCTAGACTTGGGCTTGGGTGGAATCTTGATAGTGTTGACAGGGTTAGAGGTCAGACCATAGTTAGTAATGCCATAGTCAAAAATATCTTTCAACTTATGGATGACAGCACCGAAATCTTTTGCACATCCCTTATTTGCACGCTTCACACCAGATTCAACTGATTTTTTTGATTTCTTTGCTAGGTCATTTAACCATAGCTGAATATCGGCAGATTCAATTTTATCTGGTTTGTAATCTCCGAATTTAGGAATAATATAATTATCTAGGTAGCCCCTTACCCTATTTAATGTATTGTGTGAACTAACCCAAGTTTGATAAGCTTGAAACCAAGCTTCGGCTAAATCTTCCAGCGTATTAATAGGCACATTCTCTTTTCGAGTAAATCCATTTCTTTCAAATTCTAAGCGAGCTTGAATAACTTCTCTATCAAGTTGCTTAAGTGTTTTTGCAGTAATAGTTGTTGTGACTTGTTTGCCAGTTTTAACATCTTTACCAAGAAATGCTCCTTTTAGCGTATATGAAATGGATTTATCTTTTTTGATTTTTTTAATGACTTTTTTGCCATTATGGATAATTGTTTCAGTTTCCATATTTGCCTTTCTTCAGGATATTGAAGCAGGCTAAAATAGTTACCACTCTTTCTTTTAGATAATACTATTTTAGCACAAAACTTCAACATTAGGAGTTCAAGAAGTCAATAACATCGTCTAATAAATAGAAGACGGTTCGAGTTCCCTCTATAGGAGGTTCTAATCTTTTTAATCCTTTTTGTTCCCAAGTTTTTAGTGTGTTTGGAGAGATATTTAGTTGTCTTAGCAATTCTCGTTGCTGAATTATCTTTAGTGGTCTGCTCTGTTCTTTGATTTGAATGAGCTTGATAAGTGTTTGCAATAACTGTTCAATTTGTTCTAACTTTTCGTTATTCATCGTTGTCTTTCTCCTCTGTATTGGCAGTCTGTAACCGATTTGGATTATGCCGTCGTGAATCTAAATACTTAGCAAAGAAATAGGTACGTTCAATAATGAGTCCTAACAAATTTGTATTGTTTGCTCGTGCATACCAAACTAACTCTTCAAATTCGGTAAAGTCGTTTTCTTCGATAATATCAACCACTTCATGAATAAAATCTGAGGTTTTCACTTCCATTAAGAATTTATCCAAATCAAAGCCACAACCAACTTCAATATCTTCGATACTATAGGGGGTCTTCTCTGGATTCTCAGCATGTGTAAAATAGTCAAATAAACCTGTTGGAGACATAACAACCTCGACATGTGCTGGACCGTTTAGTTTATCGCTGATGATATTTGATACTTGGGAATAACTTTTTAGTGAATCAAAGAAGAATGCACCGTGTTTGTGTGATTTTTTGAACTCTCCTGTTTGTCTGTTCACATCTTTGTTGTGCCAAGGGCTAAGGATAAATGGAATATGGAGTTCTTCCAAGATGTTTAAATAATCCTCAGGCGCACTCTCTTCGTAGAATAAGAAAGTCCACTTTGAGGAGCGTTGTTCTTTTGCCATAGGCAATTACCTCGCTTTGCTATATCTTTTCTATATATAGGAGATTTTGGGTATACTTTTCGGAATTTTTTGGACAAAATTTGTGATTATTGATTATTGAGCTATTGGGGGTCGTAGTAACCCCAAGAGCTCATGGTTGAATAGAACATAATAAAAAAAGGGGGGGCTGTTTGGCTCTTGCTAATGCAAGCCACAGCCCCCAAAGATTAACGTTTTTTACCAATGAACCATAATTGATTGCGGACTCGAATAGGAGATGAGAAATAGTAATCAGTATGCTGACTAGCAATTTCCTCTTTTAATAGTGCTTCCATATCCTTTAGAATTTTTTGTCCCTGTTGGTCTCTTGGAACTTTGATGAAGATAGTGACAGAATCAGTCTGAATATCAACCATACATTTACGGACAGCTCGATTAAATCCGTTGTTTACAGGGGTTGATGTTGGTACAGTCTGATGTTCAGGACTTGTTACTTTCTGTACTTTTTCACGTTGAAATAAGAAATTTCTAAGAGAAAAAGTATGATAAACAGATTTCACATAGTTCATAAGTGTGTCTGTTTTCCACCGTTTGACAATTTCTATTCCAATCAATACTAAGGATAAGGACAAGCAAATGAGAGCTAGTCCGTAACTAATAGAACTGATTTTATCAGTAATAGTCATGACAGTCTCCAACTTGAACAGAGTATTGGTATTCAATTGAATAGATAGACTATTGAAAAGCCAACCGAACAAATACAAGATAGGAGCGATGAGAAGCAGATTCAGAATGAAATTGAAACTTCTCATGAAATAGGTTTTAGTTGTCATAGGATACCTCGTTTAGTGTAGTAAGTTGGGCAGAGCAGAGGCAGAACCTGATAGGGGTGTTCATTATCAATAACTTGAATGATACCTGTACCATGTCCAGTTGGAATAACAATCCCTTCAGGGTCTAAGTCAGGAAATAAAAATTGGGTGGTTTTCTGATTTATATTTCCAATTTGTAATAGTACGTTTACTTGTTCCCTTACTGATATGGGAATCGTATTGTGGTCAAAACGTTGGCTAACTAAGAAGAGATGAATTTTAGTTGCTCTCCCTAACAAGGCAATTTGTGAGAGCAAGGAGAAAAAGGCTTCTTTGATGTTCTTATTGACTCCCTCTGATAGAGCAAGCACTTCATCAATGACAATGGTTAGATGGGGAAATTGATGGTTAGGATTATCATACAAGATAGCTTGCCTTTTCTGAATGAGAGTTGCACACTGACTTAGTTGTTCATTAACCTGTGAAACAAAATCGGATTTTGAACGATTTTCGACAGGGTGGATAACCGCAATGTGATTTTCTCTAGCCCATCGGCTTGGGGTGTCGAATTTAGGGTCAATAATTATCAAGTCAGACATATGCTTCAGGACACTCAAGAAGTAAGTGATAGCGTACGATTTTCCTGAACCCGAATTTCCAGCAATAGCCCAGTGATTTACCTTATCTAAATTGAGTTCAAAGTTTTTCATGATTGGGATTTTTCCCTGCGGTAAGTTAGCTGAAAACTTATCTAATTCAGGAATTACAAGACGTTCTGAAATTCCCTCCTTCCATGGGAAAAAGAGACCACGTTGTACGTGTAAATCATCTGTTTTAAGGGGGATAAAATAGGTCGCATTTTGCTTCAATAAGGTATATTGAGGGTATAGGGAAGCGTTAGCAATCAGAAAGATTTTCTTGTACAAGTCATCATCAAGGATGTAGGCACACGGAAGGCGAGGGACAAAGACAAAGCCGTCTTCTTGGATAATTATGTTAAAGGAATTAGTATAGCTGGTTTCTCCCTGCATTAAAGCCCCCAGAGCCATGTTTAGGCTCTGGAGCAGATAAGATTGCAGGAAAGTTTGGTTCAGCACATCATGAGATTGTGAAACCATTATCGAACCTCCTTAATACCACTCGCCTTGAAGTAAATATTGTATTTTACTTCGCAGGCTTGTAGTGTATCAAATTGAATCATGGATTGAAAAGCTGGTAGCTTAATGGAATCTTCAAACTTGACTTGGAAAGGGTCTTGCCCTTCTTGTACAAACCATGCTTTATAAGCTACGATTTCTCCTGTCGGCTTGCCATCTTCAAATCGTTGTTGTGGTTCAAGCTCGGAACTAAGTGAGAAAATCGGTTGTTTTTGACTGATGATTTTGTCAGCCAATGAAGTGGTATAACCACCTTTTGTGGTTTTCATTTTGAATGCCATCGGCAGTTCCTCCTGTGTAATAGAAAATAATGTGAATGAGACGTGCTCGGTTTTTATCATGAGCTGGATACTGTATCTAGGTCATATCCATCACCTCCTATATATAGGAGATTCAGAATATGGTTTTCGGAATTTTTTTGAAAAAAACTAGTAGTCTTTTTGTTGACTACTAGTTAATCTATTATGATTGCATTTTTTTAAGAACCTGCTTACAGGATTCCTTGTAGTACTTTTTAGCAGTCTTATCAGACCGACCAATTAGTTGACTAGCTTTTGTAACATTTAGACCATTTTCAAATATAGCTTTAAAAACGATACGATGTTTCATATCCAATTCAGAGATTGCTTCTTGAAACAACTGTTCATCAATCTGTTCTATAATATAGTCTTCGCTAGAATAGGAATCGCTCGTGACCAATTCTTGAAGTGTGGTTTCACGTCCATCTTCGGATACTACAAAGTCTAAGCTAGATACTTGATGGTATCTCATTTTACGTTGATAGTTTTCTTCTTGTCTGTCCATATCATCTAGGACTTTTAACCAAAATTCTTGTTCATGTGGTTCAAGACCAGCTACTAATTCAAGATTTGTAGGGTAGTGGATTTGCATATCTGCCTCTTTCCAACAGCCCAATTTTAGGAGCGGAAAGAAGCGAATATGAGCAAAAATTGAATGCCTATAGGTGCAAAATGGCACACCAAATGACGGCGAAACAATTCTATACAAGATATAACCTTTATTGCTATATCATCATATCTGTTTCATTCCGTTCCATTTGGTGGCCACCATTTGGGACTGTATTAAATATTTCTGCAAGATTTCTCTTACACTATTATCTTACTCAAAATTTAATGAGGTTGTTTATTATGCTCTTTGTAAGAAAGTGGTAAAATATAAATGAGTAGGAGGCAGAAATCGCATGCTATCTAAAGAAGACAAACAAAAAGTAAAAGAGATTATAGAAGCTAATAAATGGTATACATATGAGGAAGCTGAGTCTGAGTTGAGAAAGCATTGGAATTCTGATAACGATAAAGATGGTGATTACTTAACCATGAAACGTAGTCAGATTCAAAAGATATTGCGTTCAGACATTATCGGCACTTATTTGGAAATTCATAAACGAAAAAAAGACCAGTCTGACGATGACTGGTTTATGAAAACTATTTATGGTTGGTCTCAAAAAGAACAATTTTATCTAGATTATAGCGATGGAACAGAAAAAGAGTATTATGAGAAACTACATGTATTTCCCAAATATGATAAGCTTTTTTTGGATTCGGATTTGGAGCAGAGTATAATTTTATCAGCTTTTGATGAATTGCTGAATGATGTTGATAAAGTTGAAATGAGGGAGATTTATGAGGAACTGAATGGCTCATTTGGCAAAGGCAAAACTCCATTTTTAATGACAGAACCATATCTTTTTGCATTGAAACACGAAATAGAGAGGCGACAATACCCTACAAAAATTCTTTATCTTGACCCACATTCGCCCAAAGAAATCCTTTCTAGGCTGTCAGAAAAATCAACCCAGGAAAGCTTCCAAACCGAAATGTTTTCTGTGATAGATGAATTCATTCAAAATGTTAATGATAAAGTATTTATTCATCAATCAGCACGAGATGTTGAAAAGCAAAGATTTCAAGAAATTTTAAGTTTTTTCAAAAAATGGAAATTCATTTATCCCTCACAAATAATGGCATTAGAGAGTGTGCTAATAAATGAGGGGCTTCTTGAAAAATTCAATCATACTTTTCAAATGTTTAGCCAACCGTTTGAATATGTGATTGATGGTAATAACATCAAAAATAAGCTAATTAAAAAATATTTATCAGAAAATGCTGAATCGCTCTCTAGAGATGAATTAGTTCAAGAGCTAAAACAATCTATTTATTCATTTGAAAAATATGAACTGACAAAATTTGAAAATGCTTTATCAAAAGATACAGAATTTATAAGTGATTCAGCTATGTTCAGACATAAGATTTCTAGGCGAATACATCAAATATTGCGAACACTAGAGGTTGATTCTATTTTGTTTGATTCACTCAACAATGCAGGGATTCATGAATAGTATTAATGTATTTTTAATTTAGTAAATCATTAACCGAAAATAACATTTAGTAAAAAATTAAAATTAGGAGGATACTATGTTTAATAATGTAGCTGTTAATGCAATTGACCTAACAAAAGATTTTCTACTGGAAAAAAATAAGAAGGTGTCGGTACTAAAGGGAGTGACATTATCCGCGGATTATGGTGAATTTATCTCCATATTAGGTATCAGTGGCTCAGGAAAGTCAACTTTGCTAAATTGCTTAGCAAGTTTATCAGAGCCATCTAGTGGCGAGGTTGTTATAAATGGTGTGAATCCATATAGGCTAAAAGATGGCAAACTGGCTAAATTTAGACGTGAAGACATTGCTATTATTTTTCAAAATTATAATCTAGTTCCTGCTCTACCAGCATTGGAAAATGTTACACTACCTCTAAGACTTTCAGGGAAGACTGCCGATAGGAATCAAGTAAAAACCTTATTGGATAATCTGAATTTTAAAGCCGACCTATCGTCATTAGTATCAACACTATCAGGAGGAGAACAGCAGAAGGTTGCTATTTCTCGTGCTATTTTATCAGATAGTAAGGTTATTTTTGCTGATGAGCCGACTGGTGCTTTAGACAGTATTTCTAGGAAATTGATTTTTGAATCGCTTAGAAAGATGGCTGATGAGGGGAAGTGTGTTTTAATGGTTACACATGACATTGAGCTTGCATCTAAAACAGATAAAGCATTTATTTTAAAAGATGGTTACATTTCGCAAGAAATTACTAATCCATCAGCTGAAGAACTTTATCAGGCTCTTGAAACTATTGGCAAGAGAGGTGAGAGTATATGTTAAGACTTATTGTGTATCAGTTTCAGTATTCAAAGAGACAATGGTTTGGGACAATTCCATTATTACTTGTATCTAGCCTAATTGTTGGGACATCTTTATTTGGCATTACTAGCTCATCAAGAATTTCAAATATCAATGCTTCGCAACTTTTTCAGATGTTGATTATATTTGGAGGTATTACTCTATTTTTTCTCATTTCAAATAATATAAGATTGCTAATAGACATATTTAAAAAGGACTATGAGTTATGGACTATCTTAGGTGCGAGTAAATCTCAGCTATCTTTACTTGTAGCTGGTCAATTTTCCATAATGGCAGTCATTGTTAGCAGTTTTGGGACAATCCTTTCCTTCGTTGTGACAGATAGTTACTATAAATTTTTACAAAATTTATTAGGAAGAGATGAATTACCTGATTTGGTTATTACATCCAATATTCAGACTGTATTATTGAGTATTTTAATAGTACCAACAATTGTTGGATTAGGAGCTTATTTTTATTCTATTCGATTATTAAAAAAAGAATCAAATTCAAAATCAAATGGTAGAAATTGGAGAGTTAAAGCGACTAAGTTTATTAATGTTTCTGTTCGTCTATTCTTATGGTTATTGTGTATAGGTATTATTATTTCAGCAGGTTTTACCAATAATAGAGAAGTGATTGTGACACAATCTGGTATGATTTTATTTTTATTGATTACTCATATATTAATTATTCAAGTTCTATCTCCGTCCACCCAGATTTGTTTAATAAAATTATTAATGAAGATTCTCCCATCTGAAAATTATGCAATCAATACAAGTTTTTGGAACCTACTATACAATCCTAGTTATTTGAAGAGTATACAGACTTCGATGACTATGGGGATAACTCTCATTTCTGGATTCATCCTCTATACCAGAAATATGTACTCATTTATGAATACTATAAATAGTGTCCACGAAGCAAGAGCCTCCTTCATTGCCTATCTATCTGCACCAATTGTGCTTATTATTACTAGTTTTATTTCTATCACAATATTATCTTCTAATAAAGACATTGAAGATATTAGACAGTTACAAATATTAGGCATAACAAAATTACAACTTTTTAAAATACGCATTGCAGAAGCAATAATGCACTCAATAATAATTTCATTTGTCTCTGTAATTTTTAATGCTATTGTGTTAATGTTAGTTCGCTTTATAGGGCAACGTTTAGGGCAGAGTTTAGCAGAAATAGCAGGTTTTTGGCAACCTAGCCTTATTATTCTTTGTTTGTTAGTTATCTTTTATTGTATTACAAAGGGGTTTTATTTATTTAAAGATAGATAAATTGGAAAAGTTACAGAGAGGATTACAATGTCAAGTGATAAAATTTTTGAAATACCTATTGTAACTTGAAATATAAAAGCTCTGTAAAAATATAAAAAATCAAAAAGCCCTGCCATCGAAATGATAGCAGGGCTTAACTTCAATATCCAAATGATATATTTATCTAAAAAAGGTAGAGTAAAAGGTAGAGTTTTTATTGATTTGTACTGCAATGTAATGAATTTCAAAAAATCAAAAACCGCATAAAATCAATGTTTTGACGCCTGTTGACGTGTAATGAAACCCTTACTTAACCTCGGTGAAAATCACGTGCTTACGCAATTTTGGTGAGTATTTTTTCAATTGAAGACGGTCTGGAGTGTTACGTTTGTTTTTTGAAGTAAGGTACAAACGCTCACCAGATTCTTTGTGTTCAAGTGTAATATTTACGCGCATGGTATCTCCCTTCTATTATTTAGCTGCTTTAGCGATTTTACGTCCTTTGTAGTATCCTTTCAAAGATACACGGTGAGAACGTGAGTAATCCCCAGTAGTTTCGTCAAATTGTACTGATGGAGCAGTCAATTTGTAGTGTGTACGACGTTTGTTTTTCTTCGCTTTTGAAGTGTGACGTGCAGGTACTGCCATTTTCTTTAGTTTCCTTTCAAGTGTCTGTTTTAGCTTTCGCCAACTTTAACAGTATAGCAAATCTTTTTTGTAAAGTAAAGTTACTTGACAGATTTTTTTGCTCTTTTTGAAAAATAGCAGAGCAGGTCTTTTGTTATAGTTATTTTCTATATAAAAATATAGAAAAGATATAATTTACACTTATATCATTTTTGAGTAAAATGAAAATACAACATATTTTCAAGGAGATTATCATGACAAAGACACAATTTCATTTTGATCACGTAGGCAGTTACCTGCGCCCGCAGGCTCTTAAAGAAGCGCGTGAGCAATTTGCTAAAGGGGAAATTTCAAAAGAGGAGCTTTTAACCACTCAAGACCAATTGGTAAAAGATTTGGTACATCACGAAGTTGAAAATGGCCTTAAGGTTGTTTCTGACGGTGAGTTTGGACGTTCTTGGTGGCATCTAGATTTCTTGTGGGAGTTGACAGGTTTTGAAGCCTATTTGCAAGAGGATTCTTATAAATTCCATGGTGCTAAGACGCGCACAACCAATGTTCGCTTAAATGGTAAGGTAGCTGAAAACCCTAATCACCCATTTTACCGTGATTTTGAGTATTTAAAATCCATCACACCAGAGGGCATCACGCCAAAAATCACTATCCCGAGCCCGTCTTTGGTTATCAATCGTGATCACCGTAGTGACTTGTATGCTGACTACTATGATAGCTGGACAGACTTTCTTGACGGTCTAGCACAGGCTTATCAAGACACTATCAAGCGTTTTTATGATTTGGGTGCGCGTTATGTGCAACTAGATGATACGACATGGGCTTATTTGATTCAACAACTAGAAGACCATAAAGAACAACCAGAAGAGCGCCGTGTGTTTGAGAAAATCGCAGAAGATGATGTCTATGTCATCAATAAGGTTTTGGATGGGCTACCAGAAGACCTCACAGTGGCAACACACATTTGTCGTGGAAACTTTAAGTCAACTTATCTGTTTGAAGGTGGCTATCACACCATTTCAAAATACCTTGGTCAGCTCAACTATGACATTTTCTTCCTTGAGTATGACGATGAGCGTTCAGGAGACTTTGCTCCGTTAGTAGATATTTGGAATGGTCGTGATAATGTTGAGTTGGTGCTTGGAGTTATCACTTCAAAAGATCCTACTTTGGAAGATGTGGATGCGATTGTGACGCGCATTCAAGAAGCAGCGCAGCTTGTTCCTCTAAAAAATCTGGGCATTTCGACGCAGTGTGGCTTTGCTTCAACTGAAGAAGGCAACATCTTGACAGAAGAAGATGAGTGGAGAAAATTACGTTTGATTAAGACCATTACAGATAAGGTCTGGGGAGAATAGTATAGCGAAAAAAGTCAATCTTCTTTTCGTTTGTGACGGTGGGAAGATTGACTTTTCTTATGACTTTTCTTGCCTGCTCTCTTTTTCCATTAAGAGTTGGGAGTCTGATGGGCGGGTAACTTCGACGTGACGAGATGATGTCTTTCTAAGATCGGCATTAGCCTGATAATTTTGTGCAAAAATACCTGAGTAGAGAACGTCTAGTAGGTAGCTGATGGCGGAGTCGTTAGCAAAGGTTGCAATTTTGGAATACAGACGCTCGCGTGTGGATAAGCGGAGAATTACATCTGCTTGTTTTGACAAGGTGCTTTCTCCGATGTTGGTCATGAGAATAACAGGAACATGATTGCGTTTTAATAGTTTCATCACACGGCGTAGAGGCTCTGTTTCTCCTGAGTAGCTGATGACCAGTGCACAGTCTTTTTCAGAAGCTAGCGTTGCACCGAAAAAAATATCTCCATGATAGTCGTAGACCGTGGTAGCTTGACGGATGCGACGCATGTTGTACTCGAATTCTTTTGCAAGTAGGATATTGTTACCAATAGCAAAGACGTGGCAATGCTCTGCTTTGTTAATCAGTGAAATCGCTGCGTTAAGGCTTTTCCCGTTGTTGAGTGACAAGGTGTCTTTTATAGCATCTTGTTTCACTTGGGCGATGTTTTTGGCGATGGTTAGGATATGGTCAGTAGCTGCAAAGGGGTAGTTGACATCAATATCCGTAGCATGATTAGCCAAATAGTCCCGCTCTAGGATAAGGGCGTTTTTGAGGTCGTTCCAACCTGAATAACCGAGTTTCTTAGCGATTTTAACGGTCAGAGATTTGGAGGTAAAGGTAGCATTAGCAATCCCTTGGGTTGTCAGGTTTTCTAGCTCGGCACTTTCCCCTAAAAGGTAGTCAATAACCAGCTGTTCGCTGGGAGAGAAGATGATGTTTTCGATTTTCTCATGTAATAGCATAGCTAGGCTCCTAAGTTAATTTTTGTAAACGCTGTTTACAGATTAAAGACTAAATAAAATGAAATGTGTGAACGTTGTTCACAAAACGCTGAAAGGGCTTTCTTGCCACAGGATAACATGGTAAGATTAATTATATCAAAAGAGGAAAAGGTTTACCAAACCTTTGAGAAAGGAAATTATATGGATTATAAAGCATTGGCGACTGATATTTTATCAAAGGTCGGTGGTAAGGAAAATGTCAACAGTCTAACGCACTGTGCGACGCGCTTGCGTTTTGTCTTGGCAGACGAAGCCAAAGCAGATGAAGAAGCGCTAAAAGCAACAGCGGGTGTTGTGACAGTGGTAAAAAGTGGAGGACAGTTCCAAGTGGTTATCGGAAGTGATGTGCAAAATGTCTACAATCCGTTAACAGACCTGATTGGCACTCCAAAAGATCACACGGCAGCTAATACCGAGGAGCATCAAACTATTGGTCAAAAAGTCTTGGCTGCTATTTCAGGCATCTTTACACCAATCTTACCTGTTATTACGGCAGCGGGTATGATAAAGGCTGTTCTGTCATTGTTAGTTGTCTTTAAAGTTGTGACGGCAGATGATACTAACTATCAGATTCTTAACTTTATCGGCGATGCTGGTTTTTACTTCCTTCCGGTCTTTCTTGGAGGAACAGCGGCTCGTCAATTTAAGGCAAATCCTTATCTTGGGATGTTGATTGGTGCGATTCTTTTGCACCCAACGTTCTCA
The DNA here is from genome assembly GCF_000423745.1 of Streptococcus plurextorum DSM 22810. GTDB lineage: Bacteria > Bacillota > Bacilli > Lactobacillales > Streptococcaceae > Streptococcus > Streptococcus plurextorum. The sequence goes on from NZ_AUIO01000008.1 coordinate 28,653, forward strand.
GCTATGGTAGTTGCGGCTAAGGAGTCAGGTGATAGCCTAGGTTTGTTTGGGTTGCCAATCACACCAGCTGGCTACTCCTCAACGGTTATTCCAGTAATCTTGTCTGTTTGGTTTATGTCTTATGTGGAGCGTTTTGCGGATAAGATTTCACCAAAAGCTATTAAGTTCTTCTCGGTACCTTTGATTGCAGCCTTGACAACTGCAGTTGTGGCGCTTGTTGTTCTTGGTCCTGCTGGTTCAATTTTGGGAACTTGGTTGGGAGATTTCTTCAAAGCCCTTGAAAAACTTGGTCCTTGGGTAGTACCAACGATTGTCGGTATTTTCTCTCCTTTCCTTGTTATGACAGGGACGCACTACGGATTGGTGTCTATTGGTATCAACAACCGTATGACCATTGGTTATGATACGATTGCGCAGCCTGGTATGCTTGCTTCAAACGTGGCGCAAGGTGGTGCAGCGCTAGCTATTGCCATCAAATCAAAAGATACGGATAAAAAAGCCCTTGCTTCATCAGCAGGTATTACAGCTATCTTTGGGATTACAGAGCCTGCGCTTTATGGTGTGACGCTTCAAAATCGTGCTGCACTTATCGGAACCATGACAGCTGGAGGTATTGGCGGTTTCTTCCTTGGTATTATGGGTGCTCGTAACTTTGCGGGTGGCTCACCTGGTCTTTTAACCATCGCTTCTTACATCGGTGAGGATACTCTTAAGTACTTCTACACAGCGATTACGGGGCTTGTTCTTTCTGTTGTGATTTCATTTATCGTTACCTTTATTTTGTATAAGGACGAAGCATAAACACTAGGGCTGATTATCAGCCCTTGCTTATTGGAAAGGGATTGTTATGAGTTTACCAAAGAATTTTTTATGGGGGGGAGCGACTGCTGCCAATCAACTTGAGGGAGGCTTTGACAAAGGCGGACGAGGTCTAGGTTCTGTCGATGTTATTCCCAAAGGAGAGTATCGTTTTCCTGTGATGACCGGAAAGTTAGCTTATCAGGATGTGCCAGAGGGGCAATATTACCCATCACGTGAAGCCATTGACCACTACAGTCATGTCAAGGAAGATGTGGCTTTGATGGCGGAGATGGGCTTTAAAGCCTATCGTTTCTCGGTGTCTTGGTCGCGGATTTTTCCAACTGGGGAAGAGGCTGAGCCTAATCAAGAAGGTCTTGCTTTTTATGATACCTTGATTGGCGAATTGCTGGCGCATGGTATTGAGCCAGTCATCACAATCTGCCATTTTGATGTGCCTTTGGCTTTGGTGGATAAATATGGTTCTTGGAAGCGTCGTGAAATGATTGATTGTTATGTCAAGTACGCTGAAACGCTCTTTACTCGCTATAAGGGTAAGGTCAAATACTGGATGACTTTCAACGAAATCAATATGCTCATGCATTTGCCGTTTATGGGCGCAGCTATTTCCTTTGAAGAAGGGGAAAATCGGACGCAGGTGCTTTATCAAGCTGCTCACAACGAATTGGTGGCGTCGGCTAAGGCGGTTATACTTGCAAAGAGTATTGATCCAGAAAATCAAGTGGGGTGCATGTTAGCTGCAGGGCAATTTTACGCCGAAACAGCTCATCCAAACGATGTTTTAGAGGCCAATGAGAAGAATCGTGAGAACTTCTTTTTTGGAGATGTTCAAGCGCGTGGTTATTACCCTAGTTATGCCGTGAAGTTCATGGAACGTGAAGGTATCGTGCTTGAGAAAGCAGATGATGACGATGCAGTATTGCGTGAGGGGACAGTCGATTTTATCGGTTTTAGTTATTATTCTTCGCGTATGGCAGGGACCCTCAACCAAGACGCCAAGCGCACAGAAGGAAATGTCTTTGCCACTCTGCGTAACAACTACTTAGAAGCTAGCGAGTGGGGCTGGCAGATTGACCCAGTGGGCTTGCGCATCACGATGAATGCTCTTTATGACCGCTATCAGAAGCCTCTTTTCATTGTTGAAAATGGTCTGGGAGCCAATGATGTGCTGGAAAATGGTACGGTTCAGGACGATTACCGAATTGCCTACCTTGAAGCCCATATCAAAGAAATGATTAAGGCGGTTGAACTGGATGGCGTTGATTTGATTGGCTATACGCCGTGGGGTTGGATTGATTTAGTGTCTGCCTCTACTGGTGAGATGAAGAAGCGCTATGGCTTTGTCTATGTCGATAAGGACAATGACGGCAACGGAACTCTGAGACGTTATAAGAAGAAATCTTTCGACTGGTACAAAGAGGTCATTGCAAGCAATGGCGAAAATCTCAAATAGAGATAACCTCTAGTGAAAACTAGAGGTTTTTGTGGTAAAATGAAGAGGATTTAGTTGTAAAGGAAGATGGAAATGAAACTACAAAAACCAAAAGGAACGCAAGATATTTTGCCACAAGAGGCAGCCAAATGGCAATATGTGGAACAAGTTGCACGTGAAACATTCAAAAAGTATAACTGCGGAGAAATCCGTACTCCGATATTTGAGCATTACGAGGTGATTTCACGCTCTGTGGGAGATACGACGGATATTGTTACCAAAGAAATGTATGATTTTTATGACAAGGGTGACCGTCATATTACCCTTCGACCAGAAGGAACAGCACCGGTAGTTCGCTCGTTTGTGGAAAACAAGCTCTTTGCCCCAGAAGTGCAAAAGCCTGTTAAAATGTACTATATGGGGTCTATGTTCCGCTACGAACGCCCACAGGCTGGTCGCTTGCGCGAGTTTCACCAAATTGGTGCGGAGGTTTTTGGCTCAAAAAATCCAGCGACAGACGTCGAAACCATCGCCATGGCCTACCAGCTTTTCACAGAGCTAGGCATCAAGGGCGTTACATTACATCTCAACACGCTTGGAAATCCTGAGAGCCGTAAGGCTTATCGTCAAGCTTTGATTGATTACTTGACACCGTTGCGTGAGAGTCTATCGAAAGATAGTCAGCGACGCTTAGATGAAAATCCTCTGCGCGTGCTTGATTCAAAGGAAAAAGAAGATAAAGTTGCGGTGGAAAATGCGCCGTCTATCCTTGATTATCTTGACGAAGAGAGTCAGAACTACTTTGACAGTGTCCGTGAGATGCTGGAACTCCTCAGTATTCCTTATGTCATTGATACTAACATGGTGCGTGGTCTGGACTATTATAACCACACGATTTTTGAATTTATCACGACAGTAGATAAGTCTGAGTTGACCATCTGTGCTGGCGGTCGCTATGATAGTCTAGTTGAGTATTTTGGTGGACCTGAAACGCCTGGTTTTGGTTTTGGACTTGGTATGGAGCGTCTCTTGCTTGTTTTGGAAAAGCAGGGCATCCAACTACCGATTGAGACAGATTTAGATGTTTATATCGCTGTGCTTGGAGATGAAGCCAATGCAGCAGCTTTGCAATTAGTCCAAGCGATTCGCAGACAAGGCTTTTCTGCAGAACGTGACTACCTCAATCGGAAAATTAAGGCCCAGTTCAAATCGGCAGATAATCTCAAAGCTAAAACCATTATCACCCTGGGAGAAAGCGAGATTCACAGTGGGCAAGTCCTTTTGAAAAATAATGTCACACGCCAAGAAATCACAGCTTGTCTAGATGACTTATACACAGATTTTGAGCGCTATTTTAATGAGATTTAAGAAAAGAGCCTAGGCTCTTTTCTTATTTCCAAATGCTTAAAATTTGATATAATAGAAGGGCAGATAGTGAGGTCTTGAGAATGAAAAAAGTTTGTTTTGTGTGTCTTGGGAATATTTGTCGTAGTCCAATGGCTGAGTTTGTCATGAAGGATATTGCTAAAGGAAGCCAACTTCTTATCGACAGTAAGGCGACTTCTAATTGGGAGCATGGGAATCCGATTCATGGTGGGACACAGAAAATTCTCACCAAATATGCTGTGCCATTTGATACCACGAAAAGCTCCCAGCAATTTAAAGCGAGGGACTTTGCCTATTACGACTATGTCATTGGTATGGATGCTCAAAATGTCCGGGACCTGAAAGCCTTGTCGGCGGGGCGTTACGATGATAAAATTGCCCTTTTTTGTGACGGAGGCGTCCCAGATCCGTGGTATACTGGTGATTTTGAAGAGACTTATACTCTCGTTAAAAGTGGTTGTCAGACTTGGCTGGAGGTAATAAATGGAGAACAAAATAGTTGATCAAGTGCTCTCAAAACTAAAATCATTTGATTGGAGCCGTCGTAAAATAGAATTGATTTCTGCAGTGGTCATTGTCCTTTTGGGGTTGGTTGTTTTGACTGTTCCTGTTAAAAGCCAAGGGACTCTAACCTTTAATAAGGGGAAAATTACCTATACAGGAGAGATTGTAAACTACCGTATGACGGGAACCGGGAAGTTAGTCTATGAAAATGGAGACGTTTATGAAGGTGGTTTTGATCGTGGAGTCTTTGAGGGGAAAGGAAAGTTCACATCACATCAAGGATGGACCTATGAAGGGCATTTCTCTAAAGGTTTGGCTGATGGTGAAGGGACTTTGACCACAAAGGCAAAGAAGGTTTATAAAGGGACATTTAAACAGGGGATATATCAGCAATGAGAATAAAATGGTTTTCCGTAGTCAGGGTAACAGGGCTGTTACTTGTTTTACTCTATCATTATTTTAAAACGCTATTTCCCGGTGGTTTTATCGGTGTTGATATCTTTTTTACGTTTTCTGGCTACCTGATAACGGCACTTCTTTTGGATGAATTTTCACGTAGTGGCAAAGTGGATTATAAATCGTTCTTGCGCCGTCGTTTTTATCGCATCGTGCCTCCTTTGGTGTTGATGGTATTAGTAGTGATGCCGTTTACTTTTTTTGTGAAAAGGGACTTTGTAGCTGATATTGGTCGTCAAATTGCGACAACCTTGGGATTCACAACGAATGTTTATGAGATATGGATAGGGGCTAATTATGAGAATCAATTTATCCCTCATCTCTTTTTGCACACTTGGAGTTTAGCGGTTGAGGTGCATTTCTACGTTTTGTGGGGGTTGGTGGTTTGGCTGATTTCACGGCGGATGAAGCGTTCTGCGCAGCTCAGAGGGATTCTCTTTTTGACGTCGGGAGCTTTTTTTATCATCAGCTACTTGACGATGTTTGTCGGTGCTTTTCTAACGACTAATGTGTCCAATCTTTATTTTTCAAGTTTAGCGCATGCTTTTCCTTTCTTTGCAGGGAGCTTTTTGGCGACTATAACAGGGATTTCAGATATTCCTAAAAATTTCCAACGGCAGATAGCTAATAGACCACTGAAGCATCTTTTTATTGCTTTAGGGATTAGCTCTGCGATGCTTTTGCTCTTAAGCTTGTTCCTAGACTATAATCATATGTTCACTTATCTTCTAGGATTTTTAGCTGCGAGTGCCTGTGCTTGTGTGATGATTTATTGCACACGTATACTGCATGACAAATGGCAAGGTTGGGATGAGCCAAAAGCTCTGACCTTCTTGTCTGATACGAGCTACGGTGTTTACCTGTTTCACTGGCCTTTTTATGTCATTTTTAGCCAGTTTATGCCTTTAGGGTTTACCGTCTTTTTTACAACAGTATTTTCACTGGTTTTTGCAAGTCTCTCTTACTATGTTATTGAGCCGATTCTAATCGGTAAAGAACCAAGTATTTTAGGGGTGAACTTGGACTGGAGGGCCTATAAGAAGCCTCTTGTTGTGACATTGACGGGATTGGTACTTGTCACTCTAGGCATTACCTTATTTGCTCCTAAGGTCGGCTCTTTTGAGACTAATCTTATCGGAGATCGTTTGACTCAAGCCAATACCAATTTAAGCCGTACACACACCTTGGCGGCTGGAGATGCAACTGCTATTAGTGATATTGTGATTATTGGAGACTCTGTGACGCTACGAGCTAATGATGCTCTGGTAGCCGCTCTTCCAGAAGCTCAGATTGACTCAGAAGTCAGTCGTAATTTCGACCTTGCCTATGATGTTTTTAAGAATCAAGTAGATAATGGCTCGTTAGCTAAGACGGTAGTTATTGCTGTTGGTGTCAATTCTCTCTATAACTATAAGGAAGATATCGACCAGTTTGTAGAGGCTCTGCCAGAAGGACACCGACTGGTTCTTGTGACGCCTTATAATTCGAAGGATGGACGTGTCTTAGAGGTTCACAATTATGAATTATCATTAGAGGAAAAATACAGTTATGTGACTGTTGCGGACTGGTATCAGGCTGCTCTTGACAATCCAAAGATTTGGAATGGATCAGATGGCGTGCATTTCTCAGATGCTACCACAGATGGTGCCAAGTTATATGCTCAAACAATCGAAAAAGCTATTGAAGCAGCAGCTAAAAAAGCAGCAAAATAGCAAGCCTGTGTGAGTTTACTCTGCCATTTAACAAAAATCAAAAAAACTCTGCTCATGAGGGTGGGGTTTTTGTGTGCTTTCTGCTATAATGGAGAGGAATAACATTTGAGTAAGGAAGAGAATTATGACAAAACGTTCTATGTATGCTGGTCGCGTGCGCGCAGAGCACATCGGTCAGGAAATCACCCTTAAAGGATGGGTGGGTCGTCGTCGCGACTTAGGTGGATTGATTTTTATTGATTTACGTGACCGTGAGGGAATCATTCAGTTGGTGATCAATCCTGAGGAAGTTTCTAGCGACCTGATGACGGTTGCAGAAAGCCTGCGTAATGAGTATGTTATCGAAGTGACAGGTCTTGTGGTTGCGCGTGAGCAGGCAAACGATCATTTGCCGACAGGAGCTGTTGAGCTAAAGGTGACTCGCTTAACAATCCTTAACCAGGCAAAAACGACACCTTTTGAAATTAAGGATGGTGTTGAAGTATCTGACGACAACCGTCTCAAGTACCGTTACTTGGATCTGCGTCGCCCAGAAATGCTTGAAAACTTTAAGTTGCGAGCTCGTGTGACACACTCTATCCGAAACTATCTTGATGGTCTTGAGTTTATTGATGTGGAAACACCTATGTTGACCAAGTCAACACCAGAAGGTGCGCGTGATTACTTGGTGCCATCACGTGTCAATCAAGGGCATTTCTATGCCTTGCCACAAAGCCCTCAGATCACTAAGCAGCTTCTTATGAATGCTGGTTTTGACCGCTATTATCAAATTGTCAAATGCTTCCGCGATGAAGACTTACGTGGAGACCGTCAACCGGAGTTTACACAGGTCGACTTAGAGACGTCTTACCTCAATGAGCAGGAAATCCAAGATATTGTTGAGGGCATGATTGCTAAAGTGATGAAAGATACCAAAGGTATTGAGGTCACTTTGCCATTTCCACGCATGAGCTATGACGTTGCCATGAACAGCTATGGTTCGGATAAGCCGGACACTCGTTTTGACATGTTGTTACAAGACTTGACAGAGCTGGTTAAGGGTGTTGATTTCAAAGTCTTCTCAGAAGCTGAAAGCGTCAAGGCTATCGTTGTGAAGGGCAATGCAGACCGCTACTCGCGTAAAGATATTGACAAGTTGACAGAGTTTGCTAAGCAGTTTGGCGCTAAAGGTCTTGCTTGGGTCAAAATGGCCGAAGGAAGCCTGGCAGGTCCAGTTGCTAAGTTCTTGACAGTCATTGAAGATAAGTTGACAGCACATTTACAGCTGGAAGAAAATGACATGGTGCTCTTCGTGGCAGATAGCCTAGAAGTGGCTAATAACACTTTAGGTGCTTTGCGTAGCCGTATCGCCAAAGAGCTTGACATGATTGACAACGCTAAGTTTAATTTCTTATGGGTGGTTGATTGGCCAATGTTTGAGTGGTCTGAGGAAGAGGGCCGCTACATGTCTGCTCATCATCCTTTTACCCTACCGACAGAAGCGTCAGCTCATGAGCTTGAAGGCAATCTTGCAGATGTACGCGCGGTTGCCTATGACATCGTTCTCAATGGTTATGAACTTGGTGGTGGAAGTCTTCGTATCTACAAACGCGATATGCAAGAGCGCATGTTTAAAGCTCTTGGCTTTACTGCAGAGGAAGCAAGTGAGCAATTTGGTTTCTTGCTTGAGGCTATGGACTTTGGCTTCCCGCCGCACGGTGGTTTAGCTATTGGTTTGGACCGCTTTGTCATGATTTTAGCTGGTAAGGATAATATCCGCGAAGTGATTGCCTTCCCTAAAAACAATAAAGCAACTGATCCAATGACTCAGGCACCAAGTGTAGTCGCAGATAAACAACTGGAAGAATTGGCTCTTCTTGTAAAGGAACATGATTAAAAAAACAACCTTTTGGAAAAAATTGAAATTTTTTGTGCGTCGTTGGGCTAAGAGGTTAGGTCTCTGGCAGGCGCTCAGAAGCATATCAAGAGAGAAGTACGATGAGCGCATCTCGGCTTCTCTTTTGTATGGGCTTTTATCAGCGATTGCTGTTAATTGGTTTTTTGAACCAGGCCATGTTTATTCGAGTGGGGTGACAGGGTTATCACAGGTAATTTCTGCTATAAGTTTGCGCAGCTTTGGTTTCCAAATTCCTGTTGCGGTAGCTTTTTACGCGATAAATCTTCCCTTGCTGATATTAGCATGGAAACAAATTGGGCATAAATTTACCATCTTTACTTTCATCACGGTAACAATGAGTTCGGTCTTTATCCAGTTTGTTCCGGAAATCAGTTTGACACCAGATCCCTTAATCAATGCGGTTTTTGGCGGCTTAGTCATGGGGATAGGAATTGGTTATGGACTCAAGTCAAGGATTTCTAGTGGTGGCACAGATATTGTCAGTTTAACCATACGTAAAAAAACAGGGCGAGATGTTGGTAATATTTCGCTAGTGGTGAATGGTATTATCATGCTGTTTGCAGGGGCTCTTTTTGGTTGGCAATACGCCCTTTATTCCATGATCACCATCTTTGTTTCAAGTCGCGTCACAAATGCTATCTATACCAAGCAAAAGAAGATGCAAGCGATGATTATTACGAGTTGTCCAGAAAAGGTCATCAAGATGATTCATAAGCGGTTGCATCGTGGGGTGACTTCTATCAATGATGCGGAAGGGACCTATAATCATGAGAAAAAAGCGGTGCTTTTGACGGTTATTACACGAGCAGAATTTTACGAATTTAAATACTACATGCAAAAAACAGATCCTAATGCCTTTGTCTCAATTTCTGAGAATGTGCAGATTATCGGACGCTTTGCAGATTTTGACTAAGGATTATGTAGGTTAAGGAGATCAGATGACTTCACAGCACTCACATGTCAAAAATGTTTGCTTCATTATTATGGGGGCGGCGATCTACGCTTTTGGTTTTGTCTACTTTAACCTTCCCAACAATATTGCAGCCGGTGGGCTTGCCGGTCTAACAATGGTTTTTCATGCTTTATTTGGTATTGATCCGACCTATACAGGTTATCTCATCAACCTCCCTTTAATCTTTTTAGGAGCCTATCTTTTTGGTCGAAAAAGCATGGCCTATACCTTGCTAGGTATTTTTTCCATGTATGGGTTCGTTTGGCTCTTTCAACGCCTGCCAATGGTTATTGATTTGCGCCAAGATGCTTTGGTGGTTTCTCTTTTTGCGGGGATAATTGCAGGGCTTGGAGGCGGTTTAGTCTTTCGCTATGGTGGGACTATTGGTGGCTCAGATATTATCGCCCGTGTGCTTGAAAAGCAAACAGGGATTCAGCTCAATCAAGTCTTGCTGGCTATTGATGTCTTTGTTATGACTGTTTCACTCACTTATATCAATCTTAATCAAATGATGTATGCCTTGATTGCGAGTTTCATGTATAGTCAGGTGGTCAAATTGGTGGAAAATGGTGGCTACGCCCTTCGAGGCTTGTTTATTATCAGTGAGCAGCATGAGGACATTGCCAATCATATCATGACAAATTTAGGGCGAGGGGTCACCTATTTTAGAGCCGGTGGTGCTTACACGAAGTCGGATAAGCAAGTGCTTTACGTGGCTCTTAATCCTATGGAGACGAGAGAGTTAAAAACCTACTTGTCAGAAATTGATCCAGGTGCCTTTGTAGCTATTTCTAGTGTTGATGAGATTGTCAGTCCAGAGTTTGTTGTTAGTAAGAGTAAATACCGAAATCGTGGAAGGTAAGGGATAAGGAGAGTGTCTATGCATCAACATGATATAAAAATTACCCCTCGAGTGCTTATTTTAGTGGCGATTGGGGTAGCAACGTATACGTTTGGTTTTGTTAATTTTAATATGGCAAACCATCTCGCTGAAGGTGGCGTAGCCGGGATTACTTTAATTATTCATGCTTTGACTGGAATAAGCCCTGCCTATACGAGCCTTTTCATCAATATTCCTCTCTTTATTTTAGGGGCTAGGGTTTTTGGGAAAAAAGCCTTGCTGTTAACCATCTATGGAACAGTGTTGATGTCGATTTTTATTGATATTTGGATGCGCATCCCTGTGACATTAGATTTAAATGGTGATTTTCTGATTGCAGCCCTTTTGTCAGGTATTTTTGCAGGTCTAGGAAGTGGTCTTGTTTTTCGCTATGGCGCAACTACTGGCGGAACAGACATTGTGGGGCGTCTTATCGAGGAGAAAACAGGTCGGCAGTTGGGGCAAACGCTACTCATCATTGATGCCATTGTTTTGTTAGCTTCCCTGACTTATATTGATGTCCGACACATGATGTATACCTTGATAGCTAGTTTTGTGTATAGCCAGGTATTGACCATGGTTCAAAATGGGGGATATACCGTCCGCGGGATGATTATCGTTACGAAAGAATCGGAGAAAGTGGCTAGCCATATTCTTAGGGATATCAATCGTGGAGTGACCTATTTGAAAGGTGAGGGAGCCTACTCGGGTCATCAACATAATGTTCTCTACGTTGTTTTGAATCCAAACGAAGTCATGGAAGTCAAGCGAATCGTCGCTGATATTGATAAAGACGCCTTTGTGTCTATTATCAATGTGGATGAGGTTGTTAGTTCAGACTTCATTATCCGACGCAAGAAATACGATAAAGCTTGATTTTATTAACTTAGCGTGTTAGACTAAAGAAAATTAAAGTGAGGTTGCAATAAAGTCATGATTAACAATTAAGAACTCATTGTCAGCTCAACTCTTGTAGAACCGATGGTCAAACAAGGGGAGAGTGTGTCTTGAGGGAGTTGTTAGCATGGCTTTTTGCGTGTCCAAAAATAATCAGTCAATTGATCATAACTATTATGGCTGATAAAAAGCCATTCCCTCTTCTAACAAAGAAGGAGAATCATATGGAAGTCATTCGATTAGAAAAAATAGTAAAGGACATCCCAGAGCGGCTCTTGTTTGAGTGTGACTCTTTGCATCTTTTGGCGGGGGAAAAAGTGGGTTTGGTCGGTGAAAATGGAGCCGGTAAGACCAGTCTCTTGCGCCTTCTGATAGGAGAAGACAAGGATTACAGTGGCAAGGTCTGTTTGCTACCTGATTTTGCTTATGTTCCTCAGTTAAAAATCACGTCACAGCAATCCGGTGGCGAACAGGCTATGGAACTTTTACGTGAAGCAGTGAGACAAAAACCTAGTCTACTCATACTAGATGAGCCAACAGCTAATTTAGATCGGGATAATCGTCGGTGGTTGATAAAAGCTTTGCAAGGATATCGAGGCTCGTTATTGGTGGTGAGTCACGATCGCGATTTCCTCAATCAGGTGACGACTATCACTTGGTACTTGGAAAATAGTAGTATAAGAGTCTATCAGGGAGCCTATGCAGAGGCTTTGAAACAACGTCAAAAAGACCGCGATAAGCAGCTTAGAGATTACCAAATCTACCAAGAAAAAATCAAACAGCTACAGGATGCGCTATTGGCTAAAAAAGAAAAGGCCCAGAAAATGACCAAGAAGAAAAAATCGGTGTCAAGTTCCGACTGGAAGGTCAACTCAAAACTGGGGAACTACGACGGCAAGGCTAAAAGTATGGCTCAGGCAGCCAAGACGATGGAAAAACGCATTAAGCAATTAAAGGAAGTCAGTCCCCCTAAAAAGGAAGCTTGGGCAAATATTCGACTGATAGGAGAAGTGTCAAAGCAAGCTCATACCTTGATGCGTTTGACTCCAGGGGAAGTCAAGGTGGAGGAACGGCACTTGTTTTCCTATCCAGAGCTGGCTATCCGACTAGGTGATAGGATTGGACTAGTGGGCGCTAACCAAGTCGGGAAGACTACTTTTGTCCGTCAACTACTGCGTCAGTCCTTGGATGGGTATTATGCAAAAGGTCTTGAGGTATCCTATTTTTCTCAAAATATGAACAAGCTAGAACTAACTCAATCCGCTGTTGAGAATGTTGCTACGACCTCTGCTCAGGGGCGGGCGACTATTCTGAATTTTCTTGCCATGCTTAATATTCGCTATGATAAAGCGCAAAAGAAAGTTGAGTATCTGTCTGGCGGGGAGCGGATGCGTGTGCAGTTGGCGAAGTGTCTTTTATCGGATAACAATTTTCTTATTTTAGATGAGCCGACTAATTTTTTGGATGTCATTGCGATAGAGGCTCTGGAAAAAGCCCTAAAGACCTATCAAGGAAGTCTGCTCCTTATTTCTCACGATCAGCTATTTATCGATCAGTTAGCCAATCGTATTTGGGAGATCAAAGGTTGTCATTTGTCAGAAATTACAGGATGATGATCGTAAAACCGAAGTAAAAAATGAGTAAATTGTTAAAAAATCAGAAAAACAAGACTTTTTATAGCTAAAGTGAAATTGTGAGTCATTTTAAAGGTTGGAAGCATTTTCCTGTAAATGCTTGACTTTCTAAAAAGATAGGTTTATATTTTATATATAAGAGTGTCTTAATAAATTTATCATTTACGATAGAAGGGGGTTCCTATGAACTTTTTAAAACGTGCATGGCTAAGTGTCAGTCGCAGGAAGGGTAAATCACTTTTACTATTTACCATTATTTTCATTCTGGGAAATGTGATTGCGGGGGCTGTTTCAATTCAACAAGCCACACAAAATGTTGAAAAGACGATTAAAACTCAGATGGGTGCCGCAGCTACGCTTCGTCCAGATTATGACAATATGAGTGAGAGCGATTTTGCTGAAATGGGGCAACTTGACAAAGAGACGCTTGAAAAAATTGGCGCTTTGCCTTACGTCAAGCATTATGAGTCTGTCATGCAAGGCTCTATCGGCGCTAGCGATAGTGTCAAACAGTATGTGGCTGATCTTTTTGCGGAGGATTCTTTCTACAGCTCGGGAGATTCTGCTCATTATGCGTTCATGATGCGTGGTGCTAGTTCTTCTAAGATTATCGCCTTAGAAGAAGGGCAAATCACCCTGACCTCTGGACGTGCCTTTACGGATGAAGAAGTCAAATCAGGCAAATATGTTACGATCATCTCTGAAAAATTAGCAGAAATGAACAACTTGAAGGTGGGAGATACCGCGACCTTTAAGAACTATGTCATGGAGTTTGGTAGTAATGAAATCAAAACGGAGACAGATTATCCACTCGAAATTGTCGGTATCTATCGCAAAAATGTTACAGATAGTCAAACAACGACTAGTGACAATGCAGAAGCTGCCAAATATATGAAGGCTGACGAGGAAATGCGTAGCGCTAACCTCATCTATGTTCCGAACAAAGTTGTCGAGGATGTTGGTAATGAACAGGCAGCTGCTTTTCAGGAGGCTACAGGCGAGTCAACAGCTTCCAGAAGTCAGTACATTGGAGAGCCACTTTTCGTGCTCAAGAATCCAGATGATCTTGAAAAATTTAAACAAGAAGCACAGGCTTACTTGCCTAAATTCTTTATCGTTAGTGCAAATTCTGACAACTACGATACCATTGCCGCACCAGTCAAATCCATGTCTAAGCTAGCTGGCTATGTCCTATATGTCGCTATCGGAGCAACGGTGCTCATCATCACTTTGGTTGTTCTACTCTTTTTACGTGACCGAAAACACGAGCTTGGTATTTACCTCTCTCTTGGAGAATCACGGAGCAAAGTTGTTTTGCAAACACTTGTAGAAGTCTTTATGATTGCTATAGTAGCTTTGACCTTATCTGTCTTTACAGGGAACCTTATTGCAAGCGGTTTGTCTGATACATTGATCAACAGTCAGCTCAACTCGACAAATCAAATGGGTGGCACCGTTATCTATGCGGGCCTCAGTGAATTAAATGTCTCGACAACACTTGATGATGTCATGAGTCAGTATCGGGTGAGTCTTGATTTGGGCTATGTATTGGCGATGTATGGTATCGGTCTAGGGACTGTACTTTTGGCAACCATTATACCAATGACTTACATCACACGTCTTAATCCAAAACGTATCATGATGTAGTTTGAAAGACAAGGAGTTTGATATGGCAATATTAGAAGCACAAAAACTGTCCTACTTCTACCAAGACGGGGAAAATCGTCGCTATATTTTAAGAGAGACGGATGTCCAGTTTGAAAAGGGGCGGTTCTATACTATTTTAGGACAATCTGGTTCAGGAAAAACAACGCTATTATCCCTTCTGAGTGCTCTTGAAAGCCCAAAAGAAGGCAAGGTTCTCTACGATGGAAAAGATATTAAGGAAATAGGCTACGAGACTTTCCGTAAGAATAAAATCGGGATTGTCTTCCAGCATTATAATCTGATTCCATACATGACTGCGGTCGAGAATGTTATGGTTCCTATGGCTATCACAGAAAACGAGTTGCCACAAAACAAGGATGAAGTGGCCTACAATTTATTAGATTATATCGGCATTGTCAAGAGCAAGGCAGACCGTCAGGTCAACCGTCTATCAGGGGGAGAGCAGCAACGTGTGGCAATCGCACGTTCTCTGGCCACTAATGTCGATGTTATCTTAGCAGATGAGCCTACTGGAAATCTGGACGAAGAGATGGAGCGAGAAATCGTTGACATTTTCAAAAAGCTAGCTCACGAGCACAATAAGTGTGTGGTTGTCGTTACCCACTCTCAGGAAATTGCGGAAATGTCTGACCAGACCTACTATCTTAAGAAAGGAAAATTAAGAGCAGATGAGTGATTTTTTGTCTAAATTCTCTGGCAATAACTACGATGAGTTGTTGAAAGATGATAAGGAAGTTAAGCAAAAGGAACTTCCTACTTCGACTTCTGAACGTTCTTTTTATCAGCGCTCAGAACGGCTAAGACAGGCTTCTCAAGCTGTTGAGGATAGCTTGGCCCTCTTGGAAGAGACTGGCGGCTATAGTTCTTCTAGAAGGTATTCTGCTGAAAAGCAAGAGCGTATTGATCAATTTTTCACTTCTCAAGCTGAGCAAACAGACGACGCAGAGACAGCAGACATCAAGACTCATGAAAATGAAAGATATAGAAGCTCTAGACGAGAGGATTTCCACGAAGAGACAGAGATTGACCCAGATTATCAGAAGAAAAAGCGCAAGCGCTATGCCATGATCAGTGCAGGTGTTCTAGGTATCTTGTTAGCAGGCATCTTTCTCTTTTATCAGATGACTCATGTAACAGTGCCTAATTTTGTCGGTAAGACAGTGACAGAAGCGCGTCAATGGGGAAATGATAATGGGGTGGAGATCGTTTTAAAGCAGGAATACAATCTCAAATATGATGCCAATGTGATTTTTTCACAGTCCACAAAAACAGGGAAAAAAATGTCTAAAAACGATAAGTTGGAAGTTACAGGCTCACTTGGGGCAGATCCTGAGGAGCAGTTAGCTCTACCTGATTTTGAAAAGTTGTCTTATTCAGATGCAAGCAAGTGGATTGAAGAAAATAAGGCAGAGAATCTTAATCTGACCCAGGTTTATAGTGATACTGTTGAAAAAGGGAAGTTTATCAAGCTAGAAATTGCCAATTCGATTCCATCGAGTGACTATACTCGAGGCACTAAAGCGACATTGACTTATTCTAGAGGTCAAGAAGTTCTTGAAGCTAATATTGAAGTGCCTGATTTTGTCAATAAAACAAAAGCGGATGTAGAGAGTTGGGGCAAATCTAACGGCATTGATGTGACGTTTGAAGAAAAAGCTAGCTCTAGCATTGCTGCTGGAACTGTTTTAGGTCAATCGGTTGCTGCTGGCGAAAAAGTGGCTAAAAAATCTAAAATGACGGTTCAAGTTTCAGCTGGTAAAGGTGTGACAGTGCCAGATTTTGGCACCTTAACCATGTCCCAAGCTTCTAGCGTATCTGGATTGTCCGTTATTGTTCGACAAGTCTATGGAGATGCCCCATATGGAGCACTAATCTCCCAGTCACAAAAAGCAGGTACTGAACTCACAGAAAAGGACGACAGAAATGTTGAAGTCGTCTATTCTGCAGGGTCTCCATATATTCGTGATTTATATGGAAAAAATGAAGGCGATTTGCAACAATACTTTTACAATGAGTTTAGGTCAAAAGGGGCTCAGATTTACTTTACCAGCTACTATGTCAACTCGGATCAGCCAAAAGGCACCGTAGTGACACAAAATGTCAAAGAAACCTGGTTGCCACTAAATTACACCGTTGAAGTGGGAATTAGTAATGGTGCTTATTTTACCGGGACAATTACCCCACAAAACAATAGTAGCTCAAGCAGTAGCAACAGCAGTGAGAGTGAAAGCAACTAACTAAACTTAGCGCTATAGCGATTTGTAGCTTTAAAGCATTCAAGGGGATGAGCGCCCCTTGTGTTGGATTGAAGAAAAGGTTCCTTTGGAACAATTTCTTCAATCTTTTTCTTTGTCGCCAAACAGCAAAAAAACTCCCAGAAACATATTACGATCAATGTTTCTGGGAGTTTTATTAACCTTATTTTTAAAATGACTACAGTGTCAGGAGTTGTCTGTGGTCTAGGTTATAACATTTACCTATCTTTTCTTAGGTCGGAAAGCCAAAAGACCAGTGAGTACAATAATCATTGATCCAAGACCAATCAAGACTAGGGTTTCAGCATCTCCTGTTTTTGGAAGGCCTTTTTTAGTCGATGTCTTTTTGGTCTGGCTAGTGGTAGTTGTTTGAGAGATTGTCTGTTGAGACTGGCTAGTTGAACCATTTTCTAATGCTTGCTTGCTTGATGTCGATGTGCTTGTGCTCGGGCTTGTTGTTGAACTACTTGGAGTTGTCTCTGTACTTGCCGTAGTTGTCGCGCTACTTGTTTCAGAAGCTTCTGTGCTTGCACTAGATGATTCAGTTGTCGTTGTATTTCCTGCCTCAGTTGTGGTTTCGGTAGTGGCTGTTGAGCTTGTCTCTGAAGCACTTGTCTCAGAGCTACTGGTTTCTGGGTTGGTTACCTGACTGCGGGTTTGACTGCTTTCAGAAGACGTCTCGCTAGAGCTTTGTTCTGGTGCAGCGGCAAGGCTGAGTTGAAGCAACAGTGGGTCATGGTCAGAAGCTCTGCCATGTTGCTCCATAAAGGCCGAATTGACATGAACCATATCAAACTCATAGCTGTTAAGAAGGTTGTTTGACACGAGCATGTTATCTAGAGATTGGTTGTTTCCATTATAGAAATAAGAGAAACGGTCTGCAGCATCGTGACGACTCACCAAGTTTGTCATACCACCAGTTTCCAAAATTTGAATCGTTTTGGTGAATTCATAATCGTTGAAATCTCCCAGCATGACAATGTTAGCATCAGGATTTTGAGCAGTAAAATCAGCAATGATTTGAGCCAGAGCATGACGTTTGCTTTCAGAGCCAAAAGTTACAGGTTGGATGCTACCGTAGAGGCCGTAATCTCCGCGTTTAGAATTGAGGTGGTTAGCGAGAACCACGACTTTCTCACCATTAAAGACAAATTCTGCCGCAAGGGTTTTACGGACACTTTGCCAAGCAGGGTTGGTAGGGTTGATACGTCCAACGCTATGGCTAAGGCCGTCTGCTGTCCAAGATACGGCATCGGTTGCGCTACCTTTAGGTTTATTGGACAGGCTAACGCGGTCTGGGTTGTAAAGGTAGCCTAGGCGAATGTTTCCACCTGCGGCTCCGCCATCTTGGTTATTTTCTGGTGCAATATCGATATAGGTATAGGTTGGTCCGCCAGCAGCTGCGATGGCTTGAATCAGACGGTTGGCACTTTGTGTAGCATCTGTGTTGCCACTATCAGTTGCACCGTCATTGTCTTGAACTTCTACAAGGCCGATAATATCTGGCGAGTTGAGGTCATTGACAAATGATTGTGCAATGCGCTGTACCTTAGCATCTGAAGTACTGCTCGTATTGGCAGAGAAGTTTTCGATATTGTAAGAAGCGATGCTCAATTTATCCGGTGATTTGACGAGACTCGTTTTTTCAGGAGTTATCCCGCCGTCTGTGAAAGTTGGTAGAGTCTTATCGTCGACATAAACTTTATAATTGGTGTAACTATAAGTGACAGGGCCATAAATACGTCCTGTAAAGTAGTCGCCAGATTTATAAGTGCCACTACCACTCTTCAATTGAATTGGGATGATGTCTGTGTTATTGCCATCAGGTCTCAGTGACACCCCGCCGACATTGTTGGTTGGGGTTGTGCTATTTCCAGAGAGGACATAGATTTCCTTATTTTTCATTGGGCCGATGACTTTAGCATCGTCTATGGCAACGACCATTCCTTCTAAGGATTCCCAAAAATCAATAGCATCTTCTGAAGGGTCAAAGGTCGCAAAACCATCGTTGTCAATGATATTACTTGGGAAAACACGATCAGTGCCTAAAAGCACAGGTGCGGGAACATCGGCTGTGTCAGTCTTGTCAATTTGACTGGCTACGATTTGTGTGGTCGCAAGGTCTGTTGTAAAGCGCTCGTCGTAACCTCTACCGATACGTTCTTCGACGGTACCTGTGATGGTTAAGACATCTCCTACAGCAACAGAGGTTCCTAATTGTCCAGAATAAATGTTGATACCATCAGAAGTATTAGGGTTGCCGTCTGCTGTTAGGTCTTGAACATAGAAATTGTTGTTAGCAGCGATGTAAGTGACGACAACGTCTTTTGTGGTTACTTTGCGGTTTTCGTATGGAGATTTATGATTTTCTCCTTGGATTTGGCTGACGGTCAATGTTTCAGAGACACCTGAGTCAGGCTTAGCTTTTGTAACGACTTCAAAATGGCTAAGATCAAATGGTCGGATTTGAGGAGTGGCGGTTGTTCCTGCCAGAATACCGGTCAGGTTGATAACATCACCTTTATCGATAATGGTTAAGAGATCAGCTGTTTTAAAACCAGTCCTGCTATCCAATTTAACGCTAATGGTATTGCCATCGCTATCGGTAGCTGTAAAGGTCGAATTATTGAAGTGATCGCTGTTGATAGTGCCAGCCGTCAGGTTATTGAGTTTTACAAGGGTTGCACTAGGTGCGCTAGCGATTGTTGGAATAGTGGTTTCAGTAGTTCCAGTAGCTACAGGGGTGTTTAACAGCTGATGATTAGTAATCGTTGCTAATTGTAGCTCGTTGTTGTAGGTGCTTAGGGTACCTGTTAGTTGGACAACATCGCCGATTTTATAACCTAGAGGATTGTTAGAACCAGGATAGACGTATAGACCTGCCCCAGAATCATCCTGGATATAAAAACCGTTTCCTCCCCAGCCACTCACAGCACTAATGATTTTGCCATAAACAGTGTAGCTGCTTCCAACTTGTCCTTGACGAACAGTGGCAATAGCAGTTGTATTAGTTGGAGTGGTAATAATCGGAGGCGTTACCGCTGTTGTTTCAGAACTTGTTGTTGAGGTTGTGCTGGTTGTTTCAGTTGTTGTATCGATGACAGTAATTTCTTTTGTCGATTTAATCCCGATACGACCAAAATAAGATTCGCTAGTACCAGTAATACGGACATATTTCCCAATCAGACTAGGGTTGTCAACGATATTGAAACTTGAGCGAATAGCTCCTGACGGCAGCTGGACAGGGATGGTGTCCTTAGCAGCGGCAGTTGGTGTTGCTCCGAGAGCTAGGTTAGTATTAACCGTTGCGTAGGCAGATCCAGATGTGTTAAGCGATCCGGTGATATAGCCTTCTACAGTCACTTCGGCCTTGGTCGGAGTTGCGATGATGCTATAATCAGGAACACTGATGGCGTGAACGAGATGTCCTGAGTTGGCGGATAAGAGAGCTAAGGTAGCTAAGACCGTAATGCTCTTGCGAATAATCTTCGAATAAGATGTTTTCACAGTAGTTACTCCTTTGTTTAGTCTAATGAAAAGTGTATGAAACAACACATTCATTATAACAAAAAAAGAAACGGAAATGAACCGTTTTCTTGACAAAAAATGAGAAAAACAGTTAAAAACCAAATATTTAAACGAACAAATGAAACAGTTTCTGTAAAAATGTATGAGAATTTCCTGTTTACAAGCCTGTCAAAAATATGTTTCGGTATTTTCAGGAAAGTTTTCAGTTATTGCGCTATGGCATGAAAGCGATGATGTATGGGTGGGAAATGTGATGGCTATCATTAAATAAGGGAGGTTTTCCCATTTTCTTTGATGACATCAAGATATTGTCTATTTTTGCAATTATGACTTTAATCGTTGCTATTCTCATGCGCTGGTTATATACTATAAGTGAGCTTACATTTAAACCAGAAAGGACGCTTATGGCATATATAGAGGTAAAACACGCTTCAAAGCGTTATTTGGTTGGGGAAACCATCATTTCGGCAAATGAAGATGTCAATTTTGAGATTGAAAAAGGTGAGTTGGTGATTATTTTAGGCTCATCTGGTGCAGGGAAATCAACCTTGCTCAATATTCTAGGCGGTATGGATACCACTGATGAGGGGCAAGTTATCATTGATGGAGTTGATATTGCTAGCTTTTCTTCTCATCAAAGAACCAATTATCGTCGCGATGATGTTGGTTTTGTCTTTCAGTTTTACAATCTAGTTGCCAATTTGACGGCTAAGGAAAATGTGGAGCTGGCTGCTGAGATTGTCAAGGATGCTATGGATCCTGTTGCCATTTTGACCGAAGTTGGCTTAGGGCACAGGTTGGATAATTTTCCAGCGCAGCTATCTGGTGGTGAGCAGCAGCGGGTTTCTATTGCGCGTGCTGTGGCAAAAAAGCCGAAAATTCTGCTCTGCGATGAGCCTACAGGAGCCCTAGATTATGAGACGGGTAAACAAGTACTACAAATATTGCAGCATTTGTCGCGTCATCAAGGAACGACCGTCATCATTGTTACTCATAATTCTGCCCTGGCTCCTATTGCAGATCGTGTCATCCACATGCGGGATGCCACGGTCAAATCGGTCAAGATGAATGCTAATCCACAGGATATCGCTAGTCTAGAATATTAGGAGGTGCCATGAGACGTATTTATCGAAAAGATATCTTACAAGCCTTTAGCAAGTCAAAGGGGAGGTTGTTTTCTATCTTTTCGCTGATGGCTATTGGGGCGATGGCTCTGATAGGGTTAAAAGTGACAACCCCAAACATGCAAAGAACAGCGCAGCAATTCATTGATGAGACAAATATGATGGATCTGGCTGTTATGTCTGATTATGGGTTGAGCAAGGAGGACGTCACAGAACTTTCAGAGATAGAAGGAGCGACTGTTGAATTTTCCTACCTGACGGATGTGACTATTTCTGGTAAACAAGATGCTGTTCGTCTTTTCTCTATATCTGAGCAGGTTTCCAAAGCCCGACTCTTATCTGGCGCAATGCCTACAGCGTCAAATCAGATTGTCCTTTCTGAGAATCTCAAGGCATCTTATCAGATAGGGGATCGCATTTCCTTTGCGCAAAACGAAAAGGGTATCCTGAGAACGACAGATTTCACAGTCACAGGGTTCGCTTCATCTGCGGAGATTTGGGATAATGATAGCATGGGCCAATCCAGTGCAGGTACAGGAGAATTGTCTGCCTACGCTTTTGCCTTAGATAAAGCCTTTGATTCCCCTGTTTACATGATTGCTCGCATTTCCTACCATGATTTGGAGAATAAAGCCTATTATCAAAAGGACTATGATAAGTTGCTAGATCAGCATCAGTCTGATTTAGAGTCGCTTTTGCAGGATAATGGTAGCGAGCGCTTAAAAGTGATTAAAACAGACGGCCAAAGGGCTATTGACAAAGGTTATCAGGACATTGCTGATTCAGAGAAACCATTAGCTGACGCAGCGAAAGCTATTTCTGATGGCGAAAAAGCCTTGGCAGATGGTCAACATCAATTGGTCCTGGCTAATCAGCAGCTTATAGAGGGGCAGTCTCAGCTTTTAGCTAACCAAGAGGAACTCAGTCTAGCTCGTCAACAACTAGAGGCTTCAGCAGAACAATTAACAGTTGCGAAAAGTCAATTAGATACCGCAAAAGCAGAGTTAGATGGCAAACGCATAGAGCTTGAAGCTGCTAATCAGGCCTTGAATGAAGCAAGAGCAGGATTGGACAGTGCTCAAGCAGACTTGATCCAAAGAGGTCAGGAGCTAAGTGAGGGATGGCTTCAGTTAGAAGAAGCTAAAAGTGACTTACATTTTCAGCGTGAGGCTCTTTTGGCGGCAGGTCAGGAACTTGAGAATTTTCCAGATCTTATCGCTACTCAATCCCTATTAACAGCTAAAGAAAGTGAGCTAAATGAAGCACAGAGACATTATGAGCTTGGTTTACAAAACTACCAAGTGGGTCAAGAAACTTATTTAAGCAATTTGGCAGCTTATGAGTCTGGTCTTGCACAATACACATCTGGTCAATCTCTCTATAATCAAAACCTTGCTCAATACGAATCGGGTCAGGCAAGCTATCAAGCTGGGATGGAGCAATATCAGAGTGGCCTTTCTCAGTATCAGTCAGCCCTATCTCGTCTAGCTACTTGGCAAGCAGCACTAGCGGCTAACCAAGAGACATTCACTCAAGAACAACAGAGACTTGAGCAGGCAAAGCAAGACTACACGAATCAAAAAACTCAGGCTGAGGCAGAAATAGTCAAAGCTAAAGAAGACTTGTCGAAGGCTCAGAAAGACCTGGATAAGCTGACTGTACCAAACTATACCAGCTATACTCGGGCAACACTACCTGGTAGCGAAGGCTACAATACTTACACAACTGGTGCTCAATCGGTATCGGCAGTTGGGGATATCTTTCCAGTCGTTCTTTATTTGGTGGCAGCCTTGGTCACCTTGACCACTATGACACGCTATGTGGATGAAGAACGTACTAATGCAGGAATTTTCAAAGCCCTGGGCTATAGCAATCATCACATTATTGCCAAATTTGTCATCTACGGTTTGGTGGCTAGTTTATTAGGGACAGTCGTTGGTATTTTAGCAGGTAACAGTGTCTTGTCTCCAATCATTGGAAATATCCTAACTAAAGGGACGGTAATTGGAGCAGCTCACTCGTACTTCTATCCAGAATGGTTATGGCTTGCTATAGGTTTGGCTGTAGTTTCAGCAGTTTTACCAGCCTATATGGTAGCCAAACGAGAGCTAACACAGGAAGCAGCTTACTTACTTCAAGCTAAACCGCCTGTGGCGGGTTCTAAGATTTTTCTGGAGAGAGTGCCTTTTATATGGAGACGCCTTAGTTTTACCCAAAAGGTTACAGCTCGCAATATTTTTCGCTATAAGCAACGCATGCTCATGACGATCTTTGGTGTGGCAGGTTCTGTAGCCTTGCTCTTTACTGGTCTTGGGATTCAGTCCTCTATTTCTGGTGTTGCAGACACTCAGTTTGGTGACATCATTCGTTACGATATGATTGTGGTTGGCGAGGAATTAGAGGCGCAGCTACTAACATCGGCTGACATCAAGGATTCTCTAGCTGTTACCTATCAACTTTTGACAGAGCAGGTAGCAGATAAGGATGTCTCGATTAACCTTCTAATCAGCAATAGTCAGCTATTTATGGACTACCTGTCATTACGTGATCCAGCCACAGGAACTCCCTTACTTTTGGATAATAGCGGAGCTATTATTAGTGAAAAGTTAGCCCAACTATATGGTATCAGGACAGGTGATCGGGTTAAGTTGCTGTTGGATAATCGAGTCGTTTCCATCACCGTATCAGGCATCGCTGAAATGTATGCCGGTCATTACCTGTATATGACAGCAGATTACTATGAAGAGTTGCTTGGCAAAAGTGCTTCTCAGAATGCTTATCTGGTCAAATTAAACAGTGACTCTGATGACCAGGTTAAGACTCTAGCTGCAAATCTTCTATCAAAGGATAAGGTGATAGCCGTGGTTCAAAATACCGCTCTGGCCAATACCATTCACACAGTGGCAAATTCTCTGCAATCGGTTATGGTCATCCTAATCGTTCTTTCCATTTTATTAGCACTGGTCATTCTTTATAATTTAACCAATATCAATGTCGCTGAGCGGATTCGTGAGCTCTCTACCATTAAGGTACTAGGGTTTCACAACAATGAGGTCACCATGTATATTTACCGTGAGACGATTAGTTTGTCTCTGATTGGCATTGTGACAGGTCTAGTTGGTGGTCGCTTGCTGCATCGTCTGATTCTTGGGATGATTGGCTCTAGTCAAATCATGTTTAAGCCAAGTGTTGCTTTATATGTGTATCTGGTACCGATTTTCGCCATAACTGGTATCTTAGCCCTGCTAGGAATCTATGTCAGTCGTACCCTCAGAAAAGTGGATATGTTAGAGGCCTTAAAGAGTGTTGAATAGTAGAGGACTAGTAGATAAGTGACTAGCCTCGTCATAGCAATATGAGAAAATGATTCTAAAAATGACTTGTCAAAAGATTTTGACAAGTCATTTTGCTTTTAGGGCTTTTCTTCAATTTGGATACTGGACAAAAAGTCTTAAAAGTAAAAAATAGCTTAGAATGACGTCATCAGAAACGTTGATTCTAAGCTATCTTTAATTACTCAAAATTAAATCGCAGTGAGAACATTTTAGTGTTTGTCAGCCTTTATTGATTACATCTCATCAGGTGCTTCGACACCGAGTAGTCGTAAGGCTTCTTTTAGGACAGTTGCTGTCGCGTAAGATAGGGCTAAGCGACTGTCACGCTCAGGACTTTCGTCAAGAATGCGCGTGTGAGCATAATACTTATTGAAGGCTTGTGCTAGATTGATAGCAAATTTGGCAATGATGGAAGGTTCAAAGTTATCGGATGCACGATTGATGGCATTTGGAAATTCTTGAATCAGTTTGATGATTTCCCAACTTTCTGCATCGCTCAAACTGTAAGTAGCATTAGCATCTGCCACAAAATTTGCCTTACGTAAAATAGACTGAATACGCGCGTGAGCGTATTGGACGTAAGGACCAGTTTCACCTTCAAAGGAGACCATGGCTTCAAGGTCAAAATCATAACCGTTCATGCGGTCTGTCTTGAGGTCGTAGAACTTGATAGCACCGACACCCACG
The DNA here is from genome assembly GCF_000423745.1 of Streptococcus plurextorum DSM 22810. Lineage (GTDB taxonomy): Bacteria > Bacillota > Bacilli > Lactobacillales > Streptococcaceae > Streptococcus > Streptococcus plurextorum. The sequence goes on from NZ_AUIO01000008.1 coordinate 53,819, forward strand.
GCATGTGCCACGGCCTCTTTATGAGGCAGATTTGGATTTTTAGCTTCAATCTGGGCTAGCGCACGGCTGACAGCTTCTGCAACTGTTGGCTCAAGTAGGATGACATTTCCTTTACGAGTTGATAGTTTTTTCCCTTCTTTTGTCACAAGACCAAAAGCCACGTGATGCATGTCATCTGACCAGTCATATCCCATTTCTTTAAGGACTGCTTTGAGCTGCTTAAAGTGAGCGCTCTGCTCATTTCCCACCACATAAATAGACTTGGCAAAGTCGTAGTGACGTTTGCGGTAAAGGGCAGCGGCTAGGTCACGAGTGATGTAGAGTGTTGCACCGTCTGATTTTTTGATTAAAGCAGGGTGCTCAATGCCGTATGATTCAAGGTTGACCACTTGGGCTCCTTGAGATTCTTGGAGTAGGCCTTTTTCAGTCAACAACTCAACAATTTCGTCCATTTTGTCGTTATAGAAGGCCTCGCCGTTGTAGCTGTCAAAGCTCACATCAAGTTCGTCATAAAGGCGGTTGAACTCAACCAAGCTCTCATCTCGGAACCATTGCCAGAGGGCAGTTGCTTCAGCGTCTCCAGCTTCGAGTTTTCGGAACCATTCGCGGGCTTCTTCGTCAACGGTAGGGTCATTTTCAGCTTCTTCGTTGATACGAACATAGAGTTTTAACAACTCAGAGATAGGGTTTGCCTCAACAGCTGCCTTATCGCCCCACTTTTTATAGGCAACAATCAACATTCCAAATTGTTTTCCCCAGTCGCCCAAGTGGTTGATACGAACAGGTTTATAACCTTGTTTTTCGACAATATTAGCCAAGGCATCTGCAATCACTGTTGATCTTAAATGACCGATAGAAAATGGCTTTGCGATGTTTGGGCTAGACATGTCAAATGCGATATGGCGCCCTTCTCCAATGGTTTGGTCTGCGTAATGGCTACCAGAAGCAATCACCTGAGATAAGACCTGAGCAGAAATCTGCGCCTTATCAAGGAAGAAATTGATGTAAGGACCAACAGCTTCCACTTTTTCAAAGTTGGAGGTATCAATCTTAGCAACAATTTCACTAGCAATCACATTTGGTGCTTTGCGCCAGCTTTTTGCCAAAGAAAAGACAGGGAAAGCCAGATCTCCCATGCTGGCATTTTTAGGTTTTTCTAATAAGTTTAAAATCGTTTCGAGCTCTAGTTCCGGTACAGCTTTTAGAATCTCGGCTGCAATTAGTGATTTTGTATCCATAGTGTCCCCTTGAAATTTTGTCGTTCCCTATATTTTACCACAAATGGGACAGGAATGCAGAAAAGATTATTTGATGCAAATACTTCTGAAATGCCTATTCTAGATTTGTATATTTTTTAAAAATCTAGTATAATTTCAAGGGATTAAACTATTAGAAAGCGATTATTATGAACAAGGTAGACCGTCACAAACTCATCAAAGAAATCATTCAAAAAGGCCATGTTGGTACCCAAGAGGAGATTAAACAAAACCTCCAAAAGCAAGGAATTTCGGTGACTCAAGCGACCTTATCTCGTGATTTGCGTGAACTGGGCCTATTAAAACTACGTGATGAACGTGGCAAACTCTACTATAGCTTGGCAGAAGCTGTTGTGTCTCAATTTAGCCAGGTTGCTCGAACTTATATTCGTCGTGTAGCGCGTGCAGGCTTTATGTTGGTATTGCATACAGAGCTTGGTGAGGCGGATGTTTTGGCTAATATTATCGACAAAGATGCCACTGACAATATTTTAGGAACTGTTGCGGGTGCCGATACCCTTCTTGTTATTTGCAAGGATGAAGCAATCGCAAGTGAATACGAAAAAGACCTACTGGCCAAGTAAGGAGGCGAAGATGGCAGCTGAAAAAATTTCGCCAGGCATGCAACAGTATTTGGATATTAAAGCAGAATATCCAGATGCTTTTTTGCTTTTCCGGATGGGTGATTTCTACGAACTTTTTTATGAAGATGCGGTGAAAGCAGCACAGATTTTGGAGATTGGACTTACCAGTCGTAATAAAAATGCAGAAAATCCGATTCCTATGGCAGGTGTCCCCCATCATTCTGCTCAGGCTTACATTGATGTGCTAGTAGAATTGGGTTATAAGGTGGCTATTGCTGAGCAGATGGAAGACCCTAAAATGGCTGTGGGAGTGGTTAAGCGAGCAGTTGTTCAGGTCATTACCCCTGGAACAGCCGTTGATAGTAGTAAACCTGATAATAGTAGCAATTTCTTAGTGGCTATTGATCAGAAGGGAGAAGACTTTGCCTTATCCTATATGGATGTGTCGACAGGTGAGTTTTTTGTGACTAAGTTAGTTGATTTCGCTGGTGTATGTAGCGAGATTCAGAACCTCAAGGCTAAGGAAGTGGTAGTGGGATTTGAGCTGTCGGAAGACCAACGAAAAATCCTGACGAAACAACTTAACCTACTTATCTCGGAGGAATTTGAGTGTCATAGCGATAATCATTTGCTTGATCAGAGCCTAACAGCTTTAGAACGTTCGGTTTCAGAAAAGTTACTGTCTTATGTCCATAAGACTCAGATGAGAGAGCTCAGCCATTTGCAAAAAGTCATGCCTTATCAAGTGAAAGATTTTATGCAGATGACTTACGCTACCAAGTCTAGCTTGGACCTTATCGAAAATGCTCGCACTAGTAAAAAGCATGGCAGTCTTTACTGGTTACTTGATGAGACAAAGACGGCTATGGGCATGCGCCTTCTTAGAAATTGGATCGATAAGCCCTTGATTTCTCTTGAGAAAATAAGAGAGCGCCAAGAGATTATTGCTTTGTTTTTGGATCATTTTATTGAGCGAAGTGATTTGGCTGAAGGGTTAAAAGGGGTCTATGATATTGAGCGTTTGGTCAGTCGCGTCTCTTTTGGAAAAGCGACTCCCAAAGATTTGCTTCAGCTAGGTCAGACCTTAGCCCAGGTTCCTTATATTAAGGCTCTTCTAGAAAGTTTTCAGTCAGCATCTCTTGATCAGTTGGTTCAGCAAATTGATACCTTACCTGAACTAGAACATTTAATCAGCTCTGCTATTGACCCAGAAGCACAGGCGACAATCTCTGAAGGTGGCATTATCAGGACTGGTTTTGATGAGACCTTGGATAAATATCGTCTGGTCATGAAAGAGGGAATGACCTGGATTGCGGAAATCGAGGCCAAAGAACGTGCTGCGACAGGAATCAATGCGTTAAGGATTGATTATAATCGTAAAGATGGCTATTATTTCCATGTGACTAACTCCAATCTCTCGTTGGTCCCAGATTATTTTTTCCGAAAAGCAACTTTGAAGAATTCTGAACGTTTTGGAACGGCAGAGCTTGCGAAAATTGAGGGAGAAATGCTAGAGGCAAGGGAGCAATCTGCTTCGCTGGAATATGATATTTTCATGCGCGTGCGGGCTCAAATCGAGCGTTACATTGATCGCTTGCAAGGTCTGGCCAAAGCTTTGGCAACTGTTGATGTTTTACAGAGCCTTGCACAGGTCGCTGAGACCAATCATTATGTCAGACCGACTTTTAACCAAGAGAGCAAGATTGCCATCACAAAAGGTAGACATGCCGTTGTCGAAAAGGTCATGGGGGCTCAGACCTACATCCCAAATAGTATTGCATTTGCGCCAGAGACTAAGATTCAGCTTATCACAGGGCCTAATATGTCGGGTAAATCGACTTATATGAGACAGCTTGCCCTGACTGCTATCATGGCACAAATGGGGTCGTATGTTGCGGCAGATTCTGCTGATTTGCCTATTTTTGATGCCATCTACACTCGCATCGGTGCAGCGGATGATTTGATTTCAGGGCAATCAACCTTTATGGTTGAGATGATGGAAGCTAACCAAGCCATACAGCGAGCCACATCCAACTCTCTTATTCTATTTGATGAGTTGGGGCGTGGGACGGCCACTTATGATGGCATGGCGCTTGCTCAGTCCATTATTGAGCATATTCATGATAAGGTTGGGGCAAAGACCATGTTTGCCACTCACTATCATGAGTTGACAGAGCTGTCAACAACCTTGACAAGTCTTGTCAACGTCCATGTGGCTACTTTGGAGAAAGATGGTGAAGTCACTTTCCTGCATAAGATTGCTGAAGGTCCAGCCGATAAGTCCTACGGGATTCATGTGGCTAAGATTGCGGGGATGCCAGAGGCTTTATTGCAACGGGCAGATCGTATTTTGCAGACGCTTGAAAACCAAGCTCCTACTGCACCAACTAACCCAGCTCAGTCAGTAGTGGCAGAACCGTCTGGTCAAATCGACCTCTTTGCAGACACCCCTTCTCACCCAGTCCTCGATGAACTGGCTAATCTTGACATCTACAACATGACCCCAATGGAAGTCATGATGGTAGTAGCAGAATTGAAGAAGAAACTATAATCATTTAGTTTGCTTTATTACTTCGGCGAGCGAGGAAACGTTGTTTCCTTATTTCCAACTTCAACCTCGCTCTTGCATTTTTAGGCTCAGGCTGAAATAGTTCCCCAAACTGTTTTGCTCCACTGGAGTGTTTGACCTCGATTTGCCGTACTCCAGTTATATCTGCGGTTGTTGACGCGAATTTTGTTCGCTTTATTTCCAACCTCCAACTATCTCCCAGACAGTTGGAGCGAGTACTAAAAGCAGACTAAAAGACTATACAATGAAAGTCAGGACTCTTGTTCTGGCTTTTGCCGTTTAGTGCAGGAAATTGACCACATAGCCAAAAGCTCTTGAAAGCTCAGGAGAAAAGGTGTTTAATAGGGACAGAAAGGAGAAAAGATGAAAGTAAAACTGACTATTGATTCTAATGTAGTTGAGGATATTGTCCATATAGAGGCAAAGGAAAAGACGACTAAAATTGAATCTTTGCTGACCTTTATCAACAATTTAGGGAATAAGCCTGATAAACTAACCCTTAAAAGAGAGGATGACATCTACAAAGTTGCTGTCAAGGACATTTACAACTTTGTTATTGAGAATCGTGTGGTCATGGTAAAGACAGCCCATCAGACCTATAAGACCAGCTTGCGTCTTTACCAGATTGCCCAGCAGTTGCCAGAGGAATTTATCCAGATTTCCCAGTCAGAAATTGTCAACCTCAATGCCCTAGATCATCTAGAATTGACAACAAATGGTCTGGTTAAAATTTACCTGAAAAATCAGGAGGTGACCTATTCGTCACGCCGTTATTTGAAAAAAATCAAGGAGGTCTTAGGACTATGAAAAAATACCTACTATCAGCATCGCTTGGTGTGACCATTGGCACCACTATATCCCTCTTTTTCTCAGCGCTTTTTGCAGAAGGGCATTTCTATCCTGTTAATCCCAAGTCAACAGCAGGAATCTTTTATTCGGAACACTTGACAGACTTGTCAACTATGTTGATAGCTGTTGTCATTTGGGCTGCTATAGGTGTTTTTTTCCGCGTAGCGGATAAAATTTTTGAGACGTCATGGAGCTTACTCAAGATGACCGTGTTGCATTTTATCACAACGGTGATAGGCTTTACCGGACTAGCTATTCTTGCCGGTTGGTTCCCTTTGAGTCTAGGCAATCTGCTCTTTTTCTGGGCAATCTTTGTCCTTATCTATGCCATTATTTACGGTATTAATTACCATCAAATGAAAAAAACCATTGCTAGTATTAACCAGCAATTAGGTTAGAAGAAGACCTTCTCAAATGAGAAGGCTTTTTATGATATAATAATCCTATCTAAGAAGAGACAAAGGATAGACTATGAGTAAGATTATCGAATTGCCAGAAGTTCTGGCCAATCAGATTGCCGCAGGTGAAGTGGTTGAAAGACCGGCCAGTGTCGTCAAGGAACTTTTGGAAAATGCCATTGATGCGGGTAGTAGTCAGATTACCATTGACATTGAAGAGGCAGGTCTTAAAAAAATTCAAATCACAGACAATGGTGAAGGCATGTCGCAGGAGGATGTGGTCTTATCTCTGCGCCGCCATGCCACTTCAAAAATCAAAAGTCAAGCGGATCTTTTTAGGATTAGAACTCTGGGTTTTCGTGGAGAAGCCATGCCTTCAATCGCCTCTATCAGTCGTATGACGATTGTTACTGCCACAGAAGGTGAGGAGCATGGGACCTTGCTTATTTCAAATGGAGGGAATATTGAGAGGGTTGAACCTATTGCCACACCGATTGGTACAAAAATCACTGTTGAAAATCTCTTTTTTAATACTCCTGCACGCTTAAAGTACATGAAAAGTCTGCAGGCAGAGCTTGCTAATATTGTTGATGTGGTTAATCGTCTAAGTCTGGCGCATCCAGAAGTTGCTTTTACCCTTATTGCAGATGGGCGTGAAATGACAAGAACCTCAGGGACAGGTGATTTGCGTCAGGCGATTGCAGGTATTTATGGTCTTAATGCGGTTAAGAAAATGGTTGCTATTTCAGCTTCGGATTTGGATTTTGAGGTTTCAGGCTATGTTAGCTTGCCCGAACTGACGCGTGCCAATCGCAATTACATTACCATTTTAATTAATGGGCGATACATCAAAAACTTCCTCCTCAATCGTGCCATCTTAGACGGGTATGGCTCAAAGCTCATGGTGGGTCGCTTTCCATTGGCTGTCATTGATATTCAAATCGATCCCTATCTTACCGATGTCAATGTCCACCCGACTAAGCAGGAAGTTCGTATTTCTAAAGAAAAGGAGCTGATGCAGCTAATCAGCTCTGCCATTGCTGAAAGCCTGAGAGCTCAGGATCTGATTCCAGACGCTCTTGAAAATCTGGCAAAATCAAGTGTTAAACGAACAGAAAAACCTGTTCAGACCAGTCTTTCACTTCGGACAGCAGAGATTTATGATAGTAGAATTGCTAGTAATGGAGACCTTGTCGAAGAAGAAAGAGAGACCTTTGAGGTTGACAGTGATGTCAAAGAAGTTGACAATGGTGTCAAAGCTCAGTTATCCCTTAAGCGGGCAGAGCGGGGCTTGTTTAATGCAGATAGCGAACATGGTCATCTGGATTTTAAAAACAAAAGAAAGATGAGTCAGATCCTTGAAAGTTTAGAAACTGAGGAGAGGTCGTCCTTTCCTGAACTTGATTATTTTGGTCAAATGCACGGGACCTACCTTTTTGCCCAGGGAGAGGGTGGTCTTTATATCATCGATCAGCATGCGGCTCAGGAGCGGGTCAAATACGAATATTACCGCGAAACGATTGGTCAGGTCGACAGTTCCTTGCAGCAACTCTTGGTTCCTTATCTCTTTGAATTTTCAGCCTCAGATTTTCTTAATCTGCAGGAAAAGATGCCCCTGCTTAATGAGGTTGGTATCTATTTAGAGCCTTTTGGGGATAATACCTTTATCCTGCGCGAGCACCCAATCTGGATGAAAGAAGAGGAGATTGAGTCTGGTGTATATGAGATGTGTGACATGCTACTCCTGACTAATGAGGTATCCATCAAAAAATACCGTGCCGAGCTGGCCATTATGATGTCTTGTAAGCGTAGTATCAAAGCGAATCATGCTTTAGATGACTATTCAGCTCGTCATTTGTTGGTGCAACTGGCACAATGTCAAAATCCATACAACTGCCCACATGGACGGCCGGTTCTTGTCAATTTTACCAAGACTGATATGGAAAAAATGTTCCGTCGTATTCAGGAAAATCATACCAGTTTGCGAGACCTAGGCAAGTATTAGTTTTAGCGCGTAACCACCTTTTGGGTGGTTTTGTGTTATAATAGATAAAATTATTCTCGGGAGATTATGATGTTAAAACGTTTAACCATTGTTTTTGGTTTTTTCTTGGTGACAACTGGTTTATTTATCGCATATAAAAATTTTTTGGGTCAAGAAAATTACGCTTGGTATGATGGCATTGGCATGTCTGCTTTAGCCACCTTTTTTTACTGGGTATTAATTAGTGCCTTGGAAAGGAAGAAGAAGTGAAAGCATTTTTTGAGCTCCCCAAACAACTTCAATGGCGTTTGGAATTGAGCTTTTTATCGGTGATTTTAGGCTCTGCTATTTTCCCGTTCATGTCCATGTATTACGTGGGGTATTTTGGTGCCTTTATCACAGGAATCTTAGTTATCGTGACCCAGGTTTGTAGTTTTTTTGCCATTTTGTACGGTGGGCATTTGGCTGATTCCATAGGTCGTAAAAAGGTAGCTGACTTGGGAAATCTTGGCGTGGTTTTTGGCTATATTTTAACCTTGTTTGCCAATATTCCTGGTCATGTAAAACCGATGTGGACCTTTGTCGGTATCTTCATCGTGGAAATCATGTCAAATTTCAATAATCCTGCCTATAGCGCTATGATTATCGATCTGACAGATGAGGGGAATAGGCGCTACGTTTACACCATCAATTACTGGCTTCTGAATGTCGCTGTGATGCTGGGTTCAGGGATTGCTGGCGCCTTCTATGACCATCATTTCTTTGAGCTATTGCTTGCGATGACAGGCATTGCGCTCTTTACCTATCTCATCATGCGTTTCAAATTCACAGAGACCCGCCCTGATGATTTTGTCTTTGAGCATGGCAAAGGGATTTTGTCGACTTTTGCTAATTATAGTGATGTTGTTAAAGACCGTGCCTTTATGGTTTACACTGCTGGAACCATTCTTTTTGCTAGTGTTTGGGCGCAGATTGATAATTATTTGGCGGTGCATTACAAGACCGTTTACCAGCCAGAGACTCTCTTTGGGGTTGAAGTGACTGGGGCAAAATTGCTGAGCTTAACCGTACTAATCAATACCATCATGATTGTGCTTTTTATGACGACAGCCAATCGGCTGACGCGGCAAATGAAGTTGATTCCGCAACTGGTGCTGGGGTCTGTCATTTTTGCTAGTGGGCTCTTCTCTGCTTTTACTTTCAAGAGTTTACTCCCTATTCTCTTTTCAGCAGTGGTTTACACTATTGGCGAGATGATTAATGTCCCTGCCAGTCAGGTTTTACGTGCTCAAATGATGGATGACAATAAAATCGGGTCTTATTCTGGTTTCATTTCGATTGCCCAGCCGCTTGGCATTGTCTTAGCTGGCGGTATGGTATCGCTTAGCCAGTTTACAGGTCTTTTAGGAGTTCAATTAGTCTTTATTCTTGTTGCAACGGCAGGCATTTTCCTTGTTGTCAAAGCAGCTAAAATGCATGATCGCAGGTCATCGTCAAGATAAGATATGGGGGAGTTATGGACTATTTTTATGCCGTTCAGGACGAAAAACAATTAGCCAGTTATCAAGAGTTTGTTCGCACCTACGCCACAAAGATAGAAGATTACCTTGCTTTTCTGCGTGAGGTTTACCAAGTCGAAGAGCTGCCTAAAGCGATTATCTGGTCTGATGTTGAGATGGCAACCAGGTACTTGAGGGAAAGTCCTGTTCCTGCCTACACCAATGCTGTTCGCATGGTCATGACCCCAGACAAGAAAGTTTGGCAGGAGCTCTATGACAAACAGCTGGAAGACTACGAGTCTAGTCAACAACTCGAAAAGCTGCGTCAGCATTACCAAGCATTGACTAATCGTCATGTGCTACAGATTGTGGGGCATGAGCTAGCGCATTGGAGTGAGCTGTTCTTGGACGATTTTGAGGATAGCCGTGAGACGGATATCTGGTTTGAAGAGGGAATGGTTGAGTATATCAGCCGACGCTACTTTTTGACAACAGAGGAATTTGACGCTGAAAAAGAGGTTAATCAAATCTTAGTGAAGCTCTTCCAGGACAAATACGGCTGGCACTCTTTATCAGCATTTGGTCAGAAGACTTATGAAGGCTCTTATGCTGCTATTTTTTATGAATATTGGCGAAGCTTTTTAGCAATTGATCAGTTGGTGGAGCGTTTAGGCTCCATTCAAGCTGTTTTTAAGGCCTACCATGCTTGGGCAGAGACTGATAAAACTGTTTCACTGTTAACTTGGTTTGAATTGGAGGAGGCTTATGAGGGCAGAAAATCGTAACGCTTTTGTTTTCATTTTGTTGTATGGACTATTATTTCAATTACCTATTGAGCTTATGTTTGGTCTATCAGTTTATCAGGTGAAACTACTTATGCTTGCCAAGTATTTGGTGCTTGGTATAGTGGGCTACCATCTTTTTTCTGCTAGTTTAAAACAGGATTTTGGGCTAATCAAATCCTACAAACGGGTCTTTGTTCTTCACATGATGGCTTGTCTTTTAGGCTACGTCCTCTTAAATGCCCTATCTAGTGGTTTGGTGTCGTTTTTAATGGACTTTTTTGGACTAGGAGATGCTCCTCTTCAAAACGATGTGAACATCCAGACAACGGCTCAACTCATATCGCCGTACCTCTTTCTGCTCTTTGTTGGCATCATCGGCCCTTTTGTGGAGGAATTGGTTTTTAGACGGGCAATGATGGGTCGGTTGAAGCCTTATTTCCCTCCAGTAGGGGCGCTGATTTTCCAAGCCTTGTTATTTGCTTTGGCTCACGTTCATGTCTTGGAACTATCCCAATTCATTCAGGTTATCCCACATTTTGTCATTGGTCTTTATTGGGGATATCTCTATCAGAAGACGGAGAACATCTATTATCCCATGGGGATTCACATGGTGACCAATACCTTATTATTTTGTTTTACTTTTTTGACTTAGAAAGCAATTATTATGTACGAATATATCAAAGGAAAACTGACTAAAATTACAGCTAAATATATCGTTGTTGAGGCGGGAGGTCTCGGCTACAGTATCATTGTTGCTAACCCTTACAGCTTTTCGGATAAGGTTGGATCGGATATTCAGATTTACCTACATCAGGTCATTCGAGAAGACGCTCATCTTTTATTTGGCTTTCATACGGAAGATGAAAAAGAAGTCTTTCTAAAACTCATCTCGGTTTCAGGAATCGGTCCGACCACAGCGCTAGCCATTGTTACCGTTGATGACAACGCAGGACTAGTTAACGCTATTGATAATAGTGACATCAAGTACCTGATGAAATTTCCCAAAATTGGGAAAAAAACAGCCCAACAGATGGTGCTGGACCTGGCAGGCAAGTTTGTCGAAGCGCCTAGTGATAGTGGTAAAGCTTCAAAACAAACCCCAGTCGGGAACCCAGATCTCGATGAGGCAATGGAAGCTCTTCTTGCACTAGGCTATAAAGCTACAGAACTCAAGAAAATTAAAGCTTTCTTTGAAGGTACGACCGAAACAGCTGAAAACTATATCAAGTCAGCTCTGAAAATGTTGATGAAGTGAGGTGTCTATGTCACGATGCTCTTGGGTTAAGTTGAATAACCCCTTGTATCTTGCCTACCATGATGAGGAGTGGGGAAGACCTCTGCATGATGAGCAGGCTCTTTTTGAATTGCTCTGTTTAGAATCCTATCAGGCTGGTTTATCCTGGGAAACTGTCCTTAACAAGCGTGAAGCCTTTCGCCAGGCTTTTTATGGTTATGATGTGGAAAAAGTGGCGGATATGACCGATGCGGATCTTGACAGCCTGCTTGACAATCCTGACATTATTCGCCATCGCGCAAAGCTCTATGCGACAAGAGCCAATGCACAAGCTTTTCTTAAGGTTCAAAAAGGATTTGGGAGTTTTGATAACTATCTCTGGTCTTGGGTAAACTTTACACCTCTTGTCAATAGTGTTGACAACTATCAAAATGTCCCAGCTAAGACCGAGCTGTCTGAAATCATCTCCAAAGATCTCAAAAAACGCGGTTTCAAATTTGTTGGGCCGGTCTGTGTCTACTCGTATTTACAAGCGGCAGGACTTGTCAATGACCATGAAAAGACTTGCGCTTATCAAAATACCTACTGATTTAAAGTTCAGTAGGTACTTTTTGTTGGAGAAGGTTTAAGGGGGTGAGGTCTTACTCTGTCAAGGAGAGGATTCGATTCTTTTTTGACCTAAGAAATCCTGCTGACGAGGAGCGATGCTAGAAAGATATGGAGTAAGGTGCTATAATAAACGTATGTATAGCATATTCTTTCATTTTATCCAGAAAATCATGTTGCTGTTGACAGCCTTTTGGCTTTGGACGACGATACACCATTTGTTTGTTTTGTCTCCCTGGCTGGGGCTAGGCTTGTTACTAGTCTTGGGGTTGGCTTGGTACAAGAAAGAGCATCTCGAGCCTGGACTGAAAAAACTTTTTGCCTATAAAAAAACACTTTTGGTACTAGCTATCCTCTTCCAAGTGGCGATTATTCTTTCGGCCAATCTCTTAGTTCGAAGGGATGCGGCGGTGGTGCTAAATGGTGCCTTGGAACTAATTGAGCCTAGCTCGATTTCCAACTACCTAACGAGAAACCCCAACAATCTCTTTCTTTTCTTATATGAGCGTTTTTTCTATAAGCTTTTTGGGCTTAATGCCATTTGGGTCTTACAAGTTTTAGGACTAATTTATATCAATAGCACAGCTTGGATTCTCTACAAAACAGGAAAATTGTTCAGTCAGAGGGTAGCTGATTTAGTCTATCTCTTCTACCTCCTTCTCATGGGCGTCTCCCCATATGTCATCCAAACCTATACGGATATTGCGGGGTTACCCTTCTTAGCTCTTCAGCTTTATTTGATTTTGGTGGCAATTAAAGCAGAGCAGGCATCTAGTCGGTCTATGCTTATTCTAGGATTAGTCACTGCTTTAGCTATGAGCTTCCGCCTGACAGGCATTATTTCAATCATCGCCTTTTTTATGCTCCTTTTTTTGAGTAAAGAATGGAAAAAAATGGCTAAGTGCTTGCTTATTTTTGGCTTGAGTTTTGGCATTAGTTACGGTTTACAAACCTATCTCCAATCGGCTCAAACAGAAGTTGTTATTGTCAAAAATGAAAAATTGTCTAAGTCCTGGTTGACCTTTATCAATTTAGGATTGACCTATTCAGGAACGGATCAGGAAGATATGAAGCGCGGGCTTTTACAATATATTCCTGAGTCGGAACATGACAACTATAATAACGGTATGTTTGCTAATGAAAATGAGCTAAAAGAGATTAAACGCCGTTTGAAAGGCTACACCTTGGTGACCTTTTCAGAACACTTGCTTTATAAATTTAGCCGAACAGTCTATGACGGGACGCTGAATTGGATTTATCTAGATCCCGATAAGGAGAAATCCGCTTTTATTTCTCCTCTTTACCAGTACACCAAGGATAATGCAGTGGCAGAATGGCTCCGTCAAACCATTATCCAGAAAGACGGCAAGAATTTTGACCTTTACAGGCTAGTCAAACAGCCGATTTGGGTCGTGGTTAGCCTGGGATTGTTTCTAGCCTCCTGGTCTTACCGCAAAGATAGACGGGTGAATGTTTTGCTGCTCTCTGTTTTTGGAGGCATCTTATTCCTAATGATTTTTGAAGGAGGCAAGGCTCGCTATCTCTTACAATTTTTACCACAAATCCTTCTCCTAGCTAGTCTGGGCTGGGCAGGAGTGAAAAAGGAGAACTAATATGATTTCAATCATTGTTCCTTGTTTTAATGAGGAAGAAGCTATCCCCTACTTTTATGAAGCCATGGAGAAGGTCCGTACAAGTATGGAGGAAGAGTTTGAGTACCTCTTTGTTAACGACGGCTCAAAAGACCAGACTCTGTCTGTTCTGCGGGGATTAGCTAGTCAGTATAACCGAGTCCACTATATTTCTTTTTCACGCAATTTTGGCAAAGAGGCGGCTCTTTACGCGGGCTTGAAAGAAGCAAGTGGTGACTTGGTCACCGTCATGGATGTGGACTTGCAGGATCCACCAGAGATGCTGATTGAGATGAAGGCTATGTTGGAAGCCAATCCTGACTTGGATTGTGTTGGGACAAGACGGGTCAACCGAGACGGTGAGCCACCTATTCGTAGTTTTTTTGCTAATGTGTTCTATCGAATGATGAATAAAATCAGTCAGGTAGATGTTGTGGACGGAGCGCGCGATTTTCGTCTCATGCGTCGGCACATGGTTGATGCGATTTTAGAAGTTTCAGAGTACAATCGTTTTTCCAAGGGAATCTTTGCCTGGGTTGGTTTTGAGACGGAGTACCTTCCTTATCAAAATGTGGAGCGTGTCGCTGGACAGACCAGCTGGTCTTTCTGGAAATTACTGTCTTACTCGATTGAAGGCATTATTAATTTCTCAGATGTCCCATTGAATTTGGCTTCCTATCTTGGTTTTTTCACCTTCCTGCTCTCATTGCTACTGATGGTAGTTGTCGTGGTTAAAACCTGGATCTTTGGAGACTCGACCATTGGATGGCCGTCAACAATTTGCATTATCTTATTTTTAGGTGGTCTACAATTGATGACCATAGGTATTTTAGGAAAATACCTCTCCAAAGTCTTTATGGAGACCAAGAAACGGCCCATCTATCTAGTTAAGGAAAGAAGCAAGTAGTTTTCCTGTGATGAAACATGCGGAGTGTTTCTCAGAGTAAACTAAAAAATTGAAGAAAACGGTCTAAAATTGACACTTCCTTCAATCTCAAAGGTCCTAGAGGGGCCTTTTTTCTTTGTAAACTTTCCATAGTCCTAACGCATAGCTTTCTTCCAAAAAACAATGTGATTATACGCTACAAAAGATCATAGCAAGTTGAAACCATTGTATCGTAATAGTGTCAGAAAGGAAGTGACATCATGAAAGAACGATGATTCCGAACAAGAGATACTGCCATTTCCTCTACTTTTGTGAGAGAATTAAGGGAGAGTAGATTGTCTATTCGTGTTGACAGAGAAAGAGATGGTTGATAAAATAATTCAAAATATTGCAATAATGATAGGTGGATTATCTCTTTACTTTGATGAAGAAAATGGCTGATTTTTTGGCGAGCAATGCTATCAGTTATCAGCTGATTTAGTATCAGGAACAGCAGGTATATTGCCAGTGATAAAAAGCTACCAAGCCTTTAAAAGAGGAAAATTGGTTCCCAGTTATTTTTTTGAATCGTGATCGTGAATCGACTTTATTTGAGGAGAAATGGTTATGAAACTGTCTGATTTTATCAATAAAAAATATTTTTCGTTAGTTCTGGTTTTTGGGGTTTTGACGAGTTTTGATACGCTTGTTAGTATGAAAAAAGACGGATTTCACCAAAAGAAATTCGTTTTTTTGTAGAAAATGGTCATTCATTACTGATTTCAGTCATTAGTTACCCTATCTTAAAAAAATGCTGATTTTATTGTTTTTTTGGGATCTCTATAACTTTCGATGTAAAAGGGATAATTCCTTTTCATTGCTGATTTCGATATAAAAGGGATAATTTTCGATGTAAAAGGGCAGGCGAGGATCTGTCAGACGTCTTGGATCAAATACTTAGATACCATTCTCAGGGAGCTATAAGAGGCTCTCTGAGCGTTACAGATAGCTATCAAATCGTGAGTGGTAAAAATAGTTCTATCACGTATAATAGATACATGTTTTCAGAAGAAAAATCATAAAAAACGAACAAATAGAGAAATTTCTCAGTTTTGCTTTATGGTTAAGTTGTAAAAGGTAACCGAAATCCCTTGTGCCAGTAGGGAATAGGAAATTTTGTATGTTTCTAGAAAATTATTCTTTTTCGGAAAAATGTCTAAAATAGTCGTTCCTTTGTTTTTTGTTATACATTGTGTTATACTTGCCACATATACAACAAAGGAGTACAAAATGGCAACTTTAACAAGAGATAGACAGTATAATTTCAGAGTAAACGCTGAAATGCTAGAGCAAGCAAAGTCAGTTTTAGAATCAAAAGATATTTCAGTCTCTGACGCTCTAAATTTGTTTTTGAAAAATGTAGCAGTAACTCAACAAGTTGATCTTAAAACTGATGACGAACTTGAAAAAGAGCAGCTTTTTAAACAACTACAGGCAGAGGTGCAAAATAGTATAGATGAAATGAACGCAGGTACCTACTACACAGAAGAAGAGTTGAGGGCCAGCCTTGGAATCTAAAACATATAAAATCAACTACTCAAAACAAGTTCAGGAAACACTTAGAAAAACAAAAAGTTACATTGAAGATCTATCTAAATCTAGCGAAATAGCGAGCAAGAAAATTGCTGAAATCGTTGATAGTCTAGATATTCTGAAAATTTTTCCTGAGGCCGGATTTGATGCGTATGAAAAATATCAAAAGGTTATCGTTGAAGGTCAAGTTACACGTGGTACGTGGTATTAATAATTCGACAAAGTCAATTTTATTTTTTGGTGACCAAGTGGGAAGTATTCCTTATTCACGCTATAAGAAAAAAGAATTACTTGCACTTTGGAAACAAATATAGGAGATTTTATGTTAAATATTTTTATTTTAGAGGATGATTTTCTCCAGCAGTCTCGATTGGAGAAAGCCGTATTATCGTGTGTCGAATCAACAGCAGTAAAATATAAAACATTAGAAGTTTTTGGGAAACCTAATCAATTATTGGATGCTATTCAGGAAACAGGGAATCATCAATTTTTCTTTTTGGATATCGAGATAAAAGGTGAGGAGAAGAAGGGGATGGAGATTGCACGTGAGATTCGTGAACGTGATCCTTATGCTGTTATTGTATTTGTGACAACTCACTCTGAATTTATGCCAGTGACTTATCGTTATCGCGTATCAGCTTTGGATTTTATTGATAAAGGGTTATCAAATGCTGAGTTTCACAAGGCTGTTTCAGATGTTTTGGTACATGCTTTTGAAAATATTGATCATACAGTAGCTGAAAATTCATTTGTTTATAAGACAGAAAATGCTCACGTTCAAGTTCCATTTAGCGATATTTTATATTTTGAAACGTCTACAACAATCCATAAAGTAATATTAAAAACTAAAACAGGCCAACAAGAGTTTTATGGTCAGATTTCAGATATTGCAAAGGAAGATGAACGTCTATTTCATGCGCATAGAGCTTTTGTTGTAAACCCAGCGAATGTTACAAGGATAGATCGAACAAATCATATTATTTATTTTGAAAATGGAGATTCATGCTTAGTGTCAAGATTAAAGCAAAAGGAGTTAGTGAATTTGGTGGAGAATAAGTAACATGGTATATTTTTCTCCTATTGAGGATATTATTTTCTTTTTAGATATGTTAATCCGCCTGATGATTTTTGAACAAATTAGTGGATTGGAACTATCTGTAAAAAAGAAATTCATAATATCATTCATTTTAACAATCATTCTCTATATATTATTTGGTGGTAGATTTTATTATCTTTTAGAACCTTTAGCTCTGATAATGGTGATTCCATTTTTTAAAACAAAGTGGAATATGATGCAAAGGATATTTTATGGCTTACTTCCAATGATTATTGGAGATATGTTTCAACGAATAATAGGCCTTTATATAAGATTTTTATTGGATATAAGCATTAGTGATTTCAATAATAGTATTCTATTTAGTTTAATTCTCACTTTATTATTAATTCCATTTTACACTTATTTTTTTAAAGGATTAAGAATTGAATCTAAGTATCTTCAGGTAGATACTGAAGATAGAGAATTATCACCAATTTTTTGGGGACTTAATATTCTTTTTATTACTTATTTTGTGTTAATACGTGGTAATTTAATATTAGAGATTGCAATAGAGAGTGGATTGATTAATATTAATTGGGATACTTATTTTATTAGAACGAACATTCTATTAATTTATTTTGTCTTATTTACCATTGGATTATTATATTTGAATTATATTGAAAAAGATAAAAAAGATAGAGAACTTCAGGATTTAAAAGATCGACAAGTAGCAGATTTGTCTCAATATAGCAACCACGTTGAATCTTTATATCGAGAAATTCGAAGCTTTAGGCATGATTATACCAATATCTTGGTTAGTTTAAGTGAGGCTATTGAAAATGAGGATATCAGCCTTATTAGAAGTATTTATAATTCTGTTATTGCGGATTCAGATAAAAAATTTTATAAGGGAAAATATGACATTGCTAGGTTGTCCAATCTTCAAAATCCTGCCATGAAGAGTCTTTTATCTGCTAAAATGATTGAAGCCCAACAAAAGGGAATAGATATATCGGTTGAAATTGATGATGTAATTGATACTCCTGATATGGAATTGATTGATTTTATTACTATGATTTCTATTTTAATGGATAATGCCATAGAGGCTGCAGAGAGATGTCAGGATGCTAGCATTATATTTGCTTATTTTCAAGATCAACAACGAAAAATTCTATTGATCGAAAATACAACGCTTGAGGAAAAGGTTAATATTGATGTTATCTATCAATATGGTTATTCTAGTAAAGGAGATAATCGTGGAATTGGTTTGGCAAATGTAAAAAATATTGTTAACAAGTATCCTAAAATCAGTTTATCAACCAATAGTCATCAGTATAGATTTTCTCAAGAATTTATTTTTATTGAATAAAGTAGAAAAGGTTAGTTATAACTAACCTTTTCTCTGTCTTGTAGGGGTTTTAGGACTAAATAGATTATCAAAAAACGAAAATCCATCTCCTCCAGTAATTTGTTTAAGCTCGTTAGTTGGAATTAAAGATTGTTTATAGATTTATTGTTCAGATAGGTCTATTTTTCTATGTAAAAATAGCAGAAATTTTATCATTTTCAATAAAAAATGGTTATTCATTACTAAAAAATGACATTTCATTACTTCTTTGATAAAAAATGTAATCGTTATCGTATACTGTGTATGTAAACAAAACAACAACTAAAAATTAAGTAGAGCTGTTAAATAAAAAATATAGAGGAAATCTTTGCTATTTTAAAAAATTGGGAGAATAAATTATGAAAGAGTTGCATAATCATATTCCAGAGATCAGTATAGCTGCAATATCTTTACTGATACCTACATTATATGTATTGGATGATTTAGAAATTATCTCATTTGATTTTCCAATTAATCCTCTAGTAGCTTCGTCGCTATGTCTAATAGCATTATTGTGGGTGTTAACTTTAAAAGAATAAAATATATGGAGGAATATTAGAATGAAACATTTTACTCAACTTAACTCAGAAGAACTAGTAGCTATTAATGGAGGAGTTGTCATTGGAATAGCAGCTGCAACCTTAATCACTACTGTTGTGGGAGGATCATTTACTGCCGGCTATGTTTTTGGAAAAGATTTGGCTAATGGAAATCGTCGTAGAGCAGGTAAGTAGGGAAATTGAAAAATTTATACATATAAAAAAGCTGTATAACAGCTTTTTTGTTTTCCTTGATTTTTATCATAACGAATTGTTCAATAGATCAACCTTACTTTACGATTCGTTATTTTGGGAAATTTTTTAATTAGTTTATGACTAACAGACAGGCGGTCCTGTTTTTTACTCTTTAATTTTATAAAGCGATTATTTGGTGCCTATCCTAATCAGAGATGATTTTCAAGCTGTCGTTCGTATTACTTTTTGCTATAATAGCTTCATACTACGAATAGTCAAGTAGGAGGTTTTATGAAGGCTGAAATCATTGCAGTAGGAACGGAGATTTTGACAGGCCAGATTGTTAACACCAATGCTCAATTTCTATCGGAGAAAATGGCCGAGCTGGGAATTGATGTGTACTTTCAGACGGCAGTGGGGGATAATGAAGAGCGCCTCTTGTCTGTTCTTGAGATTGCTGAAAAACGAAGCGATTTAGTGATTTTGTGTGGCTCTCTTAAAGGACCAAGCAAAAACCCTGACAGCTGCAGAAAGTTTAACAGCAGGGTTGTTTCAGTCGAGCATTGCTGATATAGCAGGTGCGTCCCAGGTCTTTAAAGGCGGTTATGTGACTTATAGTTTACAACAAAAAGCTGCGATGCTTGAGATTTCAGAAGAAGATTTGCGACATTACGGTGTGGTTTCTAGCTTTACAGCTGAAAAAATGGCAGAGCAAGCAAGACGCCTTGTCGACAGTGATCTTGCCATATCTTTGACAGGAGTAGCAGGTCCAGATGAGTTAGAAGGTCAACCTGTGGGGACGGTCTTTATCGGTTTGGCGACTAAAAAGGGTGTGGTCAGCCGTCAGATTAGAATCGGTGGACGGAGTCGAGCAGACGTTCGTTATATTGCAACACTTCATGCCTTTCATCTTGTGCGTCAGGCTTTATTATCTGACGAGAATTTTGTATAATAGAGAGAATATTTAAAAAGAGGTATAGACATTGGCTAAGAAAACCAAAAAAACAGAAGAAATCACTAAAAAGTTTGGTGATGAGCGCAGAAAAGCGCTTGAAGAAGCTTTGAAAGGCATCGAAAAAGACTTTGGTAAGGGTGCCGTTATGAAATTGGGTGAGCGTGCAGAGCAGAAAGTTCAAGTGATGAGTTCGGGTTCTCTGGCGCTTGACATTGCACTTGGTGCAGGTGGCTATCCGAAAGGACGGATTATCGAGATTTATGGTCCAGAGTCATCTGGTAAGACGACGGTTGCCCTTCATGCGGTTGCTCAAGCACAAAAAGAAGGCGGTGTTGCAGCCTTTATCGATGCCGAACACGCTCTTGATCCGGCATATGCTGCGGCGCTAGGGGTCGACATTGATGAGCTTCTTCTATCTCAGCCAGACTCTGGTGAACAAGGTCTTGAAATTGCAGGTAAATTGATTGATTCAGGTGCCGTTGATTTGGTCGTGATTGACTCGGTAGCAGCACTTGTGCCTCGTGCAGAGATTGATGGAGACATCGGAGATAGCCACGTTGGCTTGCAGGCACGTATGATGAGCCAAGCTATGCGTAAACTAGGGGCTTCTATCAATAAAACCAAGACCATTGCCATCTTCATTAACCAGTTGCGTGAAAAAGTAGGTGTCATGTTTGGTAATCCAGAAACAACACCAGGTGGACGAGCGCTAAAATTTTATGCCTCAGTTCGCCTAGATGTTCGAGGAAGCACGCAAATCAAAGGAACCGGTGATCAGAGAGACCAGAGCATCGGTAAGGAAACCAAAATCAAGGTTGTTAAAAACAAAGTGGCGCCACCTTTCCAAGTGGCAGACGTGGAAATCATGTATGGCGAAGGCATTTCCCGCACAGGAGAGTTGCTCAAAATCGCTTCTGACCTTGACATCATTAAAAAATCAGGTGCTTGGTTCTCTTATAACGATGAAAAAATTGGTCAAGGCTCTGAAAATGCTAAGAAATTCTTGGCTGAAAATCCAGAGATTTTTGACGACATTGACCGTAAGGTGCGTTTGCATTATGGTCTTATAGAGGCTGATGAGCAAGAGCAAGCAGCAAATCAAGAAAGCCTTCAAACGACAGCTTCTGAGGGAGAAGAATTGGTATTAGACCTCGAAGATGCTATCGAAATTGAAGAGTAAGCTAGGGGTTAAAGCTTGGTTCTGTATCGATATTTCATTTAAAATAGGTCTAAAGACCTATGAATTTACAAGGAAATATGATAGAATAATAGGTATCATGTGAAAGGAGACGGAACATGATTACTATTTATACAGTTTCAAGTTGCACAAGTTGCAAAAAAGCAAAAACCTGGCTCAATGCCCATAAATTGCCATATAAAGAGCAAAATTTAGGCAAAGAACCTTTAACTCGTGAAGAAATCTTAGACATTTTAACAAAAACAGAAGACGGTGTTGAGAGCATTATCTCTTCAAAAAATCGTTATGCTAAAGCCCTTAAGTTTGATATCGAAGATTTGAGTGTCAATGAGGTCATTACCCTGATTCAGGAAAATCCTCGCATTTTGAAAAGCCCAATCCTCGTCGATGATAAGCGCCTACAGGTGGGCTATAAAGAAGATGACATTCGTACCTTCTTACCGCGGGCTATCCGAAATGTTGAAAATGCCCAAGCTCGTATGCGAGCTGCTTTATAAGCGATTGAGACCACTAGTGACATACTGGTGGTTTTATCGTTTGCAAAGTGAATGCTTGTGAAAATGTCAGGAATACGCTATAATGAAGCTAGAACTGAGATAGAAAGAAGGTGTCTTTATGGGATTTACAGAAGAAACTGTCCGCTTTAACCTCCATGATTTGAACCGAAAGGAAATCAGCGAGACATTGACAAGCGTGTACCGTTCTTTAGATGAAAAGGGCTATAACCCGATTAACCAAATCGTTGGTTACGTATTAAGCGGTGACCCTGCTTATGTCCCTCGCTATAATGATGCCCGAAATCAGATTCGTAAGTATGAGCGAGACGAGATTGTCGAGGAGCTGGTGCGCTACTACCTCAAAGGAAATGGAATTGACCTCAAATGAGAATCATGGGATTGGACGTAGGATCAAAAACCTGTGGCGTTGCTATCAGTGACCCGCTTGGTTTTACGGCGCAAGGGCTTGAAATCATTAAGATTGATGAGGAGAAGGGCGAGTTTGGCTTTGAACGCCTAGGAGAGCTGGTCAAGGACTACCGAGTTGACAAATTTGTCGTCGGACTTCCTAAAAATATGAACAATACGGAAGGTCCTCGAGTTGAAGCTAGTAAGGCCTATGGTGAAAAAATAGCAGAGCTCTTTCAGCTACCTGTTGAATATCAGGATGAGCGTCTGACGACCGTTCAAGCGGAGCGTATGCTGGTCGAGCAAGCTGACATCAGCCGCGGTAAGCGCAAAAAGGTTATTGATAAGCTAGCCGCACAGCTCATTTTGCAAAACTATTTAGATAGACATTTTTAATGGTATAGGGGAATGCCCTACTAGAAAAGGAGACATCATGTCACATAATCACAACCACGATGATGTTGAATTGATCACTCTTGTAGATGACCAAGGCAACGAAACACTTTTTGAAATCTTGATGACCATTGATGGTCGTGAAGAATTTGGTAAGAATTACGTTCTTTTGGTGCCACATGGTGCAGAAGAAGATGCAGATGGCGAGATTGAAATCCAAGCCTACTCATTCACCGAAAATGAAGATGGGACAGAAGGAGACCTTCAACCAATTCCAGAAGACTCAGATGCAGAATGGGATATGATTGAAGAAGTTTTCAATAGCTTCATCGACGAGAATGACTAGTACTTAAGCCCCTGATAGGGGCTTTTATTATGCTTTCAAAGATTTTTCGAGATATTCGAATAACCTCTATGAAAGGAGGTTATTGATGGTTTTGACGAAAAAAGACATTCGGTTTATTGCGGATTACAAAGCTAAGCGTCTCCATCGTTTCAAAGAGATTCTTCGGTATTTGGAATTAATGGATAAATTGACTAAAGGCTAGATTTTGTTATACTAGTAATGAATACAATAAAGGGGAAAATAGTATGTACGACACTCAAGAAATTGAGATTTCTCAAGATAGAACCTATAGCCGTCGCCAGCGCAGTGAAACCCGAAGAACGCTAGATACGGCAGAGAATCTAGGTGATGGAGACATTCGGAAAGCGATTCGTCCAAGGCGTTTTCGTATTGGAGCGGGACACCATGTTTGGATTTTGTTTCTTAGCTTGATTTTAACAGCGACGAGTGTCGTTCTCCCCTTCTTTGAAACTTTAGCCACAGATTTTCAACAGTTCAATCTCTATACTGGGGGAATGATGATGCGCAGTCAGTATCCTTTTAGTGATATTTTTGCCACAGGAGGATTTCTTTACTATACGCTGATTGGAATCAGTAAAGTATTGGGCAGTAGTCTCTATCTTTTATTGGTACAATTTTTAGCCCTTTATGTGGCAGGAGGCTATTTTTACAAGATTCTTTTATATCTTGTAGATGATGCCTCTTCAAGCATGGTTGGGACAACGGTCTTTTATTTAGCCAACTTTTCGTTAGGATTTGGTGGTCTTTATCCTATGCAGTGGGCCATGCCTTTTCTTCTAGCAGGGTTGTGGTTTTTGATACGTTACTTTGCTGGGATTGCTAAGGATGAAGGGTTTATTGGTTATGGTTTAAATGCTGCGCTTGCTATCGTATTAGAACCAAGAACCTTGCTTTTTTGGCTAGTTGCCTTTTTATTCCTATCATTATTTAATATCTCCAAGAGTCGTTGGGCACGTGGATTTTATCAGAATTTAGGGATTGTCTTGGGGTTGATGCTTGTTCTTTATACGGTAGGTTATTTTATCTTTAACTTAGAATTGTTAATGCCGTCCCTATCGCAGGCTGTGGTTTATAATTTTTCACAGTTAGCATGGGGGGATGGTCTACTGTGGCAAACGGCTCTTTGGCAAATAGGTGCGCTCTTTTTTACGGGTGGGTTGCTTGGTTTATTGATGCTTCCTATACAGTTCAAAAAGTTTCAGCGCGATCGGGTCTCTCTGGCCTTATTTGGTGTTGTGACCCTCTTATATCTTGTTTGGATGGCATTATCACAAAGTTGGGCACTCTACCTCTTATTGCCAGCTTTGCCATTTGGCCTACTCTTAACGATTAGTAGTTTAGATGCTATTAGTAAGAGAAGACTGGCTCAAAAGAATTCGCATCGCTCTAAAGACGAACCAAGCCTTTGGAGAAAATTGCTGATGAGTCACCTTGCAGGGCCCTTAGTTTTGGTTGTACTAGGTTTTGCTCTGCCATTTTACCAAAACCTACAAGACATTACCTTGGATAGGGAACGGGCTCAATTGGTGACCTATTTGGAAAATGATATGGCAGCTGTGCAAGAACTTGTGGTTGTAGATACTAACGCAGAAATCTATCTATCAAGTGATAGGCGCTCTTCAACGGCTTATCCTGTGTCGACTCTTTATCAAAGCTCTGCTTCTAATTTGGCGGCTTTTGAAGATGAATTTTTAGGAAGTCAGTCGGAAATAGTGATTGTCAACAAGGCTGTTAACCTATCAAAAACGATTGCGGATCGTCTTGATAAGAGCTATGAGGCAATCACTCCTGCGGGAATTGAGGAGTTTACCGTCTACCAATTGAAATAGCTTACAATCAATATCTTGTGGTGAGATAAAGTTTTTACCACAAGATATTGATTTTTTTTGTGCACGTGCTATAATAGATGTGTTGAAAATTTAAAGAGAAGTGAGTGTGCGTTATGGTCATCAAGACAATTACTGTGATTAAGCGTGACGGCAGATTAGCTGCTTTTGATACGGATAAAATCTATCAAGCCTTAGTGCGAGCAAGTAATGAATTAACGCCATTGACCCCATTGATTGAAGCCAAGTTAGAGGGGATTGTCTCTAGTATCGTAGCTGAAATCAACGATCGCTTCCAAAAAAATATCAAGATTTATGAGATTCAAAATATCGTCGAGCATGAGCTTTTGCAGGCTGGCGAATATGCTCTAGCCCAACAGTACATCAATTACCGAACCGCACGTGATTTTGACCGCGCAAAAGCTACGGATATCAACTTTTCTATTGATAAGTTGCTCAACAAAGATCAAACGGTGGTCAATGAAAATGCCAATAAAGACAGCGACGTCTTTAATACGCAACGTGATTTGACCGCAGGTATTGTTGGCAAGGCGATTGGGCTAAAGATGTTGCCGCCTCACGTTGCCAATGCTCACCAAAAAGGTGATATTCACTATCATGATTTGGATTACAGCCCATACACCCCCATGACCAACTGTTGCCTTATTGATTTTGAAGGTATGCTGAAAAATGGCTTTAAGATTGGGAATGCTGATGTTGAAAGTCCTAAGTCCATTCAGACTGCGACAGCACAAATTTCACAAATCATTGCCAATGTTGCTTCTAGTCAGTATGGTGGTTGTACCGCAGATCGTATCGATGAATTTTTAGCGCCATATGCAGAGCTAAACTACAAGAAGCACCTGGCAGATGCATCCGAATGGGTCGTCGAAGATAAGCGTGAAGCTTACGCTCGCAAGAAGACGCAAAAAGACATCTACGATGCCATGCAGTCTTTGGAATACGAAATTAATACCCTCTTTACCTCAAATGGACAAACCCCTTTTACCTCCCTTGGTTTTGGCTTAGGAACGTCCTGGTTTGAACGTGAAATTCAAAAAGCCATTCTTAATATCCGCATCAAGGGGCTGGGTCGTGAAGGGCGCACCGCTATTTTTCCAAAACTCATCTTTACGGTCAAACGTGGGCTCAATTTAGAGGAGGGTACGCCAAACTACGATATCAAGCAACTGGCTTTGGAATGTGCGACTAAGCGCATGTACCCTGACATGCTAAGTTATGACAAGATTATTGACCTCACAGGGTCTTTCAAGGCGCCGATGGGGTGCCGGTCATTTCTCCAAGGGTGGAAAGATGAAAACGGTGTGGACGTGACATCTGGGCGTATGAATTTGGGTGTTGTCACTGTCAATCTCCCACGCATCGCTCTTGAGTCTGATGGTGATATGGCTAAGTTCTGGGAATTGTTTACAGAGCGTATGGCTATTGCTAAAGATGCTCTGGTTTATCGTGTGGAGCGCGTCAAGGAAGCGACACCAGCCAATGCTCCGATTCTCTATCAGTATGGCGCTTTTGGTCAAAGGCTTGAGAAGACCGATAAGGTTGATGAACTCTTTAAAAATCGTAGAGCTACGGTCTCACTAGGCTATATCGGGCTTTATGAAGTCGCTACGGTCTTTTATGGTTGGGACTGGGAAAAAAATGCTGACGCAAAAGATTTTACAATTGACATCGTTCGCAAGATGAAAACTCTTTGTGCAGCTTGGTCAGATGAATATGGTTATCACTTCTCTGTTTATTCGACCCCGTCAGAAAGTTTGACGGATCGTTTCTGCCGTTTGGATACAGAGAAATTTGGCTTGGTTAAAGACATTACTGATAAAGAATACTACACCAACTCTTTCCACTATGATGTCAGGAAAAATCCGACACCATTTGAGAAGTTGAATTTTGAAAAAATTTACCCTGAGGCTGGTGCTAGTGGTGGTT
Source organism: Streptococcus plurextorum DSM 22810 (assembly GCF_000423745.1). GTDB lineage: Bacteria > Bacillota > Bacilli > Lactobacillales > Streptococcaceae > Streptococcus > Streptococcus plurextorum. The sequence goes on from NZ_AUIO01000008.1 coordinate 80,423, forward strand.
TTATCCACTATTGTGAATACCCTGTTCTTCAACAGAATCCTAAGGCACTTGAGGCAGTCTGGGACTATGCCTATGACCGCGTGGGCTATCTGGGGACTAATACCCCTATCGATAAGTGCTATAAATGCTCTTATGAAGGAGATTTTGAACCAACAGAACGAGGTTTCAAGTGTCCAAGTTGCGGTAATACTGATCCTAAAACAGTTGATGTGGTCAAGCGAACCTGTGGCTACCTAGGCAATCCTCAGGCAAGACCCATGGTCAATGGACGCCACAAGGAAATCTCTGCAAGGGTTAAGCATATGTAGGGTGCAGGAGCGTGAGATGATTGAGTTAAGAAAAGTTACAGAAGATAATTACCGTCAGATTTTAGAAATGGACGTGTCAGAAAATCAGAAAACCTTTGTGGCGCCAAATGTCCGCTCGCTTGCTGACGCATGGCTGTACAGAGAAAATGGCGATGTCTTTCCTTACGCCGTCTATGCTGACGCGCAACCTGTCGGTTTTCTCTTGCTGGAAATTGACGAGGAAGAAAACACCTATCTGATTTGGCGGCTGATGATTGACCAATCTTTTCAAGGTTTGGGATATGGCAAAGCAGTTGTCGAGGAAGTCATCAGACAAGCAAGGCAAGCTGGTTTTCAAAAAGTACGTGTAGACTATGTCAAAGCCAATCAAGGCATGTCTGATTGGCTAAAAGGATTTGGATTTCAGCAGATTGGTCAAGACGAGAGAGAAATTTGGACAGAGTTGTCCGTAAAAAAACAGGAGTAAGAACAATGGGAAAATACCAATTAGATTATAAAGGCATGCAACTGGTGGAGAAGTTCCACGAGAAACATTCTAAGGTGAAGAATGATAAAAAAGCGCGCGTGCAGGAGCTTTTGAAGAAGGCACAAGTTAAGAAGAAAGGATCTTGATAGGGGAACTAGATTATGCCGGTCATTTTCAAAGTCAAGAATAAAAGAAAGTTGTTGTCTTTTCAAGAGGTGCTATCTGTCTCTTCAATGCTTCAACTGATTCCAGGACTGTCGCAATATTCGTTTGATAATAATATGGAAAGTTGGGACTTTCTAAATGCTAAACTAAGCGAGTTAGAAGCGTTGTGGCTAGGAGTGGAGACTAAGAGTAGTCTAGGTTTTTATGTGAGCTATGATGTAAAAAGTAAAGAATATGTTGTTGAATTAAGTTATTATGCTACTGAGATTGACTGGACTATTGCGCTAAGATACCTATCTGCTTTAGCTGAAAAAGTTGGAAATCCGATTTCAATTGGTGCTGAAACATTAACAGCTACAGAGATTATTGATTATCAATGTGAACAAACAATGCTTGCTGGTTTAAGGAACTTGCTAGAACGAATTGAATCTGACGAGATATATTTAAAGGGCATCAAGCGTCCAATTATATTAGGGAACAAGATGAGAGAATTGCTTATAGGTAGTGACTCGCCCTTAGATGCTCTTGGAGAATTAATTTACAATACGCAATACCCAAATGTCTATGTACACCAGCAAACTTTTCATTATAACTCTGGAGAAAAAACGATTTATGGGAATTATTCCATTGGAGAAGAGCTGAAAGTAGTTCTGCCTAGCGTTCCGTTTGTAGAGGATAAAAACAATCACCACCTAGTAGGACATCCTCTGACACATTGGACGATGACTGTTACACTTTTAAACGAAGCTGGTGACTATGAGCTGTATAAGGTTTGCGAGTATAATTCGTTTGTACAGCAGATTCCATCCGATAAGTGTCAATTTATTGATGATAATTTTATGATAGTTAATGCCTTGACAAAGGTAGAACTTGATGACATTATTGAAAAATCAGAGCTGCTAGATAAATATGGACAGTTTATCAGTTAGAATTTTTTGGTCTATCAGAGGGAGTTCGCTCCCTTTTCTTGTCAGGAGGAAATGCTATGCTAGAACTAAGACGACCAACTTTATCAGACAAAGAAACCGTGCTTGACATGATGGCTGAGTTTGAGGTGACAGGCTCGCGCTCTGATGGTGGTTTCTGGGACAAGGAGCATTTTAATTACGAGGATTGGTTGGCTAATAATGCTGATGCTGAGATGGGAATTGGTATTCCTGACGGTTGGGTTCCGGCTATTCAGTTGGTTTCGTTTGTGGATGGCAGAGCAGTTGGTTTTTTACATCTGCGCCTAGCTTTAAATGCTAATTTACTCGAAAAAGGCGGGCATATCGGCTACTGCATTCGACCGAGTGAACGCAAGAAAGGCTACGCTAAGGAGCAATTGAGGCAAGGTCTCGAGCTTGCCGTCCAAAAAAATCTCTCTCGAGTGCTTGTGACCTGTGATAGCACAAATCAGGCCAGCAAAAGAACCATTCTCGCCTGTGGCGGTGTTCTAGAAGATATCCGACAAGGAACAGAGAGGTATTGGCTCCAGCTATCAGATAAGATTCACAATGAAAGGAATAGCGTTTAGTTGGCTTTTGATACTGTCGCTTAAGGGGGTATTTGAGCCAAAAGTGATTGAGATGACGTTTTGCTAGCGCATGAACGACCTGTTTTGATATCACTTTTTAACGCTATAGGTATCTTGAAGATGAATAATCCCAAGCCACAAGAGTGGAAATCTGAAGACTTAAGTCAGGGACGTATCATTGACTACAAACCCTTTAATTTTGTCGATGGAGAAGGGGTTAGGTGTTCGCTTTATGTAGCGGGTTGTTTGTTTCACTGCGAAGGCTGCTACAATGTAGCCACCTGGTCCTTCAAAGCTGGACAACCTTACACAGAAAAACTTGAAACGCAAATCATGCAGGATTTAGCGCAACCTTATGTGCAGGGGCTGACGCTTTTGGGTGGTGAGCCTTTTCTGAACACAGGCATTCTCATCCCCTTGGTTAAGCGCATCCGAAAAGAGTTGCCAGATAAGGACATTTGGTCTTGGACGGGCTATACCTGGGAAGAGATGATGCTTGAAACAGAAGACAAACTGGAGTTGCTTAGCCTCATTGACATCTTGGTGGATGGACGTTACGATCGGACAAAGCGCAATCTCATGTTGCAATTTCGGGGCTCATCGAACCAGCGTATTATTGACGTTAAAAAATCGCTGGCGCAAAACCAGGTGGTTATCTGGGACAAGCTCAACGACGGCAAGCAAACTTATGAGCAACTTAGCCGTGACCAACTCATCTAAAAAAGGTTTGAGCTAACTGCTCAAACCTTTTTGGTATAGATGAGTTGATGGGGTGTGGATATATCTTCTTGATACGTAAATCCTGCAAAGGTTAGCGCTTTTAGGTCTTCGATAGACCTGACTTGCTTTTCGACGGCCGCAGTCAAAAACGCACCACGAGCTTTTTTGGAAATGGTGGAATGGGTCTTGAGTTGACCCTTTTTTTCTTCCATAAAGCTGATAGTGGTAAAGGTTTTTCGGATGCTGGGTGAGAACACCTCCTCAAATTCACTGGATAAAAGTGAAATGATCTGCTTTTGTTTGCCAGCAAAAGCATCGTAGTCCTCTCGCCAATAGCTTTTTAGCGATTGGCCCTTTATGGTCATTTTGGTATGGAAATCATGACGGTGCTCGGCTATGTTTTCAAAAACAGGAATGATACCATAAAGTGAGGAGGTGATGTAGGTGGTTTGCTCCAGGTAACGGGACTCAGCAGGGGTCAAGTCGCGTTTGATGTGGCGGTACATGAGACCATTAAAGAGGTGAAGTGCTGGGTAAGTGGAAGCTCTCCCTTCATCGATCTCTTGTAAGCGAGCTTCTTCCTTTTTGGCGGCTTCTTCTGTGATAGCGTAGGCTTTAGCCAGTTCCTCAAGGGTCATACGCCTCATTTCTTGGACGATGGCAGAGCTTTTTTCTGAGATGACTTGAGGGAAAGCTTGAGCTGGAATGTTCATTTCTTTTGCGGTTGGGATCAAAAAAGTTAGCATAATGTTATTGTAAAAAAGAAAGCCAACTTGGTCAAGCAAGCTGGCTTTTTATTAGATAAAGAGTAAGAGACTGATAGCCATGACAATCATGCCCGAAACAAGTCCATAAATGGCTAAATGGTGCTGTCCGTACTCCCTAGCAGCAGGCAGCAATTCATCAAGTGAAATAAACACCATAATACCAGCCACGCTAGCAAAAATAAGCCCATAAACCATATCATTCATAAAAGGCATGAGAACAAACCAGCCGACAAGGGCTCCGATTGGTTCTGCCAGCCCTGAAAGAAAGGAGTAGGTAAAAGCTTTCTTTTTAGAATGGGTTGCTTGATAAATGGGCACCGAAACAGCAATTCCCTCGGGGATATTGTGAATGGCTATTGCGACAACGATTGGAATGGCTAAGCTGGGACTTTGTAAGGCCGCTACAAATGTTGCCAGGCCTTCAGGGAAATTGTGTATGGCTAGAGCTAGTGCCGTCAGAAATCCCATTCTCATCAATTTCTGAGGAGGTTGGTTTTCCTCTTCAACCTTTTTAATTTCATGAGGATTTTCCTGGGAGGGGATTAGCTTATCAATAATAGCAATGACTAGCATACCTGCAAAAAAGGCCCCAACTGTGGCCCAAGAGCCCCCCTTTTCTCCAAGACTTTCTGTAAGGCTCTCTTTGGCTTTGGGAAAAATTTCAATCATCGACACATAGATCATAACTCCTGCGGAGAAACCGAGGCTGACAGAGAGAAAGGTTTTATTGGTTGATTTTGCGACAAAAGCAATCAGACTTCCAATTCCTGTACTGAGACCAGCAATGGCAGTTAAGAAAAATGCGGACAGAAGGTTTTGATTCATAAGAGGCCTTTCTAAAATGCGATACTTCATTATAAAACAAAATGCTTAACTGGTCAAATAGCTTTAAATGTTTATTTAAAGAAGGTCTCGATATCCGTTTCCGTTAGACCAATCATTGGATTGATCGTTTGCCAATTTTCCTCTGTTAGGCGATAGCTTTGAACTTGCGACCTATTGGGTTTGTCTAAGAGAGTTTTGTCTTCCTCATAAGATGGAGTGCCTTCTTTCTCCACTTCTTTCGTAGGCGTGATTGCCTGAAGGGAAGTGCTGTGATTGCTAAAGCGTTCCACCAAGTAGGTCTTACGGCTAGCGCCCTGATGTTTAACCGCGGCATCAAAGGCAACAAGCTCTCCGAGCATGACAAGCTTACTTTTGGCACGAGTGATAGCGGTGTAGATGAGGTTGCGCTGGAGCATTCTCCCACTTTGGCGAGTAATAGGGAGGATGACCACTTGAAATTCACTTCCTTGAGATTTGTGAATAGACATGGCATAGGCTAAGGTGATCTTGTGCCATTCGTTACGTGGGTAGGTGACCTCGTTGCCTTCAAATTGAATGCTGATTTCATCTTGCTTGCTATCTGTGTATTTTGCGGGCATGAGCTCAGTGATATAGCCGATATCTCCATTGAAGACATTCAACTCAGCATCATTAACCAGATGCAGCACCTTATCAGCTGGTCTAAAGACCTGCTCATTAAAAAGAAATTCCAGTTGCTCCTGTTTAGGATTGAGAAGGTTTTGTAAAAGGGTATTAAGGTTGGTGATGCCAGCTTGTCCACGGTACATCGGAGCAAGAATTTGGATATCTTGAGGGAGAATCCCACTTTTTAGAGCAGATTGGACAATTTTTTCCACCATTTCAGGGATGAATTGAACTTGGGCTTCCAAGTAGGATCGGTCCGCTTTTTTAGCTGTAAAATCAGTTGGCAATCTTCCTTCCCGCATTTGGCTTGCCAGGGTCACAACGGTAGAGTCTTCTGATTGTCTAAAGATTTTAGTCAAAGAGACTTGAGGGATATGTGCTATGGACAATAAATCTGCTAAAACTTGACCGGGACCAACAGATGGGAGCTGGTCACTATCTCCTACGATGATGACTTGAGTATGGCTTGCAATGGAAGCAAAGAGCTGATTAGCTAGCCAAGTGTCGACCATGGAAAATTCATCGATAATAATGAGTTCGCAGTCAAGATAGTCATCAATAGCTTGATAATCGTTATTTTGATCCCCGTTAAGGCCTAGATGGCGATGGATTGTAGCTGCGGGGAGACCCGTTAACTCGTTCATGCGACGGGCAGCTCGGCCTGTAGGAGCAGCCAAAGTGATAGGCACATCATTTTTTTGGGTATCAATACCGTGCAATTGACCGTACGCTTGGATGATGCCGTTGATAACAGTCGTTTTCCCTGTTCCTGGGCCGCCTGTTAAGATAAAAACCTTGCTGGTCAGAGCATCATGGATGGCTTTTTTCTGGGTCTGATCGTAGGTTAATTGAAAACTTTGCTCGATTTGAGCGATTTCTTTGGCAATTTTCTCGTCTGAAAGTTCTGATTCCAAAGGGGTTTCCATGATACGCGTCAAGTGCTTTTTGATACCTTCTTCGGCGTAGAAAAGGCTATTATCAAAGATGCGGGTGTCGACATTTTGCACCTTATCCTCGCTGATAAGGTTTTTTAATTCCTCCGCGACCAGGGCTGGGTCAAGCTCGATTTGTCGTGCCTCTTCCATGATATAGAGGGCAGCCTCTAAAAGGTCTTTAGCTTCGACGTAAGTATCCCCTTTTTCGAGTGAGGTTTCTAGAAGACTATGGACAATGGCTGCGCGATAGCGTTGAGGGCTATGCGCCTCAATACCTAGTTTCTCAGCGAGTTGATCTGCGGTTTTAAAGCCGACCCCTTGGACATCTTCTACCAATTGATAGGGATTTTCTTGAATAATATCCAGTGTTAAGTCTTTGTATTTGTCAAAAATCTCAAAGGCAATACGGTTAGTGATACCATAGTCAGCTAATTTTGCCAAAATCTGTTCCGTGCCATAATTGAGTTTAAGTTTGGCAATAAAGGCTTCGCGATTAACTGCAGAAAGGCCGCTAATACTAGCTAGTTTAGAAGGGTCTTCCAAAATCTTGTCGATAGGGTCATTTCCATAAAGTTCGAGGATTTTTTCGGCAGTCTTTTTACCGATGCCTTTAAAGTGCTCACTGGAAAAATACTTAACCAAGCCAGAAGAAGAGGGTTTAGCACGTTGGTAGCGTGAGACTTTCAGTTGTTCCCCGTATTTGGGGTGCTGTGTCAATTTGCCCCAAAAGGTATAGGATTCCCCTTCAATAACATCTGCGATGGTTCCTGTCACGATGAGCTCAAAGTCATCATAGTCACTGTCTGTTTCTTCAACATCAAGAAGAATGATTTTGAAGAAATTGCTAGCATTTTCAAAGATGATGCGATTGATTTCGCCTGAAAAAAAGAATTCGTTAGTCATATTTCCTATTAAAAAATCACAGACGGGCTGTGATTGTGAGTATGTTAATCAACGGTTCCAATTTGATCAAATGGCCAGAAACGGAACTTCACTTCGCCGATGATAGCGTCCTTGCTGAAGGTACCAACGCGTCGGCTATCGTTAGAGACGATGCGGTCATCTCCTAATAGGTAGTATTGTCCTTCAGGGACTGTAACGCTGAACTCGGTAGCACCTGTAGCATCAGTGGTGAAAGCAGCTGAGTTTGCTGCGTATTGTTGAAAGACTTTATTGTAGGAATAAGTGCTTTGAAGTTTGTCCTGGGCAAATAGTTTTTTGTATTCGTCTAGATAGGGTTCGTCGGTCTCTTCGCCGTTAACATAGAGGATATCATTTTTATAAGTGATCGTATCTCCTGGCATCCCGATGACGCGTTTAACGATTTTCTTAATCTTTCCATCTTCGCCAACCTCATCAGCCACGACAATATCGAAACGATCGATTTTGGCGATTTTGACCACAAAGAGGCGTTGGCTATCTGCTAAGGTAGGGTCCATAGAGTGCCCATCAACGGTAACGTTCATCCAAACGAATAGCCAAGAAAGAACCAGTGCTGACATGGTGAGGATAAAGAGTCCCCATTCTTTAATAAATTTCTTCATATTGTTTTATTTCGTAGAGCCTAGGCCCATATTCCTTTCTATTTAAGCAGAGCTATTGCTTTTTGGGTGTTGGCAAAGTGCAGTTTTGCCGCGTAATTCAACCCTTCCATGCCGTGGGTAGTGAGAATGTGACTGGCAACTTTATCAGCATTTGCCCCAGCACCGCTAGGGAGATGATAACCCAGGCGAGTCCCTAAATTCTCAAGATTTTCCAAGAAGAGTGCGCGTGCGATAATAGATGATACTGCAACGGCTAGATACTTGCCTTCTGCCTTTTCTTCAAAGGTCAAAGGGTTAGAAAAGCGGTTGTTTTCATGAGCAAGGTACTTGTCATAGTTTTTCTGACTGGTGAAAGCGTCAATGACAATTTTATCAGGCTTTTCAACTTCTTGGAGTAGCAGATAAATCGCTTGGTTGTGAAGGGCAACCTTGACGGATACGGCATTGTATTTTTGGGCCTTGCCGACAACTTCATTGTACTTGAGAGGGGCTAGCAGTAACGCTTTATGTGGGATTTTTTCCTTTAGTAGAGGAGCAATCTGTCGGATTTTGCTATCGGTTAAGTTTTTAGAATCATCGACCCCTAGTGATCTTAAGAAAGCATGGTCAGTAGCTGTGACGAGACTAGCGACAACGGCTATGCCCCCAAAATAAGAGCCATTCCCCACCTCGTCAGAACCAATCAAACGGCTCTCTTGAAGGATAGGAGTATCAGCTTCGCTATTTTCTAGAGGGTAACCAAATGACTGAGCTAACTCTAGGGCCTTGCTACCTTGGAAAACAATCTTACCTGAGGTGTAAACCAGAACAGTCGTTCCAGAAACCTTAGCAGCAAAGCTGACATAGGGATTTTTACTAGTGATTTGGCTATCTACCAACTGCTGGGGCAATGTCCTTGTCTGCCCTTCTCCCATCTGCATGACAATAGTATTCATGGTCTTATTGTATCATAAAGCTCAAAAAAGGTCATATTTTACCATTTTTTAATTTTGCGATATAATAGATGAAACGAGGTGTTTTATGACAACAAAAAACAGATACAAATTTACCTTTGGTGATAAGCCATTGACCCTGACAACTGACAAAGACAACCTTTTCATGGAAGAAGTGGAGCGAGTGGCGCGTGAAAAATACAAGGCCATTAAGCGAAATCTCCCAGAAGCTGATAATGAAACGATTGCTATTTTGATGGCCATCAATACCCTGTCAACTCAGCTTAGTCGTGAGCTTGTCTTTGAAGAGACAGAGCGTGAGCTTGAACGCCTACGTACGCAGAAAATTATGGACATACGAGATAAAACGAATCAGCTGGAACTAGAATTGAGCGAGGAAAATTAGATGATAGGCTTGCTCTTTTTATTGATTTTAGCTTGGCAGTTTTATATTGGTTACGTTCGAGGGATCGTGTTACAAGCCTATTATCTGATATCAGGCTTGCTCTCTTTGTTTATTGCAGGTTTGTCCTATCAGAAAGTAGCAGAGCAGATAACGCTTTGGGTACCTTTTGCCAATCCTAATCAGGAGACCAAGGTGTCTTTTTTTACAGAAGTTAACCTGTTTGACTTGGATAGGGTATTCTATGCAGGTGTTGCCTTTGCAGGTGTTTTTGCCTGTAGCTATTTGGTGTGTCGTTTGATTGGCGTTTTCTTGCATGTGATTGATTTGGATAAGTTTGATGCCGTTCAACTAAATGCCGTTAGCGGAGGCTTGTCTGTTTTATTTACCTTACTCTGCTTTAGTTTAGTCACAAGTCTTATGGCGACGCTTCCGATTAATGCTATTCAGGAATTTTTGGCAGGACATTTAACGACCAAATTGCTGATTGGTTTTCCCATTTTTTCTTCGATATGGAAATATTTTTGGGTCACTAGGATTTTTTAAAACAAAAAAGCTTCTGATTACGCTCACAAAATATGTAACTTCATCTTGAACTTACAGTGTATTTCAGCTTATTTACGGAGAGAATAGAATTTGTCTATATTCTAAACCACCAGTTCATTCATGAGTTGGTGGTTTTGATGATTGTCGTAAAAGCGTGTCATAATATATAGAGATTAGTAAAGAAGTAGTTTATGAAGCGAATATTTACATTAATATTATTAGTTATAGGAGGTAAACGATGAAAACATGGCAAAAATGGCTGTTAGGAATAACAATCGCATTTGTAGGAATAATTGGACTAGGAGTGACATATCAGATGAATAGACAGGCACAATTAAAAGAAGAAATGATTGAGATTGTCGAGAGCGAAGAGGCTAAGACATTATTTGAAAAAAAGTTAAAATCATGGGATCCCGAGGCGTTGACCGAATCAGGAAAAATTAAATCCTATGAGATAGACTCTAATACTTTGAATCCCAATCCAATGGGTGGATTTTCGGTGAAACTGTACATTAACGGAAATAAAGAGTGTTACTACAATGTTGGTTTAGAGTGGAGTACTCCAACTGGAGGTCTTAGAATCAGTGGCGGAGCTAAGTCTTCAGAATTACAAGAATTGATAGGAAGGTAATGATATGAGCGACTATACAGACTATCAACGTCAAAAGATTGCTCAACGTGAGTATGCGGAGTTTAAGTTTGGTGATGAGGTCAACATAGAGTTACAAAATGGCGAGGAACTCACCATCGGCTATGTTTCTGAAGTAGAGCGGTCATAAAAAGCTAATGGGATAGGAGGCAAACGATGAAAACATGGCAAAAATGGCTGTTAGGAATAGTTATCGCATTTGTAGGAATAATTGGAATAGGAGTGACATATCAGATGAATAGACAGGCACAATTAAAAGAAGAAATGATTAAAATTGTCGAGAGTGACGAGGCTAAGACATTATTTGAGGAAGAGTTAAAATACTTAGATCCCAAAGCATTGACAGAAGATGGCCTTATCAAGACTTATGAAATAGATTATGATAGTTTTAATAAAAATCCAATGGGGGGATTTTCGGTGCATCTTATTATTAATGACAGTTCTGATTTGTATATGAGGGTTAGTCTTGGTAAAGGTAACATACAAGGAGCTCTAGAGATTGAGAGCACGTACGAGTCAAGAGAGTTCAGAAAGTTCTTGCAGTTAGGAGATTAGCATGTATACAGATATACAAAGAGAGTTAATCACAAAAGAGAGCTATAAAGACTATGAGTTTGGAGATCC
>NZ_AUIO01000009.1 GCF_000423745.1 Streptococcus plurextorum DSM 22810
TAGGCGAAGTTCTCAAAACCATGAAAGCATTAGCCGAATCTGGATTAACCATGCTGATTGTCACCCATGAGATGGAATTTGCTAAGGAAGTATCAGACCGTGTCATTTTTATGGACAAAGGCCTCATCGCCGAGCAAGGCACTCCCGAACAAATCTTTGAAACCCCTCAAGAAGAACGCACCAAAGAATTTTTGAAACGTTTTTTGAAATAGCTAAAGAGCAGGTTCCTAAGAACCCGCTCTTTTAGTTATTGTTTCGCCATTTCCCACATCTAATGTCGAAAGATGTTAGAAGCCGCCATCATAATCAGGAAAACCAGAACCAAGGGATGATTCCCTTCAAAAGCATAAGCTGACAAAATATAAGCTAGAAAAAAGACAACTGCTAGTAAATTCGATGGCGTCACGACTTTCTTCACCATTTCTCCATTTTTTACAGAAGCTCTGACAAAATGACCATCTGAACAAGTCGTGTGATGACTCTTTTACCAGACCATAACCTAACTCCTTTGTCTTGACAGCGTAGCTATCCCTATTTCGCTTTCAAAGCCGACAAGACTTGTGTTCGAATATCTTCCACACCATTTGGGGTATTGGGTAGGAAAATGGTTTGATTGCCCTTAGTGGCAAATTGGTTGAGGGTATCAAGGTATTGGTTCGTCAATAGAATAGACATGATTTGCTCTTCTGTCATACCGACATTAGCTTCTTTGAGTTCAGCGATGGATTCAGCCAAGCCATCCACGATAGCCTTACGTTGTTGGGCGATACCGACACCATGGAGACGGTCTTTTTCTGCTTCGGCTTCAGCGGCAGTGACGATTTTAATCTTATCCGCTTCTGCTAGTTCTTGAGCAGCAACGCGTTTTCGTTGCGCAGCATTGATTTCATTCATAGACTGCTTGACTTCGGCGTCTGGTTCAACCTTGGTAATCAAGGTTTTCACGATAATGTAACCGTAAGTTGACATTTCTTCAGCCACTTGGTGTTGAACTTCAAGTGCGATTTCATCTTTCTTTTCAAACAATTCGTCCAGCGTCAACTTTGGTACTGATGAGCGCAAAGCGTCTTCGATATAAGATTTGATTTGCGCTTCTGGTTTCATGAGTTTGTAATAAGCGTCTGTGACATTTTGCTCATTGACACGGTATTGGGTCGCCACATTCAAGGTCACAAAGACATTGTCCTTGGTCTTGGTCTCAACGACAATCTCACTTTGAAGCATACGTAGTTGCACGCGCGCTGCAATGCGATCAATACCAAAAGGCATGCGCATATGAATACCCGACGCTGCTGTTTTTTGGTACTTACCAAACCGCTCGATGATAGCGACGGATTGCTGACGCACCACATAAAGCGTGCTAATGATAATCAATAAGGTGATAAGAAACAAAAATCCGATAAGTATTAAGACTGGTAACATGGAAAGTCCTCCTTAATTTTTCTTGTTAGCCCAAAAACTACCTGCGATAGCAATAAAAACAAAAATCCAAAAGTAAAATGGCATAGCTGAACTCCTTTGTATTATTTTATTAAGTCAATTTTAGCAAAATCACCTTCCATTGTCAACCGTTTTTCTCAACAGCCTTCTAGCATCTCTTGCAAGAGAAAAGAGTTTGTCCCCGATGTGACAAACTCCTCTAAAGTCATATATGATAAGGTTATTATATCTCTTTTTTTCACACAGTCAAGCTAAAATAGGGTAACCGCTGTTGATTCTCTGACCAATAGTGACCAATCACACCAGCATATTGTATAGGCTCTCATTACCATGGAGGTTAATGTAGGCCGGATCAAAAGCCGATAGGCGTTCAATCAATCCTTGGTAATCCGCCTTATCCGCCAAGGCAATCCCAATCAAAACTGGCCCTGTCCCTTTATTCGCACGCTTGATGTACTCAAAGCGTGTGATATCATCACTTGGACCTAGAATATCATTCACAAACTCTCGTAGTGCACCTGGTCGCTGCGGAAAATTAACCACAAAATAATGCTTGAGACCTGCGTAAATCAGCGCTCGCTCTTCCATCTCCTGCATACGGTTGATGTCGTTGTTGCCACCAGAAATGATGCAAACCAAGGTCTTTCCGACAATATCATCTTTCATCACTTCTAGCGCAGCAATCGTCGCAGCTCCCGCAGGTTCCGCGACAATCCCTTGTTTAGAGTACATGTCAATTAAGGTTTCTGAAATCAACCCCTCATCAACGCCAACCAATTGATCCACATATTTACGAGCCACTTCGTAAGTCTTAGCACCAACTTTTTGTACCGCAATACCGTCTGCAAACTTGTCAATTTCTGCTAATGCTACAGGGTGTCCTTTATCAAAAGCTGCGCGCATAGACCGCGCCCCCGAAGCCTCAACCCCGACAATTTCAAGCTCTGGAGCAACATCTTTTAAATAGGCTGATACCCCTGCAATGAGACCTCCCCCACCAACAGGAACTAAGATCTTATCGAAGCTCACGTTGTGCTCTTGACCTTGTTGATAGATTTCATAGCCCACAGTCCCTTGCCCAGCCTGGACATGCTCATCATCAAAGGGATCGATAAAAGTTTGTCCTTCTGCTTTTGTAAATTCCTGAGCCGCTTTAGCAGAGGCATCAAAGGTATCACCAACCAACTTAATCGTGACATATGCTCCACCAAAAAACTTAACCTGACCGATTTTCTGTTGCGGAGTCGTCACCGGCATAAAAATAGTAGCTGGAATTTTCATTTCATTACAAGTATAAGCCACGCCTTGAGCATGGTTGCCTGCCGAAGCACAAACCACCCCTCGCGCTTTTTCTTCCGCTGTCAATTGGGAAATGGCGTAGTAGGCACCTCGAATTTTAAAAGAGCGTACTTTTTGCATGTTTTCTTTTTTAAGGTAAATCGTAGCCCCGTATTTTTCAGATAAATAGCGGTCAAAATCAAGTGGCGTTTCCACAACAACCTCTTTAAGAACGTCATAGGCTTTACCGATGTCTCTTGCTGTAATCATTTTACACCCTCTTTTTTTGAAATTTTCAGTAAATTCATTATAACAGAAAAAACACTGTTGTAACAGCGTTTTTCACATTTTCATTAGTTATAAATTTTGAAAGCATCATCATCGTTATTTCCAACAAATGGCATTGCTTTACGAAGGTCTGCTCCTACTTTCTCAATGTCAAGGTTTGCAGCTGCTTCACGGTAAGCTGTTAGTTTTGGACGACCATTTTTGTAGTCTGTCACAAAATCATCTGCAAATTTACCTGATTGAATATCAGCAAGGACGGCTTTCATATTTTCTTTCACTTGATCTGTGATGACACGTGGACCAGCTACGTAGTCACCAAACTCAGCAGTGTTTGAAATGGATTGACGCATTTTCTTGAAGCCGCCCTCGTAGATAAGGTCAACAATCAATTTCATTTCATGAAGGGTCTCAAAGTAAGCCAATTCAGGAGCGTAACCTGCTTCAGTAAGCACTTCAAAACCTGCTTGGATAAGGGCAGTCAAACCACCACAAAGTACAGCTTGTTCACCAAAAAGATCTTCTTCTGTTTCTTCTTTAAAGGTTGTCTCAAGCAAGCCAACACGTGCTGAACCTACACCTTTAGCCCATGACATCGCAATATCTTTGGCATGTCCAGTCGCATCTTGATAAACGGCATAAAGTGCTGGCACACCAAAACCTTCAGTATAAGTACGGCGTACAAGGTGACCAGGTCCTTTAGGCGCACACATGAAAACGTCAACGCTTTCTGGTGCTTTAATGTAACCAAAGTGAATGTTAAAGCCGTGTGCAAATCCAAGAGCCGCTCCGTCTTTAAGGTTTGGAGCGATTTCAGTTTCATAGATGTCAGCTTGGATTTCATCTGGAGCAAGAATCATGATGACATCGGCCTGTTTAACAGCTTCTGCCACTTCAAAGGTTTCGAAGCCATCTTCTTTTGCTTTGTCAAATGATTTACCAGCACGCACACCGATAATCACATCCTGACCTGAATCACGCAAGTTTTGTGCATGGGCATGGCCTTGTGAACCATAACCGATAACGGCAATTTTTTTGCCATCAAGAGCTGCTACTGTTACGTCGTTTTCATATTCCATTGTTACTGCCATCGTTTTTTCTCTTTTCTATTTATTATTTTTTAATGAAGTGTCTGGGACTAAGACATGTCTCGTGAGAAACCTGTGGCTCCTGTGCGAGCGATGTTTTGAATGCCATAAGGCTTGATAATTCGAAGCAAGGCCTCAATTTTATCAGCATCACCAGTCATCTGAATGGTGATGGATTTTGGTGCGACATCAACCACGCTTGCTCGGAAGGGTTGAATCATGGCTAAAATTTCTGCTCGTTTGGCAACAGGCGCAGCGATTTTAACCAAAAGCACCTCACGTTCCAAGTGCGGAATATCCGTAATGTCACGAACCCGAACCACATCGATTAGGCGGTTGAGCTGTTTGATGATTTGCTCCGCTTCATCTAGGGTCTCCACATCAATGATAATGGTGATTCGAGAGATTTTGGGATCGTCTGTTGGCCCCACAGAAATCGACTCGATATTGACTTGTCGACGTGAGAGAACACCTGTAAAACGATTGAGCACCCCTGTTGAATTTTGGAGTTTGGCTGTTAACATTCTACGCATTAAACGTCACCCCCAACATCTCATGATTGGCCTTACCGGCAGGCACCATCGGAAGCACATGCTCTCGATTTGAAATACAAATTTCAATCAGCATCGGTTTATTTTCCAAAATAACCTTCAAATCTTCTGCTAAGCTAGCCGGGTCTGTCAAGCGGTAGCTTGCAATCTGATAAGCCTGAGCTAGCAATTGGAAGTTTGGCTCATCGTCAAAGGTAGATTGACTGCGACGTTCCTCATAAAAAGACTCTTGCCACTGACGTACCATCCCAAGAGAGTGGTTATTGAGAAGAACCACCTTTATGGGGACCCCATAACCATTTAGAATAGCCAACTCTTGATTGGTCATCTGGAAGCCACCATCTCCAACAAAGAGAATAACCTCCTTATCAGGATTGGCTAACTTAGCACCTATTGCAGCTGGAATCCCAAAGCCCATAGTCCCCATGCCACCTGAGGTTACTAGCTGACGGCCATGCTTATATGGGTAGAACTGAGCGGCCCACATCTGATGCTGACCCACATCTGTCACAATGATAGCCTCACCATTGGTCAATTGTCCAATAATCTCAATAGCTTCTTGAGGTTTGATAAAATCTTCTGACTTTTCATAGCTAAACGGCGCTCTCCGCTTATTAGAAATGGCTTGCGCTGTCCAATCCTTGTGATTTGTCTTAACCTCTTCAAAGGCTAAAAGCATCTCCAGCGTTTTTCTGGCGTCACCCACAACTGGAATAGCTGTCTTAACAACCTTTCCAACTTCAGCTGGGTCAACGTCAACATGAGCGACCACTGCATTGACGGCAAATTGAGAGACATTTCCAGTCAAACGATCATCAAAGCGAGCTCCGATATTGATGATAAAATCTGCGTCTGTCAAAGCCATATTGGATGCGTAAGAACCATGCATCCCGCCCATACCTAATGATAAGTCATGTTCTATAGGCATGGTTCCAAGCCCTAAAAGGGTTGATACAACAGGAATCTGGTACCTTTCAGCAAAAGCAATTAGCAGGTCACTGGCTTCAGCATAAGCCACGCCTCCACCCGTCAAAATAACCGGACGTTTAGATCGACTTAATTGCGCTAGCAATTTCTTAACTTGTAAGCCATTAGGCTCAATAGTCGGCTGATACGATGGGAGGTGAACCTCTGTATCATAATAGAAATCAACTTCATTTGCTGAAATGTCTTTAGGCAAGTCGATAACTACTGGCCCCGGACGCCCTGTCGTTGCGATGTGCACCGCTTCTGTAATAATGCGCGGAATATCCTCAGTATGGCGAATCTGATAATTGTACTTAGTGATCGGCATAGTCATTCCGATGACATCAGCTTCTTGGAAAGCATCCTTACCAATACCAGGAGTGGCTACTTGACCTGTAAAAACTAGAAGAGGAACACTGTCTGCCATGGCATCCGCAATCCCCGTGATGGCATTGGTTGCCCCTGGACCAGAAGTTACCAAGGCAACTCCTAATTTACCTGTTGATTTAGCATAACCCTCAGCCTCATGAAGAGCTCCCTGCTCATGTCTTGCCAAGACATGAAAGAGCTTATCCTGATACTGGTAAAGGGTGTCATACAAGGGTAAGACTGCGCCACCCGGATAACCAAAAATACGATTTATACCAAGCTCTAACAAAGTATCTAGGACCAATTCAGAACCAGATTTCTTTTTATCTAAGCGAATCTTTCTCACAAAATCCTCCCTTCTCGATATAATTGTCAAAAAATTCAAAATTATTTACTCTATAATACCATTTTTAGAACAGAATGCAACCTCTAAATGACAAAAATGAAGATCCATTCTGTATTCGTCACGTTTTATGGTACAAGACTTCCTGCCTCATCATATCATAACAAAGCGTTAAGAAAGGCTGTTTTCATAAACCCTTTTTTCTCTACATGGATCTTATCCCAAAACCCATCTCCCTGATAGCGTGGAATAAGGTGACAGTGAAAATGCGTCCCTTGATCCATGAGATGCCCATTGTTGATAGCAACGGTCACACCCCAATCAGGCAAAGACTCAACAGTAGCGATTACTTTCTTTTGCAATGCCAATAAATCCCGACCTTCTTCATCCGTTAAATCCAGTAAAGACAAGCGGTGTGCCTTGCTGATTAAGAGCATGTGCCCTTCTTGAATAGGGTCGATATCCCACACCAGGTAAAACTTGTCGGTTTGATAAATCCAATCTTTCTCTGGGATGTGGCAAAATATACAGTCTGCCATTAGCCCTTCTCCTCCTTTTTCTTTAAAAAAGCTAGCGCTTCTGCGATATCCACATCTCTGACAAAATGTTCCGGTGTCCAAGGAATAACAATATCAGGTTCAATCCCCTTATCAGCCTGAACAATCCCATGATCAATAGCCAAGAGACGAGATGTTGGAAAAATAAGGACATAATCATCAAATGACGCTGTGCAACAATTAGAATAATCTAAAATCCCCATCGTTGGACGCCCCATAACGGTTACCTTGGGCAGTTTTTTCATGGTAGCTACAAAATTATCTCCAGACGAACCACAATAAACATCCGACAAAACAATGACATTTTCAGGGCTTGCTTGACCAATAAATTCAGCAAAATAATCGTGCTCATCACTGTCGACAGGAGTCACATACCCCATTCCCCGATACTTCTTCAACTCCTCCGAAAAAACACCCAAGAGCTCCCTGGTCTCGGCACTTACATCTGGATTAGCCAACTCTTCAGCAAATCGTTGTAAACGCAGATCAACATTACGCTCGGTATATAAAAATTCCTGACCAAAGCCATCATCTGGTATCTCCTTCATGGTCTGCCCCTGACCAAGAGCGTAGTTAAAGAGTGGCCAATAAAGAGAGTCAGACCCTCCATGATTAACGCGAACATCTATGATGAGGTTTTTGCTCCTGGATATGGCAGCGCCAGACTCCTGATAAAGATTAGAGATAGCTGATTCATCCGAAAAATTCTCCATCTTCAGATAAACCGTGTCCTCATCAAGCTGGGACCAAGCAAAGGCTTCCGTCGGCAATGCATCTGCCTGCTTATACGAAATCTCCTGCCTCACGCCTGAACGCTCGATAGTAAGCACAGCCGTGTGACTGACAAAACCCGCCCAGTCCATGTACTGACGTTCTGGGGTTTTACTAACAAAGAACCCCTTGTGCTGCTCATAAAAATCTGCCACTGAAATATTATCCAAAGCTATAATCACATCTCCCACCTGCAAATGTGTCTCAGGATTTGCCTCAATCACATAAAGTTTTTCCTTTTCCGTACGTAATCGAAACCCCTTAGCTTTCAAAAGTTTAGGACTGTAGAAGCAAACATGACTCAAGACACCAAATGAAGCCAAATAATGATTAACAACGAAAATAAACTCCGCATCAGACATGTCCTCTGAGATTTGTTGACGAAAAGGCTCTGGATCAGTACCTAACTTGTCCTTTTTGGTAGACGAATCGTTCAACATGATAGCCACGACTTGATTGAAAATGTCTAACTTTGTCATCCCTTACTTCCTTTCTAAAAAATCGCTGCACCATTGCAACGATTTTTTGCTATTCAACACTCATCAAGTAAGGGTAGACTGGTTGATCTCCTTGATGGATCTCAACTTCCACATCGTCGTAAGTTTCTTCTAGATACTCGGCAATTTCTTCTGCAAGTTCTTGGGAACCCTCTTCACCAACATAGATGGTAACGATTTCGCTATCCTCATCAATCATCTTGGCAAAGGTGTCTTTCAAGGCCTCAACCATATCTGGCGTTGATACTAAGATCTTACCATCCACCATACCTAGGAAATCATTTTCGTGAATCTCGAGTCCATCAATAGTCGTGTCACGTACTGCCAGCGTAATGCTTCCACTCACCACATCTGATAGACTAGCTGTCATTGCAGCGATATTGTCTTCCAGTGATTTGCTATCATCAAAAGCAAGTAAGCTTGTAAAGCCTTGTGAAACGGTGCGAGTCTCAACAACCGCTGCAGACACTTCCGCCACTTCAGCTGCAGATTGTGCCGCCATAAAAATGTTCTTATTGTTTGGGAGGATGATGACATTTTTAGCATTGACTGCTTCAATTGCTTTTACGATATCCTCTGTCGAAGGGTTCATGGTCTGACCGCCAGAGATGATATAATCAACACCTTGTGAGGTAAAGATATTAGCCAAGCCATCACCCGCAACTACTGCAATTAAACCGTATTCTTTGGCTTCTTGCTTCGTAGCTTGTGCTTTTTCAAGTTGCGCTTCATGTTGACCACGCATATTGTCCACTTTGACTTTGACAAGAGCCCCGTACTTGAGACCTTCTTGCATGACAAGTCCTGGGTCTTCGGTGTGGACGTGTACTTTAACAACCTCATCGTCATTAACAACTAACAGCGAGTCTCCAAGCCCTGAAAGGTAGCCTTGGAACTCTTCATAGTTGAACTCTTTGACATAAGTTGGACCTTGCCCAAGAGCTACCATGATTTCAGTACAGTAACCGAATGTGATGTCCTCTGTTGCAACGTGACCTGCCACTGACTTATGATGCTCAGCATTGATCATCTCAGTCATGACAGCAGGAGTTGCCTTAAAATCTTCAGAGGCAATATACTCACCCGTCAAAGCCGATAAGAAACCTTCATAGATATAAACAAGACCTTGACCACCTGAGTCAACAACTCCAACTTCTTTAAGGACTGGAAGTAGCTCTGGGGTTTTAGCCAAGGCACGTTTTGCCCCTTCAAGCGCTGCACGCATGACCTCGATGGCATCATCTGTTTCTTCAGCCTTTTTCAAAGCACCTGTAGCCCCACCGCGAGAAACAGTCAAAATTGTCCCTTCAACAGGCTTCATAACGGCCTTATAAGCCACCTCAACCCCTGATTGAAAGGCTTGTGCCAAGTCCTTACCATCAAGCTCAGTCTTTCCTTTGATCGACTGACCAAAACCACGGAAAAGTTGAGAGGTGATAACTCCAGAGTTACCACGCGCACCCATAAGAAGCCCTTTAGATAAGATTTGACCCACTTCACCGACTGTGTTAGCAGGTTTGTCCGCTACTTCTTTAGCACCATTGTCCATGGTCATGCTCATATTTGTTCCCGTATCCCCATCTGGTACTGGGAAAACATTGAGCGAGTTGACATACTCAGCTTGGCTACCTAAACGGCTTGCTGCCGCCTGGACCATTTCTTGCAATAAACTTGTTGTAATTGTTGACACGATTATTCTCCCTCGACTTTAACATTTTGGATATAGACATTGACCGCGTTTGCTGTAATGCCTAACTGGCTTTCCAAGTTAAAGGCTACTCGTTCTTGAATATTTTTTGATACCTCGCTGATTTTGACACCGTAGCTCATAACAGTGTAAACATCAACAGCAATTCCTTCGTCGGTTGCTTTGACAACAACTCCCTTAGCATAGTTTTCCTTACGAAGGAGGGCTTGGAAGTTGTCCTTAATAGCACTTTTACTTGCCATTCCAACAACACCAAAAATCTCAGTGGTTGCACCACCAACAACAGTGGCAATAACCTCATCAGCTAGTTCGATTTGACCATCTTTTGTATTAATTTTTACAGTCATTGTTCCTACCTCGATCTTATTATCACTCTATTTTAGCATATTTAGCCCATCTTGTAAAAATATAAAAGCTGAGCGGAAAAAGGGCAAAAAAAATGGCCTTCTCAGACCACTTTTCATATTAAATTAAACGCGCTCAACTTTGCCTGATTTTAGGGCACGAGCTGAAGCCCAAACTTTTTTAGGTTTACCATCGATAAGAACAGTAACTTTTTGAAGGTTTGGTTTAACTGTACGTTTTGTTTGGTTCATCGCGTGTGAACGGTTGTTTCCAGAAACAGTTTTACGTCCTGTAAAGTAACATACTTTAGCCATCTTGTTTTCCTCCTACGTAGAATATGTTCGGATGTGCTAGCACCACATACCCTACTAGTCTATCAGAAAAAGGTAGACTTGGCAAGGATTATTTTCTCTTTTTTCCTAACTTTCTCCTATCTTCTATCCACGATTGCTGTTTACTCCTTTCATCATCAGTCTCTAAAAACTCTCTCAAATGCAACATAAAAAGGACTTTCTTTCGAAAATCCTTTTTTTATTAATTCTAAAAATAGATTAAGCTTTACCTGCTGATCCAAATACGTCGATACGCTCTTCAACAGCACCTTGTACAGCTTTGAAACCGTCAGCAAGGAATTTACGTGGGTCGAAGAGTTTTTTCTTGTCGTATTCTGCTTCGTTTGCATCGTAGTTACGTGCAAATTCGCGAGTTGCGTTTGAGAACGCGATTTGGCTTTCAGTATTTACGTTGATCTTAGCAACACCAAGTTTGATAGCTGCTTTAACTTGATCATCAGGGATACCTGAACCACCGTGCAATACGATTGGGAAACCTGGTACAGCTGCTGCCAATTTTTCAAGGTGATCCAATGCAAGACCTTCCCAGTTTTCTGGGTATGGACCGTGGATGTTACCGATACCTGCTGCCAAGAAGTCGATACCAGTTGCAACCATTGCTACTGCATCTTCGATTGGAGCCAATTCACCTTTACCAACGATACCGTCTTCTTCACCACCGATAGTACCTACTTCAGCTTCAACTGAGATACCTTTAGCGTGAGCTTTTTCTACTACTTCTTTAGCCAAACGAAGGTTTTCTTCAACTGGAAGGTGTGAACCGTCAAACATGATTGAAGTGTAACCAACTTCGATACACTCAAGTGCATCTTCGTAGTGACCATGGTCAAGGTGGATCGCAACTGGAACAGTGATGTTCATTGACTCGATCAAGTTAGCAATCATTGATTGACACACTTTGTAACCACCCATGTACTTAGCCGCACCCATAGAAGTTTGGATAAGAACTGGAGCTTTTTTCGCTTCTGCTGCACGCAAGATAGCTTGAGTCCACTCAAGGTTGTTTGTGTTAAATCCACCAACTGCATAACCGTTGTCACGCGCTGCTTGGACAAATTTTTCTGCTGAAACTAATGGCATTAGAATCGCCTCCTATAAATTTTTAAAGGGTAAACCCATTACTCGTCTATTTTATCACAATCTTTTGGAGAATGCTAGTGCTAGAGATATTTTTGAAATGGGCTTCCTCCAAATTGTCAGGATATAGATTCTGTACCATTATCATGGCAACAAACACTTCATTCTAATGCCATTAACTGAAACAGTCTAGACACAGAGTACTACACCCCTGTGAGAGTTGGTAGAGGAACTTTCTACTTTTTCCACTGACTGCCTACTCCTAGAGGACCGACTCTTTTTCAGGCAGATGTCCAAACCCTTTTTCCATCTATAAAAGTAGCCATAAGCTCTAGTTTTTTATCTAGAACAATAAAATCAGCTGCATGACCTTCTTTTAGTTGTCCACAGACATGATCTATATTGACAGATTTTGCAGGAACAAAGCTTGCCATTTTAATAGCCTCTTCTGGACTAGCAAGTCCCCAATCCACCACGTTTTTTAGCCCGTCCTTAAGTTTCAAAATCGACCCTGCTAGACTGCCGTTAGACTTGAGTCTTGCTGTGCCATTTTCCACAGTAACTGGAAATTCCCCTAACATGTAGTCCCCATCAGAACACCCGCCTGCCCGCATACAGTCCGTAATCAAAGCAACATGGTCAATTCCTTTTTGCCTCATCAGAATATCCCCCGCCTCTGGAACAGAATGATGCCCATCACAAATCCATTCGGCATAGGTATTTGGAAGATGATATGCTGCGCCCACCATACCTAGCTCTCTATGAGTCAAACCACGCATACCATTGTACACATGGACCCAAACGGATGCACCCGCAGCAACTGCTTCCTTGGCTTGAGCATAGGTAGCGTTAGAATGCCCCAAGGCTGTTGTTACCCCGCGCGCGGTCATCCCTTCAATGAAGTCCTTTACCCCGTCACGCTCTGGAGCTAGAGCGATTTTATTGATTAGTCCCTTGGCAGCATCTTGCCAACTATCAAACTCCTCTAAACTAGGATTTTTCATATAAGCTGGATTTTGAGCGCCTTTATATTCCTCAGTAAAATATGGCCCTTCAAAGTAAATGCCTCTAATTTTAGCACCTTTTTCTTGACCAGCTACTTGAGCAATGGCTGTCGCTGCTGCTTTCAATCGATCAAAAGAAGACGTCAAGGTCGTTGGCAAAAACGAAGTCACTCCTGTCGATAATAATTCCCAACTCATTTTTAAAATGCCTTCTGGATCAGCATCCATAACGTCCACTCCGGCAAAGCCATGGATATGTGTATCGACTAAACCAGGAGCAATCTGATACCCTGAGTAATCAAGCACTTCTTCTCCTTCTGGCAAATCGCTTCGCCATTGACCAAAACAGCCATCGATAAGCTCCAGGTAACCTCCAGACTTTGTTCCATCTGTAAAGTAAAAAGTATCTGCTTTTAGGTACGTCCTCATAACAACCTCCTTGTTTTATCTATATTAACATTATAAACCTTTGCTGGTAAATGTAAATACAAAAAGCGGTGAATCCCGCTTTTAGATTTGATTTTCAAGAATTTTATGCGCAAGGTTGACAGCGTGGTCGGTCATTCGTGTGTAATGAGATAGAATATCCACAAACGTCATGCCAGCCTGAGCAGTACAGACACCTTCATTCAAACGATGCACATGGTTTTTACGAATCTGTCTCTCCAAGGATTGGATATGACGGTGACGTTCAACTAAAGTGCTTGCCATAACTTTATCTCTCTTTTCAACAGCATGAATTGTATCTGTAATCAAATGGTAAGTAAGGTCATACATTTGCTTAACTTCTTGAACGGCTGTTTCTGAAAAGACTGTTTCTTTGTCGTGAAGATTACTAATTAAGGAAACCAAATTTTCCGAGTGATCTCCAATACGTTCCAAGTCACGTGTTGCATCTAAGATGCCTGCCAAAACTTCATTCTCCGAAGGATTTAAGGCTTCATTAGAAATAGCGATAAGATAGGTGGTTAATTCCTCATCAATGCTATTAACAGCCTTCTCATAAGCATGCACTTGACCAGCGTATTTCTCATCGGCATACGCCCAATAGTGATAAGAAGCTTCTAGCGCCTGTATGGCATAAGAAGCTAAATGCAACAATTCTTTCTTGGCATTTCCAAGTGCAATAGCTGGCGCTTGCGTTACCAGAATACGATCTAAATAGAGAGAGCCATAGGTCGTCACTGCTTCATCTTGACCTGGAATCAATTTTGTCACTAAAAAGGCCAGCAAACTGATAAACGGCAACAATATAATAGTATTTGTAATATTGAAGGCACCATGAGCAAAAGCCACTGCCATCTCAGGAGTTAGCGATAGTTGTTCCTGCAAAAAACTAATAAAGGCTGTAAAAGGACTCAGGAAGACCATAAAGATGACCGTCCCAATAACATTAAAGAGGACATGTGCCCAGGCCACCCGCTTAGCAGCAACATTAGTGCCTATAGAGGCTAAGACCGCTGTAATACACGTGCCAATATTTGACCCTAAAAGAATTGGAATAGCCCCCTGCAAATCCAGCAAATCACTCCCGTGAAGACCTTGAACAATGCCGATAATGGCTGACGATGCTTGGACCATACAAGTCAGAACAGTTCCTATCAACACCCCCATCAAAGGTTTATCCCCTAAGGTAGCCAGATAATCCCGAAAAGCAGCCACTGATTTAAGAGGTTCTACAGCATCCCCCATAAGATTTAAGGAAAAAAAGATACCTCCAACCCCAAAAATCACACGCCCAATATTATTTAATTGTCGATTTGAGGTGAAAAATAGCAGAGCTGCTCCTAAGGCAATCATTGGCAGAGCGTAATCTCCTAATTTGAAACCAATCATAAAAGACGTAATGGTCGTGCCAATATTAGCTCCCATCACTATACCGATAGCCTGTCTCAGATTTAGCAAACCTGCGGATACCAAACCTACGGTTATCACGGTTACTCCTGACGATGACTGGATCAAGGCAGACATGGCGAGCCCCACGATAATCCCCAAAAAAGGATTGCTGGTATACTTGTCAATATAATACCGTAGCCTATCTCCTGCAGCTTGTTGAAGGCCATCCCCCATGTACTTGATACTAAAGAGGAATAAGCCCAACCCACCAATAAAATTAAAAACAATATCTTGCCAATTTAATGCCATTATTGTTCTCCATTGTAACCAAATACTTCCCTTTTATTTTAGCCCTTTTCCCCTTTCGATACAAGAGGTTTTCCATAATTTATGAACGAAAAAAGAGCCTTACGGCTCTTGTTATTAACGTCTGTACTGATGCAGAACTCGGGTAATCTTTTCTTGTAACGTTGCCAACTCCTCTACTCGTGGCAAATAAACAATACGGAAATGATCAGGCTCTTTCCAGTTAAATCCTTTACCTGGTACTAACATCACCTTCTCTTGTTTCAAGAGTTGGAGGCAGAATTCTTCATCGTCATCTATCTGGTACATGTCCCGATCGATTTTAGGGAAAATGTAGAGACCTGCTTCAGGTTTTACCGCTGATAATCCCGGAATGTCATTGACGGCTTTTGTGATAAATTCACGTTGTTCATAGATGCGTCCGCCAGGAACTAAGAGCTCGTCAATGGATTGGTAACCACCTAAGGATGTCTGCACCACATGTTGAGCTAGGACGTTTGAACACAATCGCATATTGGCAAGCATATTGAGCCCTTCAATATACCCCTTAGCATGGCGCTTAGGCCCTGACAAGACCATCCAACCTACACGGAAACCACAGATACGATGGGATTTTGACAATCCGTTCATAGAGACACAAAAAACATCTGGGGCCAGACTAGCAATGGCAATATGTTCTTTCCCATCCATGACCATACGATCATAAATCTCATCTGCAAAAATAATCAAATGATGTTGTCTCGCAATTTCGACAATCTCTTCTAATAGTTCTCTTGGATAGAGGGCTCCTGTCGGGTTGTTCGGGTTGATGACTACGATAGCCTTTGTATTAGCTGTTATTTTTGACTTGATGTCCTCAATATCAGGGTACCAGTTAGCTGATTCATCACAAAGGTAATGCACCGCATTTCCTCCCGCTAAGCTGACACAGGCCGTCCAAAGCGGGTAATCTGGCATAGGAACTAAGACTTCATCGTTAGTATCAAGGAGGGCCTGCATCGAGATAGAGATCATTTCTGAAACACCATTTCCGATATAAATATCATCGATATCGACACCTTTGATGCCCTTAGTTTGACAATATTGCATCACTGCCTTACGAGCTGAAAAAATCCCTTTGCTATTTGAGTAACCTTCGCTCTTACGAACATTATGAATCAAATCGCGGATAACTTCATCTGGTGCAGTAAAGCCAAATTCTGCAGGATTTCCAGTGTTTAGGCGCAAGATTTTTTCACCATTAGCAATCATGCGCTCTGCTTCATCCAGAATCGGTCCTCGAATGTCATAAGCCACGTGGTCTAACTTTGAAGATTTGTTAAAAGTTTTCATGATCAGATACCTGAGTAAACTACTCAACCTTTCTGTACTGTTCTATATTATAACGTAAAATTGGACAAATGAAAAGAAAGAGAAGTTAACGCTCCTCCTTCTTGACTTGCTTCATCTTTGCTTTTTGAATCTGCCTGTCTAGCTCTCGTTTGATGGCAGGTTCTGGAGCAAAGCGTTCTTCCCAATCATCTGGCTTGAGAATTTTATGGCTGATTGGATCAAAATGCGCTTTCCCATCAGGGAAAATTTTTCCCATATTGGCCTCATGTACAGTGTCAAAGAAGGGTTTTGGGTCAACTCCCATCAAGACAAAAGAGCCGTAAGTCAAATACAGTAAGTCTGTCAGAGCATCCACCTGCCCAACCAATGCATTCCCCATCTCGCCTTGTTTATTTGTCATTTTTAAAGCAGCCTTGTCAACAGCTTCATGCAATCTCTCAATAGCCGTTTGAAAATCCTGCACATCACCTTGACTTGTCGCGTAGAGAAATTCAACAATTTCTTCCACCTTAAAATCAGAACGGTGACAGGCTTCATCAAGGGGATAAATCCGTGGCATTTCGCAGGTCTCGCCATCCATCAGTTGATGGAAATCCTTTACTCGGTTAAAGTTATCGTCACGACTACCAAAGACTTTTTCTTGCTCAACGTGAATCAGCCCAAAATGCGCAAGTGCCTTTGCGATACCGTCCTTGTTGTTGGTTTCAGTGATGTAATGAGCGGTCTTTTTCAGGTCATCACTAGCATTTCCCATAGCAACAGCTACTCCGACACCTGAAAGCATTTCCTTATCGTTTTCAGAATCGCCAAAAGCCATGACCTCAGACAACTCAAAGCCAAAAACTTGACCCAAACGCTCAATCCCTTTTAATTTTGACTGATTAAGCGAGATGACATCCGCAGAATAAGGACTACTTCTCGTCACACTAGCATAGGGAAATTCTTGCCTCAGCAATTCGGTTTTCGTTGTGATAAGCACAATTTGATAAACTGGCTGACGCATCATGGTCATTAAATGCCTGCTATTTTGTGGTTTGATGCGACGCACCAAATGTTTAAAGCTACGCTCCACAGATTTTGCCCATTTTCTTGGCACCAGTCGGCTAACAACCTGACCGATGGGGCTCGTTCCCATACTGATAATATTTGACCCCAAAAGCCCATCAGCTGTCCCTAAAGAAATCTCCATGCGACTTTGGGAGGCAAACTTAATTGCCTTATAAATTAAGGATTTGGGCAACTGATTCTGGTAGATGATTTTGTCCCTTGTGATGATATACTGACCATTGTAGGTGACTGCAAAATCCAAGCCTAGATTTTCCATAAAAGGAGCAACAAACCCTGGCCCACGGCCAGTTGCTAAACCAACTAGGATCCCTTGCTTTTTCATCTCAGCGATAGCTTTTTGAGTGGAACGTTGCACTTTCTTCATATCATTTAAAAGGGTGCCATCAATATCAAAAAAAACAGCCTTAATTGCCATGACATGCTCCTTTCTAAAAAAGTACGAATACCAGCATCCGTGTAAATTTATGTTACAATGATTATATCACAGTTTGAAAAGGAAGTTTAGCTCCAATGCCTAAAAAAATCCTTGTCCTGCATACTGGCGGGACCATTTCCATGACGTCAGATGATGTCGGAAAAGTCTCTACTTCTGCTAGAAACCCTATGGTCGAAGTAGGGCTCAATCTCCCCGACTTGGAGATTGAAGTTCTTGACTTTTTTAACCTCCCAAGTCCCCACATTAAACCCAAACACATGCTTGAGCTCTACCATAAGATTCGTGAAGCTTCCCATCGGTTCGATGGTATTGTCATCACACACGGCACGGATACTCTGGAGGAGACCGCTTATTTTTTGGACACCATGGCTGTGCCACAGATCCCAATTGTTATCACAGGAGCCATGCGTTCGTCTAACGAACTAGGTAGCGATGGCATCTACAACTACCTCTCTGCCCTGCGTGTCGCTAGTCATGATAAGGCAGCCGATAAAGGGGTTTTGGTGGTAATGAACGATGAAATACATGCCGCCAAATACGTGACCAAAACTCATACTACAAATGTTTCCACCTTTCAAACCCCCACTCACGGACCTCTCGGTATTGTCATGAAAAATGACCTGCTCTTTTTCAAAACAGCAGAGCCTCGCGTACGATTTGACCTAGAAAAGGTATCAGGAACAATCCCAATCATAAAGGCTTATGCAGGAATGGGAGACGGCTCAATCATTAGCTTGCTCAATCCTGATAATGTGCAAGGCGTTGTGATTGAAGCTTTAGGAGCAGGAAACATTCCTCCTAGCGCAGCCTTAGAACTTAAACAACTTATCCACCAAGGGGTCCCAGTCGTTCTGGTCTCTCGTTGTTTCAATGGTATCGCAGAACCTGTTTATGCTTATGACGGAGGAGGAATGGCTCTTCAGGAAATGGGAGTTATGTTTGTCAAAGAACTCAATGCCCAAAAAGCTAGGCTAAAACTCCTGATTTCCCTTAATGCCGGACTCAGCGGGTCAGAACTGGTCGAGTATATTGAAGGGTGAGCCGGGAAGGACTAAAATTTCTCACTACGATTTCCATTTGAGTAATTAAAAATAGCTTAGAAGTAACGTTTCTGATGACGTCATTCTAAGCTATTTTCTACTTTTTAAGACTTTTTGTTCGGCATCATTACGGCAATTGATTGCCTGCGCTGCGGTAAATTTCATACCATTCTGGACGTGTGAGTTGAACATCTGCTGCGCGTGAAATCTTGCGAATCCGCTCAGGGGTCATTGAACCCACAATAGCTTGCATCTTGGCCGGATGCCGTAGTATCCATGCAATAATAATGGCTTCATCCGACACACCATACTGATCAGCATAGTTGCGAATAGTGGTGTTTAAGGCCGTGTAGTCTGGATGATCCGCAAAAAGTCCTTTTCCTAAATCTATTTGGAAAGGCGACCAAGCCTGAATGGTCACTTGATGAAGTCGACAATAATCAATAATCCCACTATCACGATTTGTGGCAGCCTCATTTTTCATATTGACATTGACACCAAAATCAAACATGGGAGTATGAGCAGGAGATAATTGAAGCTGATTGACAGCCAAAGGCTCCTCCAGATAATGCTGTAAGAGTTCCATTTGATAGCGATTTTGATTGCTGACCCCAAAGTGTTTGACTTTTCCTTGTCTTTTGAGTTTTGAAAAAGCTTCCGCGACTTCTTCAGGCTCTACCAGAATATCAGGACGATGTAAGACCAGAAAATCTAAATAGTCGGTCCCCAGTCTCTTTAAAATCCCATCAACAGAAGCTAAAATATGCTCCTTAGAAAAATCAAAATAGCCTTTTTGAATACCACACTTGGATTGTAGAATAAGTTGGTCCCGTGCAATCCCTAGATTTTTCACCGCATCGCGAAAACGCTCCTCCGATTGACCACCTCCATAAATATCAGCGTGGTCAATAAAGTTAATGCCTTCTTCAAGACTAGTAGCGATAACTGCTTCTGCTGCTTTAGTATCTAAGGCAGCCATTCGCATACAGCCCAGCGAAATCCTAGACCCTTCTACACCTGTTTGTCCGATTAACTGTTTCATCATGTTTCTCCTATGCTCTAGTAAGCTTATTATAGCACAAAATGACGGACACAGAAGCCTTAATCCACGCACCCGTGTAGAAGATACAATAAACACTCTATTGTCGTGACTACTAGACATGTCAATTAAATCTTGTCAAGGATGGTTATTCTAAAACTCACCTTTACATGTCATCGAAACAAAGGCAATCACTACTCGTCAATCTTATAATCAGGAACTTCCACTTTATCAACTTCTTGATATGGTGCTAATGTCGATATCATTAAAATCGGCTCATCGTAAGGATTAGCCACATAATGCACTTCACCCGGCTCAATATGAATAAATTGACCTTCACTGAGCGTATGCTTTGTTCCATCAACATAAATGTCAATTTTTCCTTCTAAAATATAGAAGTTTTCTTCCATAACATTATGATAGTGAGCAGGGAAGTCCTCCTTAGGATTAAAACGAACAAGCGCAAAATTTGACCGTGGTCCCTTCATCAAATATTTAGGACCACTGTCTCCAAAACGATATGCCTCATCTTTTTCATTTACAATATACATGATATTCCTCTTTCTATTTAGCCCCAGCTGCTTTCCACATGTAATGGGTAAGCCCTCTATCTGACAACTCTAACTGTGCTTGATAGATGGTTTTCCATTGCTCATAGATGTCTAAATACTGCTTGTGTTTTTCTAAATCCGGCTCATAGACGCTGTCAATTTCAACATGTTGAATGGCTTCATCAAGAGAAGCATAAACACCACTACCAACTCCAGCCAAGAAGGCAGCCCCTAGAGCCGTGGCTTCTTTTTCTTTTGGCGTAATCAATCTTACCCCAAGAATGTCTGCAATAATTTGGCTCCAAAGCTTGCTATAAGCAGAGCCTCCTGCAAAATAAATTTCCTCTGGTTTATTCCCAGTAATTTCTTGAACCATTTTAAGGTGACCTAGGGTAATCAAACCTGCATTTTCCATGATGGCACGGTAGAAAGTATACTTGTTAAACCGCTCCGGATCAATCGTAAAGTTGGTAAAGGTCGGTGAGGCGTGTTTCAAGTTTCTAAAGTTCATGACATCTGCAAAGGTTGCAATTAAACCATAAGAGCCTACCGGGATATCTTTTGCTTTATCATCCATCAAAGCATATACCGAAGTTCCTAGGCTTTTGGCGAGCTCTTTATCCAAATCTAAAAACGCGTCTCTAAACCATCTCATCACAAGCCCTGCACTCCAAGCAATGGCTTCCTGTTGCCAGATATTCTTAACGGCATGGCAATTGACACGAATACGCCCTTGAGCATCTACTAGGGGAGCATCTGTATTGTATTCATACTGCCAAAAACTACCACCAAAAAGTGCTGCTTGATTATGTTTGATAGAGCCTAATCCAATACAACCCAATTGCGAATCCCCGCCTCCACAAACAACTATAGTTGACGTGGATAATCCAGTCTCTCTAGCCACTTCGTCAGTAACATGACCAACAGGCTCCCCACTCTCAAAAACTGGAGGAAAAATATCAGATTTCAGACCGCATTTTTCAGCCACTTCAGGAAGCCACTTTCTTTCCTTGAGATTGAACAAACCGCTCGTCGAGGCATTGCTAGGTTCAGAAACAATTTTACCAGTTAGCTTGGTAATAATCCAATCATTAATCATGTTGATATACCTGGTTTTTGCATAAATGTCAGGCTCATGATTTTTTACCCAGAGCAATCGTGGCAAGGCACTTAAAGCAAAGGTCTGACCGGTTTCTAGATAAATAGCCATTTCCAAATCAGGATCACTGGTTTTTAAAAAAGTTGCTTCATCAACAGCCCTAGCATCCACATTTGAAAAACCAATCAGTTCTTTGTGGTTGTCGTCGTATAGGATAAAACCCTCTCTCATAGAATCAGAAGATATGCCTCGAATAGCATCAGGGGCAATCCCTGATTTATCCAGCAGACTTCTGATACAACTTTTAATCGTCTCCCAACCTGATTCAAAATCAAATCCAATACTTCCTGGATACCTAGAGTCTGTCGGATGTTCCCACTCAACTTGCTCAATCGCTACCTGTTGTCCTGATTTATCAAATAAGATAGCCCGAAAACTGCCTGTCCCTCCATCTAAAGCTAATAGATAGTCCTTTTTACTCATAATCTACTCCTTCTAAAAGCGCCTCTGCCGTATCTTCATCGGTAATAAGGACATTAACAAGACCAATCGTCAACGCTGTATGAATCGCTTTTCGCTTAGAGATTCCTCCAGCAGCGGCAATAATATTATCCTTCTTCTTGACATCATCAAGGTTCATGCTAATGATTCTATTTTCGATGTCGTCATCAACCAGATTCCCTTTCTCATCAATAAAGTGCATCAACACATCTCCAACAGCACCTCTGCTTTTCAACCCTTCAAATTCTTCTGGTGTCAAAATTCCCTCACTCAATACGGTGGAGTTGTCAGACATGCCTCCGATGCCTGTCACGACAACTTTTGTATCTTGTGCTTGCTTCATGACATCCCTGACAGCTTTTTCATAAATGAAAGCTTCCGCAATTTCTTTTTTGCTGACTATGAGCGGTGCTGGGATTAAAAAAGGGTTTAACTCAAACAAACCTGTACCTACTTGCCTCAAATAAGGCATGACCCCTCCTGTCATCGAAACAATCGAATACTTTTTATTTGATATTTTGGCTAAATTTTTCAATATCGAACCTATGGTTACCCCGTAACCAATGCCTATCGAAGCCCCATCAGGTAAAAAATCATTGAGATACATGGCTGTCGCTTGACCTAAGTTTTCAGCTAAATTTTCTTTGGCATTCCAAGGCACCACTAAAACATCACGTAAGCCATACTTTGTCATCAAAGCCTGCTCTAAATGATTTTTATGCCTAAAGTAGGTCGAGAAATGAAAACGAACGACTTTTCGCTTTCTTGCTTCTTCTAATAGCTTGATGACTTTAATACGTGTCAATGACAGTTGCTCTGCAATTTCCTTTTGAGTCAACTCATCTATGTAATAAAGCCAAGCCACTTTGTAAAGTAAGGCTTCTCGGTAATCTGCTTCATGTTTTGAGAAAGCCATTTTACTCCCTCCCATCTTCATACACTTTACTCAAAAGAAAGCAGGGAAATAATACCTTATTTCCCCGAATCTTACTATCCTTAACAATAGATTGCTTAGCGATTGATTAAATCTGTGTAGTATTCGAAGGCTTCTTTGTCCGTATATTTTTCATGAACAATTTTAGCAATACTTTTTGCCATTTCTGTTGGATGCTGGCTCTGGAAGATATTTCGACCCATATCAAGACCTTTAGCACCACCACTCATAGACTTATAGGCAAGTGTCATCGCATCTTTTTCAGATAACTTCTTACCACCAGCAACAACAATCGGAACTGGGCAAGATGCCACTACTTCTTCAAAATTATCACAGTAGTAAGATTTAACCAAGTTAGCTCCCAACTCCGCCACAATACGTGTCGCCAGTTTGAAGAAGCGGTCTGTTCTTTCCATATCCTTACCAACAGCTACAACTCCCATTGTTGGGATGCTATAACGGTTACCAATATTGACAGCTTTAGATAAATTCTCCAAACTTGACAATTGCCCATCAGCACCGATAAAAGTTTGTACTGCTAAACAGTCTGCATTGAGTCGAATCGACTCCTCAATATCAACCGCTAGTATCTCATGACTGAGATCGTCATTTAGCATGCTTGAACCAGAAGTTACTCGCAAAGCCGTCCCTTTACCCCAACTAGGGTCTACACTTGTCCTAATAGCGCCGCGTGTCCCCATTAAGCAATCCACTTCTGGAGCAATTTTTGGAAGAATGAGATCCAACCGCTCTAGTCCAGATGTCGAGCCCATGAAATAGCCATGGTCAAAAGCAAACATGACTGTATTCCCACTTTTTGGGTTGAAAATATTAGACAAACGTTTTTTCATGCCATAATCAAGATTATGGGCACCCTTAACATAGAATTGTTCTAATGTTTTTACTGGTGTGTCAATGTGATAATTTTTTGCAACTTTTACTCCGTCTAAATCTGCCATATTAGCTTCTCCCTTTTCTTATTAGATGTTAAAAATCGTAGTTGTCCATGTTTTCTGTTGTAAAGACGGTACGTTCTGGAAGGAGAACAACACCACTGTCTTCACTATCTTTATAGTTAGCATCAAGAACAGAGTTATTTTGTACTTCTACTTTTCCGATACCTGGGACATCGATGCTATCTCCAACTTTAACAGTGTTACCTGAAGCGAGATAGTTGGCAATATAAACTGCAAGAGCTCCTTGAACTTTAACATCCCAAAGTCCCCATTCTTCAATAATGCCGTCAGTTGCATATTTCTTAATAGAGTTAGGTGTTGAGAAGCCTGTTACCGTAATATCTTCTTTTGTTTTACCTGCATTTTGAACTGCTTGTAATTGACCTGGCAAGGCTGTGGAGTCATTACAGATAATCAAATCGATGTCTTCATGCGCAGATAAGATGGATTGCCCTACGTTTAAAGCTGTTTGAGCATCTTGATTGCTGTAATAGTTTGAAGGGTTTACATTTTCCCAATTTGGGTAGTTTTTCTTAATAAACTCCTCACCTACTTTTTGCCAAGAGTTTTGGTCCTGTACGGTAGAAGATGAGTAATGCCATGCGTATTTGATGGTGTCTTTCGATGGATCTTTACCACGTTTTGTAAGGGCATCGACACTCATGTCAACCAACATTTCCCCAAGTTGTTCTGGTGTTCCTTGAGCAACCATAATCGAACGAGCATCTGGTGATACATCTGAATCCCAAGTCACAATCTTCAACCCAGCCTCTTGTGCTTTTTTAAGAGCATTGTCCAAACCAGTTGGGTCTACAGATGAGATGGCAATCGCAGATGCGCCAGTCTGTACAGCATTGTTGATAATGGTTACTTGGTTGGCAACAGAAGCTGTCGCATTTCCATTGTATTCTACGGTAAAGCCTTCTTTTTTAGCCATTTCTTGCGCGCCTACATTTCCAGATTCAAAGAATGAATTTCCAGTTACTTTTGGCACAAAAACAACGGTATTATTGCTGCCTCCACTTGACGTGGTTGAAGAGCCTTCTTTCTTAGAAGTTCCACAAGCAACTAATCCTAAAGCAAGTGTCGCAACAAGAGTACTCGTAACTATTTTTTTAAAGTTCATAATATTTTCTCCTTTACTATAAATGCTCCTGTGACAATTTTCTACCATAAGTGCTATGACTGCTACGAACTATTCATCATCAACTTCCTTTCTTTATTTTTTTAGTCATTTTTTTGAACACATTGTCATTAATCATAAAGTTTATGATAAGAGAAATAATCAGAAGAATGCCTACAGGAATATCCTGATACTGGGCATTGATCCCCACAAGGGTTAATCCAAACTTCATAAAACCAATAATCAAAGCCGCTAACGCTGTTCCTAGAACATTTCCTTTGCCTCCATAGATTGATGTTCCTCCCAAAACAACTGCTGTGATAATCGGTAGCGTCAAATCTGCCCCGAAATCCACCTTAGCCGTTCCTAAATAGGAAGTCAATAGAATACCTGCAACAGACGCTGCGATTCCTGATAAAACATAAGTACTGAGAATCAATCGTGTGGTGGCAATTCCTGAATATTCAGCAGTATTACGATTAACACCGACTAAAAATATTTTTCGTCCATATTTTGACTTATGCAAAAGAACATAGGCACCGATAGTCATCAAGATAAAAATCAAAACTTGGTTCGGCAAACCAAACATATCTCCATTAGCAATTGCCTGAAATTCCGCGGGAAAATTCGTTATCCCTTGATATGAGACAACCCCTGTCAAAGATGGTACCACAAGCGCTAATCCTGAATAAAGGAAAGAACCCCCTAAAGTAATCACCATTGGTTGTACCTTTGTATAAGCGATTAAGGCCCCACTAAGGAAACCGCATAGCGCCCCAACCAACAGCCCCATGACTAGTGCTATCCAAATGTTCATGCCCATTTTTTGCCAAAACACACCGACACAAATCGAGGTCAACCCAATAATAGAACCTGCCTGAATATCCATCCCACCTGTAATAATCACATAGGTAATGAAGAGAGATACAATGCAAACGGGAATAAAGTTGTTAATCGAACTGAGCAGAACAACTGGGTTGAGAAATCGAGGATTTAACCCTCCAAAGATAACAAATTCAGCCAGCAACAGCACCAGTAAAAAATACTCCCAACGCCATTTGAAAGGTAATCCCCTTTTAGAATGTGACATTTTTTCCTGTATCGTTTTCACCATCTTACGAACCTCCTTGCTCTACCCTAGCACGAAGTCTTGCCTTACGCATTTTTTCAGAAGACCTCTGATTTGATAGTGCACCTATGACCACAATAGCAATCAATATACCACCTGTAATGGTATTGTTGAAGGTTGATGGAAAATTAAGGAAGACCAAGATACTACTAATAGAGGTCATTAAGATAGAGCCGATAATTGCTCCAAAAGTAGACCCCTGTCCGCCCTCAAGAGCAATCCCTCCAATAACACAAGCTGCAATAGCAGTCATTTCATAGCCAGTGCCATCAATAGGAGTCACAAAACCAATACGACTCGCGTACAGAACACCCCCTAGAGCTGCAAACACACCACAAATGATATAGCTAATGAATTTAATTTTACCAACAGAAATACCGATTAAACGAGCACCGTCAATATTGTCTCCCACAGCTTTAAAACTTTTTCCTAGCATGGTTGTTTTTGTAAAAAGATAGAGTAAAAAAGTGATTAAAACCGTTACAATAAAAGTTACACTGACCGTATCTCCTAGCTTCATCTGAGAAAGGCCTAAAAATTCATTCGGAAAGTTTTGAAGCCACTGTCCATTCGTATAGATATACTGACTTCCTCGAATAATTCCCATCATTCCTAAAGTCATGATAATCGACGGAATTTTAAAGAATACTACACCAATGGCATTGATTAAACCGATAAGGGTTCCAATAAGCCCTGCAATTAAAAACACAAGCGGTATTGGCATGCCACTATTTACTAGTGTTCCCGTCACTGCTGCTACAAAACCGACTGTTGCCCCTATCGACACATCAATCTCTCCTGTAAAGAGTACAAAACACATTCCCAATGCTACTAGTCCGTAAATAGAACTGTTATTGATAATTTGGAAAATATTGCTAGTCTCTAAAAATTTAGGATTTAACAAACCAACAATGACAAATAACCCAATAATTAAAGATAAGGAAATCATTTCCCGTTGTTTTAAAATCGTTTTCATCCCATTTGACCCTCCTTAACAACACCAAAGGACGAACTCATCAAATTTTCTTGGGTGATATCTTTTCCAATGTATTCAGCGTTCAAACGACCGTGATACATCGTTATGGCGCGATCAGATAACTGAACAACTTCTTCCATATCGGATGAGATCATCAAAATAGCAAGACCTCGTTCTTTCAGCTCATGAATAATCTTATACACATCTCCACGAGCTCCAGCATCAATCCCTCTGGTTGGTTCATCTAGAATCAGTAATTTCGGCATTGAAGCTATCGCTTTAGCAATCACAATTTTTTGTTGATTCCCTCCCGAAAGGCTTCCAATTTCATCATCCACGCTCATACTTTTAATGTTAAAAGACTTCTTAAAGTAATCATAAATCTCAGTTTCTCGCGTTTTATTGATAAAATAGTGCCCGACAGCCTGAAGAGACGACGCGGTTATATTCATTCCCAAATCACTAATCCGGAAAATTCCATTCTTAAAGCGATCTTCAGGAACATAATTTAACCCTAGTTGAATCACTTCACTGGTTGATTTTCCAGTAATATCAATCTCTCCAAGGTAAACCTTACCTCCTAATACCTCATCTTTACCAAATATCGTTTCTGCTAGCTCTGTTCTTCCAGCTCCTACAACACCTGCTAAACCAAGTATCTCTCCTGCATGAACTTCAAAAGAGACATCTTTGAAGCCATTGCCACTAAACTGTTCAACTTTAAGAGCAACAGGAGCCTTTAAAAATTCCTTGGATGCTTCCTCACTTTTACCGCTGTGACTCAATTCTGCACCATCAGGTAATAAGGCCCTAATCAACATGTCATTGGTAAATTCACTTGTCGGACCTGACAAACTAATCTTCCCATCGCGCATGATAATAATGTCTGTACCAATCTCAAAGACTTCAGATAAGCGGTGAGTAATGTAGATAATACCAACCCCATCTGCCTTGAGCCTTTCAATCAATACAAAGAGAGATTGAATCTCATTAAAGGTTAACGAACTCGTCGGCTCATCCATAATGAGAATTTTCACTTCACGAATTAAGCCCTTTAGGATTTCAACCAACTGCT
Source organism: Streptococcus plurextorum DSM 22810 (assembly GCF_000423745.1). Lineage (GTDB taxonomy): Bacteria > Bacillota > Bacilli > Lactobacillales > Streptococcaceae > Streptococcus > Streptococcus plurextorum. The sequence continues at coordinate 28,034 of NZ_AUIO01000009.1, forward strand.
GTTCCGCAATCGTTAAGGTATCAGCTTTACGGTCTAGTCCGATATTCCACTGAAGTTCTGACAAGATACTCTTCAACTTGGTGCGCTGTTCATTTTTATTACCAGGAAGACCCAATAAAATATTTTCTAGAACAGTCATGTTTTTAAAGAGCATCGGTTCTTGTGGAACAAGGTAAATACCATTAGCAAGTGCTTGAGCAGGTGTAATAGATTTTAAGCAGTTTCCATGGACAACCATTTCGCCATCATCTGCCTTGTAGATTCCCATGATGATTTTCATCAAGGTACTCTTTCCTGCTCCATTACCTCCAATAATGGCAGTAACTTCACCTTCTCTGAGTGTCATGTTAATCCCTTTTAACACATGGTTCTCATTGAAAGATTTGTAGATATCTCTACACTCAAATAATATTTTTGCATCCATAGCTTCACCTCTGATACAAATGTTATCGATTAAAACTTATGTTAACATCTTGAATTTTACATCTTTTTGTAAGCGCTGTCAACACTTTTGATTGAATTTTTTTGACTTGTTAAAATTAGTCTCTTTACCAAATAAAAAAAGACAAACTTCATTAGAAATTTGTCTTAGACTGAAAAAACGTCCTTTTGATGCTTTTTTTAAGTCGTATGAGGCGGTAGCAACTTCCTTAGGAAGCCCATACCTCATTTTTGATCCTGAGGTCTCAAAAATATCGAGTACTGTAACGACGGGGACCTCCACCACTTTTACCGATCGAAAAGTAGTTGTTAGGGCTCGCTTTCGCTCGCAAAATGGGTCATCACATCTTAAGCTAGCAGAGCTTTTTAGTTTGTTTGAGTGAAAAATGAGGTCTGTCAACAATCTTCATCCGACCTATCCGAAATCAATCAAACTCTCCCTTGTCCGTCATATGCTCTGCTATGATTGACCAAGTAGGAGATTGTTTCCAATCCTTATCTTGAACGATTTCGGAGGCCACACGTCTTGCTTCTTCCAAGATAGGGTAATCTTCAACAATATCTGCTGTTTTAAATTCAGGAATTCCTGATTGCCTTGTTCCAAAAATTTCCCCTGAACCACGCATTTTTAGGTCCTCTTCCGCTAAAACAAAACCATCCGTGGTATCACACATGGCTTGCATGCGTTTTTTTCCGACTTCATTTTTAGGATTAGAGACTAAGATGCAGTAGGACTGCTTATCGCCACGCCCGACTCGCCCCCGCAACTGATGAAGCTGACTAAGGCCAAAGCGATCAGCATCCATAATGATCATGACCGTAGCATTTGGCACATTGACACCAACCTCAATAACCGTCGTAGACACCAAAATCTGAGAGTTATTGGCCTTAAAATCTTGCATGACCTGCTCTTTTTCATCAGCCTTCATACGGCCATGCATGAGAGCAACTCTAGCTGATTGCCCAAAAAAGTCTGTTAATTCTTGATGGAGAGCCACAGCATTTTTTAAGTCCATCGCCTCAGACTCTTCAATCAGCGGAGAGATAACATAGACTTGAGCTTCCCTTTCCAATTCACCTTGCAACCACTTAAGAACCGTATCTAGTTGTTGATGTTTGACCCAGCGTGTAATGATAGGCTTTCGACCAGCTGGCATTTCATCAATGATAGAAACATCCATTTCCCCAAAAGCAGTGATAGCTAATGTTCTTGGAATAGGGGTTGCTGTCATCATGAGGACATCCGGATTATTCCCTTTTTCACGAAAAACACGGCGTTGATTGACACCAAAGCGATGCTGTTCATCCGTGATAACTAGTCCTAGATTATGATAAGTCACCCCATCTTGAATCAACGAATGAGTACCTACAATCATATCGACAGAACCATCAGCAATTGCTGATAAGGCAATTTTTTTGTCAGCTGCCTTCATGCTAGAGGTTAGCAGAGCGATGTTGAGTTCAGGGAAAAGGCTCGTCAAACTTTCAAAATGTTGCTCCGCCAAAATTTCTGTCGGTACCATAAGAGCCGACTGGAGTCCAGCTGTATGAGCTGCATACATAGCAAGACTGGCAATAACAGTCTTCCCTGACCCAACATCTCCCTGCAAGAGACGATTCATGTGAGCCCCCGAGCTCATATCTGCAAGGATTTCTGATAGGCTACGCTCTTGAGCTTTTGTCAAGGGAAACGGCAGATGAGCCATCTTAGCCCTAAGCTTTTCTTCGTCGTAATCAATGACAATACCATTTGTCTCAGATTTATGCTCTGCTTTCAACACTTGCAACTGCATTTGAAAATAAAAAAGTTCTTCAAATTTGACACGCCTCAAAGCCTGCCTATACTCTTCCAAATTTTTCGGGAAATGCATCGCACGCACCGCATCGTGTCGAGCTAGTAGGCGGTAGCGTTCCAATAAAACTTCTGGTAAATTCTCAGGGACGTGTAAAAGGGCTCCACTATCAAAAGCAGCCTTTATCGCTTTTACCAATGCCGCTTGCGAAATCCCTTGCGCCACATGATAGACCGGTTGCATATCATCTTCAACCTGAGCCAAGATTTTCATACCCGTGATTGCAGACTTGGCAGCCTCCCATTTACCAAAAATAGCCACTTCTGCTCCCATGTCAATCTTATCCACTAGGTAGGGTTGATTGAAGAAATTCACCGCAATAACTACCTCTCCCTGCTTTATTTTAAAGGATAAGCGATTACGTTTATAACCGTAGTATTGGACATTGGCAGGCGTCACAACCATTCCTGTAACAACAGCTTTTTCTCCATCTTGAAGCTCAAAAACGGATTTACTCTTGAAGTCTTCATATCGAAAAGGGTAATAAAGTAGCAGGTCCTCGATTGAAAACAGACCTAATTTCTCAAATTTCTCAGCTGATTTTGGACCAAAACCTTTGAGGCTTGCAATAGAATCGTGTAAGTTCATAATGTCATTATAGCAAAAAGCAGAGCTAAAATCAGCTCTGCTTAGAGTGTAGACACACTTTATTTTCCACTTAAGCAAACTGAAAAGCTCTGCTAGCTTAAGATGTGATTGCAGTTTTTGCGAGCACCATCAAATACTTTTCAACCCGAGAAAAGTGACGAAGACAGCCGTCATTACACCACTCGAAATTTTTGAGTCCTAGGCTCAAAAAAGAAGTAGGGACGGAAAAACTACCGTCCCTACTTCTTCAGAAAAGTATTACAAAGAACTTTTTCTTATTTAACTTCCATATCAGATTCTTTTGGGAGGTAGCTGCCCCCTAAGAATTTCTGAGATAAGGTTTCAAGCGTTCCATCTGCGTAGAGCTCTGCAATACGTTTGTTCACAAAGGTTTGAAGCTCATCTTCACCGTCTGCAAAGATAAAGTAAACATATGGATTAGCATCCACACCTAAATCTGCCGTATCAAACTCAATCAATTCAATATTTTGCAAGTCTTGATCCTGGATGATTTGTTTGACAGATTGTGTTTCAAAAATTTTATAGTCAAAACGCCCACTATCCACACTCGTCAACATTTGAGTGATATCCTCATCAGTGTAGTTGATTTCAGTTGCTTTATCTGGGTTCGCTTCGTTAAAGCTATTTAGCATAGAAGCTGTCGATGTTCCCTGAACCACTTGTGTTTTCTTACCAGCAATATCAGCAATTTTTGAAATCTTACTGTCTTTATTGACTGCCAAAATCAATGGATTGCTAGCTGTTGGTAAAGAATAGAGATATTTTTCCGCACGCTCAGCGCTATAAGAAAAATTATTCCCAGCCATTTGGAATTTCCCTGCGTCTAGCCCAGTAAAAATTGATGACCATGCAATCTTTTGAAACTCGATTTCATATTTGTCAGAACCTTCAAAAACAGCCTTTGCCACTTCGACGTCATAGCCAGTCAAGTCACCATCTGCATCATAGGAGAAGGGTTTTGTGGTGCCGACTGTCGCCATAACCACTTTCTCTTTACTAGATTCTGCTGTCTCTGTTGATGTTTTCTCAGCATTTGAACCACACGCCACCAAGACGGCTGATGAAAGCAAGGCTAGAAAAGCAACTGTTATCTTTTTCATATTAGTCCTCCATTTTGTTAGTAATACCATCATACCATTTCCAAACACACTTGACTAATAATAAAAACCTATCATTTTGATAGGTTGATGCTATCGTCAGTGATAAAATAAAAAACCAGTCCTGAGACTAGTTTCATTTGCGGAGAGTGGGACTTGAACCCACACGACCTAAAGCGGTCACAGGATCCTTAGTCCTGCGCGTCTGCCAATTCCGCCATCCCCGCTTGGCAACATAATCAATTATATCAGAAAGTTACCAAGCATGTCAATACTTTTTTCAATATTTTTCAGATTTTTCATTCTTCAGCTAAAGGATCATATGAGGCCTACTCCAAAATAGTTGCCCCCAAAACCGCTTTAAAGTGATTCAAAGCGAATTGATGTGCTTCTTCCGTTAAGGAAGCAATTGCAGAGCTGACGACTTCAATCTCGTAGCCTAGATTATAAGCATCAATAGCCGTATGTAGAACACAAATATCAGACAGAACACCCGTCAGAACGACGGTGCTTACCTTTCGCTCACGTAGCCTGATATCTAAATCAGTCCCTGAAAAGGCAGAGTAGTGACGCTTATCCATCCAGAATACCTTTGAATCTGTTTGATAATTTGCATAAAAGTCCGCCAAAGGACCATAAAGATGGCGTCCTTGCGTGCCTAAAATATTATGTGGTGGAAACAGCTTACTCTCAGGGTGGAAGTTATCATCTTCCTTATGTCCATCGATGGCAAAAAAGATATAATCTCCCCTATCGTAAGCCTCTTGAGTAACTGCTGCTATGCGCTCTGATATGGCTTGGGCTGGTTTTCCAGCGGTTAATTTGCCATCATCAGCGACAAAGTCATAGGTATAATCAATCGAAATAAGTGCTTTTTTTGTCATAGCTCTCCTTTAATAAAAAATCCTACCTGAGGCAGGATTTTGTGTTATTGGTATTCTTTCAACTTATCAAAAATACCTTCGTTAATCACTTTGAGATAAGTTCCTTTCATGCCTAGCGAACGACTTTCGATAATCCCTGCAGACTCTAGCTTCCGAAGGGCATTGACAATCACCGAGCGAGTAATGCCGATACGATCGGCAATTACAGAAGCTGTCAGACGACCTTCATTGCCATCAAGCTCTGATAAAATCGCTGCAACCGCACGCATTTCAGAATAAGAAAGGGTGCTAATCGCCATGTTAATAGCGGTTTGCTTACGAATAACTTCTTCCAAGTTTTCCGTTTGAAGATTCAAGAGCTGTATCCCAACTACTGTTGCTGCCATCTCAACCAAGACCAAATCATCTTCCTCAAAAGCCTTGTCATTACGCCAAATGACAAATGATCCTAGGCGCATACCACCTCCATAAATCGGAGCTAAAGTGGTCAATCCATTGGGATAAATATCTTGAGATTCAACAGGGAAAATGGTTAAAGGATTGTCAACAGGAATGTTGGCTTCGGTATCGTAAACTCGGCTCACCGAACGCACATACTCATCTGGAAAAACATGGCTATCAAAAAACTCTTCTGTGCGATTGTTATTCGTTTTGTACTTGATAGAATACCCCAAAAGGTGGCCACCACCGTTAATGATACAAGCATTACAGTCAATGATATCAGCTAATTGTGCAGACATCGCATTATAAGGCAACTCTCCATCTAAGCTATCTACAGAGCGTTGCAAAATAGCGGTAATTTTACGCGTTTTTTCTAGTAAGTTTGCCATTTTCTTATTTCCTTTTTTTAGTCGCCAATATTATAACAGAAAAATGATGATTTGACAACAATTTTCAGAAAATTTTGCCTGTTATAAACAATTTTACCCATAAAAGTTTTTAAGCCCCTCGTTTTGCTTTCGAAAAAAGCAATCACCCCCTAGTTTCTGGCCAAAAAAGATCATCCAGCCTCTTGTCCACAACCTTACAAGTGGCAATATAAAGGTTGATGGTGGGGTTGTAATCCCTTTTTTCAATAGCGTTTATGGTCTGACGAGACACACCAACCAAGTCAGCTAGCGCTTGCTGGGATAAATCCTTGCCTGCACTTCCAACCAAAGCCATCCAAAACATAAAATCTACCGACACTATCCCATACCAAAAGCGTCCAAAAACAACCTGTAACCATAAAATTAACACGGCAAAGGCAAGCCCAAAGATATAACTTCATTGCAAACTGACGCTGCGCTCATCAATAACAATAGGTATTTTTCATCTGATGAGCCTCTTTCTTTTTCTGAGATTATTTCAGTATGTACACGACTTTTTATCAACTATATTTTACACATTTATTTTTTTGGTAAAAGAAAAAACCAAGAGTCTCGAGCACTCTTGGTTCTTGTCATATAGCTTTCTCATTAAGCAGAAAGCACTTTACGTCCTTTACGACGACGAGCTGCAAGCACGCGGCGTCCGTTTTTAGTAGACATACGGTGACGGAATCCGTGTTTACGTTGACGACGGATTTTACTTGGTTGATAAGTACGTTTCACAGTGAATACCTCCTCATAGATTTTCGTATTCGTTTAGCCGGCTATTGTGATATCAGTTACTAAACATACCATATTATTTTATAAAAAATAACACATCCTGTCAAGGATTATTTCTGATTGAATACACTTGGCTTCGATAGGACTTTATTTTTCTAAGCATTCAATTAGCAAGCCATCGGGCAATCTTAACCAACACCCCTCTTTATCCAACTGTTCAACGCCATATTTCGTAATTTTTGATAGAATGTCTTTCTCATCCGAGATCGACAGCGCGAGATGGTCTAACCGCCCAGTTCCACCCAAATCTCCGATAACTTCATTAATTTGAATGCCTTCTTTAAACCAGCATTTTCGTCGACCTTTATCACCTATAGATTTCACTTCATTCATCAAAAAAAGTGTTCGACAAAGATCCACATACCAATCATAGTGAGTAGTTGCAATAGCAACATGATTTAAACTGACAAACATTTCGCACCTCATGTACTTTCTCTTTCAACAAGCATAGAATTATAAACTAGATGCTTTGCCACTCTTGGATATGACGATTTGCTTTTTAAAGACTCTATCAACATCTGAGCCGCTTTAACACCAATTTCTACAGCTGGTATCTCCATAGCAGTCATCGAAGTCTCTAACATCGCACCAATCTCTTGTCCAGTCAAACTAATTAGCCTCACATCCTTCGGAACCCTCTTCCCTCTCTCTTTCAAGGCTCTCAAAGCTCCTATCCCTTGCATATCCACCGCCGCAATGATAGCATCTAACTCTGGATTCTTTTCCAACAACTCTAGAGTACAGGAATAACCATAAGTCATCGTATTGAATGCCCCTTCTTGCTCAGTTATCGTTTCTAGCAACCCTCTTGATCGGATTTCTTTTTTATATCCCTCATAACGCTCCCTATAAGGTGCTAGTCGCAACTCACCGTTGATTAAACCTATGTGACGACAGCCTTTATTCACAAAATACCTTACCGCTTCACGCGCACTACTACGATAATCAACTGTCACACTACTAATCTCTGCAATTTGTTTACGCATAATCTGCATCACAGGCAAGCCGCTGGCTTGAATATCACAGATAAGCTTTTTATTCTGTCCTGTAGCGGCAATAATAATACCATCTACAAAGCCATTACGTAATCGATTTAAGTACTCTTTTTCGAACAATTCCGAATCTTCGGTATGACAAATGAGTGTCGCAAACCCTTCTTTGGTTGCCATCTCCTCAATGCCTTTAATAATCTCTGCAAATGCTGTCAAATGCAAGTGGGGCACTAACACCCCAATGGTATTCCTTTTCCCTTGTCGTAAACCTTTCGCTAAAATATTCGGCTGGTAACTAAGCTCTTTAACAGCCTCTAGAATTCTAGCTTTTGTCTCAGGGTGAACGTAAGAAGAATTGTTTAATGCTCTAGATACCGTACTAACGTCCACACAGGCTAATTTAGCAACATCTTTTAAAGTAGCCATAAACGCCCCTTTCTACAATCGATTGTTTTTCTTGATTATATCTCTTCTAAAAATAAAAGGCAATATTTTTTAGAAAAAATACTAATATATCAACTTTTCCGCAATTTATTGCAGAAAAGAAAAAATATGTTGACAGCGCTTTCTTTGGGAGGTATACTCATTTCGTAAACAAACGTTTGTATAAAATATTAATCTAAAGGAGTCTGTTTTATGGCTAAAGCAAAAAATTTTAAAACCATCTTTCCTGCTGTATCTGTTCCACTAAACGATGATTATAGCATAAATGAACCCGAATTCCGTGCCTATCTTCGGTGGATAAAGACATTTTATGGCAAAGGAATGGACGGCCTAGTCTGTAACGGTCACACAGGGGAAATCACTGGTCTAACGCGCGCAGAACGCAAACGCGTCGTTGAGATTTGTGCCGAAGAGTGTGGGGATGTGATGACTATCGTGTCTGGTGTCAATTGCGAAAATACCACCGAATCCATCGAAATGGCTAAAGAAGCTAAAGAAGCTGGAGCTGATGCTATCCTTCTGATGCCACCTCACATGTGGCTACGCTTTGGCATGCACGCTGATGCCCCATTTGAATATGTCAAAGATGTTGCCGAAGGGGCTGATATCGATATTGTCATTCACCTCTATCCTGCAACAAGTAAAGCATTTTATCCTGTTGAAACCCTCATCAAAATGTGTAAAGAAATCGATCACGTCAAATCTATCAAGATGGGGACTCGTATTACTTCTATCTACGAACACGATGTGCGCCTATTGCGCCAGGAATGCCCTGATATTTCGCTCATCACTTGCCATGATGAAACACTCTGTGTTAGCTGGTTCCCTGGCATGGATGGCGCCTTAATTGGATTTGCAGGATGTGTCCCTGAAATCATTTGCCCTGCTCGCGAAGTATTCGCTAATCCTGAACAACACACCTTAAAGGAAGCTCAAGACTGGTCTGACCGTATCTACCATATCTCTCAAGCAATCTACGGTGGCGGACAACCTTCCGGAGAAGCGCATGCTCGCTTGAAGGAAGCTCTTGTTCAACGTGGTATTTTCAGCTCTGGTCTCATGAGAAAACCAGTTTTACCTTTAAATCAAGAGGAAAAAGATTGGATAAAACTTGGTCTTGAAAGAAGCAACCTTCCTGAAGTAGACATGTCTCAGTTTGCTCAATAAAGTCTAAAATATGAGGTAATCTTATGCCTAAAGACACACAACTGGACCACAATTCAGTCAAGAAACTAACTTTCCGTGAAATTTTAAAACGCATCGGCCCAGGACTAATCTTAACAGGTGTGGTCATCGGTCCAGGAAATATTACCACCTCTGCTATGTTAGGCGCTAACTACGGATATCAACTTCTTTGGCTAGTTATTCCTATCATTTTCATGGGGACCACTTTTATGCTGACCTCCTACCGTATTTCGATGCTCACCGGTCGGCCAATTCTCCATGCTATTCGGTACTATTATGGTTCTGTAGTAGCAGCCTTCGTTGGTATAGCTCTCTTTCTTTCCTGCCTCTTTTTTACACTGGGAAATATTACCGGTACCGGAGCCGGAATGAGCTTAATTTTCGGCATTGATTGGAAATTAGGGGCACTTATCATGTTGGCGATTCTTCTGTATTGCTACTTCAGTAAGGGCGTTTACTCAAAAGTCGAAAAAGGAATTCTTATTTGCATTCTAGGTATGATCCTTGCTTTCTACGCTACTTTAGTCGCATCAGGTGGCCCTAACTTAGGTGAAATGACTAAGGGATTCGTCACATGGAAACTACCTACTGGTAGCTTAACCACTGCTCTAGCCTATATCTCCACCAACGCAGCTGTTACAGCTGGTATCTATGGCACCTATCTGGGCTGTGAAAAAAAATGGAAAAAAGAAGATTTATTTAATGGTGCCATGTTTTGGGATGCAATCGCTCATGTCGTAACAGTTGTTCTCATTTCGGGAGCAATTATTCTCGTCGGCGCTATCGTACTCCACCCTCAACATATCGCCATTAAAGCACCTGCCCAATTAGCTGATTTATTAGTGCCATTTTTAGGACAAACCGCTAAATATGTTATGGGAATCGCTCTGTTGGGCGCGGGATTTTCTTCCTTATTAGGGAATACTCAACGTGGTATGGTACTATTAAACGCTGGATTAAACAAAGATGTTTCTTTGGAATCAAAATTAATCCGTTGGGGATGTTTAGCTTGTTTAGCATTTGCCTGTATTATCTGTTTCACCTATAACGGTTCTCCAACACAATTAATTTTTTTAGCTAATGTTGCCACTGCTATCGCAACTCCTACAGCCGGCCTATTTGTCACCTTGATGATTTGGCGTAAGGACTGCACCAAGATGTCAAAGCCCCTTTGCTACTGCAAATAGCCATGACTATTAGCTATTGCTTTGTTCTTGTTATGACTTTTTCAGCTTTATCAAAGCTCTTCGGTCAATAATAATCCAAAAATCCTCCCATTAAGGAGGATTTTTCTTGTCAGCCTTAGTCAAAAGAGACAACTTGCCCATTTTCTGTCACTGAATAGGTTAGACCTGCTAGGTCTAAGTGTGCTTCTGCGATGACGCTACGGTCAGCATTATAACGGCGGATAATAATGGTTGTGTCACTCGGTGTGTCAACCTCGATACCACCATCAAGATCAAAAGCTGCGCTCTTATTACGATAAGTGAAGAGATTGAGAAGTGCCTTAACGACTGGACGTTCCACTTCTTGGGCAATTTCCTCCTCCGTGTAATAATGACGGTTAATATTGCGCCCTTCTTTGGTATTTTCAAGTAATTCCAAATCATTCTTGCCAGCCAAGAAACCAACGTAGTAAACCTGCGGGATACCTGGTGCAAAAGCTTGAATCAGACGCGCCAAGAAATACTTCTTGTCGTTATCACCAAGAGCCGAATAATAAGTAGAGTTTATCTGGTAAATATCTAAATTGTTGTATTCTGCAGATGAATATTTACGTTTAACATTAGCCCCCACTTTATAGAGCTCATTTGATGCAAAATCAATCTCCTCATCAGTCAGGATATCTTTCACATCAACAACACCAATGCCATCATGTGTATCAAGTGTCGTGAACTGCTTCATCGGACTCATCGTCAACCATTTGGCCAATTGATTGGTATGGGTCGAGTAAAGCGCATGAAGGGTTACCATCGGAAGGGCAAAATCATAGACGTAGTAATCATGTTCGGCAATCTTAAACTGGATGGTGTAATGCTCATGAATTTCTGGCAAAAGCTCCGCTCCGTATTCCGCAGCCATATCACGTACCTTGTCAAGCAAATCCCAAATTTCTGGCTCTACAAAGAAATCATTGGTGTCTAACTTCTTGATCGCATAAGCAAAAGCATCTAAACGAATAAGATCACAACCATTTGATGCCAAGTGCTCAATAGTGCGACGAATAAAGTTCATTGTGACTTCTTTCGTCACATCAAGGTCAATTTGCTCTTCACCAAAAGTATTCCAAAGGTGTTCTGTAGTCCCATCTGCAAATGTAATCTCTTGCTTAGGGGCACGATCTTTGCGCTTATAAATCAAATCCACATCAGCTTGGGTTGGTCGATTTTCAGGCCAAAATTTATCCCAATTCAAGAACAAGTCCTTGTACTCACTGGCTTCATGCTTTTCTTGATAATCTTTATAGTACTTAGACTGACGAGAAATATGGTTAATCATAAAATCAAACATGAGGTAGTATTTTTCACCCAATCGTTTGATATCGTCCCAATCTCCAAACGCAGGATCAACATCTTCATAATCCACTGGGGCAAAGCCTCGATCGCCAGTTGACGGGAAAAATGGCAGAAGGTGTACACCGCCTACAGCCTCACCAAAATAGCGTTCTAAAATCAGGTCAAGCTCTTTTAAGTTTTTACCCATACTATCTGAGTAAGTAATTAACATGGTTTTATTTTGAATGCCCATTGTAAGTCCTCTATGTCTTTTATTGATAGCTTATTTAACCGCTCCACTTGTCATACCAGAAATGATATTTTTCTGGAAGATTAAGTAGACGATTAGTATCGGGATGATACCGACAACGTAGGAAGCAAAGCTTGGTCCGTAGTCACTAAAATACATGCCTTGGTAGTTATATTGGAAAAGAGGCATTGTCCACATGCTTTGATCTCGATTCAAGACTAACAGAGGCAAAAGGAAGTCATTCCACACCCAGAGAGCATTGATGATTAAGACGGTTGCATGCATAGGTTTCATCAACGGGAAGATGATTTTCCAATACATGGTAAATTTTCCAGCCCCATCAATTTCTGCAGCCTCATCCATGCCACGCGGCACAATCGTTTTGATATAACCAACATAGAGAAAGAGTGTCTGAGGCACAGCATAGGCAAGGTATAAGATAATCAACCCTACTGTATTGCTTAGGCCCAAATTAGACATCAGCTTAGTCATTGGAATCATGATAACTTGGAAGGGCACAAAAATCCCCAAAATCAATAAGATATACATGATCGCAAAAGATTTCCGACTGTCCATATGGCGTGCAATAGCAAAGGCAGCCATAGGGATGGCAGCAATGATTAAGGCGACGCTGACCACCGTGATAAGCGCCGAATTGGTAAAGTACTGAACGACACCATCTTCAAAGAGACGCGTGTAATTGTCTAGGGTGAATTCTTCTGGTAAACCGAAGAAATTTCCTGTGATTTCACGAGTCGGCTTAAAGGAGCTGATGATGGTCATCACTAAAGGAACCAACATCAAAAGAATGCCTGAAAAGAGAATGAGGTAAACCCACCAGTTTCGTTGTTTATGTTGCATCTTAATCACCTCACACTTCAAATTTTCGAGAGACAGAAATCTGGATAATCGACATGATAGCGATAATGACAAACAAGATAACTGCCAAAGCGTTAGCATAAGAGAACTTGTTGTCTGTAAAGGCGTAGTTATACACGAGAAGTCCTAGGGATTCTGTTTTCCCATCTGGACCACCGCTGGTCAGTGAGAAAATCAAATCAAATGCTGTCAATCCTGATTTTAAAGCCATGATAAAGACCATTGAAATTGATGGCAATAAGTAAGGCAACTCAATATTAAAGAATCTTTGACTCTTATTTGCCCCATCAATTTCTGCAGCTTCCACAATTTCAGACGGAATACTCTGAAGTCCCGCAAGGAAAATGATAATCGGCATAGCCAACCCTTGCCAGAGAGCTACAAAAATAACAGCTGGAATAACAGTCTTTTCTTGCACCAAGAGGTTTTCCTTTAGCCATTCAATACCAAGCACTTCACCAATTTGTGGCAATCCATAGTTGAAAATCTGCGTAAAAATCAATCCTAAAGTGACTGTTGATAGCACTGCTGGGAAGAAATACCAGGTCCTAAAGAAACCCAGTGCTTTGATTTTACGATTAAGAAGATTGGCCATAAAAATGCCGATCACAATTTCCCCGACCACTAAGCCGATAGTGAATAGAATCGTAAAGAAAATACTGGTATAAAAATGCTTGTCCTGCAAAACATCAACGTAATTTTGAAGACCAATGATACGGTAGCTAGAGGTTAAGCCATTCCAGTCAGTCAAACTGTAAAATATCCCGTTAAATAATGGGTAAAAGAAGAAGACCAACTGTAACACTAGCGGTACAAGAACAAAGATATAAGGCCAATATTTGGCAATAAAACCTTTATTTTTTGACATAAAAGACTCCTTTAATGCGTTATTAATTTCATTATATCATTTTCTGAAAATTCCATGAAATCAATAATGATTTCTACCGCCTCTGATAACCAAGAGACGATCCTAGCTAAGAAATAAAAGACTAGAGCAACCAGTAACGCTGTATGCCCTAGTCTCTTTTCTTATCTATTTTTTCATTGGGTCAAAGAAGGCATTCAAATCAGTTGCCAATTCTTTTGCATCTGGATTTTTAACCGTTTCAACTGTGATGTTCCAGAACTCGTCTTCTGATTCCCATTCAGATTGCAACCATACAACGTGTTGAGGGGTGAAGGCAAATTGAGTTACCCCTTCAATTTCAGTAAATTTACCTTCTGTATCCACACCGTTAACAGATGTTGGAGAACCGTCTACATCATAATATTTTTGGAATACTTTTGGACTAGAGAGGTAAGCCAAGAATTTTTTAGCCTCTTCTGGGTGTTTTGTGCTTTTCGCAATTGAAAGAGCCATATCTGCTGCACCGATGGTGTACTCTTTACCTGCTTCATCACTTGGGAAGGCAAACATGCCGTACTCGAAGTCTGGTTTTTGCTGGTTAATCACTGCAGCTGCCCAAGTTCCTTGAGGCATCATCAACGCATCTCCAGAGGCAAATGCTGCAACTGCGTCAGCATATTTAGCGCCCGCAAATCCTTTTTGACCATTGTCTGTCAATAAGCTCAAACGCGCAGTGACGTCTTCAGTTGTCTTAGCAGAACCATCGATAGCACCTTTTCCACTACGAATAAGAAGATCTTCTGCGCCATCAAAGCCACCAGCTACTGTTACCCATGCCAACTGGTGGTAACCATTCAATGACCATGAATCATTAAGAGAAAGGGCAAATGGTGCAGCTGAGTCTTTTTCTTTGATGGTCTTCACAAGTGCTTCAAATTCTGCATAAGTTGTTGGCACCTTCAAACCAAGCTCTTCAAATTTTGTTTTGTTATAGTAAATACCGTAAGCATTGGCATTGAGCGGTAGCGAGTACAGTTTACCATCTACGGCATAAGTCTCCGCAGCGCCGTCCTTCAAGTTTGATAGCCCAGCATCTGCATCAATTTCAAGGAAACGTCCATCTGCTGCATAACCTTTGAAATCCGCATTTTGTGGATAGATGTTAATAATATCTGGTGCTTCATTGTTTGCCATACGTGTTTTGAGAACGGTTCCTGAATCTGGTACACTGACAAAATCAATATCAATATTTGGATTCTCTTTTTCAAAATCAGCAACAATTTCTTTCAAAGTTGCTTGCATTTCAGGTTTTTGAGAAAAGAACTCCAATTTCACGGCATCACTACTTTGACCACCATTGCCACAAGCAACTAGGAAAGAAGCAAAGCTACATACCGCTGCACATTTTAAAACTGTTTTGAATTTCATAAGTAATCTCCTAAATTTTATTGAAAATATATTGTACACTAAAGTAATCTTTTTGAACATAAGGCATCACTAAGCCAATATTCATTAACTCATCGCCACCAAAGGTCGCATCAAGTTTATCACAGTAATACGTGGCTTTTTCATCCAAACCTTTTAACTTGACTGTGATAAAGGGAGCTTCTGGTTGCGATAATACCTTCACATAGGTAAAGACTGCCTGACTCTTATCAGCATTGACATAGGTGTAGGCCTTCGTATTATCTGTTTTCTTCACTCGATAAAGATTTCCAAACTGAATCGTCTCACGAATGGCTTTATAGGTTGAGACCTGCTGAGAAATCGCTGCGATATCTTCTTCCGGAAGTTTTGTCAAATCCAATTCGTAACCCAAGTTCCCCAACATGGCAACATTTCCTCGCGTCTCAAGAGGAGTTATTCGACCTGTCTGATGGTTAGGAACCGCCGAGACGTGTGAACCCATACTGATTGTCGGAAACATGAGACTTGTCCCTTCTTGAATCGATAGGCGGCCAATTGCATCGGTGTTATCACTCGCCCACGCCTGAGGCATGTAATAAAGCAAGCCTAAATCATTGCGCCCACCGCCTCCTGAGCAAGACTCAAAAAGCACATTTGGAAAAGCTTGAACTAGCGTCTCCAAAACTCGGTAAAGACCAAGCATGTAACGATGATAAAATTCATGACGCTCATGATTCGCTAGACCTTCAGGAATATTGGTGATATTCCGATTCATGTCCCACTTCACATAAGTGATATTGGCTGATTTTAAAATCGTTGAAACACTGTCAATAATGTAGTCTTGAACAGCCTTCTGCGACAAATCTAGCACCAATTGCTCACGGCTGTAAGTATGTCCGTAACCTGTCGTCTGAATAGTCCATTCAGGATGCATTCGGTAGAGGTCACTATCTTCTGAAACCATTTCTGGTTCAAACCACAAGCCAAATTGCATTCCTAAATCATTGACCGTTTTAGCGAGACCTTCAAGGCCATTTGGTAACTTATCGCGATTGACCACCCAATCTCCTAAGGAGCAAGTATCTGAATCACGCTTGCCAAACCAACCGTCATCAAGCACTAAAAGCTCAATACCTGCCTTGGCAGAAACGGTTGCCAGCTCTGCTATTTTTTCCTCAGTAAAGTCAAAATAAGTTGCTTCCCAGTTGTTGATGAGGATTGGCCTTGCTTTATTTGCCCATGGCCCTCTGACCAGATGTTTCTGCAAGAAGCGATGACTCTGATGCGTCATCTCCGTCAAGCCCTTAGCAGTATAGGTCACTAGAGCCTCCGGCGTTTGAAAACTTCTCCCTGCTTCTAAGACCCAGTTAAACTTCTCATCATTGATACCTATTCCTAGACGCGTCGTATGAATCGCTGTCGTTTCTGCAAAAGCTGTAAAGTTACCACTGTAAATCAGCTGTGTTGCATAAATCTCTCCTGCATCTTCTGTCACATCAGGGCTTGCTAATGCCATAAATGGTGTCCGCGAATGACTCGATGCTCCACGGATGCTTCCGATGCTATACTTGCCTTGCGTCAGAGGTGTCCGTGTCCATTCTTTCTCATAACCATAACGTCCCGTTAAGGTATGCACTTCAAAATCTTTATGAGGAAAGTCTAGAGTAACACTCAACGCTTTTTCCAAGTGCACTGTGTGCTTTCCAGCGTGAATTTCTGCCGAACGAGCCAGGTAATTGGCTTCTTCAAAGACACTATAAGATAAAGTAACCGTCACATCCGTCACAGCATCATAGAGATCAATCTCTAAAGTGTCAACATCTTCTTCGTCTCCAAAGGTTGCCGGAAGACCAACCAAGGCTTTTTTCCCTTTGAAGATGCGGTGGTCACGATACTTCAAGTCAGCTAGCGTTCCAAAAGGACTTCTTACCTCAAGAGCAGAGGTCCTAAAATCACCCAAACCATTACTACTGTATTCCAGAGCTAAAGTATCTAGGGAAAATGTACGGTCCTTACTGGTCGGATTTGGTGAAAAAGCTCTATCTTGATACGTGATCGCATGGTCAACACTAAAACCTTCAACACACTTTCCAAAATAACGGTGCACAAGCAAGCCATTATCAAGGATCTGCATGATATAGGAAAATTGGCTACTCTTCAAATGGAAAATACGATTCGTTTCTTGAACAATAATCACTGCCATCTCCTTTTCTTTTATGTTTATAGTTTATAAAATGAATGCGATTTCATAAATAGAATTTTGTCACCTGTATATGGTAAAATGTTAAGTAAGGAGAAACATATGATCTTTTCTGAATTCCACAACGATACTTTTGATTTGACGATTGATTTCTATGGTTTTGAGCAGTGTGCCCCTAAATACGGTTTTGGACCAGCAATCCGAGAAAACTTTGTCCTACATTACATCGAAAAAGGACAAGGATTCTTTTGCTACAAAGGAAAGACGATCACACTCAAGGCTGGCGACCTTTTTTTACTGAAACCTAATGAGTTAACCTATTACGAGGCAGATAAGGATGACCCTTGGGCCTACTACTGGTTAGGCATCAGTGGCAGTAAATCCTTAGATTATTTCCGTCTATCCAGCCTCTACCAAGATGGTTATCTCAAATCCTCACCATCTGTGAAAACAGATACTATCGGAAAACTCGCCAAAGATATCATCGAGAAAAACGAGAAACTTGATTCTTCGCCTGCAAGCATCCTACACCTTTTAGGGGGAATCTATGAACTCCTCTCCCAGTTCGCGATGATTTCTCCCGAAAATAAAAAACGTAATCTCCAAAGCAGTGAAAAACTTTGCTCTGATTGTCGCCGTATTATCGAGACAACCTATACATCTCCAAAACTCTCTATCCATCATATTGCTGACAAGCTATCCGTCAGTCGCAATTACCTCAGCTCAAAATTCAGCGAAAGATACCAAATTTCCCCAAAAGAATACCTCCAAAAAATTCGCATGAACCGCGCCAAATACCTCTTGGAAAACAGCGAAGAACCAATCAAAGTCATTGCTTATTCCGTGGGATTTTCAGATCCTCTTTATTTTTCCAAAGCCTTCAAACACTATTTCAATACCGCTCCTAGTGACATTAGAAAAATGCCGGACACGTCAAAAAGCGTTCAAAAAATTTGAACGCTTCTATCCCAAATTCTCATAGGCAAGTCATCTCTTTTGCATGCCTATTTTAGCCTTAAATTCCTAGAATGTGATGATTTCCTTTCTAGGAATTTTTAATGCACCGACAAAGAAAACAGGTGATGGAATACCTAATATAGACGTCTTAAACCTAATCACCCAAACCTTTTTAACCTTATGTCACATTAGCATATGCAAAAATGATTTGATAAGACTTTTCCTCACCCTGCCGCATCACAATGTCATCAAAGTGCTCATGATGCACGGCATCTGGAAGGTGTTGGGGCTCAATAGCCACCCCTTCCTGTGCTCTCCCTTCTAATCCCTTATCCCTAGCAAAATACACACCATCCTCAAGACTATTCATTGTATAAATCACAACCCCCTGCCGATCTGAATAGACACTCAGTTGATCTCCACTATCTTCATCTCTTAAGACAAGAACAGGCGCATCTGCTGTCTTATCAACTACAAAAGCATCGTCAAAGCCACCACTCTTGGTAATAGCTGCTCCAAGATTCTGCCCTTTTCTGAAGTCATAAGCAGTCTCCTGAACCTTGATAAAGTCCCCTGACGGAATCAAATCCGCATCCGTTTCTAAATAACTGTTAGCCTCAATCTGCAAAGTATGACTATGTAAATCCTGATAGCAACTAAGGTTAAAATAAGGGTGAATGGTCGGATTAAATAAAGTACTTGCTGTGGCATCACTCCCTTTGAAAATCAGACTGAGGCGATTGTCATCATCCAGCATAACTTCTAAACTAACCTCTAAATCACCAGGAAAACCATCCCACTCTGATCTTATCCGTTGAGAAAAGACAACCTTGGTAAAATCTGAGCCTTCCTCTAATCGATAAGACCAGTTTAGGGTGTGAAAACCTCCTGGACCACCATGTAAACAGTGTCCATTATTATTCATTGGCAACTGCACAAGCTGGCCATCAATAACTGCCTGCCCTTTTGCAATACGACCAGCTACACGGCCAATAACTTGGCTAGCATAC
Source organism: Streptococcus plurextorum DSM 22810 (assembly GCF_000423745.1). Lineage (GTDB taxonomy): Bacteria > Bacillota > Bacilli > Lactobacillales > Streptococcaceae > Streptococcus > Streptococcus plurextorum. Next base: position 47,233 of record NZ_AUIO01000009.1, read on the forward strand.
AGAGTATTTTTAAAATAATCACTCGGCTGTTCAAATCCCAACAAAAGATTTTTTTCCCCTGAGTCTGTTGGTACTAAAAATTCTTGCCAGGTAGCACCTAAGGTTAAAAAACTAGCTATAATCCCGTTTTTATTTTTTAGGCGGATCTGGACAACTTCTTTGCCATCGATGTTTTCCAAAATCTTAGTCTCAATACCCATTTCTTCGCTCCTTGTCTTTTTATTCTTATTTTACAACTTAATATACTATATGTAAAGATAAAATATCGACGATTTATCTTCCAAGAAGCAAAAAAAGCTAGAAAATGATTCTAGCTTTTTAAAATCTTATTTAGCGATTTTTGCGAAGTACTCAAGTGTACGAACAAGTTGAGAAGTGTAAGACATTTCGTTGTCGTACCATGAAACAACTTTAACCAATTGTTTACCATCAACTGTTTGAACGTTAGTTTGAGTTGCGTCAAACAATGAACCGTAAGAGATACCTACGATATCTGAAGAAACAACTTGATCTTCAGTGTAACCGTAAGATTCGTTAGCAGCAGCTTTCATTGCAGCGTTAACAGCTTCAACAGTAACTTCTTTTTCAAGAACAGCTACCAATTCAGTTACAGATCCTGTTGGAACTGGAACACGTTGTGCAGCACCGTCAAGTTTACCGTTCAATTCTGGGATAACAAGACCGATAGCTTTAGCCGCACCAGTTGAGTTAGGAACGATGTTAGCTGCAGCCGCACGAGCACGACGAAGGTCTCCACCACGGTGTGGTCCGTCAAGAACCATTTGGTCACCAGTGTAACCGTGGATTGTTGTCATCAAACCTTGTTTGATACCGAAGTTGTCATGAAGAGCTTTAGCCATTGGAGCCAAGCAGTTTGTAGTACATGAAGCACCTGAGATAACTGTTTCAGTACCATCAAGGATGTCGTGGTTAGTGTTGAAAACAACAGTTTTAACGTCGTTTCCACCAGGAGCAGTGATCACAACTTTTTTCGCACCGTTAGCGTGGATGTGTTGCTCTGCAGCAGCTTTAGAAGCAAAGAAACCAGTAGCTTCAAGAACGATTTCTACACCGTCAGTAGCCCAGTCGATGTTTCCTGGCTCACGCTCAGCAGAAACTTTAACGAATTTACCGTTAACTTCAAAACCACCATCTTTAACTTCAACAGTACCGTCGAAACGACCTTGAGTTGTGTCATATTTCAACAAGTGCGCAAGCATTTTAGGATCTGTAAGGTCGTTGATACGAGTAACTTCAACACCTTCTACGTTTTGGATACGACGGAATGCAAGACGACCGATACGACCGAAACCGTTAATACCAACTTTAACTGTCATTTGTGATTTCCTCCTTATGAAAATCAAATAAGTATTTTAGTAAGGGCAAGCCCTTCGAATATTGTGAAATGTTTAACTTGACAAGATACAAGAAACTTTCAACGTAACTATTATATAACTTATAAGGTGAAAATGCAAATCTGTAAACCGCTTTCTACAATATTTTTGTTATGATTTTCACAACAGTTCTAGATTATTGAAATCAAAAAGACATCTGCATAGCAGATGTCTCTGGAGACTTACTCTCCTTTGTTTTTCTTGATGATTTCTTCCTGAACTGACTTAGGAACATCTTCATAGTGGTCAAATACCATCATGAAAGTACCGCGTCCTTGAGTTGCAGAACGAAGAACAGTTGCATAACCAAACATTTCAGCAAGTGGCACATAAGCACGAACCACTTGAGTGTTACCGCGTGCTTCCATACCATCAACGCGACCACGACGTGCAGTCACGTGACCCATAACGTCACCAAGGTTATCTTCTGGTGCAGTGATAGTTACAAGCATCATAGGCTCAAGGATAGCTGGTTGTGCTGATTTAGCTGCTTCTTTAAGAGCAAGAGATGCTGCAATCTTGAAGGCAGTCTCAGATGAGTCGACATCATGGTATGAACCATCGTAAAGCTTCGCTTTAACGTCAACCATTGGGTAACCTGCAAGAACACCGTTAGCCATAGATTCAATCAAACCTTTTTCAACCGCTGGGATGAATTCACGTGGAACCACACCACCGACGATAGCGTTCTCGAACTCGAAACCTTTACCTTCTTCGTTTGGTGTGAATTCGATCCAAACGTCACCGAATTGACCTTTACCACCAGACTGGCGTTTGAAGAAACCACGAGCTTGTGTAGAAGCGCGGAAGGTTTCACGGTAAGATACTTGAGGAGCACCTACGTTTGCTTCAACCTTGAATTCACGACGCATACGGTCAACAAGGACATCCAAGTGCAACTCACCCATACCAGAGATAACTGTTTCACCAGTTTCAACGTTTGTTTCAACGCGGAATGTTGGATCTTCTTCAGCCAATTTAGAAAGGGCGATACCCATCTTGTCTTGGTCAGCTTTAGACTTAGGCTCAACCATCAATTGGATAACCGGTTCTGGAACGTGGATTGACTCAAGGATGATTTTTGCTTTTTCATCTGTCAATGAGTCACCAGTTGTCGTATCTTTCAAACCAACAGCTGCTGCGATATCTCCTGCGTAAACCGTTTGGATTTCTTCACGAGAGTTAGCGTGCATCTGAAGGATACGTCCGATACGCTCACGTTTACCTTTAGACGTGTTCAATACATATGAACCGCTGTTAAGAACACCTGAGTAAACACGGAAGAAAGTCAAACGACCTACGAATGGGTCAGTCATGATCTTGAAGGCAAGAGCTGCAAATGGCTCTTCATCAGAAGCATGACGCTCTTCTTCAGCATCTGTATCTGGGTTAACCCCTTTAATCGCTGGAATATCAAGTGGGCTTGGAAGGTAGTCAATAACCGCATCAAGCATCAATTGAACACCTTTATTCTTGAAAGCAGAACCACACAATACTGGGAAGAATTCAACGTTGATTGTCGCCTTACGGATACCAGCTTTCAATTCTTCGTTAGTGATTTCTTCACCTTCAAGGTATTTCATCATCAATTCTTCATCAGTTTCAGCAACTGCTTCAACCAATTTCTCACGGTATTCTTGAGCTTGCTCAGCATATTCAGCTGGAATGTCTTCTTCAAGAATGTCTGTACCAAGGTCGTTGGTATAGATTTCAGCCTTCATCTTGATCAAGTCAATGATTCCACGGAAGTCATCTTCTGAACCGATTGGCAATTGGATTGGGTGTGCGTTTGCTTGAAGACGGTCATGAAGTGTGCTTACTGAGTAAAGGAAGTCAGCACCGATTTTATCCATTTTGTTGGCAAATACGATACGAGGAACTCCGTACTCAGTTGCTTGACGCCATACTGTTTCAGTTTGTGGCTCAACACCTGATTGTGAGTCAAGAACGGTAACTGCACCGTCAAGAACGCGGAGTGAGCGTTGAACTTCGATAGTGAAGTCCACGTGTCCTGGTGTATCGATAATGTTTACACGGTGACCATCCCATTGCGCTGTTGTCGCAGCTGATGTGATAGTGATACCACGCTCTTGCTCCTGCTCCATCCAGTCCATTTGTGACGCACCCTCGTGAGTTTCACCGATTTTATGAATTTTACCAGTGTAGTAAAGGATACGCTCAGTTGTTGTTGTTTTACCAGCATCAACGTGAGCCATGATACCGATATTACGAGTTTTTGCAAGTGAAAATTCGCGTGCCATTGTTTTCTCCTATAAAAAATTTTTTACGTTTTATTATAACATATTTTAAGAAAAACGGATAGGCAGAGGCCCACCCGTTTTCTATAGATATATGTTTTAAATTGAAATAATTTCTCGCTTTGCTCGAAATTATTACCAGCGGAAGTGTGCAAATGCACGGTTTGCTTCTGCCATTTTGTGTGTGTCTTCACGTTTTTTAACTGAAGCACCTGTATTGTTAGCTGCATCCATGATTTCTTTTGCAAGACGGTCAACCATAGTGTGTTCACCACGAGCACGTGAAGCATTTACCAACCAACGAAGACCTAAAGTTGTACGACGCTCTGGACGAACTTCAACTGGAACTTGGTAGTTAGAACCACCGACACGGCGTGCACGAACTTCAAGAACAGGCATGATGTTCTCCATCGCTGTTTCAAATACTTCGTTTGCATCATTACCAGTAGCTTCTTTAATTGCATCAAAAGCACCATAAACGATTGACGCAGCAGTACCGCGTTTACCGTCAAGCATAACACGGTTGATAAGACGTGTTACAAGCTTAGAATTATATAATGGATCTGGCAAAACTTCACGTTTTGGAGCACGATTTTTACGACTCATATTAACTTATCCCCCTTCTATTATCCTTTAGGACGTTTCGCACCGTATTTAGAACGGCCTTGTTTACGATCAGCAACACCTGCGGTATCAAGCGCACCACGAACGATATGGTAACGTACCCCTGGAAGGTCTTTTACACGTCCACCACGAATAAGAACAACACTGTGCTCTTGCAAGTTGTGTCCGATACCTGGAATGTATGCTGTTACTTCGATCAAGTTGCTCAAGCGAACACGGGCAAATTTACGAAGGGCTGAGTTAGGTTTTTTAGGTGTCATTGTTCCAACACGTGTTGCAACACCACGTTTTTGTGGTGAAGAAACATTTGTTTGAACTTTACGGTGACTGTTATAACCAACGTTAAGCGCTGGTGATTTAGATTTTTCAACTTTTGATTGACGTGGTTTACGTACCAATTGGTTGATAGTAGGCATCTACAATTTCTCCTGTGTTTTTTTAATTTTGGTTGGATGAGCGACTGGTGACATCCTCTATCCTGTGTGCACTTTTGCAACATTTGTCAGCACGTCTCTGTACACTTTTGAGAGACCAAAAGTAAAAAGTACCGTCTAATATAATACCATAGACGATACTCCTAGTCAACTCTTTTTTCTTGTTAAAGCAAGGAATTTTATTCCTAAATGTTAGCAGTTGCGCCTTTCAAGCATTTGGCTCACTCACCGAACCAAAGCGCAATTTCTTTTTTGGCAGATTCTGTCGAGTCGGACCCATGGACAACATTGAAAATACCACCAGAATCACCCGGAGCCTGCCCATAATCACCTCTAATAGTTCCTGGTAGAGCATCTTTTGGGTTGGTAGCCCCCATCATTGTCCTCCAAGAGGAAATCACACGATTTCCAGAAATAACTCCTGCTAAAAGCGGTCCAGAGGTCATGTAAGACTCAATTTCTGGAAAGAAAGCCTTGTCCACCAAAGCAGAATAGTGCTCTCTTAAAAGTTCTGGAGTTGCTCTGCGTAGCTCTAGACGCTCTATGATAAAACCTCGACGTTCAATCCGATGGAGAACATCTCCAATAAGACCTCGACTCACGCCATCTGGTTTAATGATAAAAAAGGTTTTTTCCATATGAATCCGCCTCCATATTTTTCTTTTATTATAACAAATAGCAGACACATTAACAATAGTAGCCGTAGATTACTGTTCTACTTCTTGTTTGATTGGAAAGGCCAGACTCGGTTTTGCATTCAGGTCTAAGGTTGCAAAATTAGCATGGTCATATTCAACCGCTGCAGCGTAAGCAATCATGCCGGCATTGTCTCCGCAAAGCCTCAAAGGCGGAATCACCACCTTGGTATCTATGATTTCTTCAGATAACCGTTTCCTTAATCCTTGATTAGCCGCAACGCCACCGGCAACAACAAGCATTTTCACAGGGTATTGCTCCAAGGCTTTTGTCGTCTTGGCCAACAATATGTCCATAACTGCCGCTTGAAAGGAGGCGCATAAATCTTCTACCCTCAAATGCTCTCCTTTTTGTGATGCATTGTGATGAAGGTTGATAAAAGCTGATTTAAGCCCTGAAAAAGAGAAATCTAGATTATTTTCCTTAATCATCGCACGAGGAAAGTGATAACAATCCTGTCCCTTATGGGCAAGTTCATCAATCTCACGACCAGCCGGATAGGCCAACCCCATCACTCTTCCTACCTTATCATAAGCCTCCCCAACAGCATCATCTCGAGTTTCTCCAACAATATGATACTGACCAGGTTCAGCGACGTAAACTAACTCGGTATGCCCACCTGATACCAAAAGCGCCAAAAGCGGATATTCCAACTCTTCAACTTCCCTTGCAGCCATCAGATGTCCTGCCATGTGATTAACAGGAATTAAAGGCAAACCGTGCGCCCAAGCAAAAGCTTTAGCAGCAGCCATCCCGACAAGAAGAGCGCCAACTAAACCTGGACCATAAGTGACTGCTACAGCAGTTAAATCGTTTCCTTGTATACCTGCCTCCTCAAGAGCTTCTTCGATGCAAGCAGTAATAACTTCAACATGATGACGACTGGCCACTTCAGGCACCACACCACCAAAACGTTTATGACTTTCAACTTGACTGGCAATGATATTCGTCAAAAGTTCTTTTTCATTCTTCAATATCGCTACACTGGTTTCGTCACACGACGACTCGATAGCTAAAATGTACCTATCTTTCATACCCTACCCTCTGCATCAAAATGGCATCCTCCACTGGTTGTCGGTAATAATCTCTTCTCCTGCCAACAACTTCAAATCCATGACTTTCGTACAAGGCTTGTGCCACAGCATTACTCGCTCTCACTTCTAAAAAAATAGTTTCTAAACGTTCCTCTAGATTTGTCATCAACCGCTTAGCCACACCTCGACCTTGATGAGACTTTCGAACTGCAATATTGGTAATTTCCAGCTCACCCACTAAATTTTGAATCGCCAAAAAGCCCACTAATTGCCCATTTTGGTAATCAAAAAAATAGTCTGTATTCCCCTGAGCTAGATCGGTCTCTATCTGTTCAAATGTCCAGGGGGATTCCCCGTAGACATCCGTCAAAAGGTCAAACACTTCTTGTACCTTATCTCTTTGCATTGCTAAACTCGCTTAATGTAACTCTCGTCAACTTCCTGATGACTTTTTAGCCAAATCTCTTCAGCCTCTACCTTTTTGAGATACTGGGGAACAAAATGATGCACAGAAACAGGTGGTAAATCCTGTCCTAGCCTTCCAATAAACTTTGCCGAAGGTAGCGTCATTTTTATCTTTGCTTGCGGTAAAACTTGTTTAATCTGTTCAGAAAAGTGAGCCACTTCGCCAACAAAAGTTATGTTTTCCTGATCTTTTAGAAAATCCAAAACTTCTGAAAAGTCCGCATGCCGCTCTGGCTTAATAGCTCTGCCATTTTCATAAAACCCAACATAAACCGTATTACGACGAGCATCAATCAAGGGAACCACCAGTCCCTTCTGCTGAGGGCACAGCGCTAAAAGACTCGATACACCTACTAAATCAATGCCTAAAGTATAAGCAAGGGTTTTAGCTGTCGCCACCGCCACACGAAGCCCTGTATAAGACCCTGGTCCTTCTGCTACGACTATACGCTCCAAGTCAGCCGGCTGCCACCCTACCTGGTCTGTCAAAAAATCAATGACCGGCATGAGGCTGATACTGTGATTTTTTTTTACCGCTAAGGTCTGTTCAGCAAGTAGTTCTTCACCATCTAAAAGCGCCACCGACAAGGCTTGATTTGAGGTATCAAAGGCTAGTACTTTCATCGTTTTTCCTTCACTAGATATTTTCTCTCCATTATAACATAAATCATGGTCACGAACATTATCGAAGATTTCCAAACCTTTTTTTTACTCTGGCGTGACTTTATGATATAATTGAAATAATTGTAAATTCGGGTGAAAAATTGAATAAGACTTGTCAAAGGAATATGGTCTTTGACGCATTTTCGTGTGCTAACCCGCCATAAAAAGAAAGGAATCATATGATTTATAAAGTATTTTATCAAGAAAACAAAGAACGCAGCCCTCGACGTGAAACCACTAAAGTGCTCTATGTTGAAGTAGAGGCTTCTGACGAACGCGAAGGCCGAATCAAGACTCGTAAGCTAGTCGAAAGCAAAAAAGAATATAACATCGAGTTCATCACACTGTTAGATGAGAAGTCACTCGCTTATGAAAAAGAGACTGGCGTTTTTAAATTAGCGGAGTTGTAATATGGCAACAAATATCAATCTTAAACCACACGAGGTTGGGGTTTATGCGATTGGTGGTCTGGGCGAAATCGGTAAAAACACCTACGGTATCGAGTATCAAGACGAGATCATTATCGTCGATGCAGGAATTAAATTCCCAGAAGATGATTTACTCGGTATCGACTATGTTATCCCAGATTATTCCTACATCGTTGAAAATCTCGATCGCGTCAAAGCGCTTGTTATCACTCACGGACACGAGGACCACATCGGAGGCATTCCTTTTCTACTCAAGCAGGCAAATGTCCCAATTTATGCTGGACCTCTTGCCTTAGCACTCATTAAAGGGAAACTCGAGGAACACGGACTCCTTCGTGATGCTACACTTTACGAAATCAACCACAATACTGAGTTGACCTTTAAAAACCTTAAGGTGACCTTTTTCCGTACCACCCACTCTATCCCAGAGCCATTAGGAATCGTCATCCACACCCCACAAGGTAGGGTCGTGTGTACTGGAGACTTCAAGTTCGACTGGACACCTGTCGGAGAACCTGCGGATATTCACCGCATGGCAGCTCTTGGTGAATCGGGCGTTCTCTGCCTCCTCTCTGATTCTACCAACGCTGAAGTCCCTACTTTTACCAACTCCGAAAAAGTTGTTGGTCAATCAATCATGAAGATTATCGAAGATATTGATGGACGTATTATTTTCGCCTCATTTGCTTCAAATATCTTCCGTTTGCAACAAGCAGCTGAAGCAGCTGTCAAAACTGGTCGAAAAATCGTTGTCTTTGGCCGTTCAATGGAAAAAGCCATTGTTAATGGAGTTGAACTCGGCTACATCAAGGTACCTAAAGGCACCATCATTGATCCTAGCGAGATGAAAAATTACCATGCCAGCGAAATTCTTGTCATGTGTACAGGATCACAGGGAGAATCAATGGCTGCGCTTGCTCGTATTGCTAACGGTATGCACCGTCAAGTGACTTTACAGCCTGGTGATACCGTCATCTTCTCGTCTAGCCCAATTCCAGGAAACACTACCAGTGTCAACAAACTGATCAATACTATTCAAGAAGCTGGCGTTGATGTTATCCATGGTAAAATCAACAACATTCATACTTCTGGACACGGTGGTCAACAGGAACAAAAACTGATGCTTCGCCTCATGAAACCAAAATATTTCATGCCTGTACACGGCGAATACCGTATGCAAAAAGTCCACGCAGGACTTGCAGAAGATACCGGTGTTCCTAAAGAAAACATCTTCATTATGGAGAATGGTGACGTGCTTGCCTTGACTGCTGATTCCGCTCGTATCTCAGGAAAATTCAACGCTCAAGATATTTACGTGGATGGCAATCGTATCGGTGAAATCGGTGCTGCGGTCCTCCGAGATCGCAAAGAACTGTCTGATGACGGTGTTGTTCTTGCCGTTGCGACCGTTGACTTCAAATCGAAGATGATTTTAGCAGGACCTGATATTCTCAGTCGCGGGTTCATCTACATGCGCGAATCTGGCGATTTAATCCGAGAAAGTCAACGCGTTCTGTTTAACGCTATTCGTATCGCACTGAAAAACAAAGATGCTAACATTCAAACCGTAAGCGGTGCTGCAGTCAACGCTCTTCGTCCTTTCCTCTATGAAAAGACCGAACGAGAGCCTATTATCATTCCAATGATTCTAACACCAGATGACTAAAAAAACTCGAACGACATGTTCGAGTTTTTTTGTTCACTTGATACTGTTATATTTACTCAGTTTCTTCAGCTTCAGAAGCTACTTCAGAAACCATCTCTTCAGAAGTTACTACTTCAGTGGTTTCAGTCTCGCTTGTAGACGTTTCACTAACTGTTGTCGTCTTTTCCTGCACCGTTTGGACGGTTTCTTTTACTTTCGCAGCCGTCTGATTATAAGCTGATACAAAATCAGCTTTATCTAGTTTTGTTCCCAAAACAAAATTGCTGACAATAACTGCCACCGAAGAAAGGAGGCTAAGCCAGATACCGATGCCAAGAGACGCAGAGACACCAAAGTTAGAGAAGTATTCACCACCAAACTGATTAAGAACGTTTTGAAAATTGAGCACATTAATCAGAACAAATAGGCCACTAATTGCACCTAAAATAATGGTCGCTACGCGAAGATTCTTGGTAAACGACTCTGCGGTATTGCCTACAAAAACCAAGCCCGCAATTACCCCGAAGAACACAAGCGTAAATTTACCATCACCATGTAAACCATTGACAGATTGTTCCATCCCCCAAGCACCTACAGTCGCCCAAGGCAGAAATGCTGATAGCACACCAACTATTGCTGAAATTAAAATCGCTAAACGTTGTTTATCCATTTTTCATCCTCCTTTTGCTTTTATCATAACGCAATTAGCTATTACTGTCAATCAATCTTAATAAAAACTTAGGAAAGACAGCACTTCTAGATAAAGAAAGCTTTACACTTCAAAGAGACTGTGATCTGCTTTTCTGTTTTCCATCTCATCAAAAAATGGTCCGCTGGACCATTTTTTTAATATAAATCTAAGTAGTTATCAATTTCCCATTGAGACACAAAGGTTGCGTAACTTGCCCACTCAATCTTCTTAGCCTCAACAAAATTAGTGTAAATATGCTCTCCTAAGGCGGATTTAATCACGTCATCTTCTTGCAGTGCTTTCAGCGCATTATGCAATGTGGATGGTAAATCAATAATGCCTGCCTCACGACGCTCCTCAGCTGTCATGGCATAAATGTTTGTTTCAACTGGCTCTGGAGCATCAATTTTATTTTCAATGCCGTCTAGACCAGCCTCAAGAAGAACGGCTAAAGCAAGGTAAGGGTTTGCCATCGGATCAACCGAACGCAATTCCAAACGCGTTCCCATTCCACGAGAAGCAGGCACACGAATGAGGGGCGAGCGATTACGTCCAGCCCATGCAATGTAAACGGGAGCTTCAAACCCTGGTACCAATCGTTTATAAGAGTTAACCGTTGGGTTGATAATAGCCGTATAGTTATAGGCGTGCTTCATCAAACCACCCAAGAAATAGTAGGCTGTTTCTGACAACTGCATGCCACAGGGGTCGTTAACATCGTAAAAAGCATTGTTGCCATCTTGATCAAATAATGACATGTTACAATGCATACCACTTCCAGCAATACCGTACTTAGGTTTAGCCATAAAGGTGGCATATAAACCGTGTTTTCGAGCGATTGTTTTAACAACTAATTTAAAAATTTGAATATTATCGCAAGCTTTTAGAACGTCTGCGTATTTGAAGTCAATCTCATGCTGACCTACGGCAACTTCGTGATGGCTAGCTTCTACTTCAAAGCCCATTTGCGTTAGGACATTAACAATCTCGCGGCGAGTATTATCAGCCAAGTCAGTTGGAGCAAGGTCGAAATACCCTCCCTTATCATTAACTTCAAGAGTTGGGTTGCCTTGTTCGTCTAACTTGAAAAGGAAAAACTCTGGCTCTGGCCCTAAATTGAAAGATTTATAACCAACCTTTTCCATATGTTTTAGAGCGCGTTTTAAATTCCCACGAGGATCGCCCGCAAAAGGCTCTCCTTCAGCCGTGTAGATATCACAAATTAGACCTGCCACAGCTCCGTTTTCATCCCCCCAAGGGAAAACAGTCCAAGTATCAAAATCCGGATAGAGGTACATATCAGATTCATTGATACGTACAAACCCTTCAATCGAAGAACCATCAAACATTACCTTATTTGATAATACTTTCTCTAGCTGTTCTTCTGTTGCAGGAATTTCAACGTTTTTCATCACTCCTAAAATGTCTGAAAACATCAATCTTAGAAAAGTTACATTTTTCTCTTTAACTTCGCGACGAATATCCGCTGCTGTAATTGTCATGTGATTTTCTCCATTTAAATCTATAAACCAATGCATCAAAGACGCATGCCGCCAATATGTGTGCTAGGAGAACCGAACCGCGCTTGGTTACGAAGCTCATCTTGTAAAAGCCGTCGAATCTCAGCGTCAGATAGAGCCTTTTTCTGCTCTGTTTTCCGCTGACGCGCAGCATATTCTTGCTTGATAGCTGCCATATTCAGACCTGCAGATAAAAAATCTTTAATTTCTAACAAACGATCCATATCGTTCAACGAATACATGCGGCGATTGCCCTCGCTACGATCCGGTAAAATCAAACCTTGATCTTCATAGTAGCGAATTTGGCGCGCTGTCAAATCCGTTAATTTCATAACAGCTCCGATAGGAAAGATAGATAGATTACGTCTTAATTCTTTTTCTTTCACAAGATACTCCTATACAAATATCATTATAAATCTAATAGTTTTCAATGTCAAGTATTCATGTCACATTTTGTGACATAGTCATTTTTTCTCTTTGACCAGTTTCGCCTTTATTCTATCCACATCAGCATTGACCAATATGGCTATAAAGACACCAATAAAGGTTTCAAATACCCTAACTAAGGCATATTGAATGGAGCTACCTATGGGATTTGACAAGGTAATGATGAGCAAGGCTGAAACACTGCCGATAATACCATTTTTATTATCCATAGAAACATTTGTCATAATTGTTAACATGGTGACGATAGGAATGAAAATCAACGCTATCAGGTAATGGCTAGGGAATATCCAATCAATAATGAAATAAATAATAGCATAGAGGCCTCCTATGGTATTGCCCAAGATTCTAGAGCTTCCAAAATCTAGACTTTTACCGAAATCCTCACGCAAACTAAAAACAGCTGTCAGGGCCGCAATATTGGTCCCTTCCCATCCAAATAACTGAAATAGTAAAATCACGAGAAACACAGCAATACCAGTCTTTAAGGTCCGCATCCCTAGTTTGAATTTTTTAGGGTCAAATCGATACTTTTTCCACATATGCTTATTGTAACACGAAGTTTGCATTTTGGGGCATTCAAAATCAAATAACTTTGACAAAGATGACTCTCTCTTACCTCTAAGCTAACTAGTCTTATAACAGGTATTCAAAGATTGTTTCGACCTGCTTATTTTCTTTTATTTTGATGACTTTTACAGCAATCATTTGAGCTGATAAGGGCCTTAACCTTTCTAGACAATAAGCATAAGCCCTTGCAAACTTTTCTTCTGGGACACGATTAGCCAGGGTCAGATGAGGAATCCAATTGTCAGGGTGATAAAGTGAAGCACTTGACACCGCCTCAGCCAAAACCTGATGTATCGCCAAATGAAATTGCGATAATTCAAGTGTTTTAATGGGATTCAAAGTCAGTATTCGAGCTCCCAAAAAAGAAGATAATTGGTTGAAATGAAGGGACAATCGCGAGTAACTAGATAAACACAACCTCAACTTTTCTACCCAAACGTTGATATCCTCCGTTTCAAAGGAGGCTAGAGTCACATGAGGCTCTCTATTTTCCACCTCATCAGCATAGTGGGACAGATTTTCAGCTCTTAGCCCCTTCCAAATCTCGTTAATCTGATCAACTAACTCCTGCTCAAAGATACCTATCACAGCATACATTTCTCTTTCTCCCTTGTATTGTTATTAAATCTCACCACACCAATCATCTCCGCAAACTGGTCAATGATACGACAAAAGAGTTGCTTTCACAACCCTTTTCATCGTCATATATTACTTTTCAGTCAATGCTGCAAGTCCTGGAAGAACCTTACCTTCAAGGAGTTCCATTGATGCACCACCACCTGTTGAGATCCATGAGAATTTATCTGCACGACCAAGGTTAATAGCAGCCGCTGCTGAGTCACCACCACCGATGATTGATTTCACGCCTGGTTGTTTCACGATAGCGTCCATTACACCGATTGTACCAGCTTGGAAGTCTGGATTTTCAAATACACCCATAGGACCGTTCCAAACAACTGTTTTGGCACCAGTCAATTCTGCATCGAATTTAGCGATTGACTTAGGACCGATGTCAAGACCAAGGAAGCCTTCTGACACTGCTTCGCCTTCTGTATCGCGAACTTCAGTGTAACCTGCAAACGCGTTTGCTTCTTTTGAGTCAACTGGCAAGATCAATTTGCCGTTTGATTTTTCAAGCAATTCTTTTGCAACATCAAGCTTGTCTTCTTCTACAAGAGAGTTACCGATTTCGATACCTTGAGCCTTGTAGAACGTGTAAGTCATACCACCACCGATAAGAACTTTATCCGCTTTTTCAAGAAGGTTTTCGATAACACCAATTTTGTCAGATACTTTTGAACCACCAAGGATAGCGATAAATGGACGCTCTGGTGTTTCAACAGCTTCTTGGATGTAAGCAATTTCGTTTTCCAAAAGGAAACCAGCTACTGCTTTTTCTACGTTTGCTGAGATACCAACGTTTGATGCGTGGGCACGGTGTGCAGTACCAAATGCGTCGTTAACGAAGATTCCGTCACCAAGTGAAGCCCAGTATTGACCAAGCTCAGCATCGTTTTTAGATTCTTTCTTACCGTCAACATCTTCGAAACGAGTGTTTTCAACAAGAAGAACTTGTCCGTCTTCCAAAGCGTTGATAGCAGCTTCCAATTCAGCACCACGAGTTGCACCAGCAACGAAAGCAACCTCTTGACCCAATTTAGCTGCCAAGTCAGCTGCCACTGGAGCCAATGATTTACCTTCTTTGTCAGCTTCTTCTTTTACACGACCAAGGTGTGAGAAGAGGATTGCACGTCCACCTTGCTCAAGGATATACTTGATGGTTGGAAGAGCCGCAGTGATACGGTTGTCGTTTGTGATAACGCCGTCTTTCAAAGGTACGTTAAAGTCCACGCGGACAAGAACTTTTTTACCCTTCAATTCAACGTCTTTAACAGTCAATTTTGCCATGAGATAAAAACTCCTTAAAATTTAATACTTGTTTATTATATCACAATTTTTTTGACTTACCAATCATTTTATACCAGTTATAGAAGCTCTTGAGAACCTCATCCTATCTGCTCTGCTATTTTCCAATAGCCAAAAATGACTGACAAATGGGGACTTTTTTGATAGAATGGTAGGGCTAAAACTCAGGACTGTTTTTCCTGAAGTAAAGGAGATTTTTAATGACAGATGTACCAATCAAGTATCGCTTGATTAAAAAAGAAAAGCACACAGGAGCTCGTTTGGGGGAGATTATCACCCCTCACGGAACCTTTCCGACACCTATGTTTATGCCTGTAGGGACACAGGCAACAGTCAAGACCATGTCGCCTGAAGAGTTGAAGGAAATGGGCTCAGGCATTATCCTGTCCAACACCTATCACCTCTGGCTCCGTCCGGGTGATGAATTGATTGCCCAAGCAGGTGGCTTGCATAAGTTTATGAACTGGGACCAGCCTATCCTGACCGATTCGGGTGGTTTTCAGGTTTATTCCTTGGCGGATAGCCGTAATATCTCAGAAGAAGGAGTGACCTTCAAGAACCACCTCAACGGCAGCAAGATGTTCCTGTCACCTGAGAAGGCTATTTCCATTCAAAACAATCTTGGCTCAGACATCATGATGAGCTTTGATGAGTGTCCTCAGTTCTATCAGCCCTATGACTATGTGAAAAAATCCATTGAAAGAACGAGCCGTTGGGCAGAGCGTGGTCTCAAGGCACACCGACGTCCGCATGACCAGGGATTATTTGGAATCGTGCAAGGGGCTGGATTTGAAGACCTCCGTCGTCAGTCTGCTCAGGACCTGGTCAGCATGGATTTCCCTGGCTACTCTATCGGTGGTCTGGCAGTCGGAGAAACTCATGATGAAATGAATGCTGTGCTAGACTTCACAACACCTCTTCTTCCTGAGAATAAACCGCGTTATCTGATGGGTGTCGGAGCTCCAGATAGCTTGATTGATGGGGTAATCCGTGGCGTTGATATGTTTGACTGTGTCTTGCCGACCCGCATCGCTAGAAATGGCACCTGCATGACCAGCCAAGGTCGCTTGGTAGTGAAAAATGCCCAGTTTGCTGAGGATTTTACCCCTCTAGACCATGACTGTGATTGCTACACTTGTAAGAATTACAGCCGTGCCTACATTCGCCACTTGCTCAAGGCAGATGAAACCTTTGGAATCCGCCTGACTAGCTACCACAATCTCTACTTCCTTGTCAATCTCATGAAGAAAGTCCGTCAGGCTATCATGGACGATAACCTGCTGGAATTCCGTCAGGACTTTATGGAACGGTATGGTTATGGGAAGAATGGACGAAATTTCTAGAATAGGCAAAAATCGAGTGTTCGCTCGATTTTTTGATGCCTTACTACCACCAAAAACGGCTATTCCTAAGAATAACCTAAAAGATAGCCAAAATTCATTAAACCGCGCAGAAATAGCTGTTTGCAATAACTGTTAGAACAAAGCACCTTGTTTTTTTAATGTGTTTTCCGTACTGACTGTATCTGGAAATATTGACAAGCTTTCGTCTGCTTATTATACTATCTTTAGAGGAGATTGAGATGTTGATTAAAGGACTTGAGCTTGATTCAGCTGGCCGTTGCCTACATTACCACACTGATTTAGATATTGTGGCTTTACAGTGCCAGATTTGTCAAGCCTTCTATGCTTGCTATCTTTGCCACGACGCCTTAGAAGAACATCCTTTTGAACCTCATGATATTGATAATACGAAACCTATTTTTTGCGGTAACTGTAAGACCTATTTGAGCTTTGAAGACTACCACCAGGGCTCTTGCCCTTCTTGTCAGCACCGCTTTAACCCAAATTGTAAAAAACATTATTCTATTTACTTCAAAGGAGTTAAAAATGAACCTTAAAGCAAAAGATTTAGTTGCTATCGCGATGATGGCTGCCTTCATCATCGCTCTAGGCAGTATTCCTGCTATCCCTCTAACTTTTCTACCTGCACCAATCATTCTGCAAAACATCGGAATTATGCTAGCAGGCGTTGTCCTAGGCGCTAGAAAAGGTACCATCGCTGTTCTTTTATTCTTACTTCTAGGGATTTTTATCCCAGCTTTTGGTGGGGGAAATAATACGATTCCTGTCCTTATGGGGGTTACTGCTGGTTATGTTATTTCTTGGATTTTTGTTCCAGCATTGATTGGTTGGGGGCTTTCTAAAGTACCTACCAAAAACTTCCCTCTTTCGTTTGCTGTTATCTGGCTCTTCGGCGTTCTCTTTATCGATACAGTTGGCGCAATTTGGATGGCACAGTTCTTAAATAAACCTCTTGTTCCAATTTTAATCTCAAGTCTCATTTACATCCCTGGCGACACGCTTAAAGCCTTGGTAGCAACCATTATATCTGTTCGCTACCAACACCTTTTCCGACAATTCAAAAACTAAATCATGATTAAACTCCCCTCGTCGTTCAAGGGGAGCTTTTTTGATTTTAGACTTTAATCGCCAATGCTTGGTAAGGTTTGAGAATGATTTTCTTACCGAGTTTCCTGTCAGGATAGTTGCTGATGAGGACTTGGCCGTGGGCGTAATCGTCTGCCAGGTCTAGTTCAACCTCTTCTGCAAAGAAATTGTTGAGAACTAGCAATTTTTCGCCGTTAAGCAAGCGTTCAAAGGCATAAACTTTCTGGCTATCCTTGTAGGCGGCCTTGTAGTCCCCTTCTGAGATCAGTGGGAGTTCTTTCCGCAATCGGATCAGTTCTTGATAGAAGGTAAAGATTGGGCCTGTTTTTTCTTGCTCAACGTTAATTGTTTGGTAGGATTTGCCAGCTTTCAGCCAAGGAGTTCCTGTTGTGAAGCCTGCATTGTCAGAAGCGTCCCATTGCATCGGAGTGCGGGAATTGTCACGGGACTTGGCCTGGATAATCTTGAAGGCTTGATCAGGCGTGTGTCCTTGGTCCAAGAGCATCTGATAGGCATTGATAGATTCCACGTCCACGTAGTCGTCCATGCTGTCGTAATCGGGGTCAATCATGCCGATTTCCTCGCCCATGTAGATGTAAGGTGTGCCGCGTGACAGGTGGATAGAGGCAGCCAGCATGGTTGCTCCTTCGCTGCGGAAATTCTCCACATCGACAAAGCGGTTGAGGGCACGAGGTTGGTCATGGTTGTTGTAGAAAAGAGCATTCCAGCCATTTCCGACGGACATTTCTTCACCCCAAGTGTGGAAGAGGCGTTTGAGTTCCTCAAAGTCAAAGTCCATAATGGTCCATTTTTGCCCATCCTTGTAATCCACTTTCAAGTGGTGGAAGTTGAAGGCCATGGACAATTCTTCCCGCTCAGGAGCTGTGTAGAGAATGCAGTTTTCAATGGTGGTAGCAGACATTTCCCCAACGGTCATGAAGCCTTTTTCTGCTCCAAAAGTGGCGTTGTTCATCATCTTGAGGTAGTTGTGGGTGATCGGGCGGTCGGTGTAAGCAGGCTTACCGTCATTGATTGGGCAGTCTTTGAGGACTTCGTCCTTACCAATCAGGTTAATGACATCGAAGCGGAAGCCTTTGACACCCTTGTCTTTCCAGAAGTTGACCACCTTGAACAGTTCGTCACGAACATGAGGGTTTCGCCAGTTGAGGTCGGCTTGGGTCACGTCAAAGAGATGGAGATAGTATTTTCCAGTCTCTCCAAAGGGAGCCCAGGCATTGCCGCCAAACTTAGACACCCAGTCAGTTGGCTGGTCACGTAGGATAAAGAAATCTTGGTAGTATTTGTCGCCTGCTAGGGCTTTTTGGAACCATTCGTGGTCGGTTGAGCAGTGATTGAGAACCATATCCAGCATGAATTCAATGCCCAGCTCTTTACCGACAGTAACCATTTCTTCAAAGTCAGCCATGGTGCCAAAATCAGGATTGACAGCTGTGTAATCAGAAATGTCATAGCCGTTGTCCCGCTGTGGACTTGGGTAGAAGGGGTTGAGCCAGATCATGTCAATTCCTAGCTCCTTCAGATAAGGGAGTTTTTCGATAATCCCACGCAGATCACCGACACCATTTCCAGTTGTGTCCTTGTAAGATTTGGGGTAGATTTGATAGACAACTTTTCGCTTGTCAATGGTCATGATTGTCTCACTTTCTAATGGTTGATAAAAAACAAGCATAGGAGGGGCAGGAAACCCGCACCTCCTAGTTGTTGTACTCAATGAAAATCGAAATCAGGCTAGGCGACGCAGACGCAGATAGAACTTAAGTTCATCAAGTCAAGTCAACAACGCCTGAGTTTGATTTTCGAAGAGTATTAGATCTTGCTTGCAGTAAGGAGGCCTTGTCCGCGTTCTACTGAGCGTGGTAATTCTCCGATGACATCTGGTTGGAAGTCGTTTTGGTTGGTGATGATAACAGGAGTTTCTGTTACAAGACCAGCTTCTTTGATGACATTGATATCAAAGCTAATCAACTTATCACCAGCTTTAACCTTAGCACCTTGTTCAACGTGGGCTGTAAAGCCATTTCCTTCAAGGTTAACGGTATCCATACCGATGTGGATAAGGATTTCTGCACCTTGGTCAGAAACAAGACCAACAGCGTGTTTTGTAGGGAAGAGAACAGATACAACACCGTCAACTGGTGATACCAATTCACCTTCGGTTGGCTCAATGAGGACACCTTGTCCCATAACGCCTGCCGAGAAGACGGGGTCAGTTGCTTCAGAAAGAGGTTTTGCTTGGCCAGTTAAGGGGCTGATCAATTCAACAACAGTTCCAACTTCAGTTGCCGCTTCTTCAGCAGCTGCGATAGCTTCGACTTGAGGAGCCTTTACAGTCTCATCTTCCGTCTTGATCAAGATACCAGCCTTGCGGAAGAAGATTGTCAACGCAAATGGTACGACGATTGCAACAGCCATTGCAAGAGTAAATGGCAACCAGTATTGTGCTTTAATCGCCAAGATACCTGGAAGTCCACCAACACCGATGGCATTTGCTGTGATGTTGAGTGTCGTTGATAGAAGACCAGCAATACCTGAACCGATCAAACCCGCAACGAATGGGTAAACGTATTTGACGTTGACACCGAAGAGGGCAGGCTCAGTTACACCAAGGTAGGCAGAGATAGCAGCTGGGAGTGAGATTTGCGCTTCGCGTTCGCTCTTACGGTTCATCCAGTAGTAAGCCAATACAGCAGAGCCTTGGGCGATATTAGAGAGGGCAATCATTGGCCATAGACCAGTTCCGTCAGCATCGGCAATCAATTGTGTATCGATGGCGTTGGTCATGTGGTGCAGACCAGTGATAACGAATGGGGCATAGAGTGATCCAAAGACAGCACCGAACAACCATTTTACAGGTCCAGTCAAACCGGCTAAAACAATAGTTGAAATCCATTGACCGATTGTCCAACCAATAGGTCCTAAGATTGTGTGTGCCAAGATGATAGCAGGAATTAAGGAAAGGAATGGCACTAGAATCATTGAAACTACTTCTGGAATGCGTTTGCGCCAGAAGATTTCAAGATAGGATAGAGATAAACCAGCTAAGAGGGCAGGGATAACCTGTGCTTGGTAACCAATACGGTTTACAGTGAAGAAACCAAAGTCCCAAACCCAGTTTTTAGCAATTTCTTCTGCCGCAGTACCAGGAACAGCATAAGCATTAAGGAGCTGTGGTGACACCAAACAGATACCAAGTACAATACCTAAAATTTGGGACGTTCCCATTTTACGTGTCACAGACCAAACAATTCCAACTGGTAGATAGTGGAAAATTGCTTCACCAGGTAACCACAAGAAATGGTTAACCCCATTCCAAAATGGAGAGACTTGAACAATGGTATTCCAAACAGGATTGCCATCTGTGTCAAAAACTAATTTGCCATCAGACATAGCCTGTCCAAGCCACGGCATTCCTACTTGCTCCAAGACATTACGGAAGCCAAGGATCAATCCTCCTACGATGATAGCAGGAATGATTGGCGTGAAGATTTCAGCTAGCATCGTCATCACTCGCTGGATAGCATTTTGATTTGATTTGGCCGCTGATTTGGCCGCTTCTTTCGATACGCCTTCAATACCAGATACAGCTGTGAAATCATTATAGAAGATTGGCACTTCATTGCCAATAATCACTTGGAACTGACCAGCATTGGTGAACGTGCCCTTAACAGGATCAAGATTCTCAATAGCCTTAGCGTCTGCCTTACTTTGATCATTTAGGACAAATCGCATGCGCGTCGCACAGTGCGTTACGGCCATAACATTGTCTTTACCGCCAACTAACTCCAAGAGCTCTTTGGCATCTTTTTCAAATTTCCCCATTATTATCTCCTTGGGATTTATTTTTTACACTGTCATTGTAACCGATGTCAAAGTTGTCTGCAACTTGTTCGGTCTAAAAAATGATTTTTTGATCATTTTTTGAGAACTTGTATGGTAAAATAAAGACATCTTCCCCCATAAACCCTGGAAAGGCTAAAAAATGAAAAAATACCAAGAAATTTTCAAACAACTAGAAGCCGATATTTTAGCTGGACACTACCCTGCCGAACATTTTCTCCCATCAGAAATCGAACTGTGTCAGCAATTTTCTGCTAGCCGTGATACCATTCGGAAAGCTTTGGCTCTCCTGAGCAAAGAAGGTTATATTGAAAAAAGTCAGGGACGTGGTTCTCAAATCAAAAAAAGAGGGCAGATTAACTTCCCCGTCTCAGAGTTATCTAGTTATCAAGAATTGGTTAACTTACATGATATGGCTTCTAAAACAAATGTTATCAGCATTGACAACCTTCTCGTCGATAAAGAATTAAGTCAAAAGACTGGTTTCCCTATCCATTCTCAAACCTTTCGAGTTACCCGTCAACGTGTTGTCGATAATATCGCCTCTGTTTTAGATATAGATTATTTGCTCAAGCCCCTGACACCTTTTCTATCTCGAGAAATTGCAGAGCAGTCCATTTATCGGTACTTGGAAAAAGAAGTCGGGCTCCAAATCGCCTATGCCCAAAAAGAGATTACCATTGACTCTGCTAGCGAACAAGACAAAATCCTCCTTGATTTAGGAAGCGATAAGCACGTTGTCTGTGTCAGGTCCAAGGTCTATTTAGCAGATAATCGCCAGTTCCAGTTTACAGAAAGCAGGCATAAACTCAGTAAATTTAAGTTCATCGACTTTGCACGACGAAAATTATAAAAGCGCCAAAAGGCGCTCAGATTGAGGACAACGTCCATTTTGGACGATTTTATTCACTCTTTTACTTTATGGTTTTATGGTGAAACCAAAAACTCCCAGAAACATTGAAATATCAGCGGTGCTAAGCGTTTTATATCTTGCAGTTTTATCAAAAACGGTTCAATTTTTTATGTTTTTAGGAGTTTGTCTACGTTCTGAAGGGCTTTAAAGCCCTATCTTACTCTGTTATTTTGCCCAATAAATCAACAGCAAAAATATCACATTGATCAGCATACGAATTGTATGGTGCTTAAGATTAGGACGTTGACGCATGTGAGAAGCATTACTAAGCGCGATAGCTGATAAGCCAAAAAGCCCTCCTGCTATCCCATAAATACCTGTTCCTTTTGCTAAACCAATATAAATATAAGTAAAGACGATGACAACAGCTACCATAAAAAGCGTCATCAGCAAATTTCGACCGGTGATTATTTTGGCAACAAAATGCCCCATGATAGCCGAAAAGCTAACCATAAAGAGATAAATTCCCAATAATATTAAAACAAAAATCAACATCATCATATCTCCTCTTAGACTTCTTTCTTCTAGTATAGCACAAAAGACCCATTTCAAACGGGCCTTTTTGATTTTTTTAGAAATAGTAGAACAGGCTAGACATTTTTAGTATCTAAGATAATCGTCACTGGTCCATCGTTAACCAATGACACTTGCATATCTGCACCAAATTCCCCTTTTGCGACAGGCACATATTGTGCCAACGCCTGGTTAAAAGCATCATACATCTGACTAGCTAGGTCAGGCTTTGCTGCTCCTGTAAAGGCAGGGCGATTTCCCTTTTTTATATCTGCAAAAAGCGTAAATTGAGAGATGGATAAGATACTACCTGCCACATCTTCCACAGACAAATTCATTTTTCCTGAGGCATCAGAAAAAATCCGCATGTTGATAATTTTACGCACAGCATAATCTAGGTCGACCCGATTATCATCAGGCCCAATTCCTACAAGAAGCAAAAGCCCCTGACCAATCTGTCCAACAATCTCTCCATCAATGCTGACAGAAGCCTTTGACACGCGCTGAATCACAACCTTCATAAGCCCTGCTCCTTTCTCAAAAAATATTTAGACAAACACTTCTATAGCCACTTAAACTTCTAACATTTGAAGCGGTTAGCCATTTGTTCGTTTAACACTGTAAACATCTGGAATAATTTTTATTTTATCAACAACTGTTGTTAAACTTGCAAGATTTGGAATGCTAAATGACACATGGATGTTGGCAAATTTCATGTCCTTGGTTGGCTGAGCATTTACCATTGAAATATTTTTAGTCTGGTTGGACAAAATCGTCAAAACATCGTTAAGAAGGCCAGAACGATTAAGACCATAAATATCAATTTCCGCTAGATAATCCTTGCCTGTATTATCATCATCCCATTCAACCTCTATCAATCGCTGATCGTAGCCT
Source organism: Streptococcus plurextorum DSM 22810 (assembly GCF_000423745.1). GTDB lineage: Bacteria > Bacillota > Bacilli > Lactobacillales > Streptococcaceae > Streptococcus > Streptococcus plurextorum. Next base: position 70,653 of record NZ_AUIO01000009.1, read on the forward strand.
TCCTGAGACTTGATGTTGTTACAATCAAAGCGATGAATCGCAACACCTCTCCCCTTAGTGATGTAGCCTTCAATCAAATCTCCTGGAACTGGGTTACAACATTTAGCAATACGCATGAGCAGTCCCGATGCCCCTTGAATAATGACACCATTCTCACTTTTTACTTTCAACACATCGCGATTGCTTAGATTGATTTCACCGCCGTTAATCAACTCATCGGCCTCAGCTTTAGCCTTGGCACGTTCTTCCTCACGGCGTTCTTTTTCCGTTAGCTTATTGAAGACACTAATAGCAGAAATTTCACCAAATCCAATAGCAGCATAAAGAGCTTCTTCATTGCGGGCACCGACACGAGGTAAAATAGCATCAATATGGCGTTTGTCCAAATATTTATTTGGAACCAAATCATTTTCTTGGAAGATAGCAATCAGCAGCTCCCGTCCTTTATTGACTGATAGCTCCTTGTCTTGATTTTTGAAAAACTGTCGAATCTTGCTACGTGCCTTGGCTGTTTTAACAATTTTAATCCAGTCACGACTTGGACCAAAGGAATTATTATTGGTGACAATCTCAACAACATCACCTGTTTTTAGCTTAGCTGTCAGAGGAACCATACGTCCATTGACCTTGGCACCTGTCGCCTTTTCTCCCACTTGAGTATGAATGGCATAGGCAAAATCAATAGGACCAGAATCCTTAGGCAATTCCTGAACAGCACCATTGGGAGTGAAGACATAAATTCTCTCAGAGAAAATATCTTCTTTAACAGAATCCACAAAAGCCTTAGCACTGCCATTTGACGAATCCTGTAGTTCGACCAAATCCTTAATCCAATTCATGCCAAGAGCCGTTTCTTTGCTATCAACTTTACCGGTCTGACCTTTTTTATAGGCCCAATGAGCCGCCACCCCATACTCAGCCACCTGATGCATGTCCTTGGTGCGAATCTGAATTTCAATTGGTCCTTTTGGCCCATAAACGGTGGTATGGATTGACTGATAACCGTTCGCCTTTGGCGCTGCGATATAGTCTTTGAATCGTCCTGGCATCGGACGCCAGAGTTCATGAATGTAGCCGACCATAGCATAGACATCACTTGGCGTCTCCATGATGCAACGAATAGCAATTAAATCAAAAATCTGATCAAAACGCTTTTTCTTATCACGCATCTTACGGTAGATCGAGTAAATGTGTTTCGGACGTCCGTACACCTCACCATAAAGCCCTTGCTCATGAGTATAAGTCATGATTTTGCTGACAATCTCATCCACCAGCTTTTCCCGTTCTCGACGCTTCTCACTCATCATGTGAGAAATTTTATAGAACTCGGACTCTTCTAAATACCTAAACGATAAATCTTCTAATTCCCATTTGATACGACTAATCCCTAGCCTGTGAGACAGTGGCGCATAAATCTCCAAGGTCTCTCGAGAAATCCGTTTTTGCTTATCAGCAGGCAAATGCTTAAGCGTGCGCATATTGTGCAAACGATCCGCCAGTTTAACCAAAATCACACGGATATCCTTAGACATGGCCATAAGCATCTTGCGATGATTTTCAGCTAATTGTTCCTCATGAGATTTGTACTCAACTTTACCAAGTTTAGTGACGCCATCCACAATATCACGCACAGCTGTGCCAAACTCAGCCTCAATCTCATCTAAAGTAATATCGGTGTCTTCCACGACATCATGCAAAAAACCACAGGCCACTGTTGCAGCATCCAAATGAAGCTGAGCTAAAATTCCCGCTACCTGAATGGGATGAATGATATAAGGTTCTCCTGATTTTCTAGTCTGATGAGCATGTGCTGCACTGGCATAATCCAAAGCTTTTTGCACAAAGGCAACATCTTCCTTTGGAAGATATTCCGCAGCTAATGCCACTACTTCTTCTCCTGTTAAATCTACTTCTTTTGGCATTTTATTCCCTACTCTCAAGTCATTTCCCTCTATTTTATCACTTTTCAACCAAAAATCATAGCAAGTCAAATAGGGTGGATTTTTCTTGATGTTTTATGTTTTTTGAAAGAAAATCATTCGTTTATTACAGGAAATATTGCAATCCGACACTCATAATTGTATAATATTAGAGTAATATCCAATCCTAAGTTGCTTAGGAAAAACAAAAAAGGAGTTTCTTTAGATGTCAAAACATTACCTTTCTAAGAGCGCTATCGCACTCTCCCTCATCCTTGCCACCCTCGGCAGTGCCAATCTTGTCTCTGCTAACGAAACAACTCCTACTGATCAGCCAGTTACAGGAACTTCTCCTGAAACTGTGGCGACCGGAGCAGAAAACGGATCAACAGCTACTGCTCCTGCTGAAGTAACGACTCCTACTATTATCACGCCAGTTGAAGGGCAAACCGTCGACGTCCGTATCGCTTCAACAACTGACCTTCATACCAACCTTGTCAACTATGATTATTATCAAGACAAAGAGTCTCAAAATGTCGGACTCGCTAAAACAGCTGTTCTCCTTGAGCAAGCCAAAACAGAGAATCCTAACATCGTTACCGTAGATAATGGCGATCTTATTCAAGGAACACCCCTTGGTACTTACAAAGCCATCGTCGATCCAGTAGAGGTCAACGAGCAACATCCTATGTATGCCGCACTTGAAGCTCTTGGCTTTGATGCTAGCACACTTGGTAACCACGAATTTAACTACGGGCTTGATTATCTCAATAAAGTCATTAGCACTGCTGATATCGCGGTTCTTAATGCCAATGTTCGAGACGCCAAAACAAATGAACGCCTCTTTACGCCATATATTGTCATTCCAAAAAACTTTACCGATGTTAGTGGCAATCTTGTGACCGTCAATGTGGGCATCACAGGTATCGTCCCTCCACAAATCATGAATTGGGATAAGGCAAACCTTGAAGGGAAAGTAGTTGTTCAAGATGCCGTTGAAGCTGTTAAAGAACTTCTACCTGAAATTCGAAACGCTGGCGCAGATATCGTCCTTGTCCTCTCACACTCTGGAATTGGAGATGACCAATATGATATTGGCGAAGAAAATGTCGGCTATCAAATCGCTAGCCTTCCTGGTGTCGATGCTGTTGTCACAGGACATTCTCATGCAGAATTCCCAGGAACTAGCGCCAAACCAAGTTTCTATGCCAAATACAGTGGCGTTGATGATATCAATGGCCTTATTAATGGCACACCAGTCACAATGGCAGGTAAATACGGAGACCACTTGGGTATCATTGATTTGAACATTACTTATTCAAACGGTAAGTGGACAGTCAATAAAGATAAGAGCAAAGGCTCCATCCGTAAAATTGACACCAAGTCGAACGTCGCTAGTGAGATTGTAAAAGAAATCGCTAAAGAAGCTCATGCTGGAACAGTTGACTACGTCCGTCAGCAAGTGGGAACAACTACTGCACCAATCACTAGCTACTTTGCCCTGGTTAAAGATGACCCATCTGTCCAAATCGTTAATAACGCACAGCTCTGGTACGCTCAACAGGAGTTAGCAGGTACGCCATACGCAAACCTCCCACTCCTATCTGCAGCTGCTCCATTTAAAGCAGGGACCAGAAATGACCCAACAGCCTACACAGACATCGCAGCTGGACCAATCGCCATTAAAAACGTGGCTGACCTCTATCTCTATGATAACGTCACAGCTATCCTAAAAATCACAGGCGCTGACTTAAAAGAATGGCTAGAAATGTCAGCAGGGCAGTTTAACACCATCGACCCTAATAATACCCAACCACAAAACCTAGTCAATACTGACTACCGTACTTATAATTTCGATGTTATTGACGGTATCACCTACGAATACGATGTGACTCAACCTAATAAGTACGATCGAAACGGACAAGTGGTTAACGAAAACGCTAGCCGTGTCCGCAATTTGAAATACCAAGGTCAAGAAGTCAGTGATACACAAGAATTTATGGTTGTGACCAACAATTACCGTGCAAGTGGCAACTTCCCTGGTGTTCGCAATGCTACCGTAAACTATCTCCTTAACCTTGAAAATCGCCAAGCTATTATCAACTATATTCTTTCAGAAAAGACTATCAACCCATCTGCTGATAATAACTGGTACTTCACAGATAGCATTGCAGGTTTAGATCTTCGCTTCTTGAGCGCAACCAAAGCTAAAGACCTAGTAGGAGATGCGAAAGACATTGCTTATGTCGGAGCTTCAACCGTAGAAGGTTTCGCGGACTTCAAATTCACTTATGTCAAACCAGAAACAACACCAGAAACAACACCAGAGACAGCACCAGGTACTGCAATTCCGCAGCCAGGTTCAATGCCAAAAGGTAGTGTTTCTGGCTTAACCGAAAAAGAACGTCAAGACATTCGTCAACTGGTTGCTGAAACTTATCAGTCACAAAAAGACAACTCAAAAGGTACACTGCCAAAAACAGGGGAAGAAAGCACTTCTCTCCTAACACTTCTTGGCTTTAGCTTCCTAACTAGCCTAGCCGTTCGTCGTCGTAAACAAAACTAAGTATAACAAGGACTGATAGGCAAACAATCAAAAGAGACTCTTAACAAAGAGTTTAAATCATATGTTACCCCTGAAACACTATTTTCAGGGGTTTTCTGATAAAAAACTTTAATGAGCTGTACTTCACTATCATAAAATGACGTGAACCTTTTGAGAGACACCCTCTACATCTTATCCACTTCATATCATAAGAAACAACAAATCTCACTTCACTGCCACCTAGGAATATCCTGATTTTTGTGATATCATATCATCATGAAAGGAGTGATACCTATGACTGCAAATATTGGACATCTTGATAAGCGAGGTCTGACTGGTTAGACAAGGAAAACGGACTTGTCAGCTCCTTATCAGATAATTTTTCCATCCCAAACTGTCGTGCGTTTTCCTAGAAAATGGTTTATGACACAAACTTATCGCATTATTTCAGAAACACGTTCTTCTTACCTCTTGGAAGAGGCTGGCACAGAAGTCGCTATCTCCAAAAAGCTCTGCAAAAACCAGTTCTATGTTGGTGATTTCGTCACTTATGACGCAAACGGGCTCAAACTCCTCAAACGCGTCAATACCGTTTCAAAATCTAGCAATGTGACTGTCAAAAATTTCAATAATCAAGCTAAAGAACAGGTTATGGCAAGTAACGTTGATCAGATTTTTATTTTGATTGCCCTAGATCAAAATTGCTCACTGGCAAAATTAGAACGCTACTATCTGGTTTTTTACCAAGAAGGCATTGATCTCCACCTCATCTTGAGCAAAAAAGACTTAGTGCCTGACTACGTTCATTTTGTAGAAAGGGTGACAGACCTATACCCGCAAATGCAGGTGCTAGCTATCAGTCAAGATGATGGGACTTCTCTAGAGCAGGTCAAAAAATGCCTCAACCCCAATAGTACCGGACTTCTTCTTGGAGCTTCCGGCGCTGGTAAGTCAACCTTGCTCAATTACCTCACAGGCCATAAGATAGCCAAGGTCAACCAAACTAGGTCTGACGGCAAAGGCAAGCACACAACGACCAGTAGCCATCTTATAAAGCTCCCTAGCCTTGACTATCACCTTATCGATACTCCTGGTTTTAAAGGCATTGACAAGGTTAAAAAGCTCGATTTAGCCCCCCTATTTTCAGAGATTCTCAATTTAGCAAAGCTCTGCCATTTCCCAAATTGCCAACACGACAGCGAGCCTAAATGTGCTATAAAAACTGCCCTAGCTGATGGCACACTTTCCCAAACCCTATGGCAGCGCTATGTGTATCTGAAAAATAAAGGTTAAAGACCATCAAAAGCTGACTCCGGTCAGCTTTTTTCATCTTCAAAATGTTATAATAGAGGCATGGAAAATTCAGCACTTACCCTTGTTTACATCAGCCTTAGTGGTAACACCCAATCTTTTGTCAAACGCTTAAGCGACTACCTTAGCTTCAACCACGGCATCATCCCTCGTCAGATAAACATCAAAGAACTGAACCACCAGACCTTTGAAGTCTCATCACCCTTTGTCGCCCTACTGCCGACCTATCTAGAAGGTGGCAATGGCATTGATCATGGCGATGTGGAAATTTTGACCAATCCGCTTGGTGACTTTATTGCCGCTCACGATAATTACAAGCGTTGTATGGGCATTATTGGTTCTGGTAACAAAAATTTCAACCACCAGTATATCTTGACCGCCAAACAATACAGCCAACGCTTCGGTTTTCCCCTCTTAGGTGATTTTGAACTGAGAGGCATGCCCGATGACGTGGAACGCCTAGCAAAAGTCATTTTAGAGCGCATGAAAACAGTTGAGATCAAAGCATGATTAACTACTTGCCACTCTCTCATTTTCCTGCTCAAGCCGTCGAAAGCTTTTTCCGTGAGCATTGGCAGGACACCGTCATGGCTATCCCGTGGGCAGCTGATTGATCTACGGTCTCTTGACGGTTTTGTCGCCCTAAAAGATGACCAACTGATTGGCCTCATCAGCTACCAAATAAACCCTGGCTATCTAGAAATCGTATCCCTAGATAGCTTGCTGGAAGGACAAGGCATTGCCAGTACCCTTATAGATTTAGTGGAAAGCCTAGCGCATCAAAAAGGTCTAACGACCATCCGCTTGATAAGCACCAACGACAACTTAAAAGCCTTAGCTTTTTACCAAAAACGCGGTTACTATCTCCACAAGCTTTTCCCAGATACCTTGGTAAAAGCTAGAGAACTAAAACCCTCCATTCCACTCGTATCTGACAAGGGCATTCCCATACGAGATGAACTTGAATTGATTAAACACCTCACAATAGAAAAGGAGACAAACATGTCATCTACCATTAACTACATCACCACCCTCTGCAACATCCCTTCACCAACTGGATTTACCACTCAAATCATGGACTACGTCCAAAATGAGGTGGAGAGTTTCGGCTACAGCACCTATCGCACACCAAAAGGTGGACTTATGGTCACGGTCAAAGGACTCGACGATAGTAAACACCGCGTGGTGACTGCTCACCTAGACACACTTGGTGCTATGGTTCGTGCCATCAAACCAGACGGTCGCCTCAAGATGGACTTGGTCGGCGGTTTTGTCTACAACGCTATTGAAGGGGAAAATTGTACCATCCATGTAGCTAAAAATGGGAAAACCATTAGCGGAACCATGCTCATGCACCAAACCTCTGTCCACGTCTATCGCGATGCAGGATCTGCAGAGCGCAATCAAGCTAATATGGAAGTGCGCCTAGACGAAAAAGTCACAACAGCTGAAGAAACACGCGCACTTGGTATTGAGGTAGGAGACTTTATTTCCTTTGACCCGCGCGTCGTCGTGACAGATAATGGCTTTATCAAGTCACGTCACCTTGATGATAAAGTCAGCGCAGCCATTCTCCTCAACCTCCTAAAAGTCTATAAAGAAGAAAAGGTCCAACTCCCACACACCACACACTTCTACTTCTCAGCCTTTGAAGAAGTGGGACATGGAGCCAACTCTAGCTTACCTGCCCAAACAGTCGAATACCTAGCTGTTGATATGGGAGCAATGGGGGACGATCAGCAAACAGACGAATACACTGTATCCATCTGTGTAAAAGATGGCTCGGGTCCTTATCACTATGAATTACGCCAGCATCTGGTCGCTTTAGCCGAAACCAATGCTATCCCCTACAAACTCGACATCTACCCTTACTATGGTTCCGACGCATCTGCTGCCATGCGAGCAGGTGCAGACGTTAAACACGCCTTACTTGGAGCAGGTATTGAATCTAGCCATTCCTACGAACGTACTCACACTGACAGCGTAATTGCAACTGAACAATTGGTAGATGCTTATCTGAAATCAGAAGTAATTTAATAGAAGGTCATCCTTACAAGCACAAAGCAAGGACTGACATCCTTGGCATTGCCAATCAGATTAATGAAGGCTTCCCAAAAAACTGGGAAGTCTCTCATTTTTTCCTTGGCAATATTGAAGGCATCGCCTTTTCTGAAAATGAACCATGGTCGGAGGCAACGTTACCACTCTTAAACGAAAGGAAATCCTATGATATTATCTGACTTAGGCTATCATTTACGCCCCTTAGAAAAAACGGATGCCGAAACCTTCTATCAAGACAGTTTTACCTTCCCAACCCCTGAGGTAGACGATTTGACAGGCTCTTCAGCTACCTTTACCCGCGAACAAATTGTGAACCACTACCTAACCTGTCCTGACAAGACCGACCGCTACGATTTTGTCATCATCTCCCCAGATGGAAAACTAATTGGCGAGACGGTTATTAATGATTACGAGCCAGAAGCAAATGCTGCTAATTTTCGTATTGCCATCTTCCACAAAGACCATTGGGGCAAAGGTAGCGGTAGCTGGGCCACTAAGGAAACTATCCGCTATGCTTTTGAAACGGTCAAACTCAACCGCCTATCTCTAGAAGTCTTTGACTTCAACCCGCGTGCGCAGAAAACCTATGAAAAGGCAGGCTTCGTCTACGAAGGTCGCCTCAGACAAGCACACAAAACAAAAAAGGGCTATGCTGATATTATTCTCATGAGCATACTTGCTGAAGACTATTGGAAAGGACAATTATGACAAGCTGCATCATCATTCGGGGAAACTCTGGCTCTGGTAAGTCTACGTTAGCACAGCGACTCCAGCAAGCTATCGATAAAAACACCCTCTTACTTCCCCAAGACACCCTACGTAGACAACTACTCAATGCCAAAGATGGCTATAAAACACCCACTCTGCCACTTTATCTGACCTTGCTAGAGCACGCCTACCATCATCGGCAAGTCCTCATCATCGAAGGCATTTTACACGCAGACTGGTACGCTCCTCTATGGGACAAAATAGCAGAGCTTTATGGGGAAAATGCCTATGCCTACTATTATGATTTGCCCTTTGAAGAAACGGTCAAACGCCACCAAACACGCGATAAAGTTAATGACTTCTCCGTTTCTGATATGCAGCGCTGGTGGCTAGAAAAAGACTATCTCAACCGCTTTCACGAGAAAATATTTGACCAAAGCATCACTCTCGACAAAGCGCTCAACACTATCTTAAAAGACGCAAAAATCCGCTGACACCTGTCAACGGATTTTCATCTTATTCGTTAGATTCTTTCGGTAAGATAAGATTCAAAGCAACACCAACGATAGCTGCTAGGGCAGTTCCTGAAAGGTTTACCGCACCGAGATCAAGGATCGCACCACCAAGACCAAGAACCAACATAGAACTTGCAATAATGAGGTTACGAACCTGACCAAAGTCCACTTGACGTTCGATAAGAACTTTCAAACCATTTGAAGCGATAACACCATATAAAAGGATAGACATCCCACCTAAAACCGCATTTGGAATTGTAGAGATAAGCGCCGTGAATTTTCCAAGGAAAGAGAAGGCAATAGCAATCAAAGCGGCATTTCTTATAACTGATACCGACGCCACACGTGTCATGCCGATAACCCCTGTATTTTCACCATAGGTCGTATTAGCAGGACCACCCAGAAAAGCTGATACTGATGTCGCGACCCCGTCACCAATCAATGTGCGTTGAAGACCTGGCTCTTTCAAAAATTGGCGTCCTGTTATCTGCCCAAGAACCGTATGATCTCCGATATGCTCTGCAATTGTCACCACTGCAATTGGTAAGATGGCAATCATCTCTGGACCAAAGTAGAACTTGTAAGATTCAAAGACCCCTGTTTTAAACGGCAAGTAAAAAGCTGGCAATTCTAGCCACTTGGCCTTAAGAACTGGCGTGAAATCCACTAGGCCTAGAAAGATAGCCAAGATATAGCCACCAATAATGGCAAAGAGGAAGGGGATAATTTTGACAAAACCTTTACCACTTGTATTGATAAATGCTGCAATCAAGAAAGTTGCTGCAGCAACCACGATATTGCGCCAATCTGCATCAGCTACAAAACCAGCTGAAGTGACAGCAGAATTAGCCAAGCCAAGACCAATAACGATAATCATAGGTCCAATGACAATAGGTGGCAATACCTTGTCAATCCATTTTGTACCAAGGACGCTGATTAAACCAGCAATCGCCACATAGATCAATCCGACGAAGAAAACCCCTGTCTGAGAGGCTGAAACATCTCCCCCCATCGCTTCATTGGCAGTCGCCATCGCCGTGATGTAGGCAAATGAAGACCCTAGATAAACAGGAACTTTGAACTTAGTTGCCACTTGATAGATCAACGTTCCAACACCTGAAGCAAAGAGAGCCACTGAAACTGGCATGCCTAAGATAAGTGGTACCAAGATCGTTGCACCAAACATGGCAAAGACGTGCTGGTAACTAAGCAGAAGCCCTGGTACCAACTCAGGCTTTTCCTCAACGTCCAAAAGCAAGTCAACCCTTGAAACATCTAAGTCAAGCGCTGTGTGCTGCTCATGCTCGGCAACATGCATTTTCAATTCCATGATTCCTCCGTCTGGGCACACAAAAAGAGCCCAGTTCTAATATAAAGTAGTCATAGGCTCTCGTTTATCCGATATGTCGTCTTTCTCACCTCACGGGATGAGTTTAAAAACCTACGCTTCAATTAGTTTACCATATTATCAAACAGATTACTAGTATTTTGAAATATTTTTTCTAACCAAATTGTAGCGTCACAATTGATGTGAGACTTCTAGAAGTCAAAAAGAAGATTCCCTGATATGATAAGAGCACCACCTACTCACCAAAAAGGAAATCTCTTATGACTAGAATACCACAAAATCTTCGCTATTTGCCACACACTCTGGATACTCGCCACGCCTTACGCATGAAGAAAATGCATGTAACTGCTTTCTAGCCACATGCATTTTTTTTAATTCATTTTCACGAAATTTACATATTTATATTGGCTTATCCTTGTTTTCACCTAAATTATAACAAAATTTCATGATGAATATATAACTTTTTAATGAAAAAACACTTTCTGAAATCGAAATTTTCTTCAGCGTTCGGCGTGGCTATACGCTGCTACTCAATTAAGCCCTACCAGAATAGCCTCTCTATTTCCTTAGTCTTAGCAACACACTAAGTCCTATTCCACCTATCCTGAGGCCTCCACCCCATGGACTCCATCTTAGCACGTAACTTACGCTGAAAAGCTCGCTTCCCCCTAAAGCACTCCCCACTAATCAAATAGGTTACCCACTCCCGCTCCTGTGCACTCAACTCCTTATCTAAACTTTCCATAGCCTCTCCATATGCCACCAAATCTGCCAAATTCAGCCCCTTATCCGAAACAGAATGTGCGACCTCACCAACTTCCTCATAGGCCATACGATCAAATCCTCGCTTAATACTCTCTTGCTTCCTCAAGGCATCTTTGACCCGATTAGAAAACTTCGTCTTAAAGTATACACATAGACGATTAGTATCATAAACCAGCTCCGAGTCCTTACGCAACAGCTCAAACAAAACTATCCTCCCCTCCTGCTCCCAATCATCCAAATCCCACATCTTGATAAAATACTCTTGACGAAGCTTCAATATAATCGGCCTAACCGTCCTATAAATATCTATAAATTCTTTCCCTAAAGTTTCCAATGTAGTACCTCCTTATTAATATTATTTGGGGATACATACATTCTACGCAAATTCCTACCAAAAGAACATGACATTAATGTCATGTTCTTAACTGTCTCATTGAAAAATAAAAAAACCTTGATAAACAAGGTCACAACACTCCGCCAACAGGGCTCGAACCTGTGACATCATGATTAACAGTCATGCGCTCTACCAACTGAGCTATGGCGGATTAAAGCTAAGCAACTTCCTTATCTCACAGGGGGAAACCCCCAACTACTTCCGGCGTTCTAGGGCTTAACTACTGTGTTCGGCATGGGTACAGGTGTATCTCCTAGGCTATCGTCACTTAACTTCTCTCTGGGTTTTGTCCACCCAAAATTGAATACCTATAGTCTAACAAAAATTTCTAACGCTGTCAATATCGACTCTCTAGGATAAGTCCTCGAGCTATTAGTATTAGTCCGCTTCACATGTCACCACGCTTCCACTCCTAACCTATCTACCTGATCTTCTCTCAGGGCTCTTACTGATATAAAATCATGGGAAATCTCATCTTGAGGGGGGCTTCGCACTTAG
>NZ_AUIO01000010.1 GCF_000423745.1 Streptococcus plurextorum DSM 22810
CTCAGCGTTCTACTTGCATGTATTAGGCACGCCGCCAGCGTTCGTCCTGAGCCAGGATCAAACTCTCATTAATATAAGTGTTTGTCCGGCTAAGCACTCTGGCTTATCCGTTTTTCTTTATTCTTGACAGGTTATTTGCATAACCCGCACTTGGTTCGTCTTGTTCAGTTTTCAATGGTCTTCTCCTAAGAGACAACTCCTATATTCTAGCAAATCTTTTGACTACTGTCAACTACTTTACTCGAACTTTTTTTCGTCCCTTTCTCAAAAGACAACTTACTCATCTTATCAAACTTCTTTACTACTGTCAACTACTTTTTGCGACTTTGGCGAAAAAATTATTCGAGAAGGTGGAAATCTTCTCCATTCTATCTATATTTTCATGGTTTAGCAAGCTATTGCCTATATTTTAAGTTTGAGAAGCTTATTTTTTAGGTATGTTAAGTAGATTTATATTTATTCACTACGCTACATAGCATTAGCGGAAGCGTTATCTTTGCATTTTGAAAATCAATCTTAAAGTGCACCTTTAAGAATTCCAGCTCTATATCTTCCACATTTTCATACGCGATTCCTCTTCCAGTTTCAAGAAAAACGGGCAACTGAATGCTTTGAACTCATTGAAGACCATTTGAAGCTAGTAAATCAGCCATTTTTGACCGTCTTCAAGACCTTTCTCAAATACAAAGCTTACATCACAAATGCTCTTAACCTACCTTATTTTAACGCTAAACTGGAGGCAACCAACAAGCTTATCAAGGACATCAAACGCAAAGCTTTTGGCTTTCGAAACTTCAAAAACTTTAAAACTAAAATGCTTATCGCTTTGAACATGCAAAGAGAGAGAACCAATCTAATTCTCTCTCGTGCTTAGTTACAAGTCACCCACTGCAGTTGACAAAGAGCCGAAATAAGATACAGAATTCTTTTATGTTCGATAAAAACGCCTGCTTATGAATTATCACCATGTAACTTTGGAAATAATTCATAAACAAGCGTTAACTCATTTATATATGATGAGTGTTCCCGCTGGGCTTAACCCAGCGGTAGACCAGAGCTAGACTAAGAATCTCTTGGGATTCCATCATCATAACACTCAACAAAATTGATGATTTTATACTAATTCAATGATTGCCATTGGAGCAGCGTCACCACGACGTGGTTCGGTTTTAAGAATACGAGTGTATCCACCATTACGTTCTGCATAACGCGGAGCAATTTCAGCGAAAAGTTTTTGAAGAGCTGTTGTTGATGTATACTTATCAGTTGCTTCATCATAACTTTCTGTTGCAATTTCATTACGAACAAACGCTGCTGCTTGACGACGAGCGTGTAAATCACCACGTTTACCAAGAGTAATCATTTTTTCAACGGTTTTACGAATTTCTTTAGCACGAGCTTCAGTTGTTACGATTGATTCATTAATCAAAAGATCAGTTGTCAAATCGCGCAACATTGCTTTACGCTGTGAGCTAGTGCGTCCAAGTTTACGGTAAGCCATGTGTTCCTCCTCTATTATTTATCATTTTTGAGTCCAAGGCCAAGGTCATATAATTTGATCTTAACTTCTTCAAGACTCTTGCGTCCAAGGTTACGGACTTTCATCATTTCAGGCTCAGTTTTTTCTGTTAAATCCAGGACAGTATTAATTCCTGCACGTTTTAAGCAGTTATAAGAGCGCACAGACAAATCAAGTTCTTCAATGGTACGATCAAGTACTTTGTCATCAGACACTTTCTCTGTTTCCTTCATCACATCAGTCGCTTTTGCCACTTCTGTTAAATCCGTAAATAGGTTTAAGTGTTCGATTAAGACACGTGCTGAAAGTCCCAAGGCATCCTCAGGGATGATTGTACCGTTTGTCATAATTTCAATCGTCAATTTATCAAAACCATCATTGCTACCTACGCGAGCAGGTTCTACCTGATAATTGACTTTCTTCACTGGTGTATAAATTGAATCTACAGCCAATGTTCCAACCGGTAAATCTTCACGTTTATTTGCTTCAGCTGGAACGTAACCACGATTTTTAGCAACTGTCATAGTTGCCTTCATGCTAGCTCCCTCAGCAATAGTAAAGAGATAATGGTCAGGATTCACAATTTCAATGTCGCTATCCGTTAAAATATCTCCCGCTGTAACTTCAGCTGGACCTACTACATCAAGTTCAATTGTTTTTTCGTCTTCGACGTGTGATTTTACAGCAAGCCCTTTAATGTTAAGGATAATTTGCATAACATCTTCACGCACACCTTTAATCGTATCAAACTCATGGAGAACACCATCAATTTTGATTGACGTTACTGCTGCACCAGGCAAAGAGGACAGGAGTATGCGACGCAAAGAGTTACCCAAAGTTGTTCCATAACCACGTTCAAGTGGCTCGATAACAAACTTGCCGTAATGTTTATTTTCATCAATTTTTGTTATTATTGGTTTTTCAAACTCAATCATTTAGTTACTCCCTCGAAACGAATCTTGTGTAGGTTAATGAATATGATTACACACGACGACGTTTTGGAGGACGAGCACCATTGTGTGGCACAGGAGTCACATCGCGGATTGCAGTTACTTCAAGACCTGCAGCAGCAAGGGCACGAATAGCAGACTCACGACCTGAACCTGGACCCTTTACAGTAACTTCCACTGTTTTAAGACCGTGTTCTTGTGCAGATTTAGCAGCTGCTTCAGAAGCCATTTGAGCTGCAAATGGAGTAGATTTACGAGAACCTTTGAATCCAAGAGCACCAGCTGATGACCAAGCAAGAGCGTTACCATGCACATCTGTAATCATAACAATAGTGTTATTAAATGTAGCGTGAATATGAGCAATACCTGATTCGATATTCTTTTTCACACGACGTTTACGTGTTGGTTTAGCCAAGATTTTTACCTCCTATTTTATTTTGTATTATTTTTTCTTACCAGCAATCGCGACAGCTTTACCTTTACGAGTGCGAGCGTTGTTTTTAGTGTTTTGTCCACGGACAGGAAGTCCACGACGGTGACGGATACCACGGTATGAACCGATTTCCATCAAACGTTTAATATTCAAGTTAACTTCGCGACGAAGGTCACCTTCAACTTTGATTGAATCCACTTCACGACGGATAGCGTCTTCTTGATCTGATGTCAAATCTTTCACGCGGATATCTTCTGAAATTCCAGCAGCTGCCAAGATTTTCTTAGATGTCGCAAGACCGATACCATAGACATAAGTCAATGAAATCACTACACGTTTGTCGTTTGGAATATCAACTCCAGCAATACGAGCCATGTTTTCTCCTTTCTATAATTATCCTTGACGTTGCTTGTGTTTTGGATTTGTTGGACAAATCACCATAACACGACCGTTACGACGAATAACTTTACAGTATTCGCAAATTGGTTTAACCGATGGTCTTACCTTCATGTTTAATCCCTCCAATTATTTCGATTATTTAAAGCGGTATGTGATGCGTCCACGACTAAGGTCGTACGGGCTAAGTTCCACTGTCACACGGTCACCGACTAAAATACGAATGTAGTTTTTACGGATTTTTCCAGATACAGTTGCAAGAACTTGATGGCCGTTTTCGAGTTCAACCGTAAACATTGCATTTGGCATAGTCTCAACAACTTTGCCTTCAATTTCAATCACATCTTCTTTTGCCACGCAAAAGCACCCCCTAAATTTCGATTTGATGCCCTCTGAACACAGAGGTAACAATTATAAGTCAGACTAAGCTATTCTACCATGTTTGTCAATAAATTGCAAGCTAAATTCCTTGGTTTATTGCATTTTTGATAAAATCGCATCAATCGCTGCAAAGACCAACTCTATATCTTGGTCTCCCTCAATATCATGCACCAAACCTTTGGCACGATAGTGTTCAATAATTGGCTGACCTTGTGCAATATTGACCTCCAAACGGCGTTGAACAGATTCTGGCTTATCATCTTCACGTTGGTAAAACTCTTCTTCCTTATAGCCTGGTGCTGGTGGATTGAAGACCTTATGGAAGGTTTCACCTGTTTCTTTATGGATAATCCGGCCGCTCAGACGCTCTACCAATTTTGATGGATCAATCTCAATATTGATAACCCCTTGCAACTCAATTCCTAAGTCAGACAAGTTGGCATCCAAGGCATGAGCTTGTTCAATAGTACGAGGATAGCCATCTAACAAGAAACCTTTTTGCTTGATATCATCCTGCACCAAACGCTCTTTGACAATGCCATTGGTCACTTCGTCAGGAACCAGGTCACCCTTATCGATATAGGACTTAGCCAAAACGCCCATTTCTGTCTGGTTAGCCATCGCTGCACGGAACATATCGCCCGTTGAGATATGGGCAACATTAAACTTTTCAACAATCTTTGCAGCTTGCGTACCCTTGCCGGCACCTGGTAAACCCATGATCAAAAGATTCATGTTTATCTCCTTTTATATGGCTGAGTATAACTCAGTATTTTATTTTGTTTTCACATAAATTTGCCACAATTGACAAACTTATCCAAAAACAAAATAGAAGAATAGGGAAATCCCTATCCTCAATTTTGTTTACAAATCTTAGCTTTCAGTATTCATAAAGCCAACATATTTTCTCTTCAAGAGATAGCCTTCTAGTTGCTTCATTCCTTCAATAGCTGTCGAAATAAGAATCAAGAGACTAGTTCCTCCTAGTGCCAGTCCTGCTGACAGTCCAAATACTTGCTGTGCAAGAATCGGTGTCAAGGCAACAAAGGCAAGGAAGATTGCTCCTAATGTTGCTAATTTCTTAAGTAAACTTGTCAAGAAAGCTTCTGTTTCACGTCCAGGTCTTACCTTTGGAATGTAAGAAGCATTTTTCTGTAAGTTTTCCGCTGTTTTTTCCGGATTTACTTGTACAAACGTATAGAAAAACGAGAACACAACGATAAGCAGCGCATAAACAACCATTCCCACTGGAGTGCGATAATCCATAGAGTGTTGTAATGTTTCCAACCAAGACCAATTCAGGCCATAACTCTGCACAAACGGAATAACTGTACTTGGTAGAGCTGTAATTGAACTCGCAAAAATAACTGGAATAACTCCTGCTGGATTGACCTTCAATGGTAGGTATGAGCTTGTCGAAGCGCCTTTAGTCAGCTTTGTGTATTGAATCGGAATTTTATACTCTGCTTGTTGGACAAATATGGTGAAGAAGACCACAACCAATGTCGCAAGAATTAAGGCCCCTATGAAGATATAAGAACTTTGTATGTCGCTTGAACGAACATTGACAAAGTAATCCTCATAAATGGTCGAAATGGTACCTGGCAATGCAGAGATGATACCTGCAAAGATTATCATCGAAACACCATTACCAAATCCTCTATCCGTAATCTGTTCTCCAAGCCAAGTCACCACGACACTTCCTGTAGTCAATATAGCACCAATCAGAATGTATGTCTGTGGGTTAGGTGTTGGTACAAGAGCTACGCTAGATAGCGCATTAAATCCATAAGTAATACCAACAGATTGGAAAAAAGCCAAGAATAGAGAAATATAACGCGTCGCCTGATTGAGCTTACGCCGTCCCACCTCTCCTTGCTTACCCCACTCAACAAATTTTGGTAGAATATCCATTTGTAACAACTGCACTACAATCGATGCTGTAATATAGGGACTAACACCTAGTGAAAACACCGAAAAGTTGGTCATGGCATTTCCGGATACCAAATTGAGCATGTTTAAAAAGGGTAAATCACTTAGTTGATCAAGGCTCTTAACATTGACTCCAGGAACAGTAATATGTGTCCCTAATCGAAAGACAAAGAGAATGAAAATCGTAAATAGAATTTTTTTTCTAACGTTTTTCAGTTTTAGGGCATCTTTTAATAGTTTAAAGAACATCTGAGTTACCCCTCTTAGATGACTTCGATTGAACCACCTTTAGCAGTGATTGCTGCTTCAGCAGATTTTGAGAATTTAGCTGCCTTAACAGTCAATTTTTTAGTCAATTCACCATTACCAAGAATTTTAACACCTGATTTTTCAGCACGAACAATCCCAGCTTCTTTCAAAACAACTGGTGTTACTTCTGTACCATCTTCAAAGACGTTCAATTGATCAAGATTCACCAAAGCATACTCTTTAGCGTTAATGTTGGTAAATCCACGTTTTGGAAGACGACGGAACAATGGTGTTTGTCCACCTTCAAAACCTGGACGTACGCCACCACCGCTACGTGCTTTTTGACCTTTTTGACCACGACCAGACGTTTTACCGTTACCTGATGATGTACCACGACCTACACGGTTGCGGGTTTTACGTGAACCTTCTGCAGGTTTCAATTCATGAAGTTTCATTAATAGTTCTCCTTTATTTTGCAAAATGCTAGCGCCTCTGCCAGAGTGAAAAGGACGCTCTGGCAAGACTCGCCTATGCATGTGTTCTATTCAAGTTAAAGCCGTAGAAATATCTACGACTTAATCTATTTTTTATGCTTCTTCAACAGTTACCAAGTGAGAGATAGCGTTAACCATTCCAAGAACAGCTGGGTTATCTTCTTTAATAACTGAAGAGTTCAATTTACCAAGTCCAAGGGCAACAACTGTTTTACGTTGTTCTGGTTTGCGACCGATTGGAGACTTAGTCAAAGTAATTTTAATTTGAGCCATGAGTATCTCCTTTCTTATGCTAAATCAGAAACTGAAACACCACGAAGTGCAGCCACTTCTTCAGCACGTTTCAATTGTTTCAAACCTTCAACAGTTGCACGAACGATGTTGATTGGAGTGTTTGAGCCAAGTGACTTAGACGTGATATCATGGATACCAGCCAATTCAACTACGGCACGAACAGCACCAGCAGCAGCAACCCCAGCACCCTCTACAGCAGGTTTCAACAATACCTTTGCTCCACCAAATTCTGAACGAACTTCGTGAGGAATTGTTGTACCAACCATAGGTACTTCGATAAGGTTCTTCTTAGCGTCCTCAACAGCTTTACGGATTGCTTCTGGAACTTCTTGAGCTTTACCAGTACCAAATCCAACACGGCCGTTACGGTCACCAACAACTACAAGAGCAGCAAAGCGAAGACGACGTCCACCTTTTACAGTTTTTGATACGCGGTTGATACCAACCAAGCGCTCTTCAAGTTCTACTGCATTATCTTTAAATGCCATTATTAAGTGTCCTCCCTATTAGAATTTCAATCCGTTTTCACGAGCTGAGTCAGCCAAAGCTTTAACACGTCCGTGATAGAGATATCCACCGCGGTCGAACACGACTTCAGTGATGCCTTTAGCAGCAGCGCGTTCTGCAACAAGTTTACCGACAACAACGGCTTGTTCTGTTTTTGTTCCCTTAGAAACTTCTTTATCAAGAGTTGATGCACTTGCGAGCGTTACACCCGCTACGTCATCAATCACTTGAGCGTAGATGCCTGTATTAGAACGGAAAACGTTCAAACGTGGGCGTTCTGCAGTTCCAGAGAGTTTTCCGCGTACACGACGATGGCGTTTTTGGCGGAGTTTGTTTTTATCTGGTTTCGAAATCACAATTTTCACCTCTTAAATGTTAGTTTGTCATTATCTGACAGTTATCAAATACTAGCATATGGTTGATGGCGTAAGACAATCTTCGCCCTAGCAACCATAAACTATTATTTACCTGTTTTACCTTCTTTACGGCGAACAAATTCACCAACGTAGCGGATACCTTTACCTTTATATGGTTCTGGTGAACGAAGGCTACGGATATAAGCAGCTGTTTGACCAACAACTTCTTTGTTGATTCCTTCAACAACGATAGAAGTTGGGTTAGCTACTGTGAAAGTGATTCCTTCTGGAGCTTCCACTTCATCCTGGTGAGATTTACCAACTGAAAGTACAAGTGTTGTCCCTTGAAGTTGGGCACGGTAACCAACCCCGCGCATTTCAAGTTCTTTTTTGAACCCTTCAGAAACACCAACAACCATGTTGTTCAAGTTTGCACGTGACGTTCCGTGGATTGTTTTCATTTCTTTAGAGTCGTTTGGACGGTGAAGAGTTACTTCTGTACCTTCAACACGAATTTCGATATTTGTGTTGAATTCACGAGTCAATTCCCCTTTAGGTCCTTTAACTGTTACCACGCCGTTGTTTTGAATGATTTCAACACCAGCTGGCAAGTTGATAATTTTATTACCAATACGTGACATGTTTTTATTTCTCCTGTTAGATTGTCAAGCCGCTGAGCGACTAGTTTTCACGGGATTTGTTAAAAGGCAAAGCCTTAAATCAAATTACCAAACGTAAGCAATAACTTCTCCACCAACGTTCTTTTGACGTGCTTCTTTATCTGTCAAAAGGCCTTCTGATGTTGAAATAATTGCGATACCAAGTCCGTTAAGAACTTTTGGCATATCTTCACGTTTTGTGTAAACACGAAGACCTGGTTTAGAAACACGTTTCAAGTTTGTGATAACGCGCTCACCATTCTGTCCGTATTTCAAGAATACACGGATGATGCCTTGTTTATCATCTTCGATGATTTCAATGTTTTTAACAAAACCTTCGCGTTTAAGGATTTCAGCAATCCCTTTTTTGATGTTTGATGCAGGTACTTCAAGAACTTCGTGACGTGCTTGGTTAGCATTACGAATACGTGTCAAAAAGTCTGCAATTGGGTCAGTCATAACCATTTTATAGTTTCTCCTCTTACTAGTAGTTTGCAAGTTGCACTTGCTAGTTAATTCATGATACAAAGGACGCTAAAAGCCAACGAGAAAATAGAAAACTTAACGAAGAAACCTTCGTTTCTAGGGAAGCTTTTCTTTTTTCACACAGGGTTTCGCCAGTGTTCAAATTGACACGCAAACTTTGTATCGGTTTTATTTAGACAATTGAGTTCGAGCTATAACCTTAGCAAAGAAGATAGATTTCCCCAGAAGTAAACTTCTTCGTTAAATCTCCTATCTTTGCCTTGGTCGCTCAACGCTCTCACATCTTATTTTTACCAAGATGCTTTAGTAACACCTGGAATTTGACCTTTGTATGCTAACTCACGGAAGCAAACACGGCAAAGTTTGAATTTGCGGTAAACTGAGTGTGGACGACCACATTTTTCGCAACGTGTATAAGCTTGCGTAGAGAACTTCGCTGGGCGTTTGTTCTTAGCAATCATAGATTTTTTAGCCATTAGATTTACCTCCTATATTATTTAGCAAAAGGCATTCCAAGGCCTTTAAGAAGTTCGCGTCCTTCTTCGTCTGTGTTAGCAGTTGTAACGATTACGATATCAAGACCGCGTACTTTATCAACATCATCAAAGTTGATTTCAGGGAAGATCAATTGCTCTTTCACACCAAGCGTGTAGTTTCCGCGTCCATCAAATGATTTTGTTGGAACACCGTGGAAGTCACGAACACGTGGAAGTGAAACAGTAACCAATTTGTCCAAGAATTCGTACATACGCTCACCACGAAGGGTAACTTTTGCACCGATCGCAACACCTTCACGAAGACGGAAGCCGGCGATTGATTTCTTAGCTTTAGTGATAAGTGGTTTTTGACCTGAGATAAGTGCCAATTCAGCGGCAGCTTTTTCCAAAGTCTTAGCGTTTGATACAGCTTCACCAACACCCATGTTAAGAACGATCTTCTCAACTTTTGGCACAGCCATAACTGATGAGTAGTTGAATTTTTCTGTCAACGCAGGAACAACTTCTTTAGAATATTTTTCTTTTAAGCGATTTGCCATGTTACTTCTCCTTTCCTTCGTGATTAATCAAGCACTTCGCCTGATTTTTTGTTGTAACGAACTTTTTTGCCGTCAACAAACTTGTAACCAACACGACCAGCTACACCATTTTTATCAAGAACTTGAACGTTTGATACGTGGATTGCTGCTTCTTTTTCAACGATAGCACCTTGAGGGTGTTCGCTGTTTGGTTTTTGGTGTTTCTTAACAAGAGCTACACCTTCTACAACAACTTTGTTAACTTTTGGAAGTGCTTTAAGAACAACTGCTTCAGTGCCTTTGTCCTTACCTGCAATAACGCGAACTTTGTCGCCTTTTTTTACAAACATGATTTTCTCCTGTATATTTCTTACGCCCCTAAGGGCACCCTAGAATAATCTAGGGGACTCGTTTGTTTTTGATTAAAGAACTTCTGGTGCAAGTGACACGATCTTCATGAAACCACCGTCACGCAATTCACGTGCAACAGGGCCGAAGATACGTGTTCCGCGAGGGTTTTTATCTTCACGGATGATAACTGCAGCATTATCGTCAAATTTGATGTATGAACCGTCTGGACGGCGCGCACCAGTTTTTGTACGTACGACAACAGCTTTTACAACGTCACCTTTTTTAACTGCTCCACCAGGAGTAGCTTGTTTGACAGAAGCAACGATGATGTCACCGATGTTAGCGAATTTACGTCCTGAACCACCAAGTACTTTGATAGTAAGGATTTCACGGGCACCGCTATTATCAGCAACTTTCAAGCGAGTTTCTTGTTGAATCATTCCAATATTCTCCTTTTAGTGTGATTAGATAATAACAGCTTCTTCCACAACTTCTACAAGACGGAAACGTTTTGTAGCTGAAAGTGGACGAGTTTCCATGATACGAACGATATCGCCTTCTTTAGCAACGTTGTTTTCATCATGTGCTTTGTATTTTTTAGAATAGTTGATACGTTTACCATAGACTGGGTGGTTACGCTTTGTCTCAACTATAACAGTGATTGTTTTATCCATCTTGTCAGATACTACGCGTCCAACAAGTGTTTTACGTTGATTACGTTCCATATTTGAATTTCTCCTTTCCCAATCTATTATTTAAGTTCAGATTGCACTGTTTTAACACGTGCAATTTGTTTTTTCACTTCGTTCAAACGAGCTGTTTGGTCAAGTTGACCTGCAGCAGCTTGGAAACGAAGTTCAAAGAGTTCTTTTTTAAGTTCGTTTTCTTTTTTCGCAAGCTCTTCTTGAGACAAGCCACGAAGCTCTTCAACAAACTTTTTGATTTCTTCAAGTTTCATGTCTTCTCCTTATTCTGCTTCACGTTTTACGAATTTAACTTTAACTGGTAATTTGTGGCCAGCAAGGCGGAAAGCTTCACGTGCAATTTCTTCAGAAACGCCAGCAACTTCAAACATTACTTTACCACGTTTTACTGGTGCAACCCAACCTTCAGGTGCCCCTTTACCAGAACCCATACGTACCCCGATAGCTTTAGCGGTGTATGATTTGTGTGGGAAGATTTTAATCCAAACTTTACCACCACGTTTCATATAACGCGTCATAGCGATACGGGCAGCTTCGATTTGGCGGTTAGTGATCCATGAGCTAGTTGTCGCTTGAAGACC
The DNA here is from genome assembly GCF_000423745.1 of Streptococcus plurextorum DSM 22810. Lineage (GTDB taxonomy): Bacteria > Bacillota > Bacilli > Lactobacillales > Streptococcaceae > Streptococcus > Streptococcus plurextorum. The sequence goes on from NZ_AUIO01000010.1 coordinate 11,308, forward strand.
GTATTCACCGAAGTCTACTTGTTTTCCACCTTTTGCTTCACCGCGCATTTTTCCACGGAATTCACGACGGTGTTTTACACGTTTAGGTACTAACATGTGTTATTTACCTCCCTTAGTGTTTTTACGAGCTGGAAGAACTTCACCACGGTAAATCCAAACTTTAACACCGAGTTTACCATATGTAGTGTCTGCTTCTTCCCAAGCATAATCGATATCTGCACGAAGTGTGTGAAGTGGAACAGTTCCTTCTGAGTAGCCTTCTGCACGAGCGATATCTGCACCGTTCAAACGACCAGATACTTGAGTTTTGATTCCTTTAGCACCTGCACGCATTGTACGTTGGATAGCTTGTTTTTGAGCACGACGGAAAGCCACACGTGCTTCAAGTTGTTTAGCAATTGATTGACCAACAAGATGTGCATCAAGATCTGGTTGTTTGATTTCGATGATGTTGATGTGTACTTGCTTACCAGTCAATTTATTCAATTTAGCGCGCAATACGTCAACGTTAGCTCCACCTTTACCGATAACCATACCTGGTTTTGCAGTGTGAAGAGAAACGATTACTTTGTTTACTGCACGTTCGATTTCAATAGTTGAAACTGAAGCTTCAGCCAACTCTGTATTGATGAATTTGCGGATTGCAAGATCTTCATGAAGGTAATCCGCGTATTCTTTTTCAGCATACCATTTTGCATCCCAATCACGAATGATTCCGACGCGCATACCAATTGGATGTACTTTTTGACCCACGATTTTACCTCCTTATTTTTCTGACACAACCACTGTGATGTGTGTTGTGCGTTTGTTAATTGGCGAAGCTGAACCTTTCGCACGTGGACGGAAACGTTTCATCGTTGGTCCTTCGTTTGCGAATGTTTCAGATACTACCAAGTTTGCTTTTTCCAAACCAAAGTTATTTTCTGCGTTAGCGATTGCTGAGTTAAGAACTTTCTCAACTTCGCCAGCAGCTTTGTTTGGCATGAATTTCAATGTTGCGATTGCGTCAGCAACTTTCTTACCACGGATAAGATCAAGAACAAGACGTGTTTTACGAGGTGAAACACGCACTGTACGAGCCATTGCTTTAGCTGAAGTAATTTCTGCCATTGTGTTTTCCTCCTAAATTATTTACGACGAGTTTTCTTGTCGTCTGCTGCGTGACCTTTGTAAGTACGAGTTGGCGCAAATTCACCAAGCTTGTGACCTACCATGTCTTCTTGGATGTAAACAGGTACGTGTTTACGTCCATCATAAACTGCGATTGTGTAACCGATGAAACTTGGGAAAATCGTTGAACGACGTGACCAAGTTTTAATAACTTTTTTCTTTTCGTCGTTAGCTTGAGCTTCAACTTTTTTCATCAAATGCTCATCGACGAAAGGTCCTTTTTTAAGACTACGTCCCATTAGTAGTTTTTCTCCTTTAAAATGTTGTACCACAACGGCTTGCCAGCGAAGCTGGCTACCGAGTTGGCGGAATATTAAGCAGCTAAATTATTTTTGATTACGACGACGAACGATGAGTTTGTCTGATTTAGCTTTTTTATTGCGTGTTTTAAGACCAAGCGCAGGTTTACCCCATGGAGTAGATGGCGCTTTACGACCAACTGGTGCTTTACCTTCACCACCACCGTGCGGGTGATCGTTAGGGTTCATTACAGAACCGCGAACTGTTGGACGGATACCCTTCCAACGGCTACGACCTGCTTTACCAATGTTGACAAGAGATTGTTGTTCGTTACCAACTGTACCAACAGTTGCACGGCAAGTCCCAAGAATCATACGAACCTCGCCTGATTGAAGACGAACAAGAACATATTTACCTTCTTGGCCAAGAACCTGTGCAGATGCACCAGCAGCACGAACCAACTCACCACCGCGACCTGGTTTCAACTCAATGTTGTGAACCACAGTACCGACTGGAATGTTAGCAAGCGGAAGCGCGTTACCAACTTTGATATCAGCATCTGGACCTGAAACGATGCGTTGACCAACTTCAAGACCTTTTGGTGCGATGATGTACGCTTTAACACCGTCAGTGTAGTGTACAAGAGCAATGTTTGCTGTACGGTTTGGATCGTACTCAATCGTTTTAACAACCGCTTCAACACCGTCTTTGTTACGTTTGAAATCAATCAAACGATAGAAACGTTTGTGTCCACCACCATGATGACGAACAGTAATGCGACCATTGTTGTTACGACCAGCTTTTTTCTTCAAAGAAACAAGCAATGATTTCTCAGGCGTGCTTGTTGTTAGCTCTTCGAAATCCAAAGAAGTCATGTTACGACGGCCATTTGTCGTTGGTTTATAAACTTTAATACCCACGTTATTTCTCCTTTGTCTTATTCAGCTTCAGTTGCAAACAACTCGATTGCTTTAGAATCAGCTGTAAGAGTGATGATAGCTTTTTTAGTTTTTGAAGTGTAGCCCACATAACGACCAACACGTTTTTGTTTTGGTTTAGCTGTTACAGTGTTTACGCTTGCAACTTTAACGCCTTCAAACGCAGCTTCTACAGCTTGTTTGATAAGGAGTTTGTGCGCACGTGTGTCAACTTCAAAAGTGTATTTACCTGCTTCAAGAGCAACCATTGATTTCTCAGTGATAACAGGTTTTTTGATTACGTCGTACAAATTCATTATGCAAGAACCTCCTCGATTGTAGAGATTGCTTCTTTAGTAACAAGAAGTTTGTCTGCGTTTACGATATCAAGAACACTTGCAGTTGCTGCAGTTGCAACAGTTACGTTTGGAAGGTTACGTGCAGAAAGTGCTGCAAATTCGTTTCCTTCTTCAACAAGAACAAGTACTTTTGTATCGATGCTAAGTGCTGCAAGAACTTTTGCAAATTCAGCAGTTTTTGGTGCTGCAAATGAAAGAGCGTCAACAGCTACAAATTTATCCTCAGCAACTTTTGCTGAATAAACTGATTTCAAAGCAAGGCGACGAACTTTTTGTGGAAGTTTGTAGCCATATGAACGTGGAGTTGGCCCAAAGACAACACCACCACCACGCCATTGTGGTGAGCGGATAGAACCTTGACGAGCACGTCCAGTTCCTTTTTGGCGCCATGGTTTGCGACCACCACCTGATACCGCTGAACGGTTTTTAACCGCATGAGTACCTTGGCGAAGGCTAGCGCGTTGGCTGATGATCACATCAAAGACAACTGATTCGTTTGGTTCGATACCGAAGATAGCATCGTTCAACTCAACAGAGCTAACTTCTTTACCAGTTTGGTCAAATAGTTTTACGTTTGCCATGTTAACTGATTTCCCCTTTCCTTATTATTTAGCAGCTTTTACTGCTGATTTGATAGTGATAAGAGATTTCTTAGCACCTGGTACGTTACCTTTGATAAGGATAACGTTTTTCTCTGGAATAACTTGAACGATTTCAAGATTTTGAATCGTCACACGGTTGCCACCCATACGTCCAGCAAGGTTTTTCCCTTTAAATACACGGTTAGGTGCAACAGGTCCCATAGAACCTGGACGACGGTGGTAACGAGAACCGTGAGCCATTGGCCCGCGAGATTGTCCGTGGCGTTTGATAACACCTTGGAAACCTTTACCTTTAGTTGTTCCAGTAACATCAACGATATCGCCAGCCGCGAAAGTATCAACTGTGATTTCAGCGCCCACTTCCAAGCCTTCGATATTTTTGAATTCACGGATGAAGCGCTTAGGAGCAGTGTTCGCTTTTGCGACATGGCCTTTGGCAGGTTTGTTACTCAACACTTCACGTTTGTCATCAAAACCAACTTGAGTCGCAGCATAACCATCTGTCTCAACAGTTTTCACTTGCAACACAACGTTTGGAGTCGCTTCGATGACAGTTACAGGGATAAATTCACCGTTTTCAGTGAAGATTTGAGTCATTCCCACTTTTTTCCCTAAGATTCCTTTTGTCATGAGAAAATATTTCCTTTTCTGATTATTTTGTTTTTCAAAAAGTTTTTAATGAGCGTTTTTCATGCTCAAAAAAGTTTTTAAGGAGCGTTTTTTGTGCTCCGAAATCAATTAAAGTTTGATTTCGACGTTTACACCACTTGGCAAATCAAGTTTCATCAACGCATCAACGGTTTTTTGTGTTGGATTGATGATGTCGATAAGACGTTTGTGTGTACGCATTTCAAATTGCTCGCGAGAATCTTTATATTTGTGAGTCGCACGGATAATTGTGTAGAGGCTACGCTCAGTCGGAAGTGGAACTGGTCCAGCAACTGTTGCACCTGTACGAGTTGCAGATTCTACGATTTTTGCAGCAGCTGTGTCAAGTGTACGGTGCTCGTACGCTTTCAAGCGGATGCGGATTTTTTTGTTTGCCATCTTTTTCTCCTTTTCGTCTATTTAAAATAATAGGCTAGCTCTTCAAGAAAACCGACTCGCGTTGCGTGGCAATGCAACCGTGCGTGTCGCAACCTCTTGCGTCAAAGCTAAAGCTGTTTTTATACAGCACCGTAATAGTTTATCAAAAATCTCCTGCACTTGCAAGAGATTTGATAGCATTTTTTATATTTTTTAGAATTAATTTTGCATTCACTGCCCTAGCATGATTGGACTTTCTTTTTACTTATAGCAGCTAATTGTAAAAAAATCTGAGTGACAGATGTGATACTATTTAAGATTATAGCCAGCCAAATCTCTGCCAACCGCAGTTGACTGTTCCATTTCTTATTTTTATCTTTTGCCATAAAACAAAGCCAGAAACCCTGCCCGAAAGACATTGTCCAGCACTGTCCCAATCCAAATGGCCGCAAAGCCCACATCTGTAAAGGAAAGCAGGAGATAGGCAACTAAAATCCGCACGCACCACATACCGATACTCGTCGCATAAAAAGGCAGCTTAGCATTGCCCAATCCCTGCCAGAGAGCTGTATAAATCAGGGTCCCTGCCGTAAAAGGCACACCAAGCAAAGAAAAGGTCAAAACTAGCATACTGGCCTGACTAGCTACCGCATCCTGCGTATAGAGGCCAATCAAGTGTGGACCTAGCAGATAGACGGTCACCGCCACACCGTACATAAAAATCAGGCTCAGGACCAGACTGGCTTTGCGGATACTATCGATTTTTTCGCTCTGCCCTTGGGCCTTGGCCGTTAGAATGACCGTTGCCGTTGCCAGTCCCAGAGCCGGCATATAGTTGAACTGGGTCAGGGTTTCACCTATGGCATTGCCCGCCAAAACCGCCGTCCCCAAGCCTGTAATCAAGCCCACGACCACCACGTCTCCTGCCCGCATCATCAGCCGCTCGCCCGTCGCAGGCAGAGCCAAAGCCATGAGTTTGCGGTCCAAGTGAAGTGTTAGGGGCGGTAGGGAAATCCCCAAGGATCGCCAGAGGATGAGGCAAGCAATCAAGCGGGACAAAACGGTGCCGATTGCCACTCCTGCAATTCCCCAGTCCATGACAAATACCGCAAGAGCAGACAGGACAGCGTTGAGAAAATTAGACAGGAGGCTGATATACATAGGCAACTGTGTCCGACCAGTCGCCCGCAAAATAGCACCCAAGCTGGTCATGAGCCCGAGGAATAAAATGCCTCCACCGACTATAGCCAAGTAAAGCCCTCCTGCCTGTGCAACCGCAGGCTCTGTCCCCAGCAAACCAAGTAAGCTCTGGCCGAACACAATAGACAGCAGGCCCAAGATGCCACTCAGCAAGACTGTCAACTTCAAGGTTTCTCCAGTTGCTCTACTGATTCCCTCCTGGTCACCTTGACCAACAGCCTGGGCTAAAAGCGAGGCCACCGCAGCCGCCAAGGCAATGAAAATCGCCTGATAGATAGCCATGATATTGCTGGCAACTGACACACCCGACAAAGCGACCAAGCCCAGAAAGGCCACCAAGTAAGAATCCACCATGCCCATGACCATTTGAAGCATATTTTCCGCCATAGCTGGTAGGGCGATTTTTAATAAGTCTTTGTAGGTTTCTTTCATCTTTCTCCAATTCAAAAGGGGCTTCCGCCCCTCATTTCTATTAAACACCCAAGTATCGCTCTACTTCAGCCTGCATATCTGCAGCTGCAACAACGGTATTGTGGCGGACAGGTGCTGTTTCCAAGCCGTCCACAGCTGGTGGCAGGGCTACACCTGAAATTTCATGCAGTTTTGCTAGGGCTTCAAAGTCGGTCAAGCCTGACTGGCCTGTCACTGCTTCAACCGCAACCACTGGGAACTTGTATGGACTGGCTGTAGAAGCAATCACTGTCGGAGTCTGGTCCCCTGTTTGCTCCATATACTGTTTATAGACAGCTGAGGCAACAGCCGTGTGTGGATCTTCAATGTAGTCTGACTCGTCATAGACCCGCTTGATTTCCGCAGCGGTTTCTTCTTCTGTTGCAAAGGCGGCAGCAAAGAGAGATAAGATGTCCGCGTCAGCTCCTTGAATGTCATACTGACCAGCTGTGTTCAAGGCATCCATGAGCTCAGCTGTTTTTGCAGCGTCATTGCCAAAGAGGTGGAAAATCAACCGCTCCAAGTTAGAGGACACCAAGATGTCCATGGACGGACTAGTTGTCACGCGGAAGGTGCGGTTCTTATCGTAAACGCCTGTCGAGAAGAAGTCGGTTAGGACATTGTTGTCGTTGGACGCACAGATGAGCTTGCCCACTGGCAGACCGATCTGCTTAGCGTAGTAAGCCGCCAAGATGTTACCGAAGTTGCCTGTCGGAACAGTGAAGTTGACCTTGTCGCCCGCCGCAATCTCGCCAGTCTTGACTAGCTGAGCGTAGGCATAGACATAGTAAACAATCTGTGGCACCAAACGGCCGATATTCATGGAGTTGGCAGATGAAAACTGGAGTTTCTTAGCCGCCAACTTGGCACGAAGAGCCTCATCATTGAACATATGCTTGACATTTGTCTGAGCATCGTCAAAGTTTCCGTCAATAGCTACCACGTGCGTATTGGCACCTGTCTGCGTAGTCATCTGCAATTCCTGGACCTTAGACACCCCGTCGCGTGGGTAGAAAACGATGATTTGCGTACCAGGAACGTCCGCAAAGCCAGCCATAGCCGCCTTACCTGTATCGCCTGAAGTCGCGGTCAAGATGACAATCTCGTTTTCCAAACCGTGTTTTTTAGCAGCAGTCGTCATCAAGTAAGGCAGGATGGACAGAGCCATATCCTTGAAGGCAATGGTTGAGCCTCGGAAGAGCTCCAAGTTGTACTGACCCTTTAGCTTAACCACTGGGGCAATAACTGGCGTGTCAAACTTGCTGTCGTAGGCATTGTTGATACAGTAGTCCAGCTCATCTGCCGTGAAATCGTCCAAGAAAGCCGACAAAATCAGCTTGGCAACTTCTTGATAAGAAGCATCTTTGAGGACAGAAAAATCCAAGTCAACTACTGGAATAGCAATCGGTGTAAACAAACCACCGTCAGTCGCCAAGCCCTGTAAAATCGCCTGACTAGCCGATACCGTATTTTTTGCATCACGTGTTGATTGATAAACTAGTGTCATAATATTCCCCGTAAAAATCTATTTTTTCTATTCTACCATAAAACCCACCTAAATTGACAGAAAATTGGCAAGATAGACTAGAAAAGTCAGATTTTTAAAATAACCTTTGACTTATCCGCTCTTGCCATTTAAATATTTACACACAAAAACACCAACCTACTCACGTAAGCTGGTGTTTGAGAAAGTTTTGGAGGCTATTCCAATTGTTTATACAAGGATTGTTAAAAAACGCTTTTCTATACAATCCTAGATAGATTATTGTAATCATTCTAATCCTAAGTCGTTCTAGACAGATTGACGAAGGTAAATCCTAGCTCATCAAGGGATGATTTTCTAAATGAGGCGAGGCAAAGCGACGCAGGCATAACTGAAGTTAGGCAAGGAGCTTTAACGACGGATCATGACGAAAATCATTACTTGATGCGACCTGGACGTTCTTTGTAGCCATAATACGCATCCTCAATAATCTCTTGCATATGGTCAACCATTGCGAGACGAGGGTTAGCAGGTGTACATTGGTCTTCGTAGGCAAGGAGGGCCAATTCACGAGAGTGCTCTTTGAGTTCTTTTTCATCGACGCCTTGAGCTTTCAAGTTCATTTGGATACCGATGCGTTCACCAAGGTCATACACTGCTTTCGCGTAAGATGCTACACCTTCTTCTGGTGTTGAAGCTGGAAGTCCAAGCATTTTTGCGATGTCTTGGTACTTCTCATCTGCACGGTAGTAGTTGTACTTAGGCCATGTTGCTGTCTTAGCTGGACGAGTACCGTTGTAACGGATCACGTATGGAAGCAAGATAGCGTTGGTACGGCCGTGAACAGTGTGGAAACGTCCACCAAGTTTGTGGGCCATTGAGTGAGAAATACCCAGGAAGGCGTTGGCGAAGGCCATACCTGCCATTGTAGAGGCATTATGCATTTTCTCACGAGATTCCCAATCTGCTTCTTTGACAGATTTTTCAAGGTTTTCAAAGACTAACTTGATAGCTTGGAGTGCCAAACCGTCTGTGTAGTCGTTGGCAACTGTTGACACGTATGCTTCTGTCGCGTGGGTCAAGACGTCCATACCTGTATCTGCTGCTACAAAGTCTGGCACACTCATAACAAAGGCTGGGTCAACGATGGCAATAGTTGGTGTCAATGAGTAGTCAGCAAGTGGGTATTTACGGTTGTTTTTCTTATCAGAGATAACAGCAAATGGTGTCACTTCTGAACCTGTACCAGATGTGGTTGGAATACCAACATACTTAGCTTTTTCACCCAATTCTGGGAATTTGAAGGCACGTTTGCGGATGTCCATGAATTTTTGAACAAGGTCACGGAAGTCCACTTGTGGTTGCTCGTAGAAGAGCCACATGATTTTCGCAGCATCCATTACAGAACCACCACCGATTGCGATGATTGTGTCTGGTTTGAAGGCTTTCATTGCTTCTGCACCACGTTCAACTGTTGTGATGTCTGGATCTGGCTCAATATCTGAGAAGACGGTGTACATCACTTTGTTTGAACGAAGTTGCAATTGTTCAATCACGCGTTGAACAAATCCAAGTTTCACAACGACTTCGTCGGCTACGATCATGACTTTCTCAACATTTGCCATTACTTGCAAGTATTGAATGGAGTCACGTTCAAAGTAAATTTTTGATGGAACTTTAAACCACTGCATGTTATTTCTCCGTCTTCCTACTTTCTTGATGTTGAGCAAGTTAAGGGCACTTATGTTGTCACTCACTGAGTTGCGTCCATAAGAACCACATCCCAAAGTAAGAGATGGAAGGAAGGCATTGTAAACGTCGCCGATACCACCGAAGGTTGATGGTGAGTTCCAGATAACGCGGATAGCTTTGACGCGTGTACCGAATTCTTTAGCCAAGTCAGCATCTGCTGTGTGGATAGCTGCTGAGTGTCCAAGACCGTGGAATTCAACCATTTGACGAGCTGCTTCCAGACCTTCTTCACGGCCTTCTACTTTCAAGACTGCGATAACTGGTGATAGTTTTTCACGTGTCAACGGCTCTTTTTCACCGATTTCAGCTACTTCTGCTGCCAAAATGTTGGTACCTTCTGGTACCTTGAAGCCAGCTTGTTCCGCAATCCATGCTGCTGGTTTACCAACGATGTCTGCGTTCAATTTACCTTCTGCACAGTTTTTGCTGTTGGCTTTCACGCCGAAGCAGAATTCTTCCAAAAGGGCTTTTTCTTTCTTATTCACAAAATAAGTGTGGTATGACTTGAATTCTTCTACAAATTCATCATAGATGTCCTTGTCTACGATAACCGCTTGCTCAGATGCACAGACCATACCGTTGTCAAATGACTTAGACATAACGATATCATGAGCGGCTTGGCGGATATTTGCTGATTTCTCAACATAAGCTGGTACGTTACCTGCACCTACCCCAAGAGCTGGTTTACCGCAAGAGTAAGCTGCACGCACCATTGCGTTACCACCTGTCGCAAGAATTGTTGCGATACCATCGTGCTTCATCAACTCTGAAGTTGCTTCCATAGATGGTTTTGTAATCCATTGGATACAGTTTTCAGGTGCACCTGCTGCTACGGCTGCTTCATAGACAACACGGGCTGCGTGTGCAGATGATTCTTGTGCAGATGGGTGGAAGGCAAAGACGATTGGGTTACGTGTTTTTAATGCAATCAAGGATTTGAAGATTGCTGTTGAAGTTGGGTTGGTGGTTGGAGTCACCCCACAGATAACACCGACTGGCTCTGCAATCAAGGTCAAACCAGTTACTTCATCGTCTTCAATGACACCAACTGTTTTGACGCCACGCATGTTGTTGACAACGTGTTCGCAGGCGAAGAGGTTTTTAGTAGCCTTGTCTTCAAAGACACCGCGACCAGTTTCTTCATGCGCGTGCATAGCCAAGACACCATGTTGATCAAGTGCAGCAACAGATGCTTTCGCAACGATGTAGTCTACTTGTTCTTGATTCAAAAGACGGAATTCTTCAAGGGCAACAAGTCCTTTTTGGACCAACTCATCAACATGAGCACGAGCTTCTGCTAATTTTTCTTCTGGTGATACAACTTTTTTATCAGCCATGGGGATTCCTCCAAAATTTCTTTTGTTTTGTTAACATTTCTCTTGTTAACTTTTTCACAAGATATATTCTACAACATCTCAAGGGATTTGTAAATACTTTCACAAAGATTTTTTTCATTTTTTCTAAAGTAATCAAATTTTTTATTTACTGCCGATAACAGACATCGCGTTATAGCGCTAGTTTACAGCATCAAAACAGCGACCGTGTCGACTTTAAATCAAAAATCCCACAACAATCAAAAAACAAAACCTCTCCTCACAAAGTACTGCCGCTAACCGTCACAAGACCCGTTCAATTCATATCAACCAGGTAAGGGTAAGACGTAAAAAATTTTCTTAGGGATTGGCCAGTTGAACGGCTCTATAATAAAAAGAAGCTTTCGCTTCTTTAGTCTGTTTCCTTTCGCTTGTCAATCGAGTTCTTTCACCTTCATCATACGAATGATATTTGACCGTTCATTTTCTTCCAGCTTCATCTGGATATATGAGATGGTCTCTTGTAATTGTGGAATGATAAGATGCTCCAAAGCATTGACACGACGTCTGGTTTTTTCGATTTCATCTGCCAAGAGTTGACAAGTCTTCTCAATCTCAGTCAAGTCTAAAAGATCTTGACTGAGGGTCTGAAAGGTAGCAATGGCACTATCCATATCTGAGTTAGAATTGAGAAAGCCGTATTGAAACTGGCTCGCCTTTTCAGGTAATTGCACATGCAAACGTGGCACATTGACTGACATGATGTTTTCTTGCTCGATATGCAGGTCAACGGCTTGTGTCGGCAAAGCAAACGATTCTTCAATGAAACTTTCTGGCAAGGTCGACTTAGCAAGCACAAAGGCCTGCATGGCTTTAGTTAGCCTTTCTTCGACGGATTGGCGCAGTTGGTTATTTTGCTTAATCAGGTCAATAAAGCGACGCATGAGTTCGTCCTGTTTGTCTTTGAGCAACTTATGCCCTCTGGTAGATGTTTTCAAGCGTTTTTTCAAACGTGACAACTCCATACGAGTGGGTTTGACATTTAGTCTGGCCATAGGCTAGTCCTCCGATTTTGGAAGGTACTGATCCAACATCTCGTCTTTGATACGCTTGAGCTCTGTGCGTGGCAGGATAGAGAGCAATTCCCAACCCAACGTCAAGCTATCAATGATGCTACGGTTGGTGTAAAAGCCTTGATTGATGTATTCTTCCTCAAAGCGTGTCGTAAACTTAACATAAAGTTTGTCCGTCTCAGACAGCGCCGACTCACCGAGAACCACTGCCAATTCTTTGACTTGTTTTCCTTGAGCGTAGGCTGCAAAGAGCTGATTCATAGTTGCTGCGTGATCTGCGCGCGTCTTGCCGTCACCTGTCCCTTTATCCTTAAGGCGCGACAAAGATGGTAAAACATTTATCGGTGGCTTGTAGCCTGCATTGTACAAATCACGCGCCAAGATAATTTGACCTTCCGTGATATATCCTGTCAAGTCAGGGATTGGGTGGGTGATGTCATCCTCAGGCATGGTCAAAATCGGAATCTGAGTCACCGACCCTTTTTTGCCGACCAAGCGTCCCGCACGTTCATAAAGGGTTGATAAATTCGTGTAAAGATAGCCAGGATAGCCTCGACGTCCTGGTACCTCACGACGAGCAGCTGAAACTTCACGCAACGCTTCGCAATAGTTGGTCATATCTGTCATGATGACAAGGACGTGCATGTCTTTTTCATAGGCAAGGTACTCCGCCGTTGTCAAAGCCATCTTGGGTGTCGCGATACGCTCAATCGCAGGGTCATTGGCTAAGTTGATAAACATGACCGAACGTTCGATGGCTCCTGTCTTGCGGAAATCCTCCATGAAGTATTCTGCTTCTTCAAAGGTAATCCCCATAGCTGCAAAGACAACTGCAAACTTTTCATCCGAATTGAGAACTGTCGCTTGGCGAGCAATCTGCGCAGCTAATTCCTTGTGTGGCAGACCAGAACCTGAGAAAACTGGCAATTTCTGGCCACGGACAAGTGTATTAAGGTGGTCAATGGCCGAAATCCCTGTCTGGATAAACTCATCTGGATAGTCACGGCGAATCGGATTAATGGCCTGACCGTTGATGTCAAGACTTTGCTCAGCTAAAATCTGTGGCCCACCATCTTTGACTTGACCCATGCCATCAAAGACACGCCCAAGCATATCTTCAGAAACAGCTAGTTCTAAAGGTTTCCCGCGAAAACGAACCTTGGTGTCACGAAGATTGATTCCCGCTGCCGATTCAAAAAGCTGTACTACCGCCTTATCTTCCTGAACTTCCAAGACTTGCCCACGACGGATCGACCCGTCCTGAATTTGGATGTCTACCAACTCATCAAACTTGATTCCCTCGACACCCTCAACCATCATCAGAGGGCCGACAACTTCGCTGACGGTTTTGTATTCCTTAATCATGCGTCATTCCTCCTTTTGCGACGATAGCTTTTAGCTCTTCTGGGATGGACACTAAAAGAGCAGACAGTTTATCCAAATCCTTTTCTGCCACATATTTGGCACGCGCGATACGGTCGCGAAGCTCTACTGTCCCTTCAAAAATTTCATGGTAATAAGCACCCAACTTCAAGGCCTTACGCGCTTCTTTTTCAAAAGTGATGATTAAATCTAACATCAGTGATTGCTTGTCGTATGAGGTAAAGGTATCAACGTCATCAAAGGCATTCTGCTGAAGGTAATCCTCACGGATCATACGTGCAATCTGCATGGTGATTTTATCCTTATCAGACAAGGAGTCTAGCCCGACCAAACGAACAATTTCTTCCAACTCAGACTCTTCTTGCAAGGTTTTCATGGCATGAGTCACTTTTTCAGACCAATTGGTGCCAAGCTTTTCATCCAAGAAGTCACCAATCTCATCCGAGTAGAGAGAATAGGAGCTAAGCCAGTTCATAGACGGAAAATGGCGTTTCTGAGCTAGTGTAGCATCAAGACCCAAAAAAACGCATACGATACGCAAGGTGTTTTGTGTGACAGGCTCAGAAATGTCTCCTCCAGGGGGCGACACTGCACCGATAGCCGTCACAGACCCCTCACGACCTTGACTGCCTAGAGAAATCACCTTTCCTGCCCGCTCATAGTACTCAGCAATACGGCTACCGAGATAGGCTGGATAACCCTCATCTCCAGGCATTTCCTCCAGACGCCCTGACATTTCACGAAGCGCCTCGGCCCAACGTGACGTCGAATCCGCCATAATCGCCACATTGTAACCCATGTCACGGAAATATTCTGCAATGGTGATACCGGTATAGATAGACGCCTCACGCGCCGCTACAGGCATATTTGAGGTGTTGGCAATCAAAATGGTACGGTTCATCAGTGACTGGCCTGTATTTGGGTCGATGAGTTCTGGAAATTCGTTCAGAACATCCGTCATTTCATTTCCACGCTCGCCACAACCAACATAGACCACGATGTCCACGTCAGACCATTTCGCCACTTGGTGTTGTACCACCGTTTTCCCAGCACCAAATGGTCCCGGAACAGCTGCACCACCACCTTTTGCCACAGGGAAAAAAGTATCAATAACACGCTGACCTGTCAGCATAGGTTCACGAGGGTTGAGTTTCTTAGCAAAGGGACGGCCACGACGTACTGGCCATTTTTGCATCAAGGTGAGGCTTTCTTCTCCCTTATCCGTCTCAAGCAGGTAAACCGTGTCTTCAAGGGTATAATCACCTGGAGCAATCGCCTTAATCACACCGCTCTTGCCAAAAGGAACCATGATACGATGCTCAATGACTGACGTTTCTTGGACAGTTCCTACAATATCACCAGCAACTACCCTATCCCCAACGCTAACGGTCGGTGTAAATGCCCATTTTTTATCTCGACTTAACGGTTTCACCTCAACACCACGTAACAAAAAATCACTTTGCGTTGCTTCATGGTAGGTGTCTAGCGGGCGTTGAATCCCATCAAACATCTGTGACAGGATACCTGGCCCTAACTCTACAGACAAAGCTTCGCCCGTTGTTACAACAGGCTCTCCAGGACCAATACCTGATGTCTCTTCGTAGACCTGAATGGAGGCTACGTCCTTTCGCATTTCAATAATTTCACCAATAAGGCCGACATTTCCGACCTTACAGATATCTTGTATATTGGCCTCTTCCATACCGCTCGCCATCACGAGTGGTCCAGAGACCTTAATAATTGTTCCAGTTTTCACATATGCTCCTTTCTCAACAGACTGAGAGCCTTGTTTTCTCGTTTGTCTTTTGGTTCAGTTGTCCTATAAGTGCGACTGATTCTCTCATCAGGCCGCCCAAACAGTCGGACAACCCTCACAAAATATTCTGCCCGATTGCTTTTTCCACATTGTCTTGAATATTTTTCATACCAATACCCAGACTTCCCTTATAGTTTGGTATCAAGATAAGCGACGGCACTGCCTGCTCTCGATAACGGGCAATGGTATCTGGAATGTCTCCTGCGACAGCCTCTGTCACATAGATGACCCCGTAATCCTGAGTTGCCAAACGATCAATGATGTGTCGTGCAGCTTGTCCTGACTTGGCATCAAAAATCTCAAATCCAATCATTTTAAAAGGCAAAATAGAGTCCTTATCACCCACAACAGCAATCTTATAAGTCATAGATTGGTCTCATCCTTTCTTTTAAAACGCTCTGTTCAAAGCCATTGACCTTTCCTGTCAAAATCAAACGAAGATTTTTAACTTCCATTTCCTTATAGTATTGGTAGGCAAGGAGGGGCAAATAGCCAAAGGCTTCAAAGCGTGCCTCGCTAAGGTAAGCGTGCGAGACCTGATCTCTGGCTAATTCAAGCGACAGGCTACACTGACCATCTGAATCAAGCAAACCAGTCAAATGGTTGGCATATGCCGTCTCATTGACAAGGATTAATAGCTCATCAAAGCGATTTGCTACTGCTAGTCGGATCAATTCTTTCAAATTAATCTGCCCTTCGTCTGACAAAATCGTCTTCAAAAACGCCTGAGACAGCTTTGTTTCCCGCAATCGGAAAATGCAATTAAGGTTGTAAAGATCTGCCCAAGCCTGCACCATGTCTAAAATAACAGGGTCATCAAGCTCTTTAGCCACAGCTACCAAATGTTTAAAATAACCGCGGTCTAAGAGAACATCAATCCCTTCTAAACGACCATACTCACGGTAATCTTGACAGGTGTCTTGCACTGCTTCGACCAAAACATCTGGCAAAAACTCTGACTGCTCTGTCTTAACCAAATGCTGCAAGGCCTCAAGCGAGTAAGCACCTATAGGCAACAAAAACTCTTCCAACTCAAGACCAGCCAAATGATGCTTCAACAGCACTTTGAGGTTGTGATAAGTGTAAACGAGAGAAAAAATCTGCGCAACAGCCTTTCCTCCCACTTGCTCACTGACAAAATCAGATGTCTTTGCCAACTCCGCCATTAAAATAGGCTCAAAATCCTCGGTCACCTCGTGATAGATAGTTGGTTTTAATATCTGCTGCGCTTGCACAAAATCCTTAGCTTTTAAGAGACTATCGAAGGTCTCCTTCGTGAGCAAATCCATCTCACGAATGCGAACCGCCGTATTGATACTTGCATAATCAATGTCCTGCATGGTAACCTCCTAGCTATCCAACTGCTTTGACAGCCTACCGATCACGTCAGGGACCACATCGTTTAAAAGAGCACGAAATAAGTAGTTGTATCGAATGCCATCTGCTTCAAGGACAAAGCCTGCTTCATCTGCAATAGGCTCTGAAAGCAGGGTGATGTTCTCTGGCAAGTCCAGTGCGTGTTGTGTTTTTTGACCCAGTTGTAGGCTATAGTCCTTTTGGGAATCTAATTGCCCAATCACTCGATTAAAAAACTGAGCAAAGCTTTCCCTATCCCAAGCCGCCATCTGCTCATAAGCTTTGTCAAATAAGCTGTGCAGTTGCTCTTGACGATGGGCTAAAATGCTATTACGACTCTTATTGTCAATGGCCTGACTAGCAGTCGCAAACTCCAAAGCAAATTGCTTATCCAGCTGTGCTTTTTCAGCTTCTTCTTTCTCTAAGATAGCCGCAAGCCCTGCTTCACGTCGCGCTTGCTCAGAAGCTTCTGCTTTTTCCCATAAAAGCGATAACTCCTCTTCTTTACGAGCTAAAATCCCAGCCGTAAATGTTTGTAAATCTGTCATAGGCTCACCCTTAGATAATCATCATCATCGCGATAACCAAGCCAAGAATGGCGTACATTTCAACCATCCCTGCGTAAATAGCGCCTTTCATGAAGTGTTCTTCATTTTTGGCCAAAATTTGAATACCTGCTGTTGCCACACGCCCTTGAGCTACAGCAGATGTCAAACCTGTAAAGCCCATCGTAAAGCCAGCAGCTAAAAGCTTCATGCCAAGACCGACATCAATAGTGCCACCCATTTTCCCAAAAATCATCAAGGCAATAATCATGCCATAGAAACCTTGTGTCCCTGGCAAGAGCTGTAGCACCAAAGATTTACCAAATTTTTCTGGTTGTTCTTTGGACATAGCTGCCGCTGCTTCACCTGTCATACCAACACCTTTGGCTGAGCCTGTCCCTGCTAAAATCATGGACAAGGCCATACCTGCTGCAGCTAGCATCATGCCGCCATTTTCTGATGATAAAAATTCAATTAGTGCTTTCATCTTATTTCTCCCATTTTCTCGTTTTTAAATCTGTGTATTTTTCATAAGTTTTTAAAGGTTTAAAGGCACGTCCACCGCCTTCGTAGAATTTGCCAAAGAATTCAACAAATTGCAAACGAATAGCGTGCACGTAGGCTCCCAGAAGGGACATGCCCAGGTTTAAAAGCTGTAGAGCAAGAATCAAAGGAATTCCTACTGTGAACCTTGCCAAAGGTGGCAATAGCCCTACAACCATATTAAAGGAGGCCGCAATAGAGGCTCCCGACACACACAGTGCCATCAAGCGTGTGTAGCTAGCAATATCTCCGATATAAGAGGTTGCCCCGTAAAGTTTATAAAGCCCAGAACCGATGCCAAGTAGTTTATTTCGACTGCCTGCAGCTGTTCCAAGCACTATGGCAACCACATTGACAATAAGTAGCCACTTAGCAATGTCACCAAGTACAGCCATATTTATCACATTTTGAACCGCTAGTAAAATCACACCAATCAAAAGTCCAATCCAGCCCAAACCATCTGACACAGCGGAAGGGTAATTTTTCTCCTTAAGTTGTAGATGGGTGTTGACCCCGAGACCAAAGAGTAATTGGATAAAACCAAAAACCACGGATAGGATTAAAATAGCAATCACATCATCGGTCGTTGAGAGGATGTAAAAGGGTAACTGGATGCCAAATAAGGAACCAAAGAACAGCCCCCATAAAATCGTTGAATAAGACAAGATATGAAAGAGCTTGTAATTTTTTCTGGCTGTCTTACTGGCTTTTGTCTTATGAAGTAGGTACCAAGTGCCTAACCATAGCAATAAACCATAGCCCACATCTGCTACCATCATACCGAAGAAAACAGTATAAAAAGGTGCCAAAAGTGGTGTCGGATCAACTTCAGAATACCTAGGCAAACTATACATCTCCGTCAAGACTTCAAACGGTTCAACTAAAGGATGATTGTCCAACTGTGTCGGAATCTCCTTCTCATCCACCTGCTCATCATCGGATAAGACCACATAAGTCCCCTCTTGTAGCGTTTCTGCTAAGACGCTTCTAAGGTGTGCAAGCTTAGACACCTCAACCCATCCAGACAAAGCCACTAGTTCCTGACCCGCCCCCAACAACTGCTCTGCTTTTAAGCGTTGAATCTGATTATACAGGTCTTCTTCTAAGAGCATCAAATCCGTGTAGTGCTGGCTCAATGCTCGTAGGCTTTGAGCATCCGTTTTTTGCTGTTCAAGTAGCATCGCACGCTCTGCTTTAAAGTCCTCCAGCTGATCCACCGGTAACTTCCCAAAAGGAAAATCAAACTGGTTAAAATGGAGACCATCTAGAAATGCTTTCAGTTCATGTTTGGCTGATCGGTCAGTGTAGACAAGAAGACCGACCTCCAAGTCATTTTGGAAGAGTCGTTCTACGTAATAATCCTCGTGAGCCAAGAGTTGATTGAGCTTATCCTGACTAGGATCCTCCGGCAAAGTCCCTGCAATAGCATAAATCGATTTAAGGTTGCGACGATCCCTTTTTAAAAATGGCAGGGCTTGCCATTTCATTGCCAGATGGATATCCTCATCCAATTCCTTGAGTTGTCGATTTCTGACATCTTCTCTATTTTGAAGTTCTAAAACTTGATGCCAAACGTCACGCTCTTTCAGCTCTGCTATTTTTTTATCGAAAGAAGGCGCGGTTAAATCAAAACGCTCTGACCACAGTTTCTTTGGTGTGACCGCCTTAAGGTAGGTCTGATCTTGTAGTAGCCTAGATAGCTCTTGCTCCAAATCCTGAATCTGCCTTGCCAGATGGGATCGTTTTTCCTCTCCTAGCGAGACTGTCTCCACAGCAAGCGGTTCAAAAACTTGGCATTCCTGAACGGATTTTAACAACAACTCCCTTGTCGGATAGTCTGTCAAAATCAGGAGCTTTTGCATTTTAGATACCGCCATAAAACTCTTGGACCTCCTCTAAAATGCTAGCCACTAACACTGGCTCTTTCTGAACAATACTGGTGCTAAGCTCTGCTATTTTTTCTGAAATACGGGCATTAGCTTGCGCTTCTTTATCCGCAATTGTCGCCGCTAACTCCCTTTGCCTAGCTTCTTTATGTGCTAAAAGTGCCTGTCGACTCGCTTTTTCTGCCTCAGCCAACTGACTATCGACCTGCTGTCCCAAAAGAGCAATCGCTTCTTCGTGCTCTTTTAAACGATTAGCAACTTGACCTTCAATTTCTAAGATAGCTTCTGATGCAAGACTCATAGTCCACCTCCTTATGTTATATCATAACACTTTTTTTTAAAATGTCACGCTTTCATTTCAAAAAATATTGCCTCAATCCCTTGATAGACAAGGTTTTTTGACACTTTCTTCCTATTTATAAAGTAGCTTCAAATTGTTATATAAAAAATATTTTTGAGACCTAAAAAAATTTTATGTTATACTAGAATTACAATAATATGAAAGGGCTTTCTTTTTATGAACTCCCTAACCACCAAAATGTCCGTTTATCTATCTGAAATGACCAGTCTCGAACGTAGCATTGCAGATTACTTTATTTCCCAAAAGCTATCTGAAGAGGATCTAGCAAGCCAGCAAATCACCCAAAGACTCCACATCTCACAGGCAACCCTGACACGTTTTGCTAAGAAATGTGGCTTTAAGGGGTATCGAGAGTTTGTTTTTGAATACCTCAAAAGTCAAAAATCAGACCAGCAAGACTTTGCCAAATTTCATCGAGATTTGACTAAACGGGTCATGATTGATTACCACGATTTAATCCAACAATCTCACGATTTAGTCGATGAGGAACAATTGCAAAAGCTAGCTGAGCTGATTGAAAATACCGAACGCGTTTATTTTTATGGCAAAGGAAGCTCTGCCCTAGTGGCACAAGAATTAAAACTCCGTCTCATGAGGCTAGGAGTAGTTTGTGATGCCCTCTCAAGCACTGAAGGGATGATTTGGAGCGCAAACAGCCTATCCCAAAACTGTCTCGTCATTGGCTTTTCCCTATCTGGAACAACCCCTTCTGTATTGACAGGACTGGAGCAAGCAAAAGCAAAAGGAGCAGAGACTGTCCTCATCACCGCCACACCTATCGAAAAACACGACTTCTTAACGCAAATTATCCGTGTGGCAAGCACGCACCACATCAACTATGGCAATCGGATCTCACCACAATTTCCTATGCTTGTCATGGTCGATATCCTCTACGCCTACTTTTTAGAAATTAATAAAGAAAAAAAAGAAGCCATTTTTAAAGAAACCATTATTGAGTAACTCAAAAACTCTGTATCAATGTAAAAAACGGAGACATTATCAACTCAAAAAACGAACACAAGAGGATTCTAAGTGATAGAAAACTTCCTGTGTTCGTTTTTAATTTTGACATTTTGTCACGAATGAGTGTAAAAGGCCACCTGAACTGATAGACCTCTAACTCCATTGACCAATGGCTTTTGCTCTAATTATTTGATTTGTCCGCGAGCATATGAATTATTGTAAACAGTGTAACGATCATCATGTAAGACAGCTGCTGCATCAGCTAGCCAATTGGGATTTCTAATGAGCCCTCTTCCTACCTGAATAAGGTCTGCTTGGCCATTTTGCAACAGATACTCACAAAGCTCTGGGCTGTTTAAAAGACCAACCGCAGTAACTGGAATAGAGACGGCTTCTTTAATCACGGCTGTAAAAACAGCTTGATAGCCACCGTAGATGGGAATATTTGGCACGATTGGCAAAAGACCGCCAGTAGAAACATCCAGACAAGCCACACCTAGATCTTCTAGCCACTTGGCTATCTGCTGGTAGTCTGCTAGGCTATTTTGCTGGCCTGATTCGTTGTAGGCAGTCACCGATAGACGAACCCAAATAGGGATTTTGACAACTTTTCTAATATCCTGGACGATTTCCTTTAGAAAGCGAAAGCGATTTTCCAATGACCCACCATAGGCATCTTGTCGTTGATTACTTGCAGGCTCTAAAAATTGATTGATTAAATAGCCATGAGCACCATGAAGTTCAATCATATCATAGCCTGCTCTTTCAGCTCGAATAGCAGCTGCAACAAAAGCAGCTTTTACCCGATCAATAGCCTCTATAGTCATCTCAACTGGCTGATGATAACTATCATCATAGGGAATAGGGCTTGGAGCCAGAGGTTGTCGCGCATCTCTAGCTTTTCTACCTCCGTGGCCAAGCTGTATCCCTACCTTGGCACCAAAGCCCTGTAATT
This sequence comes from Streptococcus plurextorum DSM 22810, assembly GCF_000423745.1. GTDB lineage: Bacteria > Bacillota > Bacilli > Lactobacillales > Streptococcaceae > Streptococcus > Streptococcus plurextorum. The sequence goes on from NZ_AUIO01000010.1 coordinate 32,701, forward strand.
GCTTCACTAAAGAAGCCAAGGCCTCAGCCTGAGCATCATTCCAAATGCCTAAATCATGCTTAGATAGGCGACCTTCTGGCTCAATAGCTGTAGCCTCTTGGATAATAAGACCAACGCCTCCAATAGCACGAGCACCATAGTGTGCCTCATGAAAAGCTGTAGGCAACCCATCTTCAGCCTTCACTTCATACATACACATCGGTGGCATGACAACACGATTTTTCAAGGATAAGCCAGCAATTTCTACAGCGGATAACAATAATGATTCCATATTTTTCTCCTTTTGAGACTTATTCTATCAAAAAAATAACCCTCTGTCCGAAGCTAAAAAGATAGACTCCGTCAGATGGAGTCTATCTTGAATAAAAATACAAGGTTATCTTTCCAAAATCCTGCTTTCTAGTAGAAAATCATAGACCAAATCGTTTACTTTGACATTGAGACTATCGTGCCCATAATCTGGCAACAGACGGTGTGTTTTTGGGGACTTAAGGCGATTGTAAATGGCAAATTGAGTAGAAGGTGGACACACCTCATCCTCAAGCCCCGTCACAAAAAGCACTGGACAGGAAATCCTGTGAGCAAAATTTTTCACATCGATATAAGATAGGGTTTCTAGCACCGCTTTTTCCGTTTCATGAAAAGGATCCGAGTACTTGAAATAGCGAAAGAGCTCGTCATAAGCCTCGCTGTTATTGCCCAACTCTAAGACCCGCTTGAAGTCAGATAAAAAAGGATAAATGGTCGCTACTTTTTTGATTTTCGTGGAGAGCGCACCAGCCACTAGAGCCAAGGCGCCACCTTGAGAAGCACCGTAACTGTATAAGCGACTGTCATCGACCCAATCAAAACTTGCTACAATGTCAACTAAATCAACAATCCCTCGATAAACATCTGTGTAGAAAAGTTGGGCTGGTCCATCTAGCATCCCTCTGAGAACCTGACCTTTCACCATAATCCCCGTATAATCTCCGCGTTCAGTGGATCTTCCAGCTTGCCCAGGGAGGTCCAGAAAGACAATTCCTAGACCTTCTGCCGTGTATTTTAACCCTTCTGCCCAATCAGGGCTCTGCCCTTGATAGCCATGGAAAGAGAAGAGCACTGGGCAAGATTGTGTGTGTTTTGGGAAAAGACACTTGGCAAAAAGAGTCGAGCCTTTTGGTGATGAAAAGCGCAATTCATAGCAAGAAACCGAACTTAGCCCAAATTCTTTTTCTACAAGATCGTATGAAGGTGATGACCTGTCTGACAGAAAGCCTTCCCAGAAAGAGTCGAAATCTTCTGGGACAGCTTCTCGTCCCAAATAACTTCTCATATCTTGCAAACTCATGGTATCTTTCATGTCATTTCGTCTCCTGCATCTTTCGGAAATGGTAATAAGCACCTAACATGCCCGCATCATTTTGATGGTGCGCAAAAGCCAGCTTCGTTTTTTCGGCCAGGATAGGAACAAGAATCTCTTTGAGCTCTTGCTGCAAAAGTGGCTCCAGATAGGCTTTCTGAGCCATGATGCCTCCCCCCAATACCACAATCTCAGGATTGACCACATAGCAAATGCTAGCAATCCCTAAGGCTAGATGATGAGTCATTTGAGCAATAGCGGAACGACATTTCTCGTTACCAGCCTTAGCTTCCTCAAAAATGCGACGACCATCCCAATTGGCCATATCATCACCGTGTGCCTTAGACACAGCTTTTACAAGAGCGGTCGTTGAGGCCATATCTTGAAAGGCCCCGCCAGGAAGCGGAAGGTAACCGACCTCACAGGCAGAATAACTTGAACCATGGAAAATTGTCCCTTCCTGTACCAAGCAGCCTCCGATACCAGTCCCTATAGTTAGACAAAGAGACAATTGACTTCCCTGGCTTGCCCCTGATATACTTTCCGCAAGACCTGCGCAATTAACATCATTCTCAATTTCACAAGGAAGTCCGTAGCGTTCTTCGATGGTAGCCTTAAACTGCGTTCCTGCATAATTCGGAATCTGAGGTCCTGAATAGAAAATTTCCCCTTTTAAAGGGTCAACCATCCCAGCGGAAGACAGAGCAACTCCTTTTAGCTCTGCAATTTCTCGGTATTCTTCAACTAGCCGACAAACCGTCTCCAAAATATGTGCCCCCCCTAAATGGGCTTGGGTCGGCCATTCTTGACGTTCTAGAATCCGACCAGACTCATCAACCAAACCATGCTTAATCGCTGTACCACCAATATCAATCGCTAAATAAAGACTCATATGCTCCTCCTAGCAAAATTTGTCCTTGGCTTCTCGAATCATCCGTGCTGCTTCTTGTACGATATCGCCATCTTTTTCTCCCAAAGGGCTAAGCGGCAAGCGCACCGAACCGATATCAAGACCATCATTGAGGGCAATGACCCCTTTGATGACTGCATACATGTGTCCACTTGCAGAGCAAAGCTTTGTAATGATGGCATTGATGCTGTACTGTAACTCTTTGGCTGTCTCTAAATCTTTTTGAGCGATCAAGCGATTGAGGCATAAAAAGAGTTCTGGCATCGCACCGTATGTGCCTCCAATACCTCCCAAAGCTCCCATCAGACGACCACCTAAGAACTGCTCATCTGGACCATTGAACACGATATAGCCATCTCCGCCAATGCTAGAGAAGGTCTCAATGTCCTGTACTGGCATTGACGAATTTTTCACCCCGATAACACGTGGATTTTTCAACATGTCTCGGTAAAGGTTAGGTGTCAGAGCAATTCCAGCTAACTGCGGGATATTGTAAATGACAAAATCGGTATTTGGAGCTGCCGCTGAAATGTCGTTCCAGTATTTAGCAACGGATGGCTCAGGCAAGCGAAAATAAATTGGTGGGATAGCTGCAATAGCATCTACACCCAAGTGTTCGGCATGACGCGCCAGCTCCTCACTGTCTTTGGTATTGTTACAAGCCACATGGGCGATAATGGTTAATTTCCCTTTCGCTACTGCCATCACTTCTTCCAGGATTAGCTTACGTTCTGCTACGCTTAAATAAATACATTCCCCCGAAGAACCATTCACATAGAGTCCCTTAACCCCTTTATCAATAAAGTATTGGGTCAGCGCACGAACTCTCTGTGGACTCACTTGCCCCTCTTCATCATAGCAAGCGTAAAAAGCTGGGATAACACCTTGATATTTTTGCAAATCGTTCATTTTTTAGTTTCCTTTTTTTGTAAAAATTGTCAGCAGATAGAGATGACCATAAACAAGCCCTGCATAGCCCCCAAGCATAAGCAGAGACATTCCAGCTAAAAAGGTTATTCCTGATAGTGTCAGTAGAAAAGCCACTAAAACCAAAACCGTCATCGCAATAATAGTCACTGGTAATTGTAGGCCCGATTGGACAACACCTCTTTTAAATACTTCTTTTAAGGTCAACTCTGAAGTAGGCCCCATAGCATAAATTGTTAGAAAAACCATCGCTGTAAAAAATAGGACACTCAAGCTGACCAGCTTGATTGCTTGAGCCCAAAATGTCGTTTGCTCCCAAATCAGCCATAAATCAAATAGAGCAAACCCTATTATTAAAAGCTCACCTATGCCTAAAACTAAGCCTCGCGTAAAAACAGTTTTAACACTCATCAAATAGACTCTAACAATAGAAATCTCTGAATTTTCTCGTCTGCTAGTTATAGCTTGATAGAGGCTAACCTTGGCAACTCCAATTGTTACTAGCGGGAGACAGGTAAGTACAAAGAGCAAGTTAACAAGCATTAGATCATAAATGAGAGCACAAGCTCTAACAAATGCATTATCTAGACCAAAAATCGTTTTCAACAGGTCTACTGAGGCTTTCCTCATCTTTGTTCTCCTAAAAACTAATCTATCCTCACTTTACCAACACACTTTTTAACAGCTTTGAGATTCTGTTTAAAGAGGTTAGGTCGGTGGGCTTCGCCTGGGAAGAAAATCGCTACATAACCGTCAACTAAGTCAAAATCATAACTTTTCTGACACCCGATAAATCCTATGTCCGAATCTTCGTTGAAGCTCGCTATTTCTTTGCGCTCCCCGCAACCATATCGAATCCGTTCTTCACCTTCTAAAATCAGGTGACAATCTAAATAATGCTTATGATATTCGAAACGATCTTCATCGCTATCATCTAGATTATTTTCCTGAATTAAGAGAAAAACCTTTTCGTCATCAACCTGACAAGTTCCTAGAGACAATTGGCTAAGATCTTCAGTCGCAAGGTAGTCTAATAATGTATCCAGATTAGGATGAAGCCCTTTGTACAGTCCGAGATTTGTGATGTGATCATAAATCATAAATATCCCCCTTATCCTTTAACAGCTCCCATAGTAATTCCTTGAGTAAAGGATTTTTGGAAAGCAAGAAAGACTGTTACAATAGGTACCGCTGCCAAAGCTGCTCCTGCCATAATAAGACCATAGTTTGTAGCCATCTCAGCCTGCATGGTTGCTACACCTAGAGAAACAGTCAGATTTTCTCTGGAGGTTAACATAACCAGTTGCATAAAATAGTCATTCCAAGTATTAATAAAGGTAAAAATCGCTAGTGCTGCAAAACCTGGTTTCACAATCGGAAATGCAACACTAAAGAAAGTCCTAATTTCACCACAACCATCAATCTTAGCAGACTCTAAAAGCTCGCTTGGTATGTTTTCAGAAAATTGTTTCATGAGAAACACTCCAAAAGGCCAACCAACTAAAGGAAGGATAACAGCTGCTAAAGTATCATGAATACCCATGAAATTGACAATACGTACCAAAGGCACTAGAACGACTTGTTTGGGTAAAGCCATCGCACAGATGAATATTGTAAACAACAAACGCTGCCCATAGAAACGTTTTTTAGCTAACACATAACCTGCTAAGGATGACGTCATGCAAACCAAAAGCATCGTCGTCAGAGAGATAAAGACGCTGTTCCAAAGCCATTTAAGGGATGGGTTTTGCACTATTAAAGCAGAGAAGTTTTCTAAAGTTGGATGGCTTGGCCACCATTGCGGGGGGATAACAATCGTATCCGGTTGCGCTTTAAAAGCTCCTGTCATAATCCAGTAAAAAGGAAAGACAAAAATGATAGTCAACAATAAGAGAATGAGAGACGAACCGATGTTAAATAGGCTAAAAGATTTCTTTTTCATAGCTTGCCTCCTAGTATTCTACATCATTGCCCAGAATTTTAAATTGGGCAAAACTGATGATGGCAATCATGATAGCTAAGAACACTCCCATGGTGTTAGCGTAACCATATTCCGATAATTTAAAAGCTTTTTCGTAAAGGTAATACATAAGTGTTGATGTTGCATAGTTCGGACCACCGGAAGTTAAAAGCTGGATTAAAGCAAAACACTGGAAGGAATTAATAGTGGTAATAACAGCAATATAGAGAGTCGTTGGCAAGAGGCTTGGCCATTTAATATTCCAAAAGACTTGAAATTCATTGGCACCATCCACACGCGCAGCCTCACAAAGAGAATTGTCAATATTACCCATAGCTGCAATGTAGAGGATGATGGGCTGACCCACAGAAGTTGTCAATAGGATGATAATGATGGCAAGTAGTGCCCAGTTTTTATCACCCAACCACATGATATTCTGTTCAATAGCTCCTCCTGTTTTCAAAATGTAGTTTAAAATCCCTGACATTGGATCATAAATCCATTTCCACACTACTGTTACAGCAACAGAACCGGTAACAACCGGCAGAAAGAAGACACAGCGGTAAAATGACCTAGCTACCACATGCTTCTCATACGTCTGAGCCGCTACAAAAAGAGAGAAAAGGACAACAACCGGTACAGAACCGATAACAATAATTAAGGTATTGACTAGAGATTTCATGAAAATTGGGTCATTGAACATTCTTGTATAATTATCCAATCCCACGAAGGTGAAATCTGTCATGGTGTAATTGAAAAAACTTGTGACCAGCCCCATAATCATGGGAGCCAACACAAAAACGGTAAAAAAGATTAAAACTGGTGCTAAAAAGGCGTAGGAAACTATGGTCTCTCGCATTTTTAATTTATTGACCTGCATGTAACACCTCTTTCAATATTACTTCAAATAGGGATCGTTGGGATATTTTCCATACGATCATGAACTCTATGCTTAGTCGCTTAGTTCGTTTCTTGTTCAAACTAGTCCAGCCTCCAATTAAACGACTAAACAAAATCACTCCTTTTCTAGTGATCATTCAGAAAAGGAGTGAGCGTATCTTACTTTATTTCTTAGCTTTAGAAATTGTTTCGTTAGCTTTTGTTGTGAAATCCTTAAGAGCGGCTTCTGGTTGCTCATCTCCATTTGAAACAGCTTGTACCATCGGGAACCAAAGTGTTCTCATTTCAGCAAAGCCATCAATGGTGTTGTAGTATGGGGCATAATACTGAGTCCAAGTTGAAATAGTTTCCATGCGCTCAGTGTCATAAAGTTTTCCAAATGATGTGCGAACTGGGAAGGCACCTGTACGAACAACGTTCTTAGGTCCCCACTCTTTATCGTCAGCAATAAACTGGATAAATTTCTTAGATGCTGCAATACGTTTATCATCACCGTTATTGAAGACCGCAAAGCCATTCACGAGATACTCAAGAGCTGGTTTGCCATCTTCTGATGGATAAGGTACTTCAATGTAATCTACCTTACTTGCTTCCAAGAGTTTTGCCTGAGTACCTGGCATAGCAGGTGACCAGAGAATGGTGAAAGCAGTTTGGCCATTAGCAAAGTTTTGAATATCCGCAGAACCATCGTACTGTGAACCATTCATGAGAAGACCGTCTTTAATCCAGCTTTGAATTTTTTCCATAGCTTTAACAGACTCAGGTGTGTCAGTTGTGTAAGCAGTCACCTCAGGGTTGGTAATGCTTGAACTATAAAGGTTCGCAAAGAAGGCACGTGGGCCTTGGTCACCACCTTGACCATTAGCAAAGAATGAACCTGGATTGTATCCTTTATCTTTGAGTGCTTTCAAAACAGTTTCAAAATCATCTGTTGTCCAACCTTCTTTAACAAGATCAAGAACACCTGCATCTTCTAGCATAGCCTTGTTAAGAGCCATGAAGAATGGTGCTGAACTGATTGGATACATGTAAGCCGTGTCGCCTGCCTTAGAAGCTTGAATAATTTGGTCATTATTGACATCTTTAATAAACTCATCTGTAAAGATATCGTTTAATTCAGCCAACTTACCATTTTTTCCATATGTAATGATACGACCTGGTGCATCAAAAAGCACATCAGGTGCTGTGCCCGCTTCAATAGCTGTCGTAATTTTTTCTGGACCTGAGGTAAAATCAATGGTTTCCAATTTTACTTTGATGTCTGGATTAGCTTTTTCAAAAGCCTCAATGATTTTCTTCTCGTAGGTTCCCACACCATCCTCAGCTTTTTCCTGAGTAAAGGTTGGGAAAGCCCACCAAGTAATGGTTGTCTGCGCTGCCGATTCTGAGGTCGTTTCAGCTGATTTTTCAGTCGTGCCACCGCCACCACAGGCTGCTAACGACAAGACTGCTGCTCCCGTAAAGAGAGACATGAGGGTTTTCCGTAATTTCATTATCCTACTCCTTTTTAGTATGATATTTTATAACCTAGTAAATTAGTCCTCAGACAAAGCTCTAATAAAGCGCTCTGCTATTTCCTTAGGACGTGTAATAGCTCCTCCAATGACGATGCCTGCTGGCTTTTGAGCCTTAATCAACTTAGCGTCTTGAGGGGAATGAATCTTCCCTTCTGCGATAACATCAAGACCTTCATCTACTAAGCGTTTGACCAATTCAACATCTGGTCCTGGGTCTTGACGACTGTAGGAGGTGTAACCCGACAAGGTTGTCCCGACAAAATCAACACCTGCCTCTGCTGCTAAGACACCTTCTTCAAAAGTGGAAATATCAGCCATTAACAACTGGTTAGGGTACTTGGCCTTCACCTGGTCGATAAACTCAGCAATTGTCAAGCCATCATGTCTTGGTCTTTGGGTACAATCAAGAGCGATAACGGCAATATCCAGTGCCGCCAATTGATCGACCTCTGCCATGGTAGGCGTGATAAAAGGTTCTTCTGGAGGGTAATCTTTTTTGATAATGCCAATAATTGGCAAATCCGTAATGCCTTGAATCTCCTTGATGTCACGAATAGAGTTTGCTCTAATACCAACTGCCCCAGCCTGTTCTGCCGCCAGAGCTAAAAGAGGAATCACCCCACCAGCCTCACTGTAAAGCGGCTCTCCTGGCAAAGCTTGACAAGAAACAATGATCCCATCTCGCACCATCTTGAGAAAATCTTCTTTTGAAATATGTTTTGGCATAGAAGACTCCTTCTATGGATAGATTTGTAGTTGACGTCATTTACATATATTATTATAAAGTTAAAAATTTCGATTTCAAGACCTTCGCTAGATTTAGAATGTTGATTCAGCCAATTGCTGCTATTCTGAAAGAGCATTCAAAAAGAGCGATACCTACCATCGCTCTTTGGTTTAAGTTTCCTGATAAGGGTAGCCTAGATGATGATAGGCTTTAGCTGTGGCTACACGACCTGTACGAGTTCTTACGATAAATCCCTTTTGAATGAGGTAAGGCTCATACATGTCTTCAACAGTTTCGCGCTCTTCTGCGATATTGACCGAAAGCGTTCCTAAGCCAACTGGCCCTCCACCGTAAGTCTCAATCATGGTTCGTAAGATTTTCTGATCAACATAATCCAAACCTTCATGATCCACATCCAGCATGTTAAGAGCCTCATCGGCAATCTTATCCGTAATGACGCCATCCCCTTTAATCTGCGCAAAATCCCGCACTCGTTTCAGCAGACGGTTGGCAATACGTGGCGTTCCACGACTACGACGAGCCAGCTCAATAGCAGCCTCATGGGTAATTTCAGCCTCAAAAATCTCCGCTGTCCGCTCGACAATCTCAGTCAAATCAGCCAGCTCGTAGTACTCCATATGACCACTAATACCAAAGCGGGCGCGTAGCGGATTTGACAACATGCCTGCACGTGTCGTTGCCCCAATCAGGGTGAATGGTGGCAACTCCAAATGCACACTACGACTCGTCTCTCCTGAACCTATCATAATGTCAATGTAAAAGTCCTCCATAGCACTGTAAAGAACTTCCTCAACCGCCATAGGCATACGGTGAATCTCATCGATAAAGAGAACATCCCCAGGTTCCAAATCATTCAAAATCGCTACTAAATCCCCTGCTTTTTCTATAATAGGTCCAGAGGTCTGCTTAAGATTGACGCCTAATTCATTGGCAATGACAAAGGCCATGGTCGTTTTACCAAGACCAGGAGGCCCAAAAAGCAGGACGTGATCTAAAGCCTCATCACGTAACTTGGCTGCTTCTATAAAGATAGACAGTTGGTCCTTGACCTTATCCTGACCAATATACTCTCTAAAATATTGAGGACGTAAGGTACGCTCTGTGTACTCCTCATCTCCCATTGTTTCTGCATCTAAAAATCTAGTCATAGCAATATTTTATCACGGACGAGAGCAAAAAGAAAGCAGAGCATCTAATCATCCCCTGCACACATCCTATTATCCATTTTTCTTAACCAAATATATCCTAAAATTCTTAGACATGCGCCTCTTATCTCTAGCTCCCAAGTCGTAAGCCTGACTCCTATCCCAGACACTCACACCCGTTGATAAAGACTCCTTTTCCACGCAAAAGATCTCACGCGACTTTAAAATAATTATCTCCTCTCTTAAATCATCTGGCAACGAAAGCCAAACCAACTGCGGAACAAAAGTTTTATTTTCAATGATTAATTGCATAGTTATCTCCTTTATTTAAATTGATTTATTTAGTAGGGTAAGTCATTTTATAAATACTCCCACCAATTAAAATCTCCTGATCTTTGAGTCAAACGAACAAGAATTGGTAAAGCTAGTAGTAAAAAATATTGGATTTTTTTCATTGGTAAAATCTCCTTTAAGTAATTAATTTATTTACATTTATTATTCTAGTGTATGATAGAAAAAAACAACATGACAAAAATGTCATGTTGGCAAATAATAAAAATCTTACTCATCTCGTGTGTTCATTTCCCATTCCTCATCTAATCTTTTAGCTAGATAACTATCTTGTGTCATTTCCGCAAACATGGTAGCTTGGTGGTAATAGCTTTCAGCCTCTGATTTATCTTTCAAGTGATACAAACAATATTTCCAACGATACATGTAATATAAAGGCATTCTTTGGAAATCTTGACTTTTTATGATAAATGGGTGTAAATGAGTTAACAAAGCATCCAAGTCTACAAACTTATTCTGTCTTAAAAAAACTGAAGCAAGCATAAAATAAATTTTATTTAGAAAAAATAAATCCTCAGTGGGTAAATAATCCCCTTGTTTTAGCAACTTCTCTACAAAATAAGCATACGTCTCTTCACTATAAAGTATACCCTCTTGAGACTCTTTCCCACTAAACATGGTAGCAATCATACAAGTTAGATATAAATCAATCAGTGCTAAATCATTGATGGCATAGAACTTCTTCTTTTTAACTTGTTCAAAATAGTCATTCAGCACACCTAGACCAAAATTAACATCTCCGCTATTTACAACCTCAAACCGCGACTGTAGGATGTCGACCATGACTTGCTCTACTTCGGGTAGATGGTCATAATAGACGTTGAGAATTTCGTCAAATTGTTCTTCGCGCAGTTGTAGACGTTCCTCATCTGCATAGGTTGGAAGTCTTAAAATTTGATACTTCAGTTCTTTATAGCGTTTAGGCAACTCGAGATTCTCGCCATCTGTCAGACTCCCCACTGAAACCCCTAGCTTTTCTGAGATGTACTGTACCTTAGCTAGCGTCGGGAGGGACTGGCCACTTTCAATGCGCGCCAACTGACGAACCGAGAGTTCAATCTCATCACCACACAATTCTTCTCGAGTCAACCCTTTTTCTTGGCGTAGCCGCTGTACCTTTTCCCCAAACTCTTTTTTCATGAATTCCCCTTTTTAAAAATAGAGGATAATTATACTATTTTTAGTGTTTTCAGTCAAACAAGTAGAATTAAACACACGTCATCTCTAGGATGAATCCCACTTCCTAATCGTGCTGGGTCAGAACATTAAAATTCTATTTTTTATTTTTATACTTGTTGATATACCAAACAACCCCTCCTCGATTCTTCAAGAAGGGGACACCATTATTTAATGCCTAAAAATGTTTCAACGAAATACTGGAAGTAACTTTGCTTACCTGTGACAGCAACAAATTTCCCTTCCGTCCCATAGCGCAAGGCCAAGGTTTGCTCTTGAGATAAGCTTGTCTCTGCTTCAACCTTAAAAAAGCTTCCTGATTCTGTCTGTGTCGCAGAGCTTGCTATGCTTGTCACTTTAGAAGTTAGCATCACTTGCTCCTCACCACTCTGTGCTGAAAAGTGAATCTTATCTCCCTTAGATAGTCTTGAAATATCTTTGGACGAGACATAGGCTCGGATCTTGACTTTTCGAATCTGAGACAAATCTGGATAAACTTGGGCGATTACTGTCCCTTGAGGAATCATTGTTGCTCCCTCAACCTCATCATTTAGATGGACAATTCCTGTTTGCTGAGCATAGATCCTGGTCTTAGCAGTCAAATCTTCTTGCAAGGCCAAGGTTCCTTCCAAATCAGTTATTTGAGTCATTAAATTGGTCATTTCTTGACCAACACGAGTGAGATACTGAGCTTTTAGAGCTTCTGATTGGCTATCAAGAGTGTTGGTATAGGCTTGCCGAACTCCTGAACTAGCATACTGAACACGATTGGCTGCCAGCTGACCTTCAATCTGTGAGATGTGACGATCAATCTGCGATAAGGTTTCTTGCTTAAGCACTGACACGTCTATCCCGTTGTTTATCTGAGACTGGTAGTTTTCATAAATCGCGTAACCAGCGTTGCTATCAGCTACTCTTGTTCCAGACTGAATAGCCGTTTTCAGTGATTTGAAATCTGAAAGGGTTATTTCTGCCTCTTTAATCAAATGGTCAATTTCCGCCTGCGATTGGCTAGCCGCAGCATTTTGTGAAGCAATGGTGGCATTTTGCTGTTCAATTCCACCTTTTAACGTTTCCAATTGCTGGCGATACTCTGTAAACATCTGTGAATAGCCATATTGATCATCTTGAGCAAACTGATTGTGATTCGTCTCTAGACTAGTCTTCAAAAGCTCAAGCTGAGCTAATTGTGTTTTCAACTCTAACACTTTCTTCTCGGTTGTTGCTTTCTGAACTTGCTCACTATTAGATTGGTATTCAACTAAGATATCCCCTTGTGAAATCTTCTGATTTTCTGACAAATGATTTCCTAAAATAGGATTATTGCTAGTTGATTGGATTTGGGCTAGTACTTGCACAGGTTCAACCGTTGCTCTGGTTGAAATGGTGATTTCTCGCTGTCCAAAACAGGAAAAAGCAATGCAAAAGACCATTAAAAGAAGGACTGGCACGACAACTCTACTGGCTGCATTATGATAGCGCCTGTGGTAAAATTCTGCACTTTCCAAGAGATGGTGTTCCATATATTCTCCTAACTATTGACTAACTGGGCATAAAAACCTTGCTTCTCTAGCAAGTCACGATGACTGCCTTGTTCCACAATTTTTCCTTTATCCAAGACAACAACCTCTTCTGTCCGCTCTGCAATGGTGAGACGATGAGCAATAAAAATCAATGTTTTATCCAAAGTCATTAGGTGATCAATGATTTTTTTCTCCGTTAAAATGTCCAAACTGCTCGTTGCTTCATCTAAGATCATCACGGGGGCATCCGTTAGAAGGGCGCGTGCCAAGGCGATGCGCTGGCGCTGACCACCAGAAATACCTGAACCATCCGAAGTTAGCTCGGTTTGATAATTAAGAGGCATTTTCTCAATATCTTCTCTAATGCAGGCAATCTCGACCGCCCGCAAAACGTCTTCCTGGGTCGTGCCTTCTTTAGCGCCTAACAAGAGGTTGTCAAGAATAGTGCCGTTAAACACATAAGGCTGCTGTGGTAAGTAATTGATGTGTTGACGTAAAGCCTGCTTATCCATTTGAGTAATATCAACATTATTCAGGCTAATGTTGCCTTTGTAAGCATCAAAAAAGTTGACCAGCATTTTTGCCAAGGTTGTCTTCCCAGAGCCTGAGAGACCAACGAAAGATACTTTTGATCCCTTTTTGATGGTCAAGTTAATATCCGACAAAACATCCGCACCATAGCCATATCTGTAGCTAACCCCTTTAACATCAATGTCTCCTGAAACAAGAGATAAATCAGTAACAACCTTATTATCTGTAAATTCTGACTCGACGAGATACACTTCATTGAGTCGGTTATTGGCGACTTGAGCTGTTTGCCATTTGGTTTGGAGATTAATCATATTCTCTAACGGATTGGTAAAGTAAACTAACAAGGTGTTAAAGGTAATCAACTGCCCTAGCGTCATTTTATTATCCATGACAAGGTTTGCACCCAACCATAAAATGACGACATTTAACACTAATTGTGCCAAGCGCTTCAAAACTTTCTGCTGACTCTCCGCCCTATGATAAGCAAAAGATGTTTTCAGGTAATTGACAAATTCTTTATCGATTTTCTGATACCGTTGCTTTTCGCTCGTCAGTGATTTAATGGTTTCAATGCCATTGATATCTTCAATAATTGATGACGACAAGGTGGCATTGGTTTCCATCACGTCTTGATTTAAACGTTCAAAGGGTTTCATATAAGCCAAAATGATAACAGAGTAAATCGGTAAAGCCAGTAAAGCGATGGCAAATAAATAAAGATTTTGGCTAAACAAAACAACGGAAATAACCAACACAACAGATAAGTCTAAGAAAATCGAGAGAATGGTGCTTGCTAAGGCATCGATAATAGCATTAGCATCTGTAAAACGAGATACGATTTCCCCTGTACGTCGTGTGGCAAAAAAGGACATAGGCAATTGAAAAATATGCCTTATATAAGATAAAATCACATCAATAGACAAGCGCTGTCCAAGAATAAGCAACAGATACTCTTGAGCGTAGGATAAAACTTGCTGCAAGGTGTAAACGACAACTAAACCAATAGAAATGACCCCTAATGTTGTCTTCATCTGATGAGGAACATAAGTATCAATGATAGACTGTAGATAATAGGACCCCACAATATTAATCAGAGTCACTAAGAGAGTTGCCATGATGATATTGGCAATCAGCCCCTTTTGCTTGAGGAGCAAGGGGATAAATGACAACAGGCTCTGCTTCTTATCATTATGAGGCTTATAAGAAGGAGTAGGCGCCATAAAGAGCGCCACTCCTGTCCATTCCGCTTCAAACCGTTCACGCGACAGTTTCGTTCGGTTAACCTTTGGATCTGGATCAGCAATAGAGATGGATTCCTTATCTGCCCCAGTTACTACATAGTAATGTAAAAGCTTGCCTTCCTTCAGCACATGGGCGATAAATGGATAAGTCACATCAGCCAAGTCAAATAGCGTCATATCTGCTCGAATAGCACGTGTTTCTAGCCCTAATCCCTCAGCAACCTTGACCAATCCAAAAGCCGTTGTCCCTTCCGCTGTTGTCTTTGCCAGTTCACGAAGACTTGCTAAAGAATGGTGTGAACCATGATACTCTAACATCATTGCCAAAGCAGCAACACCACAATCTCTTGTGTCCACCTGAGCTCTATAATGCCGTTTTCCAAATGTCATAATCGTTCCCTTTTCCACCCGTTAAATTCTGAGAAAAAACCTCTCATCTAACTATTCGTAAAACTTGTCAAGATTAGTAAAAAACACATCATTTTTATCACTGATGTGCTTAATCCATATCAATAACTCTTGTTAGCAACAACAAAATCCATGCAAAATGATTGCTCACGACCTCTCACAGTCGCTCCCTGTCTTGGTAATATCATCTGTAGAGTAGGGCATCGTTTAATTTCCTATCGGTAGTGGAATCAAGTAGTTTCCCCTCATTCTATTGCAAACATCACGAGAAGACCACCTGTATGTCATGCCAGCATCATGCTTCACTATCATCTCAACCATCGCCTCTCTAAATCTTCAAGCATTACTTTTTACGACTACAACTGCTAATAAGTAAAGAGGCTCCTCCTGCAATAAGAACGGCTACGATAGGAGCAATTCCACCTCTGACCTCTATCAGTTCTGCCACAGTTAATGTCTTATCATTGACCTTCACATTTTTCATATCCATTCTCCTATTCTTCACAAAATCACTAAAACCATTAAGGCTAATACGACCAACTTTAATCGGTTCTTCATCTCTTTTTCCTTGTTATCTCCATTTTCTACCGCTACTGTCTTTGACTAGGTGTTGTAGCAGTTCATCACACTTTGAAGAGCCTAGTTAGTGGGTTATGCGATCAACTGATTCACTAGCATAATCGCCGATGAGACCAGACTAATTCCCGTAATCATGCCTAGAAAACATTTCACAAGTATTGACGATTTGGCATAAGATTCTGGAAAATAGACCAAAAACAAGATAATGCCACCAAACATCAACAGCAAACTCAAACTTAGCATATGTGTACCTACCATGTTAATTTTGCAACCTTATTCAAAGTGAAAATAGCACCTGAAGTCCCTGCAATACCAGATCCCACTCCCATAAAGAAGAAAATCACAGGCGCTACACCACCATCAACTTCCGACAGTTCAGCAATATCTAACACTTCAAACTGATCAATATACTTCATTATTTATCTCCTTTTACTTTTTAAACAGTGACCAAACTGCTGCTCCAACTGTCAGTACACCCCCAACCAGCAGACCTGCTGTAAAGGGGTCTACACCACCTTCAACAACCTTTAGTTCTTCACACGTTAAATCCGTAACATTTTCAATCTGTTTCATAATCATCCTCATTCCTTTAATATCATGGCTATGTTAGCCAATTTTAAGTTTTTAACAACATTTATCATTGAATCTCTAAAAAGCAATGATATACTTCAACAACTTCCAAAAAATCATGATTGTCTCCTTTCCTTCACCTACAGCCATCAAACAAACTACAGACCTACTGAAGTTTGTGATGCCTTCACCTATTTATTCGTAAGTAAACAAAAAAATTCTCTGGAAAATCCAAAGAATTTTGATTTTTTTATAATCCAAGTCGTTCAAAGATGTCATCAACCCGCTTAGCATAGTAGTCTGGGTTGAAGAGTTCGTCGATTTCTTCCTGGCTGAGCCTGGCTGTCACACGCTCATCCGCTTCGAGAAGGGGCTTGAAGTCCACTTGATTATCCCATGACTGTGCAGTTTTTGGTTGCACCAAATCATAGGCTTCCTCACGGGTCATGCCTTTTTCAATCAAACTGAGCATGACACGCTGGCTGTAAATCAAGCCAAAGGTTGACTCCATATTGCGTTTCATATTTTCAGGGAAGACCGTCAAGTTCTTGACGATATTCCCAAAACGATTGAGCATATAGTTGATGAGGATAGTCGTATCCGGCGTGATAATCCGCTCCGCTGACGAGTGGGAAATATCACGTTCGTGCCAGAGAGCCACATTCTCAAAAGCCGTCACCAAGTGACCACGCACCACGCGAGCCAGACCGGTCATATTTTCAGAGCCGATAGGGTTACGTTTATGGGGCATAGCAGAGCTGCCTTTTTGGCCTTTGGCGAAATACTCTTCGACTTCACGTTGTTCAGATTTTTGTAGCCCACGGATTTCTGTCGCCATACGCTCGATAGACGTTGCAATCAAGGCTAGGGCTGAGAAATATTCTGCGTGGAGGTCACGAGGAAGGACCTGGGTCGAAATTTCCTGCGGACGAATGCCCAATTTACCACAAACATACTCTTCCACAAATGGAGGAATGTTAGCAAAGTTTCCAACCGCTCCTGAAATTTTACCAGCCTCGACACCCTTGGCCGCTACATCGAAACGCTCCATGTTGCGTTTCATTTCGCTATACCAAGTCGCCAATTTCAGACCGAAGGTCGTTGGCTCCGCATGGACACCGTGGGTCCGCCCCATCATAATGGTGTACTTGTGTTCACGCGCCTTGTCGGCGATGATAGTGGTAAAGTTTTCAAGGTCGCGACGGATGATGTCGTTGGCCTGCTTGTAGAGGTAGCCGTAAGCCGTATCTACCACATCGGTCGAAGTCAGACCATAGTGGACCCACTTGCGTTCCTCACCAAGACTTTCCGAAACCGCACGCGTGAAGGCCACCACATCGTGACGGGTTTCCTCTTCAATCTCTAAAATGCGGTCGATGTCAAAAGTCGCCTTCTCACGAATCAAGGCCACATCTTCTTTGGGAATCTCACCCAACTCAGCCCAAGCCTCATCTGCGAGGATTTCCACCTCCAACCAAGCCTTGTACTTGTTCTCTTCACTCCAAATAGCCGCCATCTCAGGACGGGAATAACGTGGTATCATGGTTGCTTTCCTTTCACATCACGAATTTTTAAATAACTATCCCACATTTTTATAAAAACAAATGCAGTTCCCCATACTTCATACCCAAATTTCAAATTAGAGTCAACATATCTTCCAAACAATAAAAAGAATGCGAGATAAGCACTTTCAGCTATAAAATACCAATTTGCCGCAACAATCTTATTATTACAAGATAAATATATATATGGGGCGATTAAGAAAATGACCAACAATATCGCTGCCAATAAATCATTATCGTCAAGATTTAAATATTTGGTAAAAATCGCAGTGATGCAAATAATAACAATTGGATAAAGACCGTTAAACCAAATCCATAAAGCTGTCTTAAATTCTTTCATTTCTGTTTCCTTTCAAATTGAACATTTCTTTGTATTAACGATAAAAGTATGTGGAGTTTTGAGCAGACTCAATTTCCCCCTCCTTTGAATCTTTCGAAAATCCTAATTTGTTAAATCTTCACTCCTCCCCCAACACCGTCACATGCCCCATCTTGCGATTGTGCTTTGCTTCTAGTTTACCATAAAGGTGGAGGTGTGCGCTAGGGTTTTCTTGGACAAATGCTTGCGCGGCTGCCAGATCTTGTCCCAGAACGTTGAGCATGACTGCTGGAGATAACAGGCGGATAGGTGGCAGGGGCCGACCGAGAATGCCTAAAATGTGGGTATCAAACTGGGAAAAATCACAAGCTTCGATGGAATAATGTCCCGAATTATGCGGCCGAGGGGCGATTTCGTTGACCAGAATGTCCTGACCCGCCACAAACATTTCTACGCAGAGGGTGCCTGCCAAGTGGAGCTTGTCTGCGATTTGCAGAGCCATGGTTTTGGCTTTTTCAGCTAGTTCATCTGAAATACGGGCAGGCACGATAGTTTTGTAAAGAATATTATTGCGGTGGATATTTTCCTGCACAGGAAAGACGGTGTAGTCGGAGCCATTACCAGACACAAGGACGGAGATTTCCAGGTCGAAATTCACAAATTCTTCCAAAACACACTCGGCAGTATTTGCTAGCTGACTAGCCTCTACCAAGTCCGCCTCTTCTCGAATAACCTTCTGGCCATGTCCATCATAGCCCCCAGTGGCTGTCTTCAAAACGTAGTTTTTGCTGAGGTCCAGTCCTTCTAGGTCTAGGCTAGAGGTGACGACTTTGTAGGGGGCGACTTGCACGCCAGCTTTTTTTGCCAAAAAATCCTTCTCAAAAATGCGGTTCTGGGAAATGCGAAGGAGGTCTGTTCCCTGAGGGAGCTGGCCGTCTTTGATGACCGCGTCCAGTCCGTCGGCATCGACATTTTCAAACTCGTAGGTCAGGACATGGCACCGCTCCGCCAGCTGTTTGAGGGCCGCCACATCGTGATAGGGAGCGACGATGACCTCGCTAACCTTGGAGGCTGGGCAATCCGCCGCGGGATCCAGCGTGATCACCTTATGGCCCATGTAAATAGCCGAAATAGCCATCATCTGCCCCAGCTGACCGCCGCCGATAATTCCGATTGTCTTAGATGAGGTCATCTGTCATCGCCTCCGCAATTTTTTCCTGTTCCTTGGCAAAGTCTGCCAGCTGAGCCGCAATGGTTTGGTCTTCAATGGAGAGAATGCGGAGAGCTGTCAGGGCTGCGTTGGTGGCACCTGCTTCACCGATTGCCATAGTCGCAACAGGCACACCGCCTGGCATCTGCACGATAGAATAAAGGGAATCCAATCCGCTGAGAGCACGGGATTGGACTGGAACACCGATGACAGGCAGGGTTGTCTTAGCTGCCACCATACCCGGCAAATGAGCCGCACCACCTGCTCCTGCGATAATAACCTTGATACCACGGCCACGCGCTTCCTCGGCGTGACGGAACATGAGGTCTGGTGTGCGGTGGGCAGAGACTACTTTCTTTTCATAGGCTACGCCAAATTTGTCCAGCACATCGGCTGCTTTTTTCATGGTTTTCCAGTCGGAACTAGAGCCCATGATGATAGAAATTGGAATGTTCATACTTGTCTTTCCTTTTCTTTATCCCTTATTTTACGGCCTTGCTTCCAATATCTGTCCGATAAAAGAGGCCTGTCGTATCTTGATTTTTCAGCTCCGCGTAAATTTTTTCCTGGGCTTCTTGGACAGTGTCTGCTGTGGTGACTAGCATATAAACTCGACCGCCGTGAGATAGCAGTGCTCTGCTATTGTCCGCAAAACGAGCCCCTGCATAGTAGGTCGTGATGTCGCCCTTTGTCTTTTCTGGCAAGGTCACGCCTTTTTCGTAGTCCAGAGGGTAGCCGTTTGATGCCACGACTACGCCCAGCGTCACGCCACTATCCAGCCAAGTCAGCTGTGTCGGGCGTTTGTGGAGGATGTCGTCAATGTTCTGAGCAAAGTCAGAGGTCAGGCGAGGCAGGATAATCTGGGTTTCTGGGTCGCCAAAACGGGCGTTGAACTCGATGACCTTGGGACCTTGGTCGGTCAGAATCAAGCCAGCATAGAGCACACCTAGATAAGACCGTCCTTCCGCAATCATGCCGTCCAGAATGGGCTTGACAATGGTGTCAACCGCTGTATCCACCACGTTTTGAGGCAGGTGGGGAACAGGAGCGTAAGCCCCCATACCGCCCGTGTTGGGACCTTGGTCACCGTCAAAGGCACGCTTGTGGTCCTGAGCTGTCGGCAGAATGTAAAACTGGTCGCCATTGACCAGGGCAAAGAGGGAAAACTCCTCGCCCGCCAAGAACTCCTCGATGACCACGCGGGCACCCGAGTCACCGAACTTGTTGTCCAAGAGCATCTCCCGTGCCGCTTCGACCGCCTGCTCGACGGTTTCCGCCACGACCACACCCTTGCCCAGTGCCAATCCGTCCGCCTTGACCACGATTGGTGCACCCTGCTCTTCAATGTAGGCCTTGGCTTCTTCGAAGTTGGAAAATGTGCCAAAGGCTGCTGTTGGAATGCCGTATTTAACCATGATTTGTTTGGCAAAGTCTTTTGACCACTCCAGCTCCGCGGCTAAGCGACTGGGACCAAAAGCTTTTAGCCCCGCCTGTTCAAAATCATCAACGATTCCTGCTGCCAGAGCATCGTCAGGGCCAACAAATGTCCAGGCAATGTCATTTTCCTTAGCAAAGTTGATTAGAGCAGAATGTTCGGAAATCCCGATATTGACTAACTTGATACCATCTAAAGTCATTCCATCATTTCCAGGAGCAACAAAGACCTGTTCCACCTGTTCAGACTCTAACAATTTCTTTGCGATAGCATGTTCACGACCACCAGAACCAACGACCAAAAGTTTCATTTTTCACACCTCAAAAACGGATTTTCTATAAACAGTATATCAAAAACAGACGGATTTTGATAGAACGAATAGAAGAATGTTCGGGAATAAAAAGGCTCGTATCAAAATGATACAAGCTTTCTCATATGAATTTAAGAATACTGCGACGTCGTTAAATGACATCATTCAAGAAGCAATTTCTCTGTTTTTGGTTTTTACTTCTTCTACGGGAACAATAATAGAATCAGAATCAAACACCTCATTAATCTATATCATCAAAAAGCAAGACTTTACATCGCCTTTCAATAAATATCCTTCCGATGCCCAATCGCAAAAATTTCAATCACAATTTCTTCATCGTAGATATGGGCAAGAATACGGTAATTCCCTACTCTATAACGCCATTCTCCTGAGCGGTTTGCGGTCAACCCTTTACCATGTCGTCTGGGATCTGTTGTCTGATAAAGATTCTTTTTAATCCAAGACAAAATAGACTTTCTTGTAAACGCATCAAGTTTTCGAAGTTGTTTATCCGCTCTTGATGTCAGTACAACCTTGTACATCACATCCCGAATTCCTCAAATAAATCTTGGACCGGAATACGAGTACCATCATCTTCTGCCATAGCTTGTCGCAAGAGTGCTAAGTCATACTCATCTTCTATCTTTTCGAGCATGGATTGGCGTGCAAACTCTGAAATCGTTAAACCATGTAGAGCAATATACTTTTTAATTAATTCTCCATCTTGATCATCAATACGAAGTGTCATTGTAGCCATTCTATTTCTCCTTGAATACATTGTATTTCTTTTTATTATACACCTACTCCCCCTGCTTTGTCAAAGTCAAATCAACCTCTTTAATTGAGTTGTTGACTGTCTATTTATGAATACTTACCAAAGAATTTTTATCCAATTTTTTCTTTCCACTCCCTTTTCCCGAATAGGTTGTGTAGGAGGATTTATATGAAAAAATATTCGACACTTTTATTTTCAACCCTTGTCTTAGCTACAAGTGTAGCGACGCCTGTATCAGCCAATGAGCAGTCGGAACCTGTCACAAATGCTATTGAAATAACTACTGCCCAGACTGAACAGGCAGTTCTATCGCAAGGCGTGACCACGCAGCAAAATGGAGCAACCTTATCCATTTACTACAACCGCTCCGCCGACCAGCAGCAAAATCGCATCCAATACGCTATCTGGTCCAACGAAAACGGGCAGGATGATGTCCAATGGTTTACTGCAGGGCAAAGTCAAACGGACATTCCCACATCCCAACTTGGAAAATCCGGTCTTTATACTATTCATGCCTATATCGTTATCGATAACAAGCTGGTCTTTCTTGAAGAAACCAGTGTCACCCTAGCTCCTGTCAAGCCTAGCATCGTCAGCAGTATTTCGACACCGGGCTACCTGGATGTGCAGATTGACAATCTACCTAGCAGTGTTACCGAGGTCAGACTCCCAGTCTGGTCCCATACCAATGGGCAAGATGACATCATTTGGTACACCGCTACTGCTGTGGGAAATGGTCGTTACTCTTTGCGAGTGCCACTTAAGCACCACCAGTTCAACACCGGCTCCTACTCCATTCATCTCTATGCAAAAGAAAATGGCGCCAGTCAGGCAAGTATCACCGCATCGGCTGAGTTTGTCGTCCAAGCACAGCACATTCCTACATCAGCTGCTCCTGCCATTTCCATACAAAATCTCAACCAATTAAAAGGGAACTATCAGATTAAGGTACAGGAAACCGCTACTAGCAAAGCAATTAAGTCGGTTGAGATTGCCACCTGGTCCACCAGCAATCAAAGCAATATCAAATGGCGAACCGCTGCTTATAGCAAGGGAACTTATCTGAGCGATATCAGCTTTACTGAACACGCAAACCATACCGGTCATTACCAAAACCATGTCTATGTGACCTATACAGATGGCAGTCGCGTGGGCTATATTGCCCAAACCGTTGATTTGACAACCGCTCGACTACCGATTGCGACAACGATTGCCTTTCAAAAGACAGGGCTGTTCCAAGTAACTGCCCAAAATATCTACGATAGCGAAACGGTCACCTATGCCGTCTGGTCTGAAGAAAACGGACAAGACGACCTGGTTTGGTACACCGCTTCTAAATCCGCCTTACGCACCATCACAGGAAGCATTCCCTTGACCAACCACACAGGAACTGGCAAGTACAACCTCCATCTCTACCAAAACGGGAAAGGACTTGGAGCTTATAGTTTCCAAGTCACCACCAACCAACGTTATGTGGAAAATAATACCTATCCTATAGGACAATGTACTTGGGGTGCTAAAGAAGTTGCCCCTTGGGTTGGGAACTATTGGGGAAATGCAAACCTGTGGCTCATCTCCGCAAGAAATGCTGGTTTCAAAACAGGTACCACTCCACGTGTAGGAGCCATCGCTGTTTGGACAAGTGGTCCCTATGGACATGTGGCAGTCGTCACCGAGGTCAGTAGCACCACTCGTATCCGTGTCAAGGAAAGCAACTACGCCGGAAATCAAGTAGTTGGGGACTATCGTGGCTGGTTCAACCCAGTCGCGGACGGTGTCGTAGGCTATATCTATCCCAATTAAACCAAAAAACCTCGGCAAGTGCTGAGGTTTTCATCTGTATCAATGTCTAAAATGTCTAACACCCGTAAAGACCATGGTCAAGCCGTATTTGTTGGCCATGTCAATGGAGTCTTGGTCACGGACAGAACCACCTGGCTGGATGATAGCCTTGATACCTGCCGCTGCGATTTCTTCCACGTTATCTGCAAATGGGAAGAAGGCATCTGACGCCAAAACAGCTCCCTCCAAACGATCTTTGGCTTGCTCGATAGCAATACGGACGGATGCTACACGGTTGGTTTGCCCCGGTCCCACGCCCAAGGTCATCTTGTCATTGGTGATGATGATGCCGTTGGACTTGACATACTTGGAGGACTTCCAGGCGAACTCCATAGCCGCCCACTCTTGCTCGGACGGTTGACGCTCGGTCACCACCTGCCAGTCCGCTGGGCTTTCCACCACCACGTCCTGATCCTGCACCAAGAGTCCGCCGACAACGCCTGTGAACTCTTTTTCCACTTCGCTGGCATCCTGTGCGTCAAAAGCCAATTCTAAAATCCGAAGATTTTTCTTTTTATTGGTCAAAATAGCTAACGCTTCTGCCGAGTAGCACGGTGCGATGATGATTTCTAAGAAAATCGGGTGCATCTTTTCAGCCGTCGCAGCATCCACTTCCCTGTTCAGCACGACAATGCCTCCGAAAATCGATACTGGGTCAGCCTCATAGGCATAATCCCAAGCCTGCTCAATAGTCTCTGCCTGCCCGATACCACAAGGGTTCATGTGTTTGAGTGCTACAACAGTTGGACGGTTCTTGAAATCACGAATAATCCGGATAGCCGCATCCGCATCCCGAATGTTGTTGAAGGACAACTCCTTACCGTTTAGCTGTTTAGCTGCTGCAATAGAATAGGCTGTCGGAAGGGCGTTTTGGTAGAAATCCGCATTCTGTTGAGGATTTTCTCCGTAACGCATGGGCTGATTGAGGTCGTAGGTAATGGTGAGTTTTTCAGGCTTATCTTCGCCGACTTGCTTGGTAAAGTAGTCTGCAATAAGAGCATCGTAGGCTGCGGTGTGTCTGAAAACCTTGGCTGCCAATCGCTGACGCGTTGAGTAGGCCGTCTGACCCTGCTTCTCTATTTCCCCTAAAACCGTCGGATAATCCGCTGGATCCACCACAACGGTCACGCTGGCGTGGTTTTTGGCTGCTGAACGAAGCATGGACGGACCGCCGATGTCGATGTTCTCCACCGCCAAGTCGTAGGTCACATCTGGACGCAAAATGGTCTCTTTGAAGGGATAGAGGTTGACCACCACCAAGTCAATCAAGCCGATTTCATGGTCCTTGGCTGCTTGCAAGTGGCTGTCCAAATCCCGACGAGCCAGCAAGCCCCCATGGATTTTGGGATGTAGGGTCTTGACACGGCCGTCCATCATCTCAGGAAAACCAGTCACATCGTCAATGGCGATGGTAGTTACACCAGCCTGATCCAAGGCAGCCTTGGTACCTCCTGTCGAGATGATTTCCCAACCAAGCTTGGTCAATTCTTGGGCAAATTCTACAATACCATTTTTATCTGATACGCTAATTAACGCACGTTTTGTCATGATTTCTCCTTATTTTTTCACTGCCCCCAACTCCTCCAAGACTGCTGGATAAAGTTGGTACTCCGCTTCATGTATTCTTGCTTCAAAGGTTTCCAGAGTGTCATCGGCCAATCTTGGTACTCGGATTTGTTTGATAATTTGTCCTGTGTCAATGCCGCTGTCAACCCAGTGGACTGTCACGCCACTTTCTGCCACGCCTACCTGCCAGGCGTCTTCAATCCCATGGGCTCCTGGAAATTCAGGCAAGTAGGCTGGGTGGATATTGATGATACGACCTTCGTACTGAGCCAACAGGGTTGGTCCCACAATCTTCATATAGCCGGCCAAGACCACCAAGTCAATCTGGTGCTGTTCTAAGAGTTGGATGAGTTTTTTTTCGTAAGCCCGCTTATCGGCAAACTCTTTTAGTTCAAATGTAAAGGCTGGCACACCTAGTTTTTCAGCTCGTTCCAAGACATAGGCATTTCTACGGTCTGAAAAGACAAAGGTTACTTCAAACTGCTCTGCGATGACTTGGAAATTGGAGCCGTTGCCTGATGCAAACACTGCTATTCGTTTCATTTGATGACCACACTCTTGTCTTCCTTCGCAATGATGCGACCAATGGTGTAAACTTCCTCGTCAACTAGTTGACAGAAACTGTCAACCTTGTCTGGACTGACAGCCAATACCATGCCGATACCCATATTGAAGATTTCAAACATTTCTTCATGTTTGATTTGGCCGTATTTTTCAAGGGCTGTAAAAATTGGAAGGATTGGAATCTTATCTTCCTCAATCTCAGCTGCAAGATTATCAGCAAACATACGGGGAATATTTTCAATGAAACCGCCGCCTGTGATATGGGCAATGCCGTTGACCAGCCCTGCTTTTACCAGAGGCAACACCTGCTGGACATAGATACGGGTCGGCTCTAAGAGGACATCCTTTAGAGCTCTGCCATTGAGCTCTGGCAACAGAGCGTCGCCAGCAACATCCGCAAAAACGCGTCGGACAAGGGAATAGCCGTTGGAGTGGATGCCGCTTGAGGCCAAGCCGAGGAGAATGTCGCCCTCCTGGACCTTACTGCCATCAATAATCTGAGACTTCTCCGCAATACCGACGGCAAAGCCAGCCAGGTCATAGTCATCCTCGCCGTACATACCAGGCATTTCGGCTGTTTCACCGCCAATCAAGCCGCAACCAGCCTGCACACAGCCTTCCGCAACACCTGCAACCACCTGCTCCAGCTTGGCTGGCTCATTTTTTCCAGTCGCTATATAGTCGAGGAAGTAAAGCGGCTCTGCACCTGCTGCGATAATGTCGTTGACACACATGGCCACGCAATCCTGACCAATGGTGTCGTGCTTGTCATACTGGATAGCCAGCATGAGCTTGGTGCCGACACCGTCTGTCCCAGATACCAAGACTGGCTCTTTGACATCCAGTTTGGTCAGGTCAAACATACCACCAAAGCCACCAAGGGCTCCCATAACGCCCAAGCGTTCTGTTCGAGCTACGTGTTTCTTGATGCGTTCAACCACTTCGTAGCCAGCTTCGACGTCAACGCCCGATTGGGCGTAGGCATTTTTATTTGTCATTTTAATTCCTTTCAACAGTTTACAAGTCTGTCAAGTAGCGTTGACACCTCTGTCATTTACTTGACATTTTCAATATAGAAACTCGTTTTCTCTTCTAGGCTGCGGAGGTACTCTTCCTCGTAATCGTAAAGAGGGGTTGGAAATTCGCCGTCAAAGTAGGCCACACAGAGTCCACCTTTTGGAGCATCGGTGTCGATACCAATGGCCTCAATCATACCTTCAAGAGAGAGGTAGGTCAGACTGTCAGCTCCGATAATCTCACAGACCTCATCAACTGTGTGATTGGCTGAAATCAATTCTCGACGGGTCTGAATGTCAATCCCGTAAAAACATGGATACTTAAGTTCTGGGCTACCAATAGCCACATGGACTTCTGCTGCTCCTGCTTCCCGCAAGAGCTGAACAATGCGACGACTGGTTGTTCCTCGAACGATGGAGTCATCAACCATGACCACACGTTTTCCCTTTACAATACTTGACACGGCTGACAACTTCATGCGGACGCCTTGTTCGCGGAGCTCCTGCGTCGGTTGGATAAAGGTCCGCTGGGTGTATTGATTTTTTATCAGCCCCATTTCATTGGGTAGACCGGATTCCTCAGAGAATCCGCTGGCTGCGGAGAGGGAGGAGTTTGGCACACCGACGACAATGTCTGCTTCAAGTTTGAACTCCTGGGCCAAACGACGGCCCATGTTTTTACGTGCCGTATGGACATTGACACCATGGATAACCGAATCTGGTCGAGCAAAATAGACATATTCCATAGAACAAACTGCTAGCTGCGTGTCATTCGTATAGGTGTCGTAATGAACCCCCGAGTCATCGATAATCGCTAGTTCACCAGGCAGGACATCACGAACCCACTCGGCTCCTACGACTTCAAATGCACAGGTTTCACTGGCAACCACCCAAGCTCCGTTTTTCATTTTACCTATTGAAAGCGGACGGAAACCATTTGGGTCCAATGCTGCAACCAATTTGTCTTCCAGCATAATCAAGTAGGCAAATCCACCCTTAACAGTATTGAGGGCTTCCTTGATTTTCCCTATGAAATCTGGGTTGTGACTGCGACGAATCAGGTGCATCAAAATCTCAGTATCAGAGGAACTTGAAAAGATAGAGCCATTCTTTTCCAATTCTGCCCTCAGACTGACAGCGTTAGTCAGATTACCATTATGTGCCAACCCTACCTGCATATCTGAGAAATCAAAGAGAAAAGGCTGGATATTGTTGATAGAAGCAGAACCTGAGGTCGCATAGCGAACATGACCGATGGCTGCATTTCCTGTCAGAGCCTCCAAATCCGCTGGATTTTTAAAAACTTCTGCAATCAAGCCTGTGTTCCGATGGCGACGCAGGAAACCAGCATCATTTGCTAAAATTCCTGCTCCTTCTTGCCCTCGGTGCTGCAAACTGTGGAGGCCAAAATAGGTCACCTGAGCAGCCTGCGGATGTCCCCAAATGCCGAAAACACCACATTCTTCATTGAGTGATTTAACTTCATATGTCATAGTTATTTTCCTGTAAAATAGCGAACTGCTGAAACAAAGAGCCCTTGGTCTTTCTTACCTGGAATATTCTGGAAAAGCCCCTCCTCATAACGTTCTGAGTGTCCCATTTTCCCGATAATCTGACCATTTCGGCTGGTAATACCTTCAATGGCATGACTAGAACCATTTGGATTGTACTTAGAGTCCATGCTTGGCTGACCTGTAAACTCAACATACTGGCTGAAAATCTGACCATTGTCACGCAAGGTAGCAAATTCCTCGTCCGTCACCACAAATTTTCCTTCCCCATGAGAAACTGGGATAGCGTGAATGTCGCCGACTTGAACACCTGCCAACCACGGAGAGTTGACATTGGCAATCCGCGTCTCTACCATTTTGGCAACGTGCTGATTGGCATCGTTGTAGAAGAGGGTCGGACTGTTTTCTCCTGCCTCCTCAAAGTTTCCATACGGCAGCAAGCCCGATTTGACAAGGGCCTGGAAGCCATTACAGATACCGATGATGAGGCCACCTTTTTCGATAAATTGGTCAATAGCAGAGCGGACCTTGGCGTTTCGTAAGATGGTCACGATAAACTTAGCAGACCCATCTGGCTCATCCGCAGCGGAGAATCCTCCTGCGAAGAAAAGGATGTTGGCCTTGTCAATATTGTCAACCATTGTGTCAACGGACTGTTCAATACTTGCCGCATCCAAAGTCACAAATGGAACCAGATTGACCTTGGCACCAGCCTGTTCAAAAGCCTTGGCGGAGTCGTATTCTGAGTTGGTTCCCGGGAAGACTGGGATGTAAACAAGCGGTAATTCGACTGTTTCTTTGGCTTGTATAACCGCTGAACTTGTGATTGCAGGAATATCCTGTAAGTCTGTCGCCTGTTCAAATTCTGTTGGATAGACTTCTTCCAACTTACCTTCAAAGGTAGCTTGTAGGCCCTGTCCAGCTAGGTTGACACCATTGACAAGCAGTGTAAAGTCTGTTGTTGTTTGACCGATTTTCACAGCATCTGGAATGTCTTCTTGCGATGTGAAGACAAAGCCACCTAGCTGACCTGTCAAGCTGGTTTCAAGCTCCGCCAACTCGATTTCTGCACCGAGCTGGTTACCAAAGGACATGAGGGCTAAACTTTCTAGAACGCCTCCGTACTTAACTGCACTAGCAGCCGTAATCTCATAAGCGCTCTGCCATTTTTCAAAAGTCTCAAAATTAGACTTCATCAAGGCAAAATCAATGTCTTCTGACAAAATCTGACCTGGAAGATAATAGATATGCTCGCCAGCCGCCTTGAACTCAGGTGATAGAACCTTGCGGCTGTCTGCCGTTGTCACACCAAAGGCAACCAGGGTCGGCGGAACTGTCAAGTCCTCAAAGGTACCAGACATGGAGTCCTTACCCCCGATAGACGGCAAGCCAAGCTGGATCTGAGCCTCGATAGAGCCGAGCAGTGCTGCTACTGGCTGACCGAAACGCTCGGCCTGTTTGTCCATTCGCTGGAAATATTCTTGATAGGAGAAGCGAGCCTTGGACCAGTTAGCACCTGTTGCAACCAGGCGAGCAGTCGCTTCAATGACCGCATAGGCTGCTCCGTGGTAAGGTGACCAGTCTGCTAGGTAAGGATGATAGCCCTGAGCCATGACAGAAGCCGTCGTCGTCATCCCATGTTGGACAGGCAACTTCTGTACCGAACTTTCTGTCGGTGTCAACTGGTGGCGACCTCCGAGTGGGTGGTTGACGGTTGAGCGACCAACAGATGAGTCAAAGATAGTCTGCAAACCTTTTTGACTGGCATGGTTGAGGTCTGAAAGAAGGTGCTTCAAGTCCTCTTGTAGCGTTTCAGCAGCTGTTTTACGCCTTTCTGGCAAATTGACAGAGCTGTCAACCACCTTGGCATCCACCACCACACGTACACCGTTGGTATCAAGGAAGGAACGCTCCAAATCAACAATGGTTTGACCATTCCAGGTCATGACCAGTTTTGGCTTCTCAGTGACTTTGGCTACAACAACCGCATGGATATTTTCCCGACGGCAGGCTGCGATAAAGGTTTCCACATCTTGAGGACGGATAACGACACTCATCCGCTCTTGCGACTCAGAAATGGCAATTTCCGTTCCATTCAAGCCCGCATACTTGAGCGGAACCTTGTCCAAGTCAATTTCCAAGCCATCTGCCAGCTCCCCAATGGCTACGCAGACACCGCCTGCACCGAAGTCATTGGATTTTTTGATAAGACGTGTAACGTTACCATTTCGGAACAAGCGTTGGATTTTGCGTTCTTCAATGGCATTTCCTTTTTGGACTTCCGCACCAGCTGTTTCCACAGACTCAACTGTCTGTACCTTGGACGAGCCTGTTGCCCCACCGATACCATCTCGACCTGTTTTGCCTCCTAACAAGATAACCACATCACCTGCGACTGATTTTTCACGAACCACATTTTCCTTAGGAGCAGCACCGACAACGGCACCTAATTCCATGCGTTTTGCGACAAAGCCTGGGTGGAAATATTCACGTACATAGGTAGTCGCAAGACCGATTTGATTTCCATAAGAAGAATAACCATGTGCCGCTGTTTTAGAAATGATTTGCTGTGGCAATTTCCCTGGTCGAGTAGCTATCAGAGGTTGGGTAATATCACCTGCACCTGAAATCCGCATAGCCTGATAGACATAAGAACGACCTGACAATGGATCACGAATGGCACCACCGATACAGGTTGCGGCACCACCGAAAGGCTCGATTTCCGTGGGGTGATTGTGGGTTTCATTCTTGAACATGAGGAGCCAGGGTTCTTTTACTCCATCTACATCCACTTCAATTTCTACCGAGCAGGCATTGATTTCATCCGAAACTTCCATATCATCCAGACGGCCATTGGCCCGCTCATAGCGACCAAAAATAGTCGCCATATCCATAAGCGTCTGTGGCTTATCTGTCCGACCTAATTCTGTCCGCATAGCAAGGTACTTATCATAGGTCGCCTGCAATTGCTTTTGGAATTTTGAGGCTGAAAAGTCAATAGACTTGAGCTCCGCTTCAAAAGTCGTATGACGGCAGTGATCGCTCCAATAGGTGTCCAAAACTTTGAGCTCTGTTTCTGTCGGCACACGACCGATTGACTTGAAATAGTCTTGAATGAAAAGCAGGTCTTCCACTTCCATGGCCAAACCAGCCTCACGCTTGTAAGTTGCAAACTCCTCTGCCCCGTAGCTATCAAAAAAGTCCAAGGTCGGAATAGTCGTATCTGACACCGAAAACTCCTGTGCCACCAAAGGAGCATCCAAGTCCTTGAAACGCGAATCCACAGGATTGAGCAAATAATTCTTGATAGCAGCTAATTCTTCTTTCTGCACATCACCATTCAAGATATAAAGCTGCCCTGTATTGACACGCACCTCCTGACGACTGCCCAACAAGAGAAGGGCCTCCTGACTGCTGGCAGCCCGCTGGTCAAACTGCCCAGGCAAAGCCTCAATAGCAAAATAAACCACACCTTCCAGACCTAATTCTTCATCCGACAAAACCTTGTCCGTCACCTGCTCGGTAAAGATATGCTTGATAGCCTGCTCTAACAAGTCCTCCTCAAGATTGAAAACATCGTAAACCTGCACTAACCGCAAACTTGACAGACTTGTCAACTGCAAATTATGAGTCAACTCCTTACGAAGAGCCTCCGCCTTGATCTGAAATTCTGCCTTCTTCTCAACAAAAATCCGCTTTGCCATATCTTCCAATCCTTATTTCACTTCCTGTAATTTTGCCAATACGACTTCGTAAACCTCGGTCAACTCCCCGAGACCCCGACGGAAAACATCCTTGTCGAGATGGTTGCCATCCGCATCCCACAAACGACAATTATCAGGCGAAAACTCATCCGCCAATAAAATCTGACCAGAAGAGTCAGTCCCAAATTCTAGTTTGAAATCAACCAAAGTTAGCCCAATCTGAGCAAACAAGTCTTTCAAGAAACCATTGATACGGCGTGTTTCTTCCTTGATGTAATCAATCTGATCCTGACTAGCCAGTTCTAAAAAGGCAATATGCTCCTCGTTGATAAAGGGGTCATCCAACTCATCTTTTTTGTAATAAAATTCCACGATTGGAGTAGATAATGCAATTCCTTCTTCTACCCCAAAGCGTTTTGAGAAAGAGCCTGCCGTCACATTCCGCAAGACAACCTCAAGCGGAACAATCTCCACTTTTCTATTTAACTGCTCTGTGTCTGACAATCGCTTGATAAAATGCGTCTTGACTCCAGCTTCATTCAACTTTTCAAAAATCAAGGATGAAATCAGATTATTAAGTCGCCCTTTTCCAACAATCTGCTCTTTCTTACCGCCATTAAAAGCTGTCGCCTGGTCCTTGTAAACCGCAACAATCTGGTCACTATCAGCCGTAGCGTAGATGTCCTTTGCTTTTCCTGAATAGAGAAGATCTGTTTTCATGATAACGTTCGCCTTTCATAGATGAAATGGTTATTTTCCTCTATTCTAACACACAAAGTTCGTTTATTCAAAATAAACTTGGAAATTCAATCAAAAACAAAGAAAAACGCCCGTAAACTACGAACGTTTCTCTAATTCTTCATAAATAAAATCCACAATGTCAGACAAGGTTTCAAATCGCTCAATGGCCGCATCCGGCACATCCACCCCAAACTCATCTTCTAAGGTCAGGACAAATTCCATAATTTCCACCGAATCCGCTGCGATATTATCTGTCAAAGACGACTCCGGTAAGACGACAAAGTCAGCTCCCTTCTCATCCTGTACCAGTTCGATAATGCGTTGATAGACCTGCTCTCTAGTCATGGCTGTCCTCCACCACTGAAAATTTCTCCACCGATTTTTCGACAATACCAGCCTCCAAGATCGAACGCGTCTGCTTAATGGTATAGAAAATCGACTGGGCATCGCTAGAGCCGTGAGCCTTGATGACAGGTGCCTTCAGACCAAGCAAGACAGCACCACCAGCCTTCTTATAATCCATAGCTCCCAGTGCCTTTTTAAGAGTCGGCTTGACCAAAAGACCACCCAATTTAGCACGCAGACCGCCATTTTTGATAGAGCCCGTCAACTGACCAACGATAGATTTAGCCGTTCCTTCAATAGTTTTCAGCACAGCGTTTCCCGTGAAACCATCCGTCACGACCACATCTGCCACGCTGTTGAGCAGCTCACGTGCCTCCACATTACCGATGAAGTTGATGGACTTGTCTTCTGACAAGAGTTTATAAGCCTCTTGGTGAACTGGCGTGCCCTTGGTATCTTCCGTACCGTTGTTCAAAAGAGCTACACGAGGTTGCTTGACCCCACGCACATGCTCCGCATAAAACGAGCCAAGGATACCATACTGATAGAGGTGATGGGCTGTATTTTCGGCATTTGCCCCCAAGTCCATCATGTCAAATCCCTTACCGTCCATAGTCGGCAAAGTAGACATAAGACCAGGACGGTCAATGTGCTTGATACGGCCAACCACAAAGACACCTGCCGCTAACAGAGCTCCTGTATTGCCAGCCGATAAGACCGCCTCTGCCTGACCATCCTTGACAGCCTTGGTCGCTAGGACCATCGACGCTTCTTTCTTACGACGAATGGCCTTGACAGGCTCATCATCTGAATTGATTTTCTCCGTGGTATGAACAATGCTGACACGCTCTGTCGCTGTCAAATACTGCTTGATTTTAGCTTCATCACCATAAAGTTGAATTTCGATGTCTGGAAAGGCAGATAAGGCCTGATTGACACCTTCTACTACTGCCTGAGGGGCATGGTCCCCACCCATAGCATCTACTGCAATACGTTTCATAGATTCCTCACGATTGTTTGATAATCATATTATAACAAAAAATCACCTCTACGGCGATTTTTCACTCTTCTGTCATTGGTTTCATGACATCACCCCATTGGCTTAAATCATCTATAAATTTCTTACTTTTTAGCTGAATCCCTACATAATTATCATAGATACTATCTAAAAAATGGCGTAGCTTTTGCTTCATCTCTGATTTTACAGAGATACTGTTAAGCTCATCAAATTGTAGCGATTGAAACTTATCTAGCAAATAAGGAACATTTGGATCTAGGTGACTACGTTTCATATCTTTATCGTAGTGTTCTGGACAGAGTAAGCCAGAATAGTGATAAGAAAAATCAAAAGGCTGACCAACACGGTGACAAAAAACACAGTCATGAAAATTAAGCTGAGCACCAAATCTCTCCAAAATCTGAACTTCAAAGATATTCGTTAAGATTTCATAGTCTAACCCCTCATCCATAAGCTCCAAAGTCTTGGTCAAAAAAGCAAATAGCTGAGGGTCAGGGAGATTGTCTGCGATAGCAGCGTCTGCTAAAGCTACAATGTAAGTGGCATAGGCTAAAGCAAAAATATCTTCATTTATCCTTTTGTAATTTACCGACTCATGATAATCATCAATATAAGACAAGCCTGCCTCATTGATTTTCATTAAAAAGGTAGCGCTTGTCAACGGTTGGATGACCGATGCCAGTTTAGATTTGCCAGCATGTTTCACGAAAAACATTCGCTTGCCAGCTGTCTCTGTAAAAATCTTGACCAGCTTATCATCTTCTCGATAATTACGATTATAGAGAATAAGCCCTCGACTCTCTCTAATCTCCATACTGCTCCATAAATGCTTCTAAACGTCTCATAGCTTCTTTAATCACATCCATGCTAGCTGCATAAGAAATACGCAAATAACCCTCACCATACTGCCCAAAAGCCACTCCTGGAATGAAGGCAACAGCTTGTTCCTGTGCTAATTTTTTCAAGAATGCAAAAGAGTCCTTCCCTTCTGCCACGGGGATTTTAGCAAAAATATAGAAAGCGCCATTAGGACGAATAATCTTAAAATTCATAGCCGTCATTTTTTCGATAATATAGTCCCGACGCTTGATGTATTCCTGTTTCATTGGTTCTGCATCATCTTTACCGTTTGTCAGCGCTGCAAGGCCTGCAAATTGAGCTGAGGTAGTTGCTGCTGTAACCAAATACTGATGGCTTTTAATCAACTGAGCTGTCAATTCTTTTCTAGCAAAGATGAGACCTAGGCGCCAGCCTGTCATCGCATGTGATTTGGACAAACCATTAATCACAATAGTCTGTTCAGGAATAAACTCAGCAATAGAAACATGAGGTTCATCAGTGTAATTCAATTCCGAATAGATTTCATCACTGACGACAAAGACTGGGAAATGCTCCAAAACAGCCGCAAAAGCCTTAATTTCTTCCCTAGTATAAGTCACCCCCGTCGGATTGGCAGGATAGTTAAGAAGTACAGCCTTGACCTTATCTCCATGAGCTCGCAAAGCCTCTTCCAACATCTGAGGGGTCAAGATAAAATCATTTGCCGTCGTATCAATCTCTATAATTTGTGCACCAACAAGATTAACAATAGGCTCATATCCTGGATAAGCTGGGGCAGGTAACAGCACCACATCTCCTGGCTCTAAAATAGCCGTTAATGTTGCAGATAAAGCTTCCGTAGCACCGACTGTCACTAAAACTTCATTATCTGGATTGTATTCAAGATGATATTTATCTTTGACAAAAGCTGATGCTGCTTGACGCAATTCTAGGAGACCAGCCATACCAGTATAATGGCTCTGATTAGCATCAATAGCAGCTTTCGCAGCTTCCTTAACATGATCAGGAGTATTAAAATCAGGTTCACCCAAAGTCAGCTTTAAAATACCTGGAATCGTTGAGATAGACTGATCAAATTGACGAATCATAGAAATTTCAATTCTATCCAAATTCTTATTAAAACGTTTTGTTACATCCATAAACAGCCTCCTAGAGATAATACCTCATTATAACAAAAAATCTGTCTCAAGGACAGATTTCTTATGCTTATTTATGCCCTAATTCAAACAAAGGAGAAAGTGGGCGCTTTTCGTGTATACGAATAATAGCATCCGCTAGCAAATCGGCGATTGAGATTTGCTCAATTTTATCAATTAAACGCTCCTCTGGAAGGAAAATCGTATCTAGGACGACTAATTTCTTAATAGCTGATTTGGTAATGTTTTCAAGAGCTGGACCAGATAATACTGGGTGAGTACATGATGCGTAAACAGCAGTTGCACCTGCTTCTGCTAAAGCATCTGCAGCATGACAAATCGTTCCCGCTGTATCTATCATATCATCAATCAAAATACATGTCTTACCTTCAACATTACCGATGATGTTCATGACCTCTGAGGTATTCATCTTATCAACACTACGACGCTTATCAATAATAGCAATCGGCGTTTTCAAGAATTGTGCCAATTTACGAGCACGTGTCACCCCACCATGGTCCGGACTAACAACTACCACATCATCCCCTTTAAGACCTGAGCGGTCAAAATAATCGGCAATGAGCGGTGCCCCCATCAAATGGTCGACTGGAATGTCAAAGAATCCTTGAATTTGAGCTGCGTGAAGATCAACTGTTAAAAGCCTATCAACGCCTGCAACCTCCAACATATTAGCTACTAATTTTGAGGTAATCGGCTCTCTGGCACGTGCTTTACGGTCCTGACGAGCATAACCATAGTAAGGCATGACCACATTAATAGTCTCTGCACTAGCACGCTTAAGCGCATCAACCATAATCAAAATTTCCATTAAGTTGTGGTTGACCGGAGCTGAGGTAGACTGCAAAATGAAGACATGATGTCCTCGAATTGACTCCTCAATATTGACTTGAATTTCACCATCCGAAAACTGGCGAACAGATGACTTCCCAAGTGGAATTCCCATTGTGTTAGCCACTTTCTTTGCCAACTCCTGATTGGACGATAAAGCAAACAGCTTCAAGTTGTTATACGACATGATTTCCTCCAAGTTTTTTTGTACATCTTATTGTAACCCTTTTTATTAGATTTTTCAACGAGTTATACAATCTTTACCAAGTAAAAAAGAGTCACACGACTCTTTTAATACTTTATGGGTAGATATAGCCTGCAATACCAGAGGCTGAGGCGTTAAACCAACCACGGTAATTACCGATTGACATATTACCCCCATAGTTTGATTCCATAACTTGGATTTCTGATCCATTGATAGCTGTGACAACAGCAACGTGTCCATAGTACGAATTTGTCCAAACAGCAACTGCACCTACTTGTGGCGTTGTACCTGTAGCGTAACCTGCTGCACGTGCACTACCTAACCACTGAGCTGCATTCCCCCAGTAGTTTCCTACCCAAGGAGCCAATGATTTCGCACCCCATGTACACTGACCTACAGGATAAGTATTATTTGCTGAATAAGTCACCTTATTACTTGACGCTGCTGTTTCCGTTGTTGCAACAGTAGCTGTAGGTGTAGTTGAAGCTACAGCTGTGCTCGTCGCTGCTTGTACTTGAGGAACAGCTTGAGCTTGCGCTGCCGCTTCGCGAGCTGCTGCTTCACGAGCTGCTTTTTCTGCCGCTGCTGCTGCTGCTGCCGCTGCTTCTGCATTAGCTTTTTCTTGTAAAAGTGCTGCTTTCTCTCCCTCTGCTGTTGTTAACTGAGCAGCTAGGTTAATTTGAGCAACCTCTAGTTCTGCTTGTTGAGTCTTCAAAGCAACTTCATTTGCCGCAAGTGTTTTTTGGTTCTCCCAAACAGTATTGATTGCTTTTTGGTTCTCTTCTTGCTTTTTCTGAAGTGAAGCCTTATCTTCTTCTTGTTGTTTCAACATGCTTTCATTTGCTGAAACCACTTCTCGAATCGCAACGACACGTCCAATAGCATCTGAGATAGAATCTGCATCCAAGATAGCTGAAATGTAATTTGTTGCTCCGCTATTTTTCTGCGCACTACGTGCTTGTTCTTTTAAAGAATCTGTACGTGCAATGATTTTATCTGAAAGCTCTTTAATTTCTGCAATTAATTGTTGAGATTCTTCTTCTAATCGTTTATTTTCTTCTTCTAATTTTGTTTTCTCTGCTTGCAATGAGGTTACTTGAGCTTTAATCGAATCAACTTGAGCTTTCGCTGCTGACTGTTCTGCCGATAGGCTACTAATAGCAGCTTCTTTTGCGGCAATCTGTGCTTCATAATCTGTAGCTGATACAAGTGTTAGATTTGAAAGAGTGCTTAGTGCAATACCACTAAGTAAAACTGCTGATAAAATACGTTTCTTCATAATCTAAATAATTTCCTTTCAATGAGACACTATACATTCTATCAAAAAATCACGTCCCCTATGTTACGTGATTATTACAGTTTAATTGATAGTTGAAGACTCTTTATTAATCTTTTGAAATATTGGATTGGTGAACAAAATAATAACTGAATTAACTAGTATCGTAAACAGTAAATGATGTGTCACAACAAATTCAATAGGTTGCCTTGTCAAGCCATAAATCCATGCCAACATATAGGAAATCCCTTCAAACAGGAAGATGAAAACCAGAAACATCAAGTAGCGTGTTAAAGGGAGATTAATCAGTCCTTTATGCTTTCTTGTCAAATAAACGATTAAAGGATAGATGAAGATACTAATACCAATCGTATGATAGAAATAATCATCGGTCAAAAAACCTAAACATAGAAAGACAAGATAGAGTAAATTGCTGTCTGACTTTTGTACCCAGAATAGTAGAATAATCAATACAAGATGACTAGAGAAAAACATTGAACTAGGAAGTAGCGGTATTAAAACAGCAGGCAGTTGGCTATCAAAAATAAAGGCTAGTAATGCCAAACAAATCGCCACAAAAAAGAAAGGTATTCTAGACATCTTATTTTCCTACCAGTGTTACATACGATAAGCTGTCCATATTAACGTCTGATTTAACATAAACAACTTTATTAAGATCAGTGTCAGAGCTCACGTCTACTACCTTTCCAACTGTCACATTCGCAGCCGTTTTCCCATCTAAACCACTTGTCACTACTAAACTTTCTTTTGAAATTTCTTCTTGAGCATTTAACTTCGTTACAATATAAGCATTTTTCTCACTGTCATACCCAGATAAGATACCATAAATATCGCCTTTATCCGTAGAAATTCTTACTGGAATATTTGTAAAATCCCCGGTATTTGTCAGTAAATTAATTCTGGAAGAAGTCGAAAATGCCTGGTCAACAATTCCTATAAGACCACCATTCGATATCACTAACATACCTGAAGAAGCGCCTTGTGACTCCCCAATATTAACCGTTATCCAATCCAACCAAGCAATAGTCGAGCGACTTGCCACTTTAGCTGTTAAAAATTTCTGAGTCGCAAATGTTTCTTTAAGATTTAAATTGGATTTTAAAGCTGCATTTTCCTCTTCTAGTGATTTTATTTTTTCCTCAGCCACTTGTAAAGCTGCCAGTTGTTCAGCCAAGTCTTGATTCTGTTCTTTAATTTCCTCAATAGATGAAATATCGGAGATAAAAGATTTCATTTGTGATATCGGACCTGAAATCATCGAAGAAATCGGTGATAGTACCTGATTAATAGGACGCGAAATCGCTTGACGCCTCTGATCATTTTGAAAAATAAAAAAAATAAGCGAAGTAACTATCATAAAACTTACTCCACAAACTAAAGCAAAACGCGATAAACGCCATTTTTTCACAAGCTACTCCTAATTTAGAAAAATAAAAAGAGTTATCAATAGATAACCTTATCATAAGTACGGAGAATAAGGGATTCGAACCCTTGCGCCAGTTACCCGACCTAACGATTTAGCAAACCGTCCTCTTCAGCCTCTTGAGTAATTCTCCATATATTATGGGCACGAGTGGACTCGAACCACCGACCTCACGCTTATCAGGCGTGCGCTCTAACCACCTGAGCTACGCGC
Organism: Streptococcus plurextorum DSM 22810; assembly: GCF_000423745.1. Classification (GTDB taxonomy): domain Bacteria; phylum Bacillota; class Bacilli; order Lactobacillales; family Streptococcaceae; genus Streptococcus; species Streptococcus plurextorum. The sequence continues at coordinate 72,410 of NZ_AUIO01000010.1, forward strand.
CCAAAACTAAAACTGCCGGCTACATGACTTGAACACGCGACCCTCTGATTACAAATCAGATGCTCTACCAACTGAGCTAAGCCGGCCTATTATATATCCTATATGCGGGTTAAGGGACTTGAACCCCCACGCCCGAAAGCGCCAGATCCTAAATCTGGTGCGTCTGCCAATTCCGCCAAACCCGCATTCATGACCCGTGCTGGGCTCGAACCAGCGACCCATTGATTAAAAGTCAATTGCTCTACCAACTGAGCTAACGAGTCGTAAATATGATGCAAACATCGTTTGCTCTATTTCCAACTTCAAAATGCCTAACAGTCATTTTGAACGGTCCCGACGGGAATCGAAC
>NZ_AUIO01000011.1 GCF_000423745.1 Streptococcus plurextorum DSM 22810
ACCGAATAAAAAAACCAAAAAGCCCGACTTTACGGGCTTTTTGTTCTGTTAAATCCTGTTAAATCAGGTACTGAAAGGCGGTAGACGGATTTGAACCGACGATCAAGCTTTTGCAGAGCCGTGCCTTACCACTTGGCTATACCGCCATAACAAGAATAATTCTATCGTAAAAAACAGTATCCGTCAAGTGCAAATTTTCTTGCTATTTATGGAAAAGTCTGCTATACTAAGTAAGTTGTCTAACAACAAATACTCATCTTGGATCAATTGTGGTTCTGTTGCCGATAGGTTGAGCTGCGAGTCGACGTCCGAGAGAGGAAAAAAACAAAAAAGGAGAAACTACTCATGGCAGTAATTTCAATGAAACAATTGCTCGAAGCTGGTGTTCACTTTGGTCACCAAACTCGTCGCTGGAACCCTAAGATGGCTAAGTACATCTTCACAGAGCGTAACGGTATCCACGTTATTGACTTGCAACAAACAGTAAAATTGGCTGATCAAGCTTATGATTTTATCCGTGATGCTGCAGCAAACGATGCTATCATCCTCTTTGTAGGTACTAAGAAGCAAGCTGCTGAAGCAGTTGCTGAAGAAGCAGTACGTTCAGGTCAATACTTCATCAACCACCGTTGGTTGGGTGGAACGCTTACAAACTGGGGAACTATCCAAAAACGTATCGCTCGTTTGAAAGAAATCAAAGCAATGGAAGAAAACGGTACTTTTGATGTTCTTCCTAAGAAAGAAGTTGCTCTTCTTAACAAACAACGCGCACGTCTTGAGAAATTCTTGGGCGGTATCGAAGATATGCCACGTATTCCAGATGTGATGTACGTTGTTGACCCACACAAAGAGCAAATCGCAGTTAAAGAAGCTAAAAAACTTGGTATCCCTGTAGTTGCTATGGTAGATACTAACGCAGATCCAGATGATATCGATGTTATCATCCCTGCTAACGATGATGCTATCCGCGCTGTTAAATTGATCACTGCGAAAATGGCAGATGCTGTTATCGAGGGTCGTCAAGGTGAAGATGCGGCAGTTTCATTTGAAGCTGAGACTGTTGAAGTGGCTTCAGCAGAATCACTTGAAGAATTGGTTGAAGTTGTAGAAGGCAAATAAGCTAGTTACACAAAGATAAACTGAAACAACCTAGAGGGGCGGGGCTCAGCCCAGCTCCTCTATTTTTACAAAAAACAAAAGGAGAACAGACATGGCAGAAATTACAGCAGCTCTCGTAAAAGAATTGCGTGAAAAATCAGGTGCTGGCGTTATGGACGCGAAAAAAGCATTGGTTGAAACTGAAGGTGATATCGAAAAAGCGATTGAATTGCTTCGCGAAAAAGGTATGGCTAAGGCAGCTAAGAAAGCTGACCGTGTAGCAGCTGAAGGTTTGACAGGTGTTTACGTTAACGGTAACGTAGCAGCAGTTATTGAAGTGAATGCTGAGACTGACTTCGTAGCGAAAAATGCACAATTCGTTGATTTGGTAAACGAAACAGCTAAAGTCATCGCTGAAGGTAAACCTGCAAACAACGAAGAAGCTCTTGCTTTGACAATGGCAAACGGTGAAACGCTTGAAGCAGCTTACATCAACGCAACAGCTACAATCGGTGAAAAAATTTCATTCCGTCGCTTTGCTCTTATCGAAAAAACAGATGCACAAGTATTTGGTGCATACCAACACAACGGTGGTCGCATCGGCGTTATCTCTGTTATCGAAGGTGGCGACGAAGCGCTTGCTAAACAAGTGTCAATGCATATCGCTGCCATGAAACCAACTGTGCTTTCATACACAGAGCTTGATGAGCAATTCGTCAAAGATGAATTGGCGCAACTTAACCACAAAATTGAGCAAGACAATGAGTCTCGTGCTATGGTTGACAAACCAGCCTTGCCACTTTTGAAATACGGTTCTAAAGCACAATTGACTGACGAAGTGATTGCAGCAGCTGAAGAAGCTATCAAAGCTGAACTTAAAGCAGAAGGCAAACCAGAACAAATCTGGGATAAAATCCTTCCAGGTAAAATGGATCGTTTCTTGCTTGATAACACACAAGTTGACCAAGCTTATACACTTCTTGCACAAGTTTACATCATGGATGACAGCAAAACTGTTGAAGCATACCTTGATTCAGTAAACGCAAAAGCAGTTGCATTTGCACGTTTTGAAGTTGGTGACGGTATCGAAAAAGCAGCAAACGATTTCGAAGCAGAAGTTGCAGCAACTATGGCAGCAGCTTTGAATAACTAATCTAAAAAAATCGAGCCTAGGCTCGATTCAGATTGAAGACAAACATCTCGCTTGATGTTTGTCTTTTTCTGTTTATTGGTCTGATAGTCGGTCTTTTTGCCAGAATAGTGGTTATTTGGACAATATAAAAAGGCTTCCCTGCTCCAATGTCATTAAGTTAACATTCGTCAGTACATCTATACTGTTTACTCTCAAGTATTTTTCTGATGTAATACTTGGGATTTTTGTATTTAGTCAGCACAAAAAAGAGGCTTTCCATCCTTATTTTTTGTATTCATTTATCCGATTTTATGCTATTCTATAAGTGAAATCTACAAGCGTTTGATGACGAACTTCCCTCCTTGCTTGTCTATCAGGTCGAATTGGACAGAGGTAGGATTGGACGTAGATTTCAACTTGCTTGGAAGGTATTTGGTGACGGAAAAATAGACGACAAATATAGCAGGCATCTGAAAAGCTGATTTTATATCTATACTTTGTTCTTCGCTCCCTAATGATGACCTTAGAAGCGGTCATTTTGACGGCATTGTAAAAGGTGAGGCGAGCGAAAATTTCCTGAAGAATTCCTTCCAGCTTTTTAGCGTGAAAACTCACCAGTCCAAGTGCATATTTCAAGTGACGAAAAGTGGTTTCTATGCCCCATCTACGGGTATAGAGGCTTTTTATATAGTCTACAGGTTTATCACAATTGGTCACGAGGGTCTCATACTTATTTGGAGCTATTTGAAACCGAATCATGCGAAAAGAAAGGGGGGAAAACTCTGTTTCAGCTCCCCTTTCCCATTCTTTAGGAAGAAAATCAAAGGTTTGATTGCTGGGAATAAACTTGTATTGATTCTTAGAACCTGTATTCACAGTTCAGCACTTCCATCTAAGGCTAGTTTTTCAGCTACTCATCGTTAGTTTTTTTCAAAATACAGTCAGTATTCCCTCAAAAAACTGCCTTGATTAGCGAAAAACTATCTCTTATATACAAGTACTTCACTTGTGAATACAGGTTCTAAGATTCATACCCCCTATCGGCCACAATGAGTGCTTGTTCGAAAGAGAGAATTCTCCATCATTTCAATCAGAGCCTGCCGTTCATCAACATCTCGTCTCTCTTGAACCTAGGCATCGCAATAGAGCTCACTTTCCAAATCAAATAGTGCATCTAAGTGAAGGAGATTATAGGCTTTTCCACCTAATTTTGAAGGAAAATGAGAGGCTGTGTCCTCAGGAATGACTGGAATATGGATATCTAATCCATCTACAGCCAGAATAGTGAGTTCTGTTTTTGGAAGAATAGCCTGCGTAAAGTTTTTGAAGAGCTTTTTAAAGGCTTGGTGCTTAATTTTATACTGATTTTGGACAAAAGCTGCCTTTGAAATGGGGAAGTCTTGATTGATAAGTTCTTTTGATAGTGTTTGACCGCCCATGTTTAGTATAGCGGAAACCATTTGTTGGAAGGAACATTTTCTGGAACGGGTAAAGTCTTTATCTGGTTGGACGATATAAGAAGAACTGTCGGATGAGAGTTGTGAGATGAAAGACTCTAGGATTGTTTGAATAGACTGAACCATGGGAAAACTCCTTTTTAATTTTAGACTATTAATTTATTGAAAAATAAAAAGACCCTATCCAATAAAAATTGGAGTAGGATCCTTAACTTAATGATATTGGCGAGACCTCTCTTTTTTAGCAATCAGATTTCTGAAGCACCGAACCTAGACGTATTGGAACATCTGTTGCTCATGATTATTTGGTTTTTCATGCTCTATCTTTGTTTTCGTTGTTACCAAAAGAGATGGTTTCATACTGTTTTTTGGTGGCTTCAATTTATACAGATTGTCTCCCTCTATACTTGGTATATTATGGCTGATTTTTGTTTCGGGTAATATTCTGGGAAAAGTGATGGTATTTTATTACAATAAAATCATATACTATAAACCGAAAAAATTCTCAAACAAAAAAACTAAAGAGCTTGGGGCTAGGACTAGTTTTGTCCCAAACTCTTTTTAGTTTACATAATTACTTATAGATTTTGATTCTATTCTTTGGCGAATTTCTTGTAGATTTTTACCAATATCACCATTAAGCTGTATTAATTGCTTTGAAAGTTCATCAGGATATGTAAACGTTTCTTGATTTAATGTAATAAACGTTGCTTGGGGATTAGTATAGGTCATTTGCAAAAAAGGATATTTAATGATACCTGGTGTATTCATGCCTACACCAAGTTCTAAATAAATGATTGCTTTTTTGCTATTTTCTTCCAAAAATTCGCTATACCTTTTTTGAGCTTTATGCCATCCTTCATCTTCAACAAAACGATTATCTATCCTTAGATTATTCGTCATAGGAGCACCACACCTAGGACAAGTTGGTATAAGATTAGAAGAGATTTTCATTTCCATTTCAGATTCAACCATCTGATAAATCAACTCTTTGTTGTCATAGTTGGTATAATGACAAGGAACCGAACATTGCATTAAACCATAATCCCCTTGTGTATAAAAAAGCCTTTTTTTATCAAATCCCGCTTTTTGTACTTGATGATCGACATTCGTTGATAAAATAAAATAATCCTTATGTTTAACAATGTCTAATAAATCGATATAGGGTTGACCAACTGGTGCTTCATAGCGATTAATAAAAATATGACGACTCCACCATGCCCAATATTCTTCCTTTGTAGCAAAAGGATAAAAGCCACCAGAATACATGTCTTCGATACCATACTTTTCTTTAAAATCAGAAAAATAGTGTTCAAAACGTTCACCATAATAAGTCAGACCTGCAGAGGCTGATAATCCTGCGCCAATACCAATGAGAACAGCATCTGCTTTTTCTAATTTTTTTACGATGTCATTAATTTGCTCCGAGTAATCTTTTGTAGATTTTTTCATCTTCTTCTTTAAAAACATTGAATACCACCTTCATCTTGCTATCTGTCTCTTTTAAATATTCTTGAACAGTTGCTACTGCCAGTTCTGCTGCTCTCTCATGTGGAAAATGAAATTCTCCTGTTGAAATACAGCAAAATGCTAAACTGTTTAAACCATTAGCATCTGCTAATTCTAAACAAGAGCGATAACTACTCATTAAATCTTTTTCATGATGAGATCGTAATCCACCATCAACAATAGGCCCAACTGTATGTAAAACAGATTGACTCGGCAAATTATAAGCAGGGGTTATCTTCGCCTCACCCGTCTTTTCTAAGTGTCCTTGCTCTTTCATCTGCCGATAACATTCCTGCCGTAATTGAACACCTGCAAAAGTATGAATAGCATTATCAATACACTTGTGATTCGGATAAAAACAACCCAAAAGTTGGCTATTAGCAGCATTAACAATGCCATCTACTTTTAAGGTCGTAATATCACCTCTCCATAGGTATAATTGACCAGAACTCGGAGTCAAATCAGTCAATTTTGTGACTGTTTTTTGTGTTAACTCTTCTTGAAGGTAGGCATTTTGAATATCTAAAAACTCAGCCGACACAGTTTCTGGTGGGCGAACGTTAACCAAAGCTCGTAAAAGTACTTTTTGCTGTTCAACTTCATCAGGGATTACTATACCTGCATATTCTGCTTTTTCTGATAAGAGTATCTTTATTAAATACAATCGCCTTTGTTCTTGGTTCATTATTCCCTCCTTAATTAATTGTTAAAGCGAGACTGAGAAAATCTCAATCTCGCTTTTTATTATCAAAGTACTCTGCTTTTATTGATTATTTACGAACGATACTGATACGTTCTTGGATGTGGTTCCCTTTTTCGATTTCGTCTGCAAAAGCAAGAGCGTAATCAGCATAACTAAGGATACTTTCACCCCGTTCATTTAATGTGAATTGATCACCTGCAAGAATATATTGACCTGTACGCTCACCTTCGGCTTGGAAGTCTGCAGCTGGGCTGACAAATGTCCATTTGACATCATTGCGTTTGCGAAGAACATCAAGTGCATCCGTTTGTGCTTTAGCAAGTGCATAGTATTCTTTCGGAAAATCTGGAGTATCTACCAATTGAACGGTTAGCTCTGGATCAACATATAAGCTACCTGCACCACCGACAACTACAAAACGAGCATCTGAATTAGCCATGATATCTGATAAGTGATTAATCACTTCAACATGCAGATGAAGAGTTTCAGGAGCCCAAGTACCAAATGCGCTAACGACAACTTCAAAATCAGCTACATCTTCCTTTGTGATGGCAAATAAGTCTTTTTGAATATATGTTTGCGCTTTTGAAGCGTTTGTTTCTTCACGACTAAAACCTGTAACATCGTATCCACGACCTACAAGCTCTTCGATGATTAAACGAGCAACACGACCATTTGAACTAATTACTGCAACTTTTGACATTATTTTTTCCTCCAAAAATGTTTTTACAGGTTGTAAATGATTTTATTACAACTGATGAATAAAGTATAACAGCTTCCAGATGTAATGTCAACAGTTATAACCCAAAAAGTTGAAATTTTTTTATTACAACAAAACATGGTATAATGAGTATGGAAAAAAATAATAAAAGGAAACAAAATGTCATATTCTACACGATTAGCTACTTCAGTTCATATCCTATTAGCCATCCATCATTTTGAAAACAGCGAGAAGGTAACGTCTACATTTCTTGCTGACAGTATTCAAACGAACCCTGTAATTGTCCGCAATTTATTAGGAAAATTACAAAAATCTGGACTTGTGAAAGTGGAAGCTGGAGTAGGTGGAGCGCATTTAACGAAAAAGCCAGAGGAACTTACTCTCTGGGATATTTTTTTAGCTGTTGAGGATCCTCATAAAACTATTTTGAAACCACATGATGATACCAATCCAAATTGTGAAGTTGGGCGTGTTGTTCATTCTGTTCTTGATCCCCGTCTAAATGAGATTCACACCCAATTTCTACAATCATTAAAGGCAATTAATTTAGCTTCTCTCATCACAGATATGGACGATAAAATAGCACAAAACTAGCCCTAAACTCTTTTTCTGTTTATTGGTCTGATAGTCCGTCTTTTTGCCAGAATAGTGGCTATTTGGACAACATAAAAAGGCTTCCCTGCCCTCATTTTTACCAATTTCTTTAGATTTAAACACGCCAAAGTCAGTCCAACTTTATCTTCCATTTTGGACTTGCCTTTCTCTCTTGTATAACGGAGATTGTGGTACTCTTTGGCTGTCCCAAAGAGGCGCTCAATGGTTTCTTTCCGTTTCTGGTAAAGCTCCTTCATACCTTTCCTGTGCCGAATCTCTTCACAGGTCTCTAAAGCATCTTTCCAAACATGTCGAGTTACCACTTTCTGCTTGTTCTTGCTTTCTGTACAAATGGATAAGAGTGGACAAGTAGCACAGATAGCTGGATCACTCTTATATTCCCGATAGCCTTCTCTGGTGGTTGTGCGATAGTTTAAGACCTGATTCTCAGGGCAGATATAACAGTCATAGTATTCATCATAGACAAAATCCTTCGAGCGTAGTTTCCCTTTCTTTCCTTTCGGTCGTGTATACGGAAAGACTGGAGTAATCTCTTGTTCTAGGAGGAAGCGAGCGATACTTGGGGTCTTATAGCCAGAATCGGCAACGAGAAAGCTAGGCTGAAAGGGTTGGAGTTTAGCGAAGAGTACAGGAAAGGCCTGGCTGTCATGGACATTGCCAGCCTCCACGCTATAAGCCAGAGCCCAACCATGCTTGTCACAAGCAACCTGAGCTGTATAAGCAAATACTTCCTTATGGTCCCCTTTATGAAACCAGCCACTTTCAGGGTCAGTTGTAGAAATTTTCTTAGCGATGGGTCCCTCCTCTTTTGCGGGCCCTAGCGGCTTTTTTGCATGCTTTTCTCTATCCCTGTTAATTTCAATCTCTAGCTGGTCACTCATAAACTTGGCTTGCTTTTCAATTTCACGATTGATGAATTTACGATTATTCGCCGTAGCCTTGATATGGGTACCGTCAATGAAAATTTCTGTTGGATCTATGAAGCCTGCATTGACGCAGAGACCTAAGATATGGGTGAAAATGCCTTCAATAACTTGTCTATCTTGAAAACGACGGACATAGTTCTTTCCGTAGGTAGTGAAATGAGGCACCTTATCATCCAGTCGAAGACCAAGAAACCAACGGTAGGCAGTGTTGACTTCGATTTCCTTAATGGTTTGACGCATGGAACGAATGCCGAAGAGACACTGAAGGATTGGAATTTTAATGAGCAGAATAGGGTCAAGACTAGGACGCCCTGTATCATCGCTATAGCTATCTGCGACTAAGTCATAGATAAAGGAGAAGTCAATAGCTTCCTCTATTTGACGAAGGAGATGATCTTGAGGAACAAGGTCATCTAAACTGTAGAAACCAAATTGACCGCGATTGTAGTCTGGATTTTCTTTGTGTAACATAGCGATTCTCCCTCTGCTTATTAGCTAGTATTCCTATCTCTATTATACTACTTTACATATGAAAAAGCCGTTAGAAATATAATTCTAACGACTTTGTCTTCATTCTGAATCGAGCCTAGGCTCGATTTTTTGGTACTGTACCAGTTATAGATGGGTCAAGAGTTATCCTTTATCATATTTAATGGTATAATAAAGTATTATTGAATATTTTAGGAGAAATGTATGTCATCTTGGGTATCTAGAATTATAAAAGGAATGGTGATAGCGCTTGGTTTTATTTTACCAGGTGTATCAGGAGGAGTGTTAGCAGCGATTTTAGGCATTTATGAACGCTTGATTGGTTTTTTAGCTAATATTCGTCAGAATTTCAAGGAAAATGTGCTTTACTTCATTCCTGTTGGAATTGGTGGGATATTAGGAATTGCTCTTTTCTCTTTTCCGGTTGAATACCTTTTACAACATTTTCAAGTTGTGACCCTCTGGTGCTTTGCAGGAGCCATTATCGGAACGATTCCTAGCTTGCTCAAGGAATCAACGCAAAAAAGCCGTCGAGATGTCGTTGATTGGGTTTGGTTGTTAGGGGCATTTCTTGTGTCTGCTTTCTTGCTCTATAATCTCAATAGTTTAGTCGGCACTCTTCCTGCTAATTTCCTGAGTTTTGTCTTAGCGGGAGCTTTAATTGCTTTGGGGGTATTGGTTCCTGGACTTAGCCCGTCGAATCTGCTGTTAATTTTAGGCATCTATACGCCGATGCTTAATGGCTTTAAATCTTTAGATCTTTTTGGGACGTTTTTACCGATTGCTATTGGTGGCCTATTAGCTATGGTGGCTTTTTCAAAGGCCATGGCCTATGCGCTCAAAGTTTATCATTCACGTGTCTACCATTTTATCATTGGAGTCGTTTTGTCATCGACCCTGCTGATTTTAATACCACAAGCTGACAATAACGAAGCTATTTCCTATGTAGGAGCTGGCTTAGGGACTTGGATTTTGGCGATCCTTTTCTTTGGCTTGGGAACCTGGCTGGGGCTTTGGATGAGTAAGCTTGAGGAAAAGTATAAATAGTATAATAGAGGTTATTTGTTTAGAGTAGGAAGTGTTGGAGGATTGTCATGACAACGCGATTGTTTATTGCAAGACATGGAAAGACCATGTTTAATACGATTGGTCGAGCTCAGGGGTGGTCGGATACCCCGTTGACAGAGGCTGGAGCGGAAGGTATTCGAGAGCTTGGTATCGGTCTTCGTGAAGCAGGAATTGATTTTAAGGTGGCTTATACCAGTGATTTGGGGAGGACTATTCTCACTTTAGATATCATTCTAGAAGAGATGGGGTTACAGGGGCTTCCTCATACCCGAGATAAACGGATTCGTGAGTGGTGTTTCGGTAGTATGGATGGAGGGTTTGATGTGGATCTCTTCCAAGGGATTTTACCCCGTATTTTTGATCGCCCCTTAGCAGAACTTTCTTATCAAGAAATGGCAGAAGGTATCTATGAAGCAGATACTGCCGATTGGGCAGAGACTTGGGAAGCTTTAAGTGGTCGTATTCTAGACGGTTTTACCAGCATTGCTAAGCAGGTTGAAGCGTTAGGTGGCGGAGATGTGCTTGTGGTGAGTCATGGCATGACTATTGGTACCTTTCTTTCTCTCATTGACCCAAGCTATCAAAAAAACACCTATATTGCCAATGGTAGTGTGACGCAAGTTTCTTTTCGTGATGGTCAATTTACCATTGATAAGATAGGAGAACTTTCTTATCGGGAAAATGGCAGAGCGATATTAGATGCCTCATCTAATCAGTCTTAAGATGTATTTTTAGCACTCTTTAAAAAAGAGTGCTAATTTTCTTGACAAGACAAAAATTTCGCGTATAATAGACTTATAAAGTTTAGCACTCAAACGGAAAGAGTGCTAAGAGGAGGTGGCCCTCGTGATTACAGATCGTCAAAATGATATCTTAAATTTAATTATTGAGATGTTCACAAAGACACAAGAGCCCGTGGGATCTAAGGCTTTACAGGAACTTATTTCTTCTAGCTCAGCGACTATTCGTAATGATATGGCAAAGCTTGAAAAGTTAGGTTTTCTCGAAAAAGCTCACACCTCAAGTGGGCGTCTTCCTAGTCGAGCAGGCTTTCAGTATTTTGTGGAACATTCTCTCAAGATGGATAGCATTGATGAGCAGGATGTTTATCAGGTGATTAAGGCCTTTGATTTTGAAGCCTTTCGCTTAGAAGATATTCTGGCAGCCGCTGGACGATTGTTGGCACAGATGACAGGCTACACCGCTGTTGTTCAAGATGTTGAACCAACTCGGCAACGCTTGACAAAATTTGACATTGTGAAGCTCTCTAATCACGATGCCCTTGCGGTATTGACTTTGGATGAATCAAAACCAGTCACAGTGCAGTTTGCCATACCCAAGAATTTTTTGGTGAGTGATTTGGAAGCCTTTAAATCTCTGGTTGATGAACGCTTTGTCAATCAGTCAGTGCTTGACATTCACTATAAACTGAGGACTGAAGTGCCACAGGTGGTGCAGAAGTATTTTAAGACGATGGACAATGTTCTAGACCTTTTTGATTATATTTTTAGTCAACTTTTTAGGGAGACGGTCTTTATCGCAGGTAAGGTAGATGCCTTGAGGTATGCAGATGTTGCTACCTATCACTTTTTTGATAATGAGCAAAATGTAGCTTTAGAACTACGCTCTGCGATTGCTGATGATCAAGTGACAAAAGTCATGTTGGCAGAAAGTAAGGAGCCTGCCCTATCAGAATTGACGGTCATCAGTCACCACTTTTTAATCCCTTATCGAGGTTTGGCGCTGATGAGCTTAATTGGACCGATTGAAATGGATTATCGTCGAAATGTTAGTCTAATTAATATCATTAGCCGAGTCATGGTTGCTAAGCTGACAGACTACTATCGCTATCTCAATAGCAACCACTATGAAGTAAATAGATAAATGAGGTGAAATTTTGTCAGAAGAAATCAAAAACGAAGAAATCGTAGAAGAGGTTGAAGCAACAGAAGAAGTTGTGGAGACACCTGAAAAATCAGAATTGGATTTGGCAAATGAGCGGGCAGAGGAATTTGAAAACAAGTACCTCCGTGCCCACGCTGAAATGCAAAATATTCAACGTCGTGCCAACGAAGAACGCCAGACTATTCAACGCTACCGTTCGCAAGACTTGGCTAAGAAAATCTTGCCGAGCTTGGATAACTTGGAACGTGCCCTTCAAGTCGAAGGCTTGACAGAAGATGTCAAAAAAGGCTTGGAAATGGTACAGGAAAGCTTGATCCAAGCCCTCAAAGAAGAAGGGGTGGAAGAAGTCGCAACCGATGTCTTTGACCCAAATCTTCATATGGCCATTCAAACAGTTCCAGCCACAGACGACTGCCCAGCAGAACACATTGCACAAGTCTTCCAAAAAGGCTACAAGTTGCATGAACGTCTGTTGAGACCGGCTATGGTGGTCGTATCAGAGTAGTCGCTCTGCTATTTTCCAAAAAAGAAACCTGACCGAAATGTCGTTAAACTACTTGAAAAGAAAGTAAATTAAAAAGAGGTAACACACATGTCTAAAATTATCGGTATTGACTTAGGTACAACAAACTCAGCAGTTGCAGTTCTTGAAGGAACTGAATCAAAAATCATCGCAAACCCAGAAGGAAACCGCACAACTCCGTCTGTTGTGTCTTTCAAAAATGGTGAAATCATCGTTGGTGACGCTGCAAAACGCCAAGCGGTAACCAACCCAGATACCATCATCTCTATCAAATCAAAAATGGGAACTTCTGAAAAAGTTTCAGCAAACGGTAAAGAATACACACCACAAGAAATCTCAGCTATGATCCTTCAATACTTGAAAGGCTACGCTGAAGAATACCTTGGTGAAAAAGTAACCAAAGCAGTTATCACTGTTCCTGCTTACTTCAACGATGCCCAACGTCAAGCAACCAAAGACGCTGGTAAAATCGCTGGTCTTGAAGTAGAACGTATCGTCAACGAGCCAACTGCAGCAGCACTTGCTTACGGTTTGGACAAGACTGACAAAGACGAGAAAATCTTGGTATTCGACCTTGGTGGTGGTACATTTGACGTATCCATTCTTGAGCTTGGTGACGGTGTCTTTGACGTACTTGCAACAGCAGGTGATAACAAGCTCGGTGGTGACGACTTTGACCAAAAGATTATCGACCACATGGTAGCAGAATTCAAGAAAGAAAATGGCATCGACTTGTCAGCTGACAAGATGGCCCTTCAACGTTTGAAAGATGCGGCTGAAAAAGCGAAAAAAGACCTTTCTGGTGTAACATCAACTCAAATCAGCTTGCCGTTCATCACTGCAGGTGCAGCAGGTCCGCTTCACTTGGAAATGACATTGACTCGTGCGAAATTTGACGAATTGACTTACGACCTTGTAGAACGTACAAAAATTCCTGTTCGTCAAGCCCTGTCAGATGCAGGTCTTAGCTTGTCAGAAATTGATGAAGTTATCCTTGTCGGTGGTTCAACTCGTATCCCAGCCGTTGTAGAAGCTGTTAAGGCTGAAACTGGTAAAGAGCCAAACAAATCTGTAAACCCTGACGAAGTCGTTGCTATGGGTGCGGCTATCCAAGGTGGTGTCATCACTGGTGATGTCAAAGATGTTGTCCTCCTTGACGTAACACCATTATCACTTGGTATCGAAACAATGGGTGGCGTCTTTACAAAACTCATCGACCGCAACACAACTATCCCAACTTCTAAATCACAGGTCTTCTCAACTGCGGCAGATAACCAGCCAGCTGTTGACATCCACGTGCTTCAAGGTGAGCGTCCAATGGCAGCAGACAACAAAACTCTTGGTCGCTTCCAATTGACAGACATCCCTGCAGCACCTCGTGGTATTCCACAAATCGAAGTAACATTCGACATCGACAAGAACGGTATCGTTTCTGTAAAAGCTAAAGACCTTGGTACGCAAAAAGAGCAAACAATCGTTATCCAGTCTAACTCAGGTTTGACTGACGAAGAAATCGACCGCATGATGAAAGATGCAGAAGCAAACGCTGAAGCAGATAAGAAACGTAAGGAAGAAGTTGACCTTCGTAACGATGTGGACCAAGCAATCTTTGCGACTGAGAAAACTCTGAAAGAAACTGAAGGCAAAGGCTTCGACGCAGAACGTGACCAAGCTCAAGCAGCTCTTGATGAGTTGAAAGCAGCTCAAGAAGCTAACAACTTGGACGACATGAAGGTTAAACTTGACAACCTCAACGAAAAAGCCCAAGCCCTTGCAGTGAAACTCTACGAGCAAGCCGCAGCAGCACAACAAGCAGCCGCAGGCCAAGAGGGTGCACAAACTGCTGACAACGCAGGCGATGATGTGGTGGATGGCGAGTTTACGGAGAAGTAAAAACGTTCGGGGAGTGAAAGAGTCTGGGAATAGACTCTTTCAGCTAGCCTGCGAGCCAGAAATGAGAAACGAGCAGTTGGTCCTGTGGACTATTTTAGCCCGTGAGCTTGAAAACTAGAAGCTAACGGTTACGGTTATTAGATTGAACTCAGTTCTCATCTTTCCGAGAATAGAAATCATTATTAAATCAAGATTCCAATCACAGAGGTTGTCACCCAGCCTCTGTTTTTGGGTAAAGAAGAGACGAGGTTAAATGAATACGAAGAAAATACTGGTCGTTTTGACGAATGTATCTCAATACAAAAATGATGAAGAAAAAACAGGTTTATGGCTGGCAGAAGCGACAGAATTTGTAGATGAAGTTACCAAAGCAGGATTTGAAGTGGATTATGTCAGTCCAAAAGGAGGAAGTGTTCCAATCGATCCTCGTAGCTTGAAAAGTATCTATGTTTCCAAAGAAGATTTACAACTATCTGAAAGCGCTGATTTTAAGGAGCGTGCCTTGCTATATTCTCTTAAACCAGAAGATGTTCAACCTGAGGACTATATCGCTATTTACTATACAGGCGGACACGGTGTGATTTGGGACTTTCCAAACAACACAGCACTACAAGAAATTGCCTATTCTATCTATGAACAAGGTGGTTTCATTTCCTCAGTTTGTCACGGTGTTGCAGGTTTGTTAAATATTCGTGATAGGGATGGCCGTTATCTTATTGCTGGTAAGAAGATAACAGGTTTCACCAAATGGGAAGAAATTCTTAGTGGAAAACTGAAAAAGGTTCCCTTTATCACAGAAACTGAGGTCAACAAACGTGGGGCTGATTTTCAAAAGAAACTTCCCTACACTTCATTTGCCCTACAAGATGGTCGCTTTGTGACGGGGCAAAATCCAATGTCAGGTAGGGCAGTAGCCAAACGCTTGTTGAGTAACTTCTAGCGAGGACTGGAATGCCTGTATTTGACTTCTAAAATTTTACAGAAAGGAAAGTGTTCTTAACTGAACACGGGCTACTTTCTAATTTTCAAAGAAAGGAATACAAGTTCGGTAATTCGAACACAGTCGTTTATATGTAGTATTCTTGCATGACTATTTTGGTGTAACTGAATACGCCTACGACTCTTTGAAAAAAGATAAACTTTACCTAGATGCGAGGCATCGTCGGACAGTTTCCTATTTTTCTTTGAGTCGCTTAACGGCTTAATATCTTACATTATGAACAATACTGAATTTTACGATCGTCTGGGGGTTTCTAAGGATGCCTCTCAGGACGAGATAAAAAAAGCCTATCGGAAGTTGTCCAAGAAGTACCACCCCGACATCAACAAGGAGGCTGGTGCAGAGGACAAGTACAAGGAAGTCCAAGAGGCTTATGAGACCTTGAGTGATCCGCAAAAACGGGCTGCCTATGACCAGTATGGTCCTGCTGGAGCAAATGGAGGCTTCGGTGGAGGTGGCTTCGATGGTTTTGGGGGTGCTGGTGGCTTTGGAGGTTTCGAAGACATCTTTTCCTCCTTCTTTGGCGGAGGTGGTATGCGTAACCCTAACGCTCCTCGTCAGGGGGATGATCTCCAGTACCGTGTCAATTTGACGTTTGAAGAAGCTATTTTTGGTACTGAAAAAGAGGTTAGCTACACGCGTGAATCCTCATGTGGTACTTGTGCAGGAACAGGGGCTAAGCCAGGAACTAGTCCGGTCACCTGTGGTCGATGTCATGGTCAAGGGGTTATCAATGTTGATACACAAACACCACTTGGCATGATGCGTCGTCAAGTGACCTGTGATGTCTGCCACGGTCGTGGTAAAGAAATCAAGGATCCATGTACGACTTGTCGTGGAACAGGACATGAAAACCGCAGTCACAAGGTTTCAGTGAAGATTCCTGCTGGCGTAGAGACTGGTCAGCAAATTCGCTTGCAAGGACAAGGAGAAGCTGGATTTAATGGTGGTCCATATGGCGATCTCTTTGTTATTATCAATGTTGCTAAGAGTGATAAGTTTGAGCGTAATGGCTCGACCATTTACTACACGATGAACATTTCTTTTGTGCAAGCAGCTTTAGGCGATACTGTAGATATTCCTACTGTTCATGGTCCAGTAGAGATGGCCATTCCAGCAGGTACCCAGACAGGTAAGACATTCCGTTTACGTGGCAAAGGCGCTCCGCAATTACGTGGCAATGGTCAGGGCGATCAGCATGTAACGGTCAATATTGTGACGCCAACCAAGCTGAATGAAGCTCAAAAAGAAGCGCTCAAGGCTTTTGCTGCGGCAAGTGGAGAAAAAGAAGTTCATCCTAAGAAGAGAGGTTTTTTTGACAAGGTCAAAGATGCCTTTGAAGAGATTTAAGCAAAACAGCAAGAACTATCTTGCTGTTTTTGATGTTTCATGATACTCTATTGGAAAGAAGAAGACGAGGTATATGATGAAGTGGAAGGATGCTAGCCAACAAGCTCTTGCGGTTAAAGAAAAGATGGTCTCTGCAAAGGAATTAGTTCTAGAGAGCATTGAACGTATTGAATCTTTAAATCCTAAAATCAACGCAGTGGTATCCACCCAATTTGAAGAGGCGCTTGCTAAGGCAGAGTCGCTAAAAAACAGCGAGGCGCCTTTTGCTGGTGTGCCGCTTTTGTTAAAGGATTTAGGGCAAAATCAAGCTGGTCAACTGTCAACTGCAGGTTCAAAGCTTTTTAAGGACTATAGAGCTCATCATACAGATAATTTCACGCGCACGATGGAAGCGCTAGGTTTTATTATCATCGGTCGGACAAATACGCCTGAATTTGGCTTTAAAAACATTTCGGATAGTCGGTTACATGGTTCGGTCAATTTACCTAAAGACCTGACGCGTAATGCAGGTGGCTCTTCGGGAGGTACAGCGGCAGCGGTATCTTCAGGTATGGTTCAGCTAGCTGGGGCCTCTGACGGTGGTGGCTCTATTCGGATTCCGGCCTCATTTAACGGTTTAATTGGACTTAAGCCTAGCCGTGGTCGTATACCGGTCGGTCCTTTTTCCTACCGTGGTTGGCAAGGGGCTTCCAGTCATTTTGCACTAACTAAGTCAATTCGAGACACTCGAAAGCTTCTTTGGGGCATGCAGGTTTGCCAGTTGGAAAGTCCTTTTCCGCTACCGACCCTCACTCAAGCTCAGCTTTTTGGGGACATAGCAGAGCCTTTAACCATTGCTTATAGCCTAGCATCTCCGATTGGGACAGAAATATCTTCTGAAGCAAAGCAAGCGGTATTAGATATGGTTGATAAGCTGACTAGCCTTGGGCATCAATTGATTCCGCTTGATCGACATGTTCTAGATGGTATTGAGGTTATGAAATCCTATTACCTCATGAATAGTGTGGAAACCGCGCAGATGTTTGATGAAATTGAAAACTCATTAGGAAGACCTATGGACATGAATGACATGGAAATCATGACTTGGGCTATTTATCAGAGTGGTCAAAAGATTCCTGCCAAACATTATTCTAAGGTCTTACAGGATTGGGATCGCTATAGTGCTACTATGGCAACATTTCACAAGACTCATGACCTGCTTTTGACACCTACTGTGGCAAGCACAGCTCCTAAGCATGGTCAGTTTGAGATAACAGGAGACTTACGGAGCCGCTTAGAAAATATGGCAGACTTTTCAATGCAGGACCAACAAGATTTAATCTGGGAAATGTTTGCAGACAGTTTAGCTTGGACGCCCTTTACACAATTACAAAATTTAAGTGGTCAGCCGGCTATTAGTCTTCCGACTTTTGAGACTGTTGATGGTTTACCGATCGGGGTGCAATTTGCTGCTGCGAAAGGGCGCGAAGACCTTCTCTTAGCTCTTGCCAATCAGTTAGAAAAAGAAGGTTTGCTTTTCATGTAAGCGCATGAAATTTTCGGTTCAATTTTTTGAAAGTAATGGTCTCAAATAAGAAACCATATTTACACTACAGAAATGTTGATACAAAGCCTTTTCCAAGAAATTGGAGAGGGCTTTTTTCGTGCGTGATTGCCATTGGTTTACATACTCATGAATTGAGCAAAATTCTGTGCTGTTTGTTCTTTTGCTTGTTCTGTTACATGAGCGTAAATATTCATAAATGCTAATCTTGTAACTGAACTTAATGACGAATTGGTCTACCATGTTACAGATTTTCATGAGCAGAATTATATAGATAAACGTAGATATAATCGTTCTATTTATACTGACATATTAGATGAAATGGGGATTATATAGTTTGAAGAATATGAAGATAAATTTGAAATAGAATTGACAGGTCATCTGCATGGGAATAACCTGTCCAGTTTAAGTAAGTATAAACCAAATAAAAACAACCCAAAATAGAATAACTATATAGGGGTGTGTTTCAATATTGTTGAAAACTTAATAGTAATTGTAGTTTGTGGTTCTTTCTTCACTAATATCAGTATATATACTAGGTAATTATGTCTCAACGTTCCATTAATACAAGCCCCATATACTTCAATAATTTTTGTAGGTTGCAAGGCACAACTATTATCAAAAATACCACTTGTTAAAAAATCAAGTGGTATTTTCTATTCTTTAAGTAAATCAATAATCGCTTGAATCTTTTTCTCTTGTTTGTCTTTGGGGAGATTTGATAGAGCTACAAGTAACTCATCAATTAAGTTAGAGTTGGCTTGAATGTCAAACTTAAAAAACTCACTATAAGTTACTCCTAAAGCTATTAGAAGTTGTTCTAGTGTTTCTAAGCGAGCTGTATGCCTGTAGTTCTCTAATTTATTCACATATTTAATATCAAGACTTGCTATTTCTGACAATGCTTCTTGAGTTAAGCCTTTTTCTTTTCTCAAAAATCTAATTCTTTCAACGACAAACTGAGATAAGGTGTTATTACTATCCATTTATTATTCCTCTTTATGTCAAAGGATAACACTTATCAGAAAAGAGACAAACCTATATTTTTAGAACTATTTAACAATAACGTTCTAAAAACAGAATATTTCTGTTATAATGTATTTTATAGAGAAACATTATTAGCCTAAAGAATAAAAATTAAGAATCGTTTTGAATCTATATGTGCGTTCAATTGTCAAAAACAGATATGTATTATTCTACAATGTAAATTCGTTCTTCTTGTAAAGTGGAGAAAAATGATGAAACTATATTTAAAATTATTAAGAATAAAGATAGCAACAGTACAAAAATAAAAGTGATATTATTAAATATTTTTACGAGGAGAAACATAATGAAAAAGTTAACAAAAATTACACTGCTTTCAACTGCACTACTTACTATTTTAGTTGGCTGTGGCAGTAAATCTAGTGAAAAAACAACTGCAAGTTCTGAAACAGTTGAAACAACTCAATCATCATCAGAAGAGAAAGTACAGGCTGAGACTGTCTCATTTTTTGCTCCAGGTCAATATAAAGAAGGCACAGATATTAAACCTGGGTCATATTACATAGTTTTGACTGATTTGGAACATTCGTCAAGTGATACAGAGAAAAATGCATACGTTAGTGTTTATGTTAAGGATTCAAAAGGCGAAACTAAATTTAATGAGAGTTTTATAAGGGAAATTGGTAAACCATATCGTATTACAATTGAAGAAGGTGATATACTAGCTTTTGGTGACAACTATTCTCCGAGTGGTTGGAATGTCTCATTCTTTACAGATGAAGATTACAAGGAGTACCAATCATCTGAAAAAAAGTAACGGAAGCTAGTACACAAACGTCTACTAGCTCTACAACAACTAATTCTAGCACTACAACTGAAATCTCAATTTCTCCAGATGATTTGCTCACTAAAGCAAATTTTGGAGGACTAAAAGATGGAGAAATCTATAAATTTACTGCACAACCAATTTGGCAAGACCTCTGGGGAATGAATGCAGATAATACAAAGTATTTGATTTACGTAAAGGCATTTAACCAAGATAGTGGAAAAGAAGATGACCTAATGTTATATGCTTCTGAAAGTATTGCAAATAAAATAAAATCTTCGAGTAGCGTGACTTTTACTGTTAAAGTTAGTAACGTAGCTACAACAGGTGGAGACTTAACAGTTTCTAGTGCTGAATAATAAAATACACTCCCAACAGAATCAGACTGTAGGGAGTGTTCTAGCATATGTGACATTTCTTTTATATACCGACAAGACTTATATTTTTGATTGCCAAAATGATTGCCATTTAGTCAAATTGATGATTATTGATGACAAATATTTAACAGTGAATTTAGCTATATAGCAACGATTGATACTTGATGAAAATTGACAATATACGGACAGATAATAGTATGACCCTCCTATGGTAAAGTATTCTTGTTAGTTTGTGAAAACCAACAAGAATAGGAGAAAAATACGTTGAAAAAGATTGTAACATCCATTATTTTGCTTTTTACCATGCTATTAGCAGCCTGTTCAAATAGCTCAAGTACGAGCTCTTCTTCTGCTGAGCAGACAGAGTGGGAGCGTATTGAAGCGGCGGGTGTCTTGAAAGTAGCGACACCGGGAACCCTTTTCCCAACTTCTTACTATAACGACAACAATGAATTGGTCGGTTATGAAATCGAGATGATGAACGAGATTGGGAAGCGTTTGGATTTGGAAATTGAATACCAAGAAATCGGCGTTGCAGAAGCATTTACAGCAGTAGATAGCGGTAAGGTAGATGTTGCTGTAAATAACTTTGACACAACAGCAGAGCGTTTGAAAAAATACAACTTCTCAATTCCTTACAAGTACTCAGTTGGTGGTTACATTGTCCGTGAAGACGGCTCGTCTGGCTTAGAAGCAGCAGACCTCAGCGACTGGGAAGGTAAGAAAGCTGGTGGTGGTGCAGGTACTCAGTACATGAAGATTGCTACAAAATTGGGTGCTGAGCCAGTCATTTACGACAACGTTACAAATGATGTTTACCTCCGTGACGTATCGACAGGTCGTACAGACTTCATTCCGAATGACTACTATACACAAGTTATGGCGATTGCTTGGGTGAAATCAAACTTCCCTGATATCAAAGTAAAAATGGGTGACGCTAAGTACAACCCAACTGAACAAGGAATTGTCATGAGCAAGGCTGATACGAGCTTGAAAGAGAAATTGGACCAAGTTATCAATGAAATGAAAGAAGACGGAACGCTTCTTGCCATTTCAGAGAAATACTATGGCGGTCAAGATTTGACGCAGCCAATCGAGGGAGCAGAAGATCTTCCAGTGATTGACACATCGGATGTAGAATAAAGAAAAGCCCTAACGGGCTTTTCCTGTAGTAATAAGGAGAATAGGATGAATATCAACTGGCAGGCTGTTTTTAATGCGGAAATAGCAAGAGAGGCCATACCGAAAATTTTGGAAGGCTTGCCCTATACCCTGGCCCTGTCCTTGATTGGCTTTGCCTTGGGGACCTTTTGTGGTTTCTTTGTGGCCTTGATGCGAATGTCCAAACTGGCTCCACTTCGCTGGTTGGCCATGACCCACATTTCACTCATGCGGGGGATTCCGCTCATGGTCTTGCTCTTTTTCATCTATTTTGGACTTCCTTTTATGGGAATTGAGCTGGATGCCATTACGGCTTCAATTATTGCCTTTACTTCCATGTCCAGTGCTTACATTTCCGAAATCATTCGCTCCTCCCTATCTGCTATTGACAGAGGGCAGTGGGAGGCGGCACGGTCTTTGGGACTGAAAACACCGGTGATCTACCGTCGGATTATCATTCCCCAAGCCTTTCGGATTGCCCTTCCTCCGCTGAGCAATGTTCTCTTGGATATGGTCAAGAGCACGTCTTTGACCGCTATGATTACGGTACCAGAGATTTTCAACAAGGCCAAGATTGTCGGCGGAGCCAAGTCAGACTACATGACAGTTTATATCTGCGTAGCCTTGATTTACTGGGGCATCTGTACCCTCTACGCCTTGGGTCAGCTCAAGCTGGAAAAACGCCTGGCGACTTATTAAAAAAATTCCTCGGTTCTTTTGAATCGAGGAATTTTTGCTAGTTTGGATAGAACACAAGAATAGCGGAAGTGGAAGAGGATTTGGTGTATTCAAAATCTTCCATATCTTGCACGGATAGGCTTTGAACAGTGAAGTAGGTTTGATTTTTGTAGCGGATATTAAAATCACTGCTACTACCAGCATCGATAGGTGAGAAGCTCTTTTCATTCAGAGTAAACTCTTCTTTTGAGAGTTTCTCGAGATTTTCTTTTGTTACCATTAAATAGACCTTGCCAGAGAAAAGAGACTCAAGAGAGAACTCTCCTTTGGATGCTGTGATTTCAACAATTTGCTGAAAGCTCTCAATCTTAGCCAGACTTTCATCTGTTTTTAGAGCTTTTTCTGTTTCAATGGAAGCTGCTGTTAGCTCGTTTTGCATTTCTTTATTAACTTCTGAAGTGACAGAGTGACAAGCACTTAGGCAAGGTATCATCATGCAGAGTGCAATAAGGGGAATATACTTTTTCATCATGGGCTCCTTTAGATAATTTCATCATTTTCAGCTTGTAAAAGGACACCTTTTTCCAATACCATTTTTGCTAGTAATGCAATAATAATCAGCACACCATTTATGAAATAGTCACTAAGTGAAAAATCATATAAATCACTTACATTCTCTAAATCTAGGTAAGATAGGAAAAAAGCACTTGCAAATTGTATGCTAGTCCATACAATCAGAGTTCCTAAAATTATTTTTGTATAGACTACATTTTCATTTGAGAAAATAGTACCTTTCTGAAAGTTGGTGATCAATTTTTTGAGTATGGTAGCTAGGTAGATGAAGCAAACTACCAATACGATACTTATGATTAGAATGATAAAAATGATAGGCAAGGGGACAGTTAGTTGTAGGCTATTTTGAATAGGTTTCCCGCCTATAAGTAGAATAAGAAGTGCCAGAATTATCAATCCTGTTAAGGCAATCAATCCATAACGAATAAACGTTAGCAATTGTATGACGATGTTGAAAAATATCTTTTTGTTCATGCTATTCTCCCTCATTCACATATTCCAAAATATCTCCTGGTTGGCAGTCTAGGATTCGGCAGATGCTCATCAGGGTATTAAAACGAATGCCTTTGGCCTTGCCTGTTTTGAGAATAGACAGGTTGGCCTCGGTAATGCCGACTTGCTCTGCCAGGTCCTTGGAAGTCATTTGTCGGTCCTTGAGGACCTTGTCTAAGTTTACGCGAATCATTTCCATATCAGATAAACTCGCTATTCTCGGTTGCTAGTTGTTGTCCTTTTTGGACTAAGGTCCAGACAAAATAAGTCAGGAAGATAAAGAGAGCATTGAGGATAAAATCTGACCAACGCAGATTGAGGAAGTTGTTTGGGCCGGTAGCATTTGTCAGGGCAATCAAGCTGGTTAGGCCGAATTGACCAGCCGTCAAGACCAACAAACTGATGAAGAGTTTTTGATACAGTTCCAAACTAGCTGAAACGAAGTAATCTTCTTCCAGAAATAACTTGCATAACTTTTGAAGCAAGTGGGCAATGTGACTGAGTGCTGTCAAGACGATTAAGATCAATCCACTTGTTAAAAGGATGAGCCAGATACCAATCTGGTCAATGGGTTTGTTAAAGGTGTATTCCCAAGAGTCTATCGCAAAGGAGTCGCCTCCAAGGCCTGCTAATGTGAAAAAGACATAGCAAGCAATCGTGAAATAGAAGAAAAAGCGAACACAGCCAGCAACCAATCCTGCTGTTTTGAGTAGATTGGTTTTCATAGTAAACCTCCAATTATTATTGTTTTATGATAATATTATCTGTAAAATTATTATAAAACAATAATTTTTAAAATGCAAGCGTTTTTTAAAAAAAATAAAAGTAAAACCGCCAAGCAGCTGGCGGTTTGAAGCTATTTAAAATACAAGAGTCTCAACCCATTCAAAATCACCAAAATAGTAGATCCTTCGTGTCCGACTACTCCGAGTGGCAGGTTGATAGACTGGAAGAGGTTAGAAATGATAAGAAGGACAATGACAGACAGGGCAAAGATGATATTTTGCTTGATGATGCCCCGCATTTTCTTAGAGAGGCGGATGGAGTAGGGAATCTGGGTCAGGTCTTCCATGAGCACGATATCGGCTGACTCCATAGCGATATCCGTTCCGCTTCCCATGGCATAGCTGACATTGGCTTGGGCCAGGGCAGGAGCATCGTTGATACCGTCGCCTACCATACCGACAGACGCAAACTCGGTTTGCAGTTCTTGGATAACAGCAGCCTTGTCCGTCGGCAGACAGTTGGCAATCACACGGTCAATACCGACCTGACTCGCCACATAACGAGCGGTCTTTTCTTGGTCGCCCGTCAGGAGAATTGGCGTCACGCCCATCTCTTTCAACTGAGCAATCAGCTGCTTGCTCTCTGGCTTCAAACTATCTTCCACCATGAAGATTGCCGCCAGCAGATCATTTTGGCTGACATAGACCAGGGTTTTCCCAGTGCTTTCCGCCTCATCGATCTGTGCCAGCAAGTCAGCAGACAAGGGACTCACCAAACGATCCACCACAAAGCCCGCCTTACCGATTTTCCAGCTGTCGCCCTCATAGCCCGCCACCAAGCCTTTTCCGGTCACGTCTTCTAGGCTTTGGAGGGCAATAGCAGAGCTGTCAGTCGTATAGGTCATAAGAGCTTGAGCGATCGGATGGCTAGATTGTTTTTCAACTGCCTGAACAACCTGCTTGATAAGTTTTTCATCGCCAAGATAGGTTGCTCCTACAACCTCAGGTTTGCCAATGGTCAGGGTACCGGTCTTGTCAAAGACGATTGCCTCTAAATTGGCGATCTTGTCCGCAATATCGCCTCCCTTGATAATCATGCCCTTGCGTGCCGCACGGCTGATGGCAGAAAGTGTCGCCGGTGAAGAAGATGCTACAAGTGCACATGGAGAAGCAATGGTCAAGAGAATCATGCCACGGTAGAAGGCCGTCAACCAGTCCCAACCCATAGCAAAATGAGCAAAGAGGATAAAGAGCGGCACCACCACCAAGACAACCTTGACATAGGTATCTTCCATGTTTTCAATGAAAGTCGCCGTTTTTGATTTGGATTCTTGGGCATTTTCGACCATTTGAACGATTTTATCGAAGAGGGCATCGCCTTTTTCAGCTGTAACTTGAACGGTGACAGTTGGTCCTTGGTTGATAGTACCGCCGATAACAGTCGCACCAGCTGCTTTTTCCGCAGGAAGTGGCTCGCCTGTAATCATAGATTCATCGAAAATCGATTGTCCACTGATGAGAGTCGCATCCAGTGGCACAGTGTCACCCTTGCGAACTTGTAGGAGGTCACCGATGCGAATGTCGGCCGTATCCAAAACGGTGATGTCACCATTTTCCTCGATTTTACGAGCTGTTGGAGGTGTCATGTTCATCAAAGCGGCGATAGCATTCTTGCTCTTTTCCATAGCCAATTCTTCCAAAGTAGAAGAAAGGGAGAAGATGAAGATGAGCAGGGCCCCCTCCATCCAGTAGCCGATCAGACCAGAGCCGATAGCAGCCAAAATCATGAGGAGGTCGACCGACAGGTGCTTATCGAAAATCAGTTCAGAAATACCTTCCTTGGCAGACTGGTAGCCACCGATGACAAAGGCCAGAATGAAGAAGACAGGAGCCGAGCCTGAATTGCCTGCCTGGAGCAAGAAAATCCCTATTAGAATGAAGAGCAAGCACAGGCTGGTTGTCAGGATGTGAAGGTGTTGTTTTAGTTTGGTTATAAGAGTCATAGTTGTATCCTTATTTATAATCATTATTATTTAACTTGAGTTAATTATAACAGTTATAAATAAAAAGTCAACAATTTAGAATCATTTTAAATAAAAAAGACCCCTAGGGTCATTTTCACATGTTTTTCTGACAATCTGGGCAAATACCATAAACGGACAAGACTTCCTTGGTAATTTTGTAACCTGTTTGCTCATGGGCTTCGCGTTTGAGGCTAGGAATTTCCACGTCCATGAAGTCAGTGATTTTCCCGCACTTTTCACAGATGACATTAAGGTGCTCGTGGCCCATGAAGTCATAGTAGGTCGTTGGATCGTTGGTACGCTTGAGCTCGGTCACAAACCCTTCTTCTAAGAGCAGTTTGAGGTTATTATATACCGTGGCTAAACTCATATTAGGATAGTTTGGTAATAAATCCTTGTAGATCATCTCAGCACTAGGATGCTGGTCGCTTTCGATGATATAGGCGACGACTGCTTTTCGAGTCTCTGTAATCCGGACGCCGATTTCTTTTAAATGGGTAATCACATGGTCATAACTGGTTTGGTGTTCTCTAGTGAGATGGGAATGGAGTTCCATAGTTCTCCTTTCTTTAAATAGAAATATTCTAATTAATGTCACTGTTATTATACACCTTTTTCAGCAAAAGTGCTAATGGAAGTCTTAAAACAACTAGGATCGAGTCGTTAATCCTAGTCATTCTTTTTATAGAAAGGTTTGCAAAGCGGAGTAAGAAGCTTAAAACTGTGATAGCACAGTTTGTTGATTTTAAACTTGTCGTCTGATGAGGGCTGTGCTACAATCAGAACATGACAAGATATAAGGCGATTATTTCCTATGATGGAACACAGTTTTCGGGTTTTCAGCGTCAGCCCCATGCGCGTAGCGTCCAAGAAGAGATTGAAAAGACACTGCTAAAGTTAAACAGTGGCCAAGCAGTGACGATTCACGGAGCTGGACGAACGGATGCTGGTGTGCATGCGTATGGTCAGGTGATTCACTTTGATTTGCCACAGAGGCGTGATGTGGAGAAACTGCGCTTTGGTTTGGATACGCAGTGCCCAGAGGATATTGATATCGTTTCTATCGAAGAGGTGGCTGATGATTTTCATTGTCGTTACGCCAAACATAGCAAAACTTATGAATTTTTAGTAGATACGGGTCGTCCTAAAAATCCCATGATGCGAAACTATGCGACTCACTATCCCTATGCTGTCAATGTAGCTGATATGCAAGAGGCTATCAAAGATTTGGTTGGCACTCATGATTTTACGGGCTTTACAGCAACAGGAACGAGCGTGAGTAATAAAGTAAGAACCATTACCAAAGCAAGCGTTGAAAGAGATGTTAAGACTGGTTTTTTAGTCTTTACCTTTTCTGGCAATGGCTTTCTTTACAAGCAGGTTCGAAATATGGTTGGGACTCTTTTGAAGATTGGAAATGGTCGAATGCCCATAAGTCAGATTAAGACCATACTAGCCTCAAAGGACCGCAATCTAGCTGGTCCAACTGCTGCTGGTAATGGTCTATACCTCAAGGAGATTATCTATGAAGAGTAAGTATATTTTAGCCCTATCTGGTAACGATATTTTCAGTGGCGGAGGTCTACATGCAGATTTGACAACTTATGCTGTGAATGGTTTTCATGGGTTTGTGGCGGTGACTTGTCTAGCTGCTGTAACGGACAATGGCTTTGAAGTTTTTGCAACAGATAATCATCTCTTTCGTCATCAGCTCACAAGTTTGGAGAAGGTGCCTTTTTCTGGTATCAAACTTGGGCTCTTACCAAATGTGGCCATTGCTGAGCAGGCACTTGATTTTGTCAAAGCTCATCCAGACATTCCAATCGTTTTGGACCCTGTCTTGGTCTGTAAAGAAAGTCATGATGTTGAGGTATCTGCCCTGCGAGAGCAGTTATTAAACTTTTTCCCCCATGTCACTCTCATCACTCCAAATCTGGTTGAAGCAGAGCTATTGTCTCAAAGGAAGATTCAAAGTCTTGATGACATGAAAATTGCTGCACAAACACTCTTTGATTTGGGGGCTAAGCATGTGGTGATAAAAGGCGGTAATCGTCTAGACAGTGCGCGTGCCTTAGATCTTTTTTATGACGGTAAGGAGTTTGTGGTTCTAGAGAACCCGGTTCTTAAGGGGAATAATATCGGTGCTGGCTGTACTTTTGCGTCAAGCATTATCAGTCGGCTAGTGGCTGGAGAAAGTCCAAAACAGGCTGTTGCTACAGCGAAGTCTTTTGTTTTCCAAGCCATTCAACAATCAGATGATTATGGAGTGATTCAATTTGAGACGAGAAACAACTAGGAAACTGACGCTTTTGTCCCTTTTGACGGGGCTGACTTTGGTACTAGGTTCTTACTTTAAACTGCCTACAGGTAATGGAGTGACAACCTTGTTGGATGTTGGGATCTTTTTTACTGCCTTTTACTTGGGTAGGACAGAAGGGGCTATTGTTGGTGGTTTATCTGCCTTTCTATTTGATTTGTTAGCAGGCTATCCTCAATGGATGTTTATCAGCCTTTTAGCGCACGGCATTCAGGGGTATTTTGCTGGTTTTTCTGGGAAAAAAAGGATAGTTGGTTTAGTTGCGGCTACTGTGCTGATGGTTGGGATTTATTTTCTGGCATCAAGCCTTATGTATGGTGTGGTTGCTGCTAGTGCGGATCTTGTGACAAACATTATGCAGAATGTTGTTGGTATTGTAGGAGCTTATTTTCTCTACATAGGATTATCAAAAGTCAAGGAGCGTTGATATGGAATTACAACTGTTAGCAAACCAAACCAGAGACCTTATGCGAGATATCATTGAGCGCTCTGCTATTCAAAAGGGGCAGATATTTGTTCTAGGTTTGTCTTCTAGTGAGGTCATTGGTGGGCATATCGGTAAAAATTCCAGTCTAGAAGTCGGTGAAGTGATTGTTGAAACCATTTTGGATATTTTGACTCCCAAGGGGATTTATCTAGCTGTTCAAGGCTGCGAACACCTCAATCGTGCCTTGGTGGTGGAGCGGGAATTGGCAATCCAGAAGGACTTGGAAATAGTCAATGTCTTACCCACCCTTCATGCAGGTGGTTCAGGTCAGTTGGCGGCCTTCAAGTATATGAAGGACCCAGTGGAAGTCGAGTTTATCACCGCTCAGGCTGGTATAGACATTGGCGATACAGCTATCGGCATGCACATCAAGCACGTCCAAGTTCCGATCAGACCTAGTCTGCGTGAGATTGGTCAGGCTCATGTCACCGCTCTTGCCAGCCGCCCAAAACTAATCGGTGGAGGTCGTGCGGCCTATCAAGAAGACAAGATACGGAAGAATTAGTCACAACCAATCGGTTGTGATTTTTTTGAACTAAATCCTTGCCAAGTGGATTTTCTTATGTCAAACTTGTTCTTATAATTGATACAACAATAAATAAAAAGGAGATACTCTAATGACTAAAGAATGTGAAAAACGATTTTCAGTTTCTATTTTACTATGGATGAGAGAAGATAAACCACGCCAAGAGGGAATGGATTATTGGTCGGGTCCTCGCTCGCAGATTATTGCCTCGTCACCGGGATTGCTTGAATACCGCCAGCAACATTTGAGTGATACAGAACATAGTTTTTGGCCGAAAGCGACAGGCTTGGAGACGACTGTTCCAGGAGACCGTCGGATTGATGGCATTGCGGAAGTGACCTATCAGAAGTTATTGGCACCAATAGGCGGTCGCCGTCAGACTGCTCTTGCCTTTGAAGATGAGGTCAATGTTTTCCGTCGGACCTTGATGCACATGGGCTTCCCTTATTCATCACGCTGGTACCATACTGGTACTCAGGCACAAACCCAACTGCGTGATGTCCTTTACTTCCGTCGCAAAGATGGTGTGAAGAGCGACAGCTTCAAAACATTTGTTCAAGATGGACTCGCCAGTCAACTGGTGACAGTCCCTGGAGTAACGGAAGTACGGACACAGGTCTATCTTCCTTGGAATAAAGCGACTTGGAATACCCCAAATGTTGCCCATGACAATCCTAAAGAGGACCACCTTCATGCCTCCATCATCCTAGGTTTTGCGGATCAGGTGGCAAGAGAGGCCTTCTATGTCAACCTAGCTCCGCAGTTGAATGCAGAAGTGGTGCAATACGCCTCCGCAGTCCACGCCTATCATATAGAAAAAACCTTGCCATTTGTCCTAGACGGCAAACGCATGTAAGATAAGCGACTTCTTGGTCGAATGCTTTGTTAAAAAAAATCAAGCAAAAGACTTGCCAAGAAGTCTAGCTTATGGTAAACTTGTTCTTGTAAATGATACAAGAACAGAAAGGAGACAAGATGGATACAAAGTTTTCAGTAGCCCTTCATATACTGACCATGATCAGTGAGAGTAAGAAAATACTTAGCTCGCAAGCCTTGGCTGAGAGCGTTGGCACCAATGCCAGCTACATCCGCAAGGTGATTGCACTCTTGAAAAATGCAGGCTTAATCACTTCGCACCAAGGACGATCAGGCTACCAATTGAGCAAGTCCCCTAAGGATATTAGCTTATTGGAAATCTACCTTGCGACACAAGAAGTGGAGCATATTCGTCTATTTCAGATTCACCAGAATGCCAATCTTACTTGTCCAGTTGGGCAGCATATAGAAGGTGCAATGGTTCCCATCTTTTCCAGCGTTGAACAAGAACTGGAAAATCAACTCAGTCGTCAATCCTTGAATAATGTGATTGATAATCTCTATCAATCCGCACAAGAAACCCGAATCTGACCTCGGTCAGATTTTATAAAACTGAACATAGACCTGTAAGTGATACAGGAACAAACCAAAGAATAGAAAAGAGAACAACATGAAAGTAGCACAACACATATCTTATAACAAAAACAACATCACCCTTAACCTAACTGACATTGCTAAACCTCAAATCAAACCAAACCAAGTCCTTGTCAAAGTGACCGCAGCAGGCGTTAATCCATTGGATAACATGATTTCACGCGGAGATGTGAAATTGATTGTCCCTTACAAATTGCCCCAAACAGCTGGAAATGAAGTGGTTGGCTTGGTTGAAGAAGTAGGTTCAAACGTGACGACATTTGCAGCAGGTGACCGTGTCTTCGGTCGTCTTCCATTTGATAGTATCGGTGCTTTTGCTGAGTATGTAGCGGTTGAGGCTACAGCCCTTGCCAAGGTTCCTGCCTACTTGACAGATGAGGAAGCGGCTGCTGTTCCTTTGACAGCTTTGACCATCATGCAGGCCCTCGAGCTCATGGGTGCTGAGGCAGGCAAGACCATCTTCATCTCAGGCGGAACTGGTGGTGTCGGCGGTATGGCTATCCCGATTGCCAAAGCCAAGGGATTGACCGTCATTACTAATGGTGATGCGGCAAGTGCAGAGCGGGTGTTGTTATTGGGTGCAGACCAGTTTATCGATTACAAGACAGAAGATTACACCAAAACACTTAGCAATGTTGACTATGTCTTGGACACACTTGGCGGTGCAGAAACAGAGAAACAAATGTCAATCATGAAAAAAGGTGGACAGCTGGTTTCCCTTCGTGCCATGCCAAATGGTGAATTTGCCAAACGTATGAATTTGCCAAAATGGAAACAAATCTTGTTTGGCCTAGCTGGTCGTTCATTTGACAAAATGGCTAAAAAATACGGTGTTCACTACCATTTCATTTTCGTAGTGAGCAATGGTCGCCAGCTGCAAGAAGTAGCAGACATTTTCAGCAAGCTCGAAATCAAACCGTCTATCGATACAGTTTATCCATTTGAAGAAGTCAACGCAGCACTTGATAAGGTTGCCAACGGTCGTTCACGCGGAAAAACCGTCCTCAGTTTCAACTAAAACAATAGAATATACAAGGGAAATAATGTCTTATATTACAACTAAAAACCAATACATCACCGTTTCAAACAATAAAATCGCCTACCGTGAGCTCAGCAAGGGCAAGTCAGACATTCCTTTGGTCATGCTGGTTCACCTAGCTGCGACCTTGGACAACTGGGATCCCAAATTGCTGGATTTGCTGGCTGAAAAGCACCATGTGATTGTCCTAGACCTTCCTGGCGTAGGAGCTAGTCAAGGCAAGGTGGCTCCGACTATTCCAGGAATGGCTGAGCAGGCTGTTTCTATTATCAAGGCTTTGGGTCATGAGAAAATCAATTTGCTGGGTCTGTCTATGGGTGGTTTCATTGCTCAAGAAATCGTTCGTCTGGATAGTCAGCTGGTTAACCGTTTGATTTTAGCAGGTACAGGTCCTCGTGGTGGTTTTGAAGTTGATAAGGTGACTGGGAAAACCTTCCGCTACATGCTGAAGGCTGGTTTGGAGCGTGTGGATCCAAAACGCTACATCTTCTACAATCATGATGAAGCAGGTCGTTTGGAGGCAGAAAAAGTCTTGGGTCGTATGGGGCAAAGAAGTGCTGCTCATGCAGACAAGGACATGAATGTTCCAGGATTTTTGACTCAGCTGAAAGCTATCAAACGCTGGGGAAGAGAGCGGCAAGATGATATGACCTTTATCATCCAACCAACTCTGATCGTCAATGGGGATAAGGACATGCAAGTTCCAACAGAAAATTCTTACACCATGCATGAGAAGATCAAAAATAGCCAACTGATCATCTATCCAAATGCAGGTCACGGCTCGATCTTCCAAAATGCAGAGGATTTTTCGAAAGCCTTACTAGCCTTTTTGGAGGAAACTAATGCCTAAAACCATTTTAATCACAGGATCGACGGATGGAATCGGCAAACACCTAGCCATGAAACTAGCTAGTGAAGGCAATGAAGTGATCTTGCACGGACGAAATAGCGAAAAGCTCCGTGTAGCCCTCAGTGATATTCAACTAAAAACAGGAAATAAAAAGATTCACGGCTACCTTGCAGACTTTTCCAAGTTAGCAGATGTCTATCGTTTCAGCCAAGAGATTAAACGCGATTTTGAGCAGATTGATGTCTTGTTAAACAATGCAGGAGCTTACTTTGGTGATGCTCGCGTGGCAACGGCAGAAAATATTGAGATGACCTTTATGCTGTCTGTCCAAGTTCCGTATATCTTGACGACGGAATTGCTGCCCTTGCTGGAAAAAGCAGGAGGCAGGGTCATTCATACCTCTTCTTTTATGCGCCATTTTGCACAAACCAGAGGCTTGGATTTTGGTTTAGAGCAGAGCTATTCTGCAGCCATGGCTTACAATAATGCCAAACTATACACCATTTGGCTGGCCATTGCTCAGGCAGAGGCCTTAGAAAAGCAAGATTCATCTGTGACTGTCAATGCCTACCATCCTGGCTTGATTGCGACAAATTTGGGCAATGATGGGGTCAAACGCAACCTGAGAAGTCGGATTCTCACCAGTCTGATGAAACCATTTTCCAAGGATTTGGACCAAGGGATTGAAACAGGTTACTACTTAAGTCTGTCACCAGAGGTGGCTGGAGTATCAGGTCGTTATTTTGCGGAGAAAAGGTTGGCTAAGGTTAGCTTGAAAGGCTTTGATGTGGCAAAGAGCCAAGCCTTACTAGTCTATCTTGATAAGAAAATTCAAGTATTTAAGGAGAGCGACCGTGACTAAGATTTTGCTAGAAAACCTCCAACTGCCCAATGGTCAGGTCTTAGACAATCGCTTTTTCAAATCCGCCATGAGCGAAACCCTGGCAGATAGTCAGGGAGCTCCTTCAGATGACCTGATCGCCTTATACGATTTTTGGGGAAGCAGGGAATGGGTGTCCTAGTGACAGGTAATGTCATGGTAGACGGCCGCTACCTTGGTGAGCCAGGTAATGTAGTCCTTGATTCAGACGATCATCTGGCTCAATTTCGGAAATGGGCAGCCGTTGGGAAAAAGAATGGTGTGCCTATCTGGCTCCATCTCAATCACCCTGGCAAACAGATGTATCGGTCAATCAATCAAACTCCGATTGCACCCAGTGCCATTCCAATTTCTGTTGGCTCAGCTTCGGCCTTTCGTCCCCCGAGAGAAATGACCGTGTTTGACATCAAAGAAGCCAGAGATAAATTTATTGCAGCAGGCCTTCGGGCAAAAGCAGCAGGATTTACAGGTGTACAGTTACACGCTGCACATGGTTACTTGATCAATCAGTTTCTCTCGCCAGCAGATAATCAGCGGACGGACATCTATGGCGGAAGTCTGGACAATCGCATGCGATTCTTGGTGGAAGTCTATCAAGGTCTGCGTGACAAAGTGGGACCAGATTTTACCATTGCCTTGAAATTGAATGCTTCTGATTTTAAGGAAGAGGGCTTTGGTTTTGAAGATTGTAAGCATGTGGTGAAAACCATGTCTGACTTGGGTATCGACCTGATTGAGATTTCAGGTGGCAATTATGAGACACCTGTCTTTGGCAGTGAATATGAGAATGGTGCTGGATTTGTCACCTATGCCCTTGCTCTAGCAGATTTGACTTCTGTTCCCATTGTTTCAACAGGCGGTTTCCGAAAAGTCACTCAGATGGAGGAGGCTATCAAGGATGGTGTGTCCATGATTGGCCTTGCCAGACCCTTTGTTCTTCGTCCAAGTCTTGTCAATGATTACCGTCAAGACGGTGATGTGCAACTGACAACGCCTCGCCTGACAACAGGTCTTCCAAAACTGGATAAGGCCCTTGGTCCCATTATCGGTGTCAGTTATTACGAGGCCCAGATGAAACGCTTGGCCAAGGGAAAATCTGTCACCGTCAGTCAACATGCCTGGCCTTATCTTCTCCAAACCGTCAAGGCCCACGGTTTGTCTGCCTTGAAACCGAGGAGGAAGTAGAATAAGCTAGAAAAGATTTGAGAGTCCATCTCAGATCTTTTTTCGATGGATTAAGAAGAGGAAAATAAATCCGACACTTTTGTTAAAAATTGTCGTTCTCTAACAGTCATTATTTGGGTAAACTAAATACATCAAATGAAAGGAGGTTTGCTTGATGTCATTTTTAGAAGCAAACGAAAAAATAGCAGAGAAAGTTGTAGGTGCTCATAAGGCAATAGAAAAAACGGTTGTGGGAGGCTATAAGGCAACAGAAAAAGCAGCAGTTTCAGGTTTCAATACAATCTCAGATAAATTTATCGGAGCATTTTTTACAAAGGATAATGAAACAGTTGAGGAAGCAAAGGCCCGCATGTCTAAAATGGACTTTAATCAACCTAACTCATCTAAGGGTGATGACAAGTAAGCAAGAGTAGATTTTCTTGCTAACCATACTAAATAAGAAGAAAAGGAATATTATGAAAAAAAGAGATTTTATCAGTTTGATTGCTTATACGGTGAGTTTATTGGTCTTAGCTTTAGGGATGTGCTTTTATACCTTGCCAGAATGGAAAATGACTACCCTAGGGATGCCCTTATCGGTAGCCGGTCTGCTATTACTTGCACTATCTTGGGTTCTGCAGAGGAAGTTAGCAGGTAAAGGGGCTCCTAAGTTTGATTGGAAACAGATTGTTAAAGTCATCTACTGTGTTTTTGCCTTGTTGGTTTTTGGTGGAGGCTTCGCCTTTGTGACAACCGGAAATTTTGTCCTCGGTCTTATTTTAGGCCTTGTTGGTCTCGTATTAGTGATTGGGATGATTCCTGTAACTGTTGGCTTAAAAAATTAAAGAAAACCTGAGGGATGCCTCAGGTTCTTATTGCTTTCTAGAGATACAGATTTGGATAATGTCAGCCATCTCTTCAATCGATTCAGCACAGCCATTTCTCACCCACTTGGATACGACTTGTGTTATGCCTGCCAGAAAGAAGCTAGATACATAGGCAATTTGTGCTGGATTTTGAATTCCCTGAGAATGAAAACGAGGGGTAAAAATCGTTGCTAGCAAGTGTTCAAAGCGTTCCTTGTGGTGAAAATCTAATTCGTGATGAAGATAAATCTGATAAATTTTCTGGTGGTCTTTTACAAATTGTAGGTAGGGAATGAGGTAGGCATCCCCTGTTAGATCGGTTTCAATTGGTAGACTGTTAGCGGGATAAGATTGGAATTCAGCTAAGAAAAGTTGGGTAAGGTATTGATAAGCATCCTCTAACAAGTCAAATTGATTGTCATAATAATGGTAAAAAGTAGAGCGATGTACCCCAGCCTCCTTGCAAATTTTACTAACCGAAATGCGTTCAAAATCTTCCTTGTCTAAGAGAAAAATCAATGCTTGCTGCAGTTTTGTTTTGGCTGATTCAGTCATAGAGTCCACTCCCTTGGTTTCATTACTTACTAGTTTACCTCAACATCCAGTTTGAAACAAGTCGCTTTTACTACTTCGTTTCATCTATGACAATTGATACAACTGACAAGTTTCTCCAAATCCCTAACTTCTTCTTGGATGAATTTAACTGACTAGCAAACGGCCTGTCAGCCTTGAAGCTGAGGAGGAAGTAGAATAGACTAGAAAAGATTTGAGAGTTCATCTCAGATCTTTTTTCGATGAATTGAGAAGTGAAAAACCAAATCCGACATCAATCCAGGTTGCATCTTCGCCCAGGCTATTTTGTAACTCAATTCAAAACCAGAAGTTCAAAAAGCTTTTGGTTTTCTTTTCAATCCATAGACATTTTCACAATTTTTTGGAAAAAGCAGAGCTGAAAAGTAGGTTTGCCTCATAACCAAGGCTTGTGGTACAATAACAAAAAAACTTTTCGGAGGAGATATGACAACAGGAAAGAATGTTTCAACTAGTTGGGCCTTTCGTGGTCGGATCGTCTGGCTTTTCACTAAATACCAACTGCTGAGTAAGGGGCTACTAGCTCTAGTTATTTATCCCTTGTATTCCTTTGCCATTGATACTTTTTTAGCTTTATCAGGGCGGACAGGGATTTCCAGTGGGGACTATGTGTCCTTTCTCTTGAGCTTCCAAGGGATTGGCTTTCTTTTGGCGACCTTGGTCATGATGGTGATTTTGATTGGTTTAGATGTCAATACCTTTATCTTGACTAGTGCTCTTATAAGGGAAGAAAAGATTGAAATGACCGCTCGGCACATGCTCTGGCTGGGCTTGACCTCCCTCAAGTCCCTCTTTAGTCCAGCGGGCCTCTTGCTCATGGTCTATGTATCCTTGATCTTCCCGCTCTTGGGCTTGGGTGTCACCATTGGCCCTATGCGGCAGTTCCAGATTCCCAACTTTATCACTTCGGTGATTTATGCCAACTCTCTTTATCTATCGCTTTATATAGGAGTTCTCCTGATATTGGCCTATCTGAGCTACCGACTGATATTCACCTTCCACTATGTCCTCATTGGTGGGAAAACGATCGGTTCAGCTATTCGCTCCTCTCTTGATTTGACAAAGAAATACGGTCGGGCTCTCATCAAGCGGCTTGTTGGGATTTTTGTGAAAAATGGGCTTGTCTACTTTTTACCTCTCTTTGTTGCTTTGGTAGCCCTGCTTGCCTATGTTTTGGTCAGTCAGGCAGAGCAGACAAATCAAAGCCGTTTGTATCTCTTGTTTATCCTCCTCGTAGTCGTGGATATTGTCAGCTTTCTAACCTTTCTCTTTCCGCCGATGATGATTTACCGAGTGACGGATGCCTTTTATGATTACGAAGAGGCTGAGGGACAGACTCCTGCGGTCACACTTTCGACCAAGGCCAGTAAGTGGCGGGAGGATATTCTACCGACCATTCGCCTGCGTACCAAGTTTTTGGTGACCAGCTTGATTCTCTTTATCTTGGCAGGAAATTTTGGCTTTGCTTATTTGTTGGTGCAGCATTTTGATACGATTTTCCGTGTAAATCGTGAGATTGCCTTAGTCGCCCATCGTGGTGGGGGTGACCTGGGTGCTGAAAATACGGTTGCAGGTATTTTAGCAGCTGCGGAGGAAGGGGTGGCCTGGTCTGAGATTGATATTCAACGGACCAAAGACGGTCACTATATCCTCAACCATGACGGTGATTTCAAGCGTGTTGCTGGCGACAGCCGTAGTTCTAGTGAGATGACTCTGGCTGAAATCCAGAACTTACAAGTTGCGGATGCTTTTGACAGTAGTCGTCCAGCCCAGCCTGTTCCTACGATTGAGGAAGTTATTGAAGCTAGCAAGGGCAAGATTGGCCTCTTTATCGAGTTAAAAGGAAAAACAGCCGACAAGCAAATGGTGGATGACATTGTTGCCATGGTCAAGGCCTATGGTGTTGAAAAGGAAGTGGCTCTGCTGTCTTTGGACTACAAGCTGATTACCTACATCGAAGAAACCTATCCTGAGATGGTGTCTGGCTATCTCTATTACTTCTCCATCGGTCAGACAGAAGACTTACAGGGCGATTATCTGATTATGGAAGAGGCCGAAGCTAGTCCAGAAAAGGTTGCAGACCTGAAAGCCCAAGGCAAGAAAGTCATCGTCTGGACAGTCAATACAGAAGAATCCATCCAACGCTTTGTCAATTCGGAAGTTGACGGTATCATCACGGATTACGTTCTGGATGTCAAGGCTGGCATCAAGGCGCGTGATGAACGGACAGATTTTGAAGTCATTGTAGATTCGGTTCTGGGGGAATAATCTAAGCGGTAAAGGTATAAAATAGCCAGTACAAATAGCCATGAAGAAGTTCTCATGTACACAAAAAAGACTTAGATTAACTGAACATCAGTTGTCTAAGTCTTTTTGTGTGCTCTAATAAACAGGTTTTGATGTAGGTCACTTTCAGCCTGCTACACTCTAGGAGTGCTTGCACCTCAGATACTTGTCTGAAAGCTAATTCTTCCGACGATATAACTCCAATACATAAGACTGAAAATCACTGGCTGCAAATGGGATATGAATACCCGAATGGACCAACTCAACTCCAGAAAATTCTCTTCCAAACTGGTCTACATAGTCTGCATCTTGGTCAAGATATGGAATCTTAATAATGGTATGATGCTGAGAGACCTTGAAGATATTTCTAAAGTTGAACTGTCGATGAGAAGTGGCTCGAGGCTTGAACTCGGCCTCTTTTTTTCTGCGATAAATGAACCTGCCAACAATTTTTGAAAAGTTGTAACAAAACTGTTGACAACTATTGGAAGTTAGGATATACTAGTGTACGTAAAGTTGTAACGAAACAATTTACAACAAAAAACATTTCGGAGGAAAATAAAATGAAAATAGCAGTAGTAGCAGCAAATGGTAAAGCAGGTAGCTTGATTGTGAAAGAAGCGGTAGCACGTGGTTTTGAAGTAACGGCTATCGTTCGTGATGAAAATAAGACAGTCGCACAGCAGGTTCTTCAAAAGGATGTTTTTGACCTGACAGCTGATGATGTGATTGGTTTTGATGCGGTAGTGGATGCAGTAGGTGCCTGGACAGCAGACACTGTACATGTGGTTCCTGACGCAGCCAAACATTTGGCGGCTATCCTAAAAGATTCACAAACACGTTTGCTTGTGGTTGGTGGAGCAGCAAGCCTGTATGTTAATCCAGAACATACCTTGACTGTGGCAGATGTGACAGAGTTTCCAGCGGAAGTATTGCCTGTGCTAAATGCTCACAAGGAAGCACTTGAGGCCCTTCGTCAAGTAGATGATGTCAACTGGACCTATGTAAGCCCGGCAGGTGATTTTCAAGCAGACGGTGAGCGAACAGGTCGCTATATTCTTGGCGGTGAAGAGTTGGTCTTGAACAGCAAGGGAGAAAGCGTTATTTCCTATGCAGATTATGCCATTGGTATGATTGACGAGATTGCATCTGGTGATCATCTCAAAGCTCGTATCAGCCTTGTCAGTGAGTAGAAGAGTTCTATGCAGATCTCAAATAAATTTACCATTGCCATTCATGCCTTGGCCTTTATCCATCTCTTTCAAGACCAGCAACGTGTCACCAGCAAGGTTTTGGCAAACAGTATTCAAGCCAATCCCGTTATCATTCGCTCGGTTCTATCTGGTTTGAAGGAAGCGGGAATTGTAGATGCCAAGCAGGGTAGCGGCGGTTTTCGTTTGGCAAAGCCACTTGATGACATTAGCCTTTATGACATCTTTGTTACGGTTGACAATATCGATAAGAAAGGCTTGTTTAATTTTCATGAAAATCCCCATCCCGACTGTATCGTGGGGGGAAATATCCATGCTGCTGTGGATGACAAACTCGTCCAAGTCCAGACAGCTATGGAGAAAGAATTGAAAACTATGTATATGTCTGATGTCCTGGTTGACCTAGAAAAAGCCATTGAAGAAAAAGTGAAAAGGACTTAAATTGTCATCTTTTCACAATGACCACTATATACAAAAAAAGACTTAGAGTGACTTAACATCAGTTGCCTAAGTCTTTTTGCTTGGTCTGGTTAAGAACGTTGACAAGCTTGCTCTATTGCTCACCCATCAACCGCATGATGTCATCAGGGCTTTCCTTACAGCCTCTAGCAACCCAGGTTTTAAGCACTCGGAAAAATCCTCCTACGATAAATTGCAGGTGAAAATCATCAGTCAAGTCCCCCAGTCTTTCTTTGAAATAGCGATCCAAGACCTCCTCGAGCAAGTAGTCCAAATGGTTGGCTGTCAATAAGCGAATCTTATCCTGCTGCTCATACCAAAAGTCAAAAAATTGCCGTAAAGCTAGTAAGAGATGAGCATCTGACCAATCCGACAAGTCAATCTGCCGCTCGGTCAACCAGGCTTGCAATTCCAAGTTGAAGGACCGTTCGAGCACCTCTTCCTTATTGGAAAAGTTGCGGTAAAAAGTTACTCGACCGATACCGGCTCGCTCCACCAACTCTGACACACTAATCTTTTCAAAGGATTTGTCTTCCAATAATTCCCACAGAGCCTCAATCACACTCTCCACAAATAATGATTCTTTCCGCTTCACTCTTTCCATGCGAAACACTTCCTTTCCTTTGTTTCCTTTTGGGCAAATAGCAGAGCTGGGACTAGTTTTTCCACTGTTCATCTGCTATACTGATGAAAACGAAACACTTGTTTCCAAAAATATACCATAAAGGACAGAAAAAAGAAAGTATGAAAAAAGTTTGGAAAATAGTAGCAGCTGTAATAGCCACCTTAGCTTTGTTTGGTTTTATTGCCTATAAAATGACCTTTGGCTGGTCCGCTCCTGAGCTTGTTGACCAGACCCCACAAGTGAATGAATGGTACCGCCTCAGTCCCGAAGGGGTTGTAGATTCTCAGGGAAATCAGGCACACGGCCTGCTTCGTATCGGTAAAGAGAAGAATAAGGTAATGGTCTATTTCTTCGGCGGTGGTGTCAGTATCAATGAAGAGACTGCTAGTGGTGGCACACGTTATTTTGCGACCACAACTGGCCATCAAGATTATGTCGCAACTTGGGGAATTGGAAGTCCGCAGGAAGACAATCCATTTAAGGACTGGACTATGATTGTGCTTCCGTATGGGACAGGAGATTTTCATGCTGGCACACAGAATTTTACTTACGTAGATGATAAAGGTAAGGAACAAACGATTTATCATCAGGGTTATAATAATTTGTCAAGTATATTAGCAGCAGCCAAGCCGCACGTTGGCAATCCCGATACGCTTCTGGTAACTGGATTTTCAGCTGGCGGATTTGCGACCTCACTGCTAGCGGATGATGTCATTTCTCATTTTCCGACAGCGAAAAATGTCACCGTTGCAGTGGACAGTTCTTTTTTGAGACATGATAACTGGAAAAGTATTGCGGAAAATGTCTGGAAAACGCCGACTTCTATTAGTGACCGCCTGCATTCAGACAATATTGTTCTAGATAGCTTAGTAGCCCTCCATGAGAAACGCGGGGATAGTGTTAAGATATTGTTTGATATTTCCTATCGAGATGGAGTTCTTCAGCAATATCAGGCCTATATTGACCAAGGGAAACTAGCAGATGCAACAGAAGAGAGTAGTGAGCATTTTCAAAAAGAACTTAAAAAAATGATTCAAGAACTGCAATCTAAGATTGATGGCGTGGGTATTTTTGTCTGGAATTATGGGCAAGATGAAAAAACTACCGCTACTCAGCACACCACCATTAACTTCTCAACATTCTTTACTCCTATGTCTCAAGACAAGAGTGTGGCAGAATGGCTGGATGATGCGGTTAACGGAGAGGTAAAGAGTTACGGGTTAGAACTATTAGATTAGGAGAACAAGATGAAAAAATTCAAAAAAATTATCTTATGGACCCTTGGGATTGTAGCTAGTCTTGGTCTCATTGCCTACGTGTCGGTTACCAATCATCCGCGGTTGATGGTCGGTGTCATTCAATCGTTTATGTACAAGGAGAGTTCACCGAACTCTTACAGTCCTCTTTATGATCCCATTGATGGTCTGAAAGAGAATGGTCAGTATCTGAAAAGTGAGATTGCCTATAGCAAGGACTATCCTAACAGCTTTTTAGATATTACCTATCCAGACCAAAATCTTGAAGCTGACCGTCCAACTCTCTTCTATTTCCACGGTGGTGGATTCTTTGGAGGTGGCAAAAATATGGGGGATCCTCTGGCAGCCAGCCAAGCCACCTATCTCATTGACGATATCGTGTCAAAAGGGTATAATGTGGTCAATGTTGACTATGCTCTTGTACCA
Source organism: Streptococcus plurextorum DSM 22810 (assembly GCF_000423745.1). Classification (GTDB taxonomy): domain Bacteria; phylum Bacillota; class Bacilli; order Lactobacillales; family Streptococcaceae; genus Streptococcus; species Streptococcus plurextorum. The sequence continues at coordinate 42,226 of NZ_AUIO01000011.1, forward strand.
GATCATCATTTTCCAACACCTGTGATTCAGATGAATCAGGCTATCGCTTACATAAAGGAACATGCCGAAGAATATCACTTGAACATGGATAATGTCGTCTTAATGGGCTCATCTGCAGGTGCTATTATGGTAGCACAATACGGTAGCCTCTTAGCCAACAATGATTACGCTCAGCTATTGAACATTGAACCAAGCATTGCAAAAGAACATGTCAAAGCTCTGGTCATCGATGATGCTCCCTTAGATTACGCCAAGTTTAGCTTAAGCACGAAGCTCTTGGTTGGAAATTATGTTTCAGAAACCATTTATCTAAGTGAGGAAGAAATCAATGCCTATAACCCGATTTCCCATGTGAATAAAGACTACCCAGCAAGTTTCCTTCTGGGAAGCGAGTATCGGACAGATATGGTGTCGCTCAATAAGGCCTTGAAGCAAGCGGGAGTTGAAAATGAATTGGTCGATCCTTTAGCAGAAGAAGGGCTTGAAAAGCCACATGGTTTTGTGGCGAATTTACGAAATGACCCGGTGTCTGCCAAAGCATTTGAGCGGATGATGACTTTTATAGATGAACGAACTAAGGAGTAACATGAACACCAAGAATTTTTACTGGGTACGAGAGCCAGAAAACTATCAGATTTCGGATAAAGAAATCCGAATCACGACCCAAGCTCATACGGACTTGTGGCAGAAGACCTATTACCATTTTGTCAATGATAATGCTCCCCTGCTCTTGATGGACACGGAGGAAGAGTATTTTTCCTTTACGGTTAAGACGGATTTTTCCAACAGCCATACTCGTTTTGACCAGTGCGGCGTCGTGGTTTATCAGGATTCGGAAAACTGGATTAAGGGCTCTATTGAGTATGAAAATGAAGATTTTCAGCATTTGGGCAGCGTTGTGACCAATCAGGGCTTTTCAGACTGGGCGACCCAGGAAATTCCTGCTTCTGTCAAGTCAATCTACTACCGTTTGAGCCGACGGGGCAGTGATTTTTGTATTGAAAACTCCAAAGACGGTATTCATTTTGAGCAAATGCGGATTTGCCACCTGCACCAAGGCGGCGGTAAGATTCGTTTTGGTATCTATGCCTGCTCGCCAGAAGACTCTTCTTTTGAAGCTGTCTTTACAGAAATGAGTTTGACTGACTGCAAGTGGTTGGCCCACGACGGTCAGCAACCAGATTGACATTTTAAAGACTAAGTCATGGATAAGAATATAAAAAAGCTAAGAACAACTTAGCTTTTTGTTGTTGGTATAGTGTTAGCGGTCGGCATAGCGATATTGGCCTTAACCAGAGCTTCTTGATATAAGCGATAGAAGCGTGAATAGATGTGATTTTGCTGGCCGTTTTGGACAAAGATGTCTACGCGGTAAACAAACTGTCCGTTAGGCAAGGTTCGTGGACCGATGAGTGTTGGTGTACCAACAATTTCAGGATATTTTTCAACTTGTTGAGCATTAACTTCCTTAATGATTTTACCAATTTGTTCCAAATCGCTATGGGCAAAGATTGGCAAATCAATTTGTGCCCGCATGTCGCCTCGGGACTTATTGCTGACGATGGTAATATGACGGTTGGGGATAAAATGAAGCGTGCCATCAAATCCCCTAATTTGTGTTGTTCTGATACCAATACTAGAGACATTCCCTGCAATGGTTTCGATTTCAACAGACTCTCCAACATCAAATTGATTTTCCAGCAGAATGAAGAAGCCGTTAATGACATCTGATAAAAAGCCTTGTGCACCAAGTCCCAGAGCAACCCCGGCTAGCCCAGCTCCAGCTAGAAGGCTAGAGACAGGGATTCCGATAATGGTCAGGACCCAATAAATCAAAATGAAATAAAGAGCATAATTGAGCATGCTATTCAGGAGTTTTGATAAGGTTTTCTGACGCGCAGGCTTGGTCTGAGAGAGAGACAAGGATTTATCAATAGTCTTTTTAAAAATCAGATTAAGCAAGCGTTTTGCAATCGCAAACACAATCAATAGCAGCAATAAGGAAATGGCTTTGGTAACCAGTGTTTCTAAATGCCAGTTGGCAAAGTATTTTTCAATCGTAGTCATATCCTTAGTTTACCAAAAAGTATCGTAAAAAACTTTTAAAAAGCTATAAAATATGATAAACTAAGCTGTATAACATTTTTTAAGGAGAAATGATAACATGTCAGTATCATTTGAAAACAAAGCCACAAACCGTGGTGTCATTACATTTACAATCAATCAGGAGCAAATCAAACCAGCTCTTGATACAGCTTTTAACCGCGTAAAGAAAAACTTGAACATCCCAGGCTTCCGTAAAGGTAAAGTCACACGTGCTTTGTTTAACCAAAAATTTGGTGAAGAAGCGCTTTATGAAGATGCTTTGAATGCTGTTTTACCATCAGTTTATGAAGCAGCAGTTAAAGAACTAGGTCTTGAAGTGGTTGCTCAGCCAAAGATTGATGTTGTTTCTATGGAAAAAGGTCAAGATTGGACAATTACAGCAGAAGTTGTGACAAAACCAGAAGTTAAACTTGGTGATTATAAAGACCTTACCGTTGACGTTGACGTTTCTAAAGAAGTAACTGATGAAGAAGTTGATGCTAAAATCGAGCGTGAGCGTAACAATTTAGCAGAACTTGCTGTCAAGGATGGTGCTGCTGAAAAAGGCGACACTGTTGTGATTGACTTTGTAGGATCTGTTGATGGCGTTGAATTTGACGGCGGAAAAGGTGAAAACCACTCACTCGAACTAGGTTCAGGTCAATTCATTCCAGGTTTTGAAGATCAATTGGTTGGTGGCAAAGCTGGCGATACTGTCAATGTTAATGTGACATTCCCAACAGAATACCATGCAGCTGACCTTGCTGGCAAAGAAGCTCTTTTTGTAACAACAATCAACGAAGTTAAAACGAAAGAAGTGCCTGCACTTGACGATGAATTGGCAAAAGACATCGATGAAGACGTTGAAACACTTGCAGATTTGAAAGCGAAATACCGCAAAGAACTTGAAGCAGCTAAAGAAATTGCCTTTGATGATGCTGTAGAAAGCGCAGCGATTGAACTTGCTGTAGCAAATGCTGAAATCGTGGAATTGCCAGAAGAGATGATTCATGACGAAGTGCACCGCGCTATGAATGAATTTATGGGTAACATGCAACGTCAAGGTATCTCACCAGAAATGTACTTCCAAATCACTGGAACAACTCAGGACGACCTTCACAAACAATACGAAGCTGATGCGGATAAACGTGTGAAAACTAACCTTGTCATCGAAGCGATTGCTAAAGCTGAAGGCTTTGAAGTGTCAGATGCTGACATCGAAAAAGAAATTACCGACCTTGCAGCGGAGTACAATATGGAAGTTGAGCAAGTACGTTCACTCCTTTCAGCTGACATGCTTCGCCATGACATCACAATGAAAAAAGCTGTAGAAGTCATTACGTCAACAGCTAAGGTGAAATAAGAAAAGAATATTCAAAAAACTAACGTAGTTATTTAGCTATCGTTAGTTTTTTTGTTTATATTGAGAAGAATTTTCAAAAAACTACTTGACTGGTTAATTATTTTGCTATATACTTAACTGGTTAATAAGTTTAAGGAGGGATTGTCTTGAAAAAAATAAGAAGGCTGATACTGTTTTTCTTGGGATTGATTTTGCTTTCGGCTTGTCGGCAAAAGGATCAACACAATCACCAGCAAGAAGGGTTAAAGATTGTGACCAGTTTTTACCCTATCTATGCCTTGGTGAAAGAAGTATCAGGGGACTATAATGAGGTTCGTATGATTGGGTCACGTGCAGGTATTCATTCGTATGAACCATCGCCTAGTGATGTCAAAGCTATCTACGATGCGGATGCTTTTATCTACCACTCAAGAGTATTGGAATCTTGGGCAGGGCGCTTGGATGCTAATCTGAATCAGTCATCTGTGAAAGTTTTAGAGGTATCGCAAGGGTTAGAGTTGATTCGGGTGCCAGGGCTTGAGGATATGGAAGTTTCTGAAGGAATGGATGAAGCCAGTCTCTATGATCCTCATACCTGGTTAGATCCTATTTTGGTTGGTCAGGAGGCTTTGTTGATTGCGGAGCTTTTAGCAGATTTGGATCCTGATCATGCTACCATATATCGAAAGAATGCAGAAGAGCTCAATCATAAGGCCCAGCAAATTGAAAAAACCTATCAAGATTATTTTGCTAAGAAGAGCAACAAGACTTTTGTGACACAGCATACTGCTTTTTCTTATACAGCACGTCGTTTTGGCTTAACCCAATTAGGCATTGCAGGAGTTTCAGATGAAGAGCCTAGTCCTAGGAAGTTAGCAGAAGTCAAAGAATTTGTGGAACGCTACGATGTGAAAACTATCTTTGTAGAAAAAGGCATGTCTGACAAAATTGCCAAATCACTGGCAGAATCTGCAGGTGTTCAGCTAAAAGTTTTGGATCCTTTGGAGGCGGATCCTGAGAATGCTCTCACCTATTTGGAAAATTTGGAAGCTGTTTTGGCTGTTTTGGCAAAAGAATTGAACTAAAGAAGGAGTTTTTATGAAAAAGAAAACCATGCTTGGAACCTCTCTTGCGACCTTAATGGTAGGTCTCAGTGTTTGTAGCTATCATTTAGGGCGCTATCAATCACTAGAGGAGCAGAAAAATAGGGTTAATTATGTGGAAATGAATGAATCTGTCAAGTCTTCCGAAGAGCTGACGCCTGAACAGGTATCAGCTAAAGAGGGGATTGCTGCAGAGCAGATTGTGGTTAAAATCACTGACCAAGGCTATGTCACTTCACACGGCGATCATTTCCATTATTACAATGGTAAGGTGCCTTATGATGCTATTATCAGCGAAGAATTAGTCATGACAGATCCTAATTATGTTCTTCAGGAAAGTCATATTGTTAACGAGGTTAAAAACGGCTATATCATCAAGGTTAATGATCGCTATTTTGTGTACTTGAAAGATAAAGAAAAGCGTGATAATATCCGTACGAAGGAGGAAATCGATCGGCAAAAAGAACTGGTGACGAATGATTCTCTTAAAGCTAATCAAGGCAAAGCTGTTCAAGGGAAAGGGCGTTATCAAACAGATGATGGTTATCTCTTTGAACCGACAGATGTTATCGAAGATACAGGAGATGGCTTTATCGTCCCGCATGGGAACCATTTCCATTTTATCCCCAAAAAAGACCTTTCCCCAGCTGAATTGAAAGCGGCAGAGGACTATTGGCAAGGCAAGAAGAGACAAGTGCAATCCTCACAAGCGGTGCTATCTCAAAATAGAGCTACTACCGCTAATCTTGGGGGAGGAGAAAGTTTAAGTCAATTACTGGCCAAACTCGATGCTACACCACTATCTCAAAGACATGTTGAAGGGGATGGCCTTGTTTTTGACCCAAGAACAATCAGTAAGAAAACGGATAGCGGAGTTATTGTTCCGCACGGGGACCACTACCATTTCATTCCTTATAGTCAGATGTCTGATTTGGAAAGGGAAATCGCACAACGTATTGCTATTGCTGGCACCAACCTACCTGAAACTCCGACAATAACGCCACAGCTATTGCCGAAACTGCCAAATCAATGGGCTCAAGATAGTCAGTCGTCAATCTCTAAAGTACGTTTCTTCCGTGGTCGCAAAATTGTTGCCTATGGGCAAGGGTTAGATGGTAAACCTTATCGTACAGATGATGGTTACCAGTTTAGTAAAGAATCAATTGATTCGGTAGATCATGACGGAATGATTGGAAAACATGGCGATCATTTCCATTATGTCGGTTTTGGAGAGTTAGAAGCAGAAGAACTTGCTCAAGTTGAAGCGTGGTTATCAGAAAAAGAAACAAAGACAAACCCTACAACTGAGACAAAATTGCCACAAGTAAGCCCAGCAGATGAGATGGCTCCTGCTTTTGACAGCAAACTTGTTCAGAGAAAAGAATTAGAGAATGGGAGCTATGTCTATCGTGTCCAGCAAGGAGATAAGACATGGTCTTATCCACAATCGACCTTAGATTGGACTCAAATTGCTTTTGCTGAATTAACTCTGATTGAAAAGGATAAGAACTATATTTTGGACATTGTAGCTCCAAAAGGAAATGAGCTGGCGCCAGCTAATCTTGTTCCTGTAAGTAAATTGCCGATGCATGTTGGGCAAGCGACTTATGATACAGGGAAGTCATTTATCGTGCCGCATATTGATCATATCCATGTTGTTCCTTATAGCTGGCTGAGCCCAGAACAACTTGCCACGGTCAAATACCTCATGCAACACCCAGAGGTTCGGCCAGGTGCTTGGACAGATGCTGGTCATAACAGTGAAATTGCTAACGCAACGCCTCTGGCTAATCGTGAGGGGCTGAAAAACTGGCAAATCATCTACACTTTAGAAGAGGTACAAGCAGCGCGTGCACAAGGAAGATGGGCAACAGATGATGGTTACATTTTTGCAGCAGAAGATGTTTTAGATCCTGGAGCTTTTGTTTTCAAAGATGCTTTTAGTTTACCACGGGCAGAAGGTGGTAGCCTGCGTTCCGTTCGTAAATCGGAACTGTCTAAAGAAGAGTTAGCTTTAGTTCAGGCTCTCCTAGATGCTAGAGCAGCAGAAGAATTAGCCAAGTCTGTTACACCTATAGAAGAACGTAAAGGCTTAAAAAATTGGCAAATTATCTATAGTGCAGAGGAGTTATCAGCAGCCAAATCCGACGGACGATACGTGACTCAAGACGGTTATATTTTTGATCCAGCGGATGTATTAGACCCGAAAACAAAGATTGGAGACGACCATTACCGTATTCCAAGGGCTAAAGAGGATGGTTACCACAGAGTTCCAAAGAGTGAGCTAAATTATTTTAGAGAATTATTACCAGCTGAAGCCATGGCTGCAAAAAGAGATACGGAATCAACAGTCGTAGCTGAGCAGGAAGATAGTGGTGAAAGGCCTTCAATCTCTCCAGTAGAAGATGTCTCTCACCCGACTCCAATAGCTCCTGCGGAAAATTCTCCTCAGAGCTTGAAAGCTGCAGAGATTTATCAGTCCTCAGAAGCACAGGCTATTATTCCATTTGAAGCGATACCTTATCAACTGGGGTATGCTAGCCATGTGGAAGATGGACGCTTTGTCGTGCCACATGGGGATCATAACCATTATTATGCCTTTTACTCCTTTGATGAAGGGCATTATCAGGCTCCCCAAGGCTATAGCTTATCAGATCTATTTGCAACGGTAAAATACTATATGGCCCACCCAGAATTACGACCAGAATCATTGGAAGGCTGGGGAAAATAGGAGGCACCCAAAATAAAAACAGACTAGATTTCTCTAGTCTGTTTTTAATGTTTTTCGCAATGTCACATGCTGTAAAAAGGCGATATCCTTGTAAGGTTGTAAGTCTGCGACGGCCAACTCAGCTTTGAGGAGATTGTCTATCCAATTCTCCTCTGTTTTGAAAGTGTTGGGCTGTAGAGCATAGAAAGTGCGTAAGCCACGATAATTTTCGATGTGAAGAGAGGTCATTTCGGCTAAGTCATCGAGGGTGTAGGTGTGAGCATGACCAAAAGAGTGAGCGATTTTAGCTTTGCCGTCAAGTAAATCAAGTGCAAGATTGACCTTATTATCAAAAACGACTGCCTGCATGACCTTTCCGACTTGATTGTGTTTGATTAGCGACAGCTTCCCTCCAGGCTTGAGTAAGCGTTCGAATGCTCTGAAATAACTCTGTCGATCCCTTTCTGGCACATATTCAAGGACATTATGACAGATAATGGTATCAAAAAGCTCGCTGTCCATTTTGCCTAGCGCCTCTAGACTTCCGTGAATTTTCTGAAAGGTTTGCTTGTCATCAGCCCAGAGCATGTCAGCGTTTGGTTCGACAGCTGTGACGCGGTTCTTTTGGGACAACTGCTGCGCAGTGATGCCAAAACCAGCTCCAAAATCGAGCACGTCTTGGTTTTTGATATCAGTTAGTTGCGCAAAAATGAGTTCATACAGGATTTTGCCCCAAGGTTGGGATAACATTTCTTGATAAGTTTTTAAATTTGCCATGATGTTATTGTAACATATTTCCAAACTCTTACGAATAATCAGATAAGGAGGTAGAAAAATGTATAACAAAGTGATTATGATTGGACGACTGACCTCTCAGCCTGAGATGGTCAAAACAGCTAGTGATAAAGTTGTTTCACGTGTGACAGTCGCAGTGAATCGACGATTTAAGGGACAAAATGGTGAGCGGGAAGCCGATTTTGTCAATGTTGTTTTCTGGGGGCGTCTAGCAGAAAGTCTTGCTAGTTATGGCAGTAAAGGCAGTTTGATTTCCATAGATGGTGAAATCCGCACGCGTAAATATGAGAAAAATGGTCAATCGCATTATGTCACTGAGGTTCTAGGGCATAGTTTTCAGCTTTTAGAGAGCCGTGCGCAACGCGCCATGCGTGAAAATAATGTTCAAACGGATTTAGCAGACCTAGTCTTAGAAGAGGAAGAATTACCCTTTTAATGAGACAGATAAGTCCAGTTAAGACTGTGTTGAGCATAGATAGATTCCCTGTTTTGCAGGGATTTTTTGGGTTGCTCGGGGTATTCTTCCGGAAATTCCCTAAATATTCTTTCGAACTTTTTCTTACCTTTCCGCAAAATGCGGGAGGATATTTCGACATAGCAAAAAGGACCTGCAATGCAAGTCCTTTTGTTTGATTAAGCTTGACCTGAAATTTCAGCAGCGTGGTCATCCATTGAAAGAACTTCGTGGAAGACACGTTGTGTCAATTCAGTTTTTTGCTCTTTAGTGAGGTACTTGGTGTTCACGCAGTATCCGGAGATACGAACGATAACATCTTCACCAGCCATAATCTTGTCGTAAACGTCATTCAAGTCCATAACGTTCAAGTTCACGTGCTGACCACCTTGTTCGAAGTATCCGTCAAGGATTGTCACCAAGTTGTTCACTTGCTCATCGAAGGTCTTACCAAGAGCTTTTGGAGAAACCTGAGTTGTCAATGAGATACCGTCGTTGGCATGTTTGAAGTTAAGTTTAGAAAGGGTATTCAAGTTTTGCAACCAACCACCACGAGATTTAGAAGTTGGGTTAGCACCTGGTGGGAAGAATTCTACTTTAGAAGTGTTGACAGAGCCATCTTCGTTGAGGAATACACCGCGGTGAACTGGTGAGTTAGCTGTTTGTTTAGAGTAAGCAACGTTTGAAGTGATGGTCAAGATAGACACAGTTGCTTCAGCATTCTTATAGAGTTTGTGTTTGTTCAAACGAGTGAAGAATGCTTCCATGAGCCATTTCGCAATGTCATCTACACGGTCATCATCTTCACCGTAACGTGGGAAGTCACCAGTTACTTCGTAGTCATAGATGAAGCCGTCTTCGTCACGGATTGGTTTAACTTGTGCGTACTTGATAGCAGACAATGAGTCAACAGTATTTGCAAATCCACAGATACCGAATCCCATGTTGGCACGAAGGTGAGTTGGCAAGAATGCCATTTGAACAGCTTCGTAGTTGTACTTATCAGTCATGTAGTGGATGATGTTCATGGCATCTACATAAGTGTCAGTCAACCAGTCAAGGGCGATTTCAAAGTTCTTCACAACTTGGTCGTAGTCAAAGACTTCTGAAGTGTTTGGCTCAACGCCGTCAAATACCTTGTAGTCTTTGTGAACATCGTCGTAACCGTTGTTCCAGCTTGAAAGAAGAGCTTTCAATACGTTTACACGTGCACCGAAGTACTGGATGTTGTGGCGTTTGTCTTCACTTTCTGGGTCAAGTGGTGACACACAGCAAGAAATACATGACATTTCACCGTAACCGTCTTTAGCCATGGTTGTTACACCTTCATACTGGATAGAAGAGTGTTTATGGCTCATTGCCATACAGTATCGACGGAATGCGTATGGAAGTTGGTCTGACCAAAGAACTGTCAAGTTTGGCTCTGGAGAGTTACCGATGTTGTCAAGCGTGTTCAAGAAACGGTAGTCCATCTTAGTAACACGGTGACGACCGTCGTTACCCATACCTGCCATAGATGTTGTCAAGAATGTTGGGTCACCAGAGTAGATTTCGTCGAAGGCTTTTGTACGAGCGAATTTCACTGTACGAAGTTTCAATACGAAGTCATCAACAAATTCTTGGATTTCAGACTCAGTAAATGTACCACGAGCCAAGTCGCGTTCTGCATAGATGTCAAGAACGATTGGCACACGACCTAGAGAAGTAGCGGCACCGTTGATGACACGACATACGGCCATGAAAGCAATGTTTGTCCATTGGATCGCTTCTTTAGTGTTCATTGCAGGTTTGCGAACGTCAACACCGTACAAGTCACCTAATTTCACAACTTGTTGAAGGGCTTGGTACTGCATATTGATTTCTTCGCGAAGGCGGATTGACTCTTCATCGATTTCAGTAATAGCATTCCAGTCGTTCACTTTCTCTTGCATGAGGAAGTCTGCTCCGTAAAGGGCCAAACGAGCATACATACCGATGATACGGCCACGTGAGTAAGCATCTGGAAGACCAGAAACGTGGTGCGAGTGGCGAGCGCGGCGGATGTCGGCTGTATAAGCACGGAAGATACCGTCGTTTACAGTTGTAGCGTGTTTTGTATAGATTTCATGAAGTAATGGGTCTGGAGTATAGCCGTTTTCGATAAGAGTGGTTTCAGCCATACGAATACCACCACGTGGCATGAAGTTGAGTTTGAAGAGTTCATCGTTTTGGATACCGAAGATGAGCTCGTTTTCTTTGTCGATGAAACCAGCTGGGATATCAGCGATAGAAGTTGCACGATCGACGTCCATTGGGAAGCGAGTGTCTTCGTAGCCAGCCTTTGTTTCTTCGATAATTTTTTTGATGCGAAGTGAACGCTCAGTTGCTCCAGCAAGGAAGCTTTCATCTCCATCATATGGAGTGTAGTTAGCTTGAACAAAGCGTGTCACACTCGCTTTTTCACGCCAGTCAAGGCCTTTAAAGCCCTCCCAGGCTTTTTCAAAAACATCAGTGTTTGTTTTTACAGTTGCCATAATAGGTCTCCTATTTTTGAAAATTTTTAGTAACAGCAGTCATCTGTTACAATTAACAAAAAAATTATATCATACAGTAAACGGTTTCAGCAAGCATATTTGTTGACAAATCGACTTTTCTTTTCTAATACAGTTCTGCAATAATTATTAAACTGTACTATAAATTTGAAAATACATGAAATAAATTGAAAAATGTTATAATAGTTATGAAAGGTAGGCCTGTTTCATGCTGATTTTTCCGCTGATCAATGACACATCTCGCAAGATCATTCATATCGATATGGATGCCTTTTTTGCTGCCATTGAAGAGCGGGACAATCCCAGCCTCAAAGGAAAGCCAGTCATTATCGGTAGTGATCCTCGTTTATCAGGCGGTCGCGGGGTGGTATCGACCTGTAACTACGAAGCCAGAAAGTTCGGTGTCCGCTCTGCTATGTCCTCAAAAGAAGCCTACGAACGCTGTCCCCAAGCTGTCTTTATCTCGGGCAACTATGACAAGTATCAGGAAGTCGGCCTGCAGGTGCGGGAGATTTTCAAGCGTTATACGGATCTGGTCGAGCCCATGTCGATCGATGAGGCTTATCTGGATGTGACGGTCAACAAGCTGGGGCTGACTTCGGCGGTCAAGATTGCCAAGCTGATCCAGTACGACATCTGTCAGGAGTTGCGGCTGACAGCATCGGCGGGAGTGTCCTATAATAAGTTTTTGGCCAAGATTGCGTCCGATATGGAAAAACCACAGGGGCTCACCCTGATTTTACCTGAGGAGGCGATTTCGGTCCTGTCGGCCTTGCCAATCGAGCAGTTTCACGGTGTGGGGAAGAAGACGGTTCAGCGGTTGCATGACATGAAGATTTACACAGGGGCCGACCTGTTAGAAGTGCCAGAGATGACCCTGATTGACCGATTTGGTCGGTTTGGTTATGATTTGTACAGGAAGGCACGAGGGATTTCCAACTCACCTGTCAAGGTCAACCGCATTCGCAAGTCCATTGGCAAGGAACGGACCTACCGCAAGTTGCTTTATCGAGAAGAAGATTGTAAAAAAGAATTGGCCAGCCTGTCCAAGCGGGTGGCGGAGAGTGTGGCCAAGCATGGTAAGAAGGGGCGGACCATTGTCCTCAAGGTACGCTATGCAGACTTTACCACCTTGACCAAGCGGCATTCGATTGCAGAGGCGACGGATAGCCTGGAGGTCATCGACCGCCATGTCCAAGCTATCTTTGAAGAGGTCGCAGACTTTAGCAAGGGAGTCCGCTTGTTAGGCGTGACCTTGACCAATTTTGAGGGTGTCTAGTTTCATTTATCAGCTATCTATGATAGACTAGAGAAAAAGGAGGGCTTATGCAGATTTCAAGTCGCTTTACCATTGCCAGTCATATCCTCTTGCTCTTAGCTGTTGAGGGAGAGGTGACCAAGCAGACCAGTCTAACCATAGCAGGAAGTGTTGGTGTTAATCCCGTCATCGTGCGGACAATCTTATCCCAGCTCAAGCAGGCGGGCTTGGTCGAAGTTGCTCGTGGTGTGGGGGGAGCTCGTTTGGCTTTGCCACCAGAGGACATTAGTCTGCTCAAGGTCTATCAGGCTGTAGAAGTCCTTGGTCAGTCGGGAAATTTGTTTGGTTTCCATGACAATCCCAATCCTGATTGTCGGATTGGTCGCCAGATTCATCCCTTGTTAGACAGACGGTTGGAAGCTGCTCAATCAGCCATGGAAGCTAGTTTGGCTAAGTCTAGTTTGGCGGATTTATTGATGGAAGTAAAATAGAGAAGTCATCAGAGCTGAATTGCTGTGATGATTTTTTTAAAAATTTTTCCGTTGTAACACTTGACATTACAACAAAAGGGTGTTAGACTATCGTTGTAAACAAAAATATTACAACATAAGTGAGGTATATACTATGAAAATAGCCGTTATTGCAGCAAATGGAAAATCTGGTCAGTTGATTGTCAAAGAAGCAGTGGCACGCGGTCATCAGGTGACTGCCATTGTTCGCTCTGAAAACAAGAGTGAGGCTCAAGCAGTTCTCGCAAAAGATGCTTTTGCCTTGACCGAGGAAGATTTGGTAGGATTTGACGTGGTGGTCAATGCTTTCGGAGCTTGGGCACCAGAGAGTTTACCTGATCATGCTCGTCTTGCAGACCACTTGGTGAGCTTGCTCGTAGACACACCTGTTCGTTTGTTGGTGGTCGGTGGTGCAGGTAGTCTTTATCTAGATGCTAGCCAGACGACGATGTTAAAGGATGCTCCAGATTTTCCTGTGGAATACCTACCAGTTGCAGAGGCTATGGGACAAGGATTGGACCGTTACCGTCAAGCTCAGACTGTCGCTTGGACCTACATCAGCCCAGCAGCAGACTTTGTGGCCGACGGTGAAAAAACAGGCCGCTATGAGGTAGCTGGAGAAGTTTTCCAAGTCAATGCCCAAGGTGAAAGCTACATCAGCTATGCGGATTATGCCCTAGCTTTCTTGGACATTGCCGAATCAGGCAAGTATCTACAAGAACGCATCTCCGTCTTTTCATAATCTGAGATTCAGCCTATCAGTTTAAAACATTGATTATTTTTCGTTAAAGATACGCGGAAAACTAAGGTCTAAAATAAAAAACGAACAGGTTCAGATTTCGAGTGTCGAAATACTGTCTTGTTCGTTTTTTGTATCCTGTGGCGGGGAAAAAACATGATTGTGACGATGCTTTCTAAAAGTTAGGCGATGTGTCCCAAGAATTAGTAATTTTCATTTGGGAAGCTTATTTTTCCTTTAAAAACTGCGCTTTTCGTAAAGTAAAGAGGTGTAAAAAACCAAAAATTAACAAATAAAAAGGTGATGATGGGGATAAGCGTCCCAGTAAAAGAATTTCCAAGATAATTGATGCAATAGCCCAAAAAATGCCCAAATAATAAACGAGGTAACTAATTTTTTCATCCAATTTTTTTAGGGCTCTGCTACGATTGATAAAAGCCAGTATGACGATTAGGCTCGTCACCACAAAGCCAGTTCCGAAAGTGAAAAAACCAAGCGGGCTAGTCACTGTTTGCATGAGTGTCAAATCTTCTCCGCTGAAATTAGGCAATAAGGCGGAAGGGTTCTGCAAAGCTATTTTGACAATAAAACTACCGAGTAAAATGAACAAGAAAAGACTGGCATTTAATATGTAGAAAATAGCAATGATCAAATTGCGACGTGCAAACAGTTGTCGAAGGTTAGAGTAGGGTGTCATGTATGAAAAATCTCCTAATAACTTGTTTAGTAGCATCATAACAAAATAAGGTGGAAGCTGGCAAGTTAAAAAATCTTTAACAAATACGTAGGAAAAGATACATTTTCAGAACATTCTGTTAAAATAGAAGGGAAAAATAAAAGAAAGGAAAAGGCGCTGGAGCTTGGTTTGACAGATCCTTGTCTGATGAGCGCCCGAGTATTTTATGCAGACTTACCTTGAAGCGCGTGTCGCTAATTTTCAAAAAAAACTTTCTCAAACAGATGTTGATGGTATTTTATTGACTAATCTGAAGAACATTTATTATGTAACAGGTTTTTCAGGAACAGAGGCGACTGTTTATATCTCTAAAAAGCGTCAAATCTTTTTGACCGATGCCCGCTATACCTTGATTGCTAAAAAAGCCGTCCAAGGATTTGATATTCTAGAAACACGGACACCACTGGCTGAGTTGGCAAAAATCATGGCTGAAGATAACGTTTCAAGGCTTGGCTTTGATAGCGAAGTCAGCTATTCTTATTACCAAAGTCTCAAGACTGCTTTTGAGGGTGTCGAGCTTGTGGCGCAGCATAACTTTACGGAAGACTTGCGCATGATCAAAGATGCCTATGAAATTGAGACAATTCGCAAAGCTTGTTCGATTTCAGATCGTGCTTTCACAGATGTGCTTGACTTTATCAAACCAGGCCGAACCACTGAACTTGATGTGGCGAACTTCCTTGATTTTCGTATGAGAGAGTATGGAGCATCTGGTATTTCATTTGATACCATTGTGGCATCAGGTTATCGTTCGTCGATGCCGCATGGAAGAGCTACTGACAAAATCATTGAAAAAAATGAAAGTTTGACCTTGGATTTTGGTTGTTATTATAACCACTATGTCAGCGATATGACGCGCACCATTCATATTGGTCAGGTGACTGATCAGGAACGCGAAATTTACGACACGGTTCTCCGAGCCAATAAAGCTCTGATTGATAAAGCTAAAGCGGGTGTCACCTATCGTGAATTTGATGCTATTCCGCGTCAAGTGATTACTGAAGCGGGCTACGGCCAATATTTTACACATGGTATTGGACATGGTATTGGATTAGACATTCATGAGTATCCTTATTTTGGACATTCTGACGAGCCAATCAAAGCCGGCATGGTCTTGACAGATGAGCCGGGCATTTATCTTGAAGGTCAATATGGTGTCCGTATTGAAGACGATCTGCTGATCACTGAGACAGGTTGTGAGGTACTAACTCTAGCGCCAAAAGAACTCATTGTGATTTAGGAGACAAGGTATGGAGAGATTATCTTGGCAGGATTATTTTATGGCAAATGCAGAGCTGATTTCCAAGCGTTCCACCTGTGACCGTGCCTTTGTAGGAGCTGTTCTTGTTAAAAATAATCGTATTATTGCTACTGGTTATAATGGAGGTGTTTCTGCTACAGACAACTGTAGTGAGGCCGGGCATTACATGGAAGAAGGTCATTGCATTCGTACCGTGCATGCGGAAATGAACGCTCTCATCCAATGCGCCAAAGAGGGGATTTCAACCGATGATACTGAGGTGTATGTCACCCATTTTCCGTGTATCAACTGTACAAAGGCTCTTCTGCAAGCAGGAATCAAAAAAATTACCTATAAAGCCAATTATCGTCCCAACGCGCTAGCTATTGAACTGATGGAGAAAAAAGGGGTGGCTTATGTGCAACATGATGTACCTGCTATACAACTGGGAGAACAAGCACCGACAGATGGAACAGCTACAAATTAGCGGTCTGCTGATTAGCAAGTGGTTTGTTGGCAAGTGTCATGAGACAAATCTCGGTGATGTGGCATAGCATGATGCCGCAGCATTCTTAGTAGCATAAATGGAAGGTTTTGATAACTAATTTTGCGATTGTGACTTCATCTTGGTAGAGGAAGTTTTCAAACTGAGTGCTTAAAGAGGCCAGAGGTTATTTTCCAGTATTGTCAGGTAGCTAGCACGAGCCGTCTGACAAAAATCTTGAGTAATATTTGCATTTGTGCTAGAATGAAGTGATAAATTGAAAATGAAGAGGTAAATCACACATGATTGAAGCAAGTAAATTACGTGCAGGTATGACTTTTGAAGCGGAAGGGAAGTTAATCCGCGTTCTTGAGGCTAGCCACCACAAACCAGGTAAAGGAAACACTATCATGCGTATGAAACTGCGTGATGTGCGTACGGGTTCAACATTTGACACGACTTACCGTCCAGATGAAAAATTTGAGCAAGCGATCATCGAGACAGTTCCAGCGCAATACCTTTACAAAATGGATGGCACGGCATTCTTCATGAATACAGAGACTTATGACCAGTACGAGATTCCAGAAGTCAATGTTGAAAACGAATTGCTCTACATCTTGGAAAATGCTGACGTGAAGATTCAGTTCTACGGAACAGAAGTGATTGGTGTGACGGTTCCAACCACTGTTGAATTGACGGTTGCTGAAACACAACCTTCTATTAAAGGTGCAACGGTTACAGGTTCAGGTAAACCAGCAACTATGGAAACTGGTTTGGTTGTCAACGTCCCAGATTTCATCGAAGCAGGTCAAAAATTAGTGATTAACACTGCAGAAGGAACCTACGTTTCACGTGCTTAATTGTCTTTCTTAAAAAACGATTTCCTATTTAAATTAGAAAGGAAAAGATTATGTCAACAGCAATTATCGGAGATGTTGTCATCGCTCCGCGTGTGCTTGAAGTTATTGCAGGGATTGCAGCAACTACAGTGGAAGGAGTTCATGCTCTACACAGCAAAGCTGTCGCTGACACACTCAGCAAAACCTCCCTTGGACGCGGGATTTACCTGCGCACTGCAGAGGACAAAACACTGACTGCTGATATTTATGTCCAATTACAGTATGGGGTTAATGTTCCTGCGGTATCAATGGCTATTCAGCAAGCTGTTAAAGTGGCTGTGTTTGATATGGCAGAAGTAACGATTGATACTGTCAATGTTCATGTGGTCAAAATTGTCCCAGCTAAAACTCCAAAACCTGATGTTAAATCTCTTTTTGATGAGGATTTTTTGGATGATTAGTACGCTAAAGCATTCTCGTCGAGACTTGCGAGAACGAGCATTCCAAGCGCTCTTTAGTTTAGAATTTGGTGGTGATATGATTCAAGCAGGAGAAAATGCTTATCGCTATGATAAGTCTGAGGACATGCTTGATGAAGTTCCGGTGTTTTTGTTGAACCTGGTGCAAGGTGTCCAAAGCCACCAATCTGATTTAGATATCAAAATCACCCAACGTCTGAAAAAAGGTTGGAATTTTGAACGCTTAACTTTGAACGATAGGGTGTTGCTCCGCTTAGCGCTCTACGAGATGATCTATGAAGAAACGCCGGATCGTGTTGTTGTTAATGAAATTGTTGATATTGCAAAAAAATATGCAGATAACACCTCGGCAAAGTTTATCAATGGAATTTTAACGCATTTTATTGATGATAATGAGCAGTGAGCGAAAGCGAGCTGCTTTTTTATTGTTGAACAGTGAATGAAAATACAAAATATTTTCTGAAAATACAGAGAAATCCGTTTTCAAAAGTCTAAATCAAAAAAATTAACCAAATTTTCTGAAAAAAGACTTTATTTAAGAAAATTTTATGATATAATAGATTCTAATAACACGACGAAACGGTCGGTTAAGAAAAGAAAAATTTATAGAGGTAGCTTTTATGAAAAATAAAGGTAAAGTATTAGCTCTTGCGGGAGTAACTCTTTTGTCAGTTGCGACGCTTGCAGCTTGTGGTAGCAAGAGCTCGACAAGCAGCTCTAGCGCACCGACAACTTATAACTACGTTTTCCAAACAGATCCAAAAAGTTTGGACTATATCTTGACAAACCAACAAGGAACATCCTCAGTTACAACTCAAATGGTTGATGGTCTTTTGGAAAATGACAAGTACGGAAACTTGGTGCCGTCACTTGCCGAAGACTGGAAAGTTTCTGCAGATGGTTTGACTTATACCTACACCCTTCGTGACGGTGTGAAATGGTATACTTCTGATGGCGAAGAGTACGCGGATGTTGTTGCAGAAGACTTTGTGACAGGACTTAAACACGCTATTGACAGCGATTCTGAGTCACTTTACATTGTTCAAGACTCTATCAAAAACTTGAAAGAGTACAAAGAAGGCAAAGTTGACTTCTCAGAAGTTGGAGTTAAAGCTATTGACGAGAAAACTGTTCAATACACCTTGAATGCTCCTGAGTCATACTGGAACTCAAAAACAACTTATGGTGTTCTTTTCCCAGTAAATGCTAAATTCTTGGAATCTAAAGGTGAGGACTTTGGTTCAGTTGACCCATCATCTATCCTTGTCAATGGTGCTTATTTCTTGAGTGAATACACTGCTAAGTCATCAATGTCATTCACTAAAAATGATAACTATTGGGACAAAGACAATGTAAAAGTGACTGAAGTTAAGTTGACTTACTATGATGGTTCAGACGTAAGTTCACTTTACAACAACTTCGACAAAGAGAAGTATACTGTTGCACCGTTGTTCCCAACAGACCCATCTTATCAAGATGCTAAAGACAAGTATGCTGACTCAATCACTTACGGTCTTCAAGATACAACAACTTACTTCTATAACATCAATACAAATCGTTCAAACTTCACTAACTCTCAGAAGGATGACGCAGCTAAAGAATCAACTAAGAAAGCACTTTTGAACAAAGACTTCCGTCAAGCTTTGACATTTGCCTTTGACCGTGCTTCTTGGAACGCACAATCAGCTGGTGAAGATGCTAAGACAAAAGCGCTTCGTAACATGTTGACGCCACCAACATTCGTAGCGATCGGTGAGCAAAGCTTTGGTGATGTGGTACAGTCAGAATTGGCAACTTTAGGTGATGTATGGAAAGACGTTGATTTGAGCGATGCTCAAGATGGTCTTTACAACCCAGAGAAAGCAAAAGCGCAATTCGAGAAAGCTAAAGCAGCTCTTGGAAGTGACGTGACTTACCCAATCCAATTGGATATGCCAATTGACCAAACAGATGCGGTTGTAGTACAACGTACTCAATCTATGAAACAGTCTATCGAAGCATCACTTGGTAAAGAAAATGTTCAAATCAACATCATCGAGCTTGATAATGATACATACCTAAACTCTACTTACTATGCTGAGACTGTTGAACAACAAGATTATGACTTGATGTTCTCAGGTTGGGGTCCAGACTATGATGATCCATCTACATACCTTGATATCTTCAACATCGAAAACGGTTCTGTTGTTCAAAAAATTGGTATTATGCCAGGTGAAAATGCAGATGTTGCGCAAACTCTAGCTTTGGATACTTACACAGCAGACTTGAAAGCAGCTAACGACATCAAAGATGATTTGAATGCACGTTACACTGCCTACGCTAAAGCACAAGCTAAATTGACTGACGAAGCTGTTATTATTCCGTTGGTATCTCTTGGCGGTCGTCCACGTTTGACTCGTGTGGTACCATTCTCTGGTAACTTCTCAACAACAGGTATTAAAGGTTCAGACACTTATAAAGGTATGGAACTTCAATCAGATGTGGTTACAGCTGACGAATACACTGCCGCTCGCGATGCGTGGTTGAAAGAGCAAGCAGAAGCAAAAGCGAAAGCACAAGCAGAACTTGCAGACCACGTTGAAAAATAAAAAACGTTCAAGCAGAACTTTCTCTCAAATTGAGAAAGTTCTTTTGAACTGTTGGGGGAACGAATGAAAAAATATCTTTTAATGCGTATTATAAGATCCTTGGTTTCTATTTTTATGGTAACCACGGTCGTATATACAATCGTGTACACGCTAGTTCCAACCCGTCTTATTTTTAACCAAGACCCCTTGTATAATAAGATGACAAAAACTGCGGACACAAAGGATGATTACGTCAATACCGTCTATGAAAAAATGGGCTATATTGAATACTATAACACTGGTGAGTTGAAAACGAAGGCTTCCAAATTTGATAGCAGTGTGACCGCAGATGCTACAGAGGCAAATAAAAAAATCTATCAAGATTACATTAAGTCTATTGGTAGAGGGTGGGAGTTGCACACCTTTACCGAAAGTGGGGAGTTCTATGCGACGCGGAAAATTCCTATTTATGAGCGTGTTTGGAATTTCTTTAGCAATCTGATTGTTATTGATCATCCTTGGAAAATCAAAGATGCGAATAATCCTGACTTAGAGCGCTATATTCGGATTGAAAACGACCCGGCGATTGGCTGGTCTGTTGTGGGTTCTGGAACAAAACACAAATATTTGTTGTACTTTAATGGGCAATTTCCTTTTATTCACCAAAATTTTGTGACCTTTAATTTAGGTCAATCGTACCCGACCTTTAGTGGTATTCCTGTTTTACAGGTGATTACTCAAGGGCAAGGAAAAGCTTTGAGTCAAGATGTTACTTTCCCGACAGGAGTTACAAAGAAATCCTCGGTAGACATTTATAGTCGTACTTATTTGACTCCAAGTAAGGCTGATGATTTGGCAGTAGCCAATTTTGGAGAAGGTGATGCTTATACGGCTACTAAAGTGCGTTATGCTGATCCGTCTATGATTGTGAACTCTGCTATCATTGGTTTGGTTGGTTTAGCGATTTCTTATCTGATTGCTCTTCCTTTGGGAATGTACATGGCGCGCTATAAGGGAGGTATCTTTGATAGTTTGTCTACTGCATCGATGACCTTCTTGCTTGCACTTCCAAGTATTGCCATGATTTACGTGGTTCGTTTCTTGGGGAATATTGTGGGACTTCCAGACTCCTTCCCTCTATTAGGAGCTTCTGATCCGCGTTCTTATGTTTTGCCTGCTCTGATTTTGGGACTTTTGTATGTTCCGGGGACGGTTATTTGGTTCCGTCGTTATCTCGTCGATTTGCAAGGTAGTGATTGGATTCGTTTTGCACGGGCAAAAGGTCTTTCAGAGCGTGAAATTTATCGTACGCACCTCTTTAAAAATGCCATGGTTCCAGTTGTTCATGGTATCCCAGGGGCTATTATTGCAACCATAGGGGGAGCTACCTTGACAGAAACCGTCTTTGCATTTCCAGGGATGGGTAAAATGTTGATTGATGCTATCAGGGCTTCTAATAACTCTATGGTAGTTGGTTTGACGTTTATTTTCACTATTTTGTCAATCTTCTCTCTTTTAGCAGGAGATATTCTAATGACTTTGATTGACCCACGCATTAAATTATCATCAAAAAAAGGAGGTAAATAATGTCAACAATTGATAAAAGTAAATTTCAATTTGTCGCTCGAGATGATTTTGCCTCTGAAGTGATTGATGCACCAACTTATTCTTATTGGAAATCGGTGTTTAGGCAGTTCTTTGCTAAAAAATCAACTCTCCCAATGCTTGTCATCTTGATTGTTGTCCTCTTGATGAGTTTTATCTATCCAATGTTCGCTAATTACGACTTTGGTGATGTTAGTGATATCAATGACTTCTCCAAACGCTTTGTGTGGCCGAATGCAGAGTATTGGTTTGGGACAGACAAGAACGGGCAGTCACTTTTTGACGGTGTCTGGTACGGTGCAAGAAACTCTCTTCTCATCTCAGTTTTAGCAACTCTCATCAATATGATGATTGGTATTGTCGTTGGGGCGATTTGGGGAGTCTCTAAAAGTTTCGATAAGGTTATGCTTGAGATTTACAATGTTGTCTCAAACATTCCTTATATGCTCATTGTTATCGTTTTGACTTACTCTCTTGGAGCAGGATTCTGGAATTTGATTCTAGCCTTTTGCTTGACGGGTTGGATGGGACCTGCCTATACAATGCGCTTGCAAATTATGCGTTATCGTGATTTGGAGTACAATCTTGCCAGTCAGACATTAGGAACTCCGATGATGAAAATTGCGGTTAAGAACCTCTTGCCACAGCTGGTCTCTGTTATTATGACCATGTTGTCTCAAAGTTTACCGGCTTATATCTCATCGGAAGCTTTCTTATCGTACTTTGGTATCGGCTTGCCGATTTCAACGCCGAGTCTTGGTCGTTTGATTTCTGAGTACTCAAAATACCTAACTAATAATGCTTACCTTTTCTGGATTCCTCTAGCAACATTGGTATTGGTATCGCTACCGCTTTATATCGTTGGGCAAAACTTAGCTGATGCCAGCGATCCACGCACACATAGATAGGAGTTATTATGACAGAAAAAAATAATGTAATCTTAACTGCCGAAGATGTGGTGGTGGAGTTTGATGTTCGTGATCGTGTTCTGACTGCGATTCGTGGTGTTTCTCTGGAGCTTATTGAAGGAGAAGTGCTGGCTTTAGTTGGTGAATCTGGTTCAGGAAAGTCCGTTTTGACAAAAACGTTTACGGGTATGCTGGAAAGTAACGGTAGAGTAGCTTCTGGTAAGATTACTTATCGCGGGCAAGATTTGACTGCTTTGAAGACAAATTCTGACTGGGAAAAATTACGCGGAGCTAAAATTGCTACTATTTTCCAAGATCCTATGACGAGTTTGAACCCGATAAAAACTATCGGAGCACAGATTTCGGAAGTTATTATTAAACATCAAGGGGTTTCTGCGAAAGAAGCCAAAGCACTTAGTATTGATTACATGGAAAAAGTGGGTATTCCAGATGCTCAGAAACGATTTGATGACTACCCCTTCCAATATTCTGGCGGGATGCGTCAACGGATTGTTATTGCCATTGCTTTAGCTTGTCGTCCAGATGTTCTTATCTGTGATGAACCGACAACTGCTCTTGATGTAACGATTCAAGCACAGATTATCGATCTCTTGAAATCTTTGCAAAAGGAATACAACTTTACAACTATTTTTATTACCCATGACCTTGGAGTTGTTGCAAGTATTGCAGACAAGGTTGCGGTCATGTACGCGGGTGAAATTGTAGAATTCGGTACAGTTGAGGACATTTTCTACGATCCGCGTCATCCTTATACATGGAGTTTATTATCAAGTCTTCCACAATTGGCAACGGAATCAGGAGAGCTGTTCTCGATTCCAGGGACACCACCGTCGCTTTATGCGCCGATTAAAGGAGATGCTTTTGCGCTTCGTTCTAGTTATGCTATGCAGATTGATTTTGAAGAACCAGCTCCTAAGTTTAAGGTAACGGACGTTCACTGGGCCAAAACATGGTTGCTTCATCCAGAGGCGCCAGTTGTTGAAAAACCAGAGGTCATCCAAAATCTACATGAGAAAATCTCTCGTAAAATGTTGAAGTAGGAGAAGGAAATGCCTGAAAAATTAGTAGAAATTAAAGATTTAGAAATTTCCTTTGGTGAAGGGAAGAAGAAATTTGTGGCTGTTAAAAACGCTAATTTCTTTATCAACAAAGGAGAGACCTTTTCTCTAGTAGGGGAATCTGGGTCAGGGAAGACAACGATTGGGCGTGCGATTATTGGGCTCAATGATACCAGTTCGGGTGAGATCATTTTTGATGGCAAAAAGATTAATGGTAAGTTGTCTCTTTCTGAAAAGAAAGAAGTTATTAAACGTATCCAAATGATTTTCCAAGATCCAGCTGCTAGTTTAAATGAACGTGCGACGGTTGATTATATCATTTCGGAAGGTCTATATAACTTTAAACTTTTTGCAAATGAAGAAGAACGCCAAAAGAAAGTTCGTGACATGATTACTCATGTCGGACTATTGCCAGAGCACCTCACGCGTTATCCTCATGAATTTTCAGGAGGCCAACGTCAGCGTATAGGGATTGCTCGTGCTTTGATTATGCAACCTGATTTTGTCATCGCGGATGAGCCGATTTCAGCGCTTGATGTATCAGTACGCGCCCAAGTTCTTAACTTGCTCAAGCAGTTTCAGCGTGAACTAGGTCTGACTTATCTGTTTATTGCTCATGACCTATCCGTTGTTCGGTTTATTTCTGATCGTATCGCTGTTATTTACAAGGGAGTTATTGTTGAGGTGGCTGAGACGGAAGAACTCTTTACCAATCCGATTCATCCGTACACCCAGTCCCTTTTGTCTGCGGTACCAATTCCAGATCCAATTTTGGAGCGTCAAAAAGAGTTGGTGGTCTATAATCCAGAACAACATGATTATTCGGTAGATAAACCAACGATGGTTGAGATTAAGCCAGGTCACTTTGTTTGGGGTAACCAATCAGAAATTGAATCATATAGAAAATCTCTATAAATTGATAAAAGAAGTAGGTGATCTGCTTCTTTTTTTTGATAATGATAGCAATTGAAATCATTTCATGGTACAATGAAAACGTAAACAATATTTTCGTCTCTTGAGGAGGAGTTCATGTCAAATCTTTCAGTAAATGCTATTCGTTTCCTTGGAATTGATGCCATCGAAAAGTCTAAATCAGGCCACCCGGGCGTAGTCATGGGTGCCGCACCTATGGCTTATAGCCTTTATACGGACCACATTCGTGTGACTCCAAAAGCTCCGAATTGGATAAACCGTGATCGTTTTGTCTTGTCAGCTGGTCATGGTTCTATGCTTTTATATGCTCTTCTTCATTTGATTGGTTATGAAGACATGACCGTTGATGAAATTAAAAACTTCCGTCAGTGGGGCTCTAAAACACCAGGTCACCCAGAGTTCGGGCACACAGTTGGTGTTGATGCGACTTCAGGACCACTAGGGCAAGGGATTTCAACAGCGGTTGGATTTGCTCAAGCAGAGCGTTTCTTGGCAGCTAAGTATAATAAAGAAGGCTTCCCAATCTTTGATCACTATACCTATGTTATTGCTGGTGATGGTGATTTTATGGAGGGAGTATCAAGTGAGGCGTCGTCTTATGCGGCAAAACAAAATTTGGATAAATTGATTGTTCTCTATGATTCAAATGATATCTGTTTGGATGGAGAGACTAGTGATGCTTTCTCTGAAAATATTCGAGCGCGTTATGATGCTTATGGCTGGCACACAGCTTTGGTTGAAGATGGCACAGATTTAGGAGCTATCAGCGCAGCTATTGAAGTCGCTAAAAAAGCAGGCAAGCCAAGCCTTATCGAGGTTAAAACTGTCATCGGTCACGGTGCACCAACAAAAGGTGGCACAAACGCAGTTCACGGTGCACCGTTAGGTGCTGAAGAAACTGCAGCAACACGTGAAAATCTAGGCTGGACTTATGCTCCGTTTGAAGTGCCAGCAGAAGTTTATGCTGATTTCAAGGAAAAGGTTGCAAACCGTGGGCAACTTGCTTATGAAGCTTGGGAAAAACTAGTTGCAGATTACAAGTCTACTTATCCAGAAGTCGCAGAAGAAATTGATGCTATTTGTGTAGGTCAGGCGCCTGTCACCGTAACTGAGGCAGATTTCCCAGTATACGAAGATGGTTTTTCACAAGCAACGCGTAACTCATCTCAGGATGCTATCAATGCAGTTGCTAAGGTATTGCCAACCTTCTTGGGAGGATCTGCAGACCTTGCTCACTCAAACATGACCTATATTAAAGAAGATGGTCTTCAAGATGCTGAGCATCCGCTAAACCGCAACATCCAGTTTGGGGTTCGTGAGTTTGCGATGGGAACAGTTCTCAACGGAATGGCTCTTCATGGTGGTCTTCGTGTTTACGGTGGAACCTTCTTTGTCTTCTCAGATTACGTGAAAGCAGCTATTCGCCTCTCAGCTCTCCAAGGACTTCCTGTGACTTATGTCTTCACACATGATTCCATTGCTGTTGGTGAAGATGGGCCGACACATGAGCCAATCGAACATCTAGCAGGTCTTCGTGCTATTCCTAATTTGACGGTTATCCGTCCTGCGGATGCACGTGAGACGCAGGCTGCGTGGCACTATGCGCTCACTAGCCAGTCAACTCCGACAGCTTTAGTCTTGACGCGCCAAAACCTTGAGGTTGAAGCTGGCTCTGACTTTGCCAAAGTCTCTAAAGGAGCTTACGTTGTCTACGAAAGTGCTAGTGATTTTGACACGATTCTCCTCGCTTCAGGTTCAGAAGTCAATCTTGCTGTCAAAGCAGCCAAAGTCTTGGCAGAAGAAGGGAAGAAAGTTCGCGTAGTTTCTGTGCCGTCAACAGATCTCTTTGATGCTCAGAGTCCAGAATATAAAGAAACAATTTTACCGAATGCTGTTCGTCGCCGTGTGGCAATTGAGATGGCAGCAACACAAAGCTGGTATAAGTACGTTGGTCTTGATGGAAAAGTCATCGGTATTGACACCTTTGGAGCATCAGCGCCAGCGGCAGAAGTTATTGAACGTTACGGCTTTACAGTGGAGAACGTTGTCAACACTGTTAACAGTCTATAATTAAAAGTCCTCGTTATGAGGACTTTTTTAGTATTAACGTCACTAAGATTAAAGCGGGGCACTTTTTGGGTCAGGGGAAAGGTGGTGTTTACAGTAGAAAGTCTGTTAAAATGACGACAAAATTTATCTTAGGGAGCTTGTTAAAGGTTGGATTTCCTACCTTTTTTTGTTATGATTAAACCATGACTGAAACAGAAGTGCTAAATTTAGTTGCAAGCAATAAAGCGATGATGCGGGTTTTAGAGATAATTGCTGAGCAGAACTTAAAAGATAGTTGGTTGGCGGCAGGTGCTGTTCGAAATTTTATCTGGAATCACCTATCGGGACGTCCTGCATTTGACCAGAACACAGATCTAGATTTGGTTTTCTATGATAAGAGTGTATCGCATGAAAAAACACAGCGTATTGAGTTGTTTTTAAAAGAGTGCTATCCACAATATCAATGGGAGCTAAAAAATCAATTTTACATGCACGTTCATAGCCCTAATACAGAGGTTTATCGAGATACCTGCGATGCTATCCGTAAGTATCCTGAAAAATGCACCGCGGTTGCAATTAGGCTATATCATGGAGGATTACAACTCTATGCTCCATATGGTTTAGATGACATCATCCGTTTTTGTGTTCGACCGACCCCGCACTTTGAAAAAGACCCTGAGCGCATGGGTGTGTATAAAAAGCGCTTATCTCAGAAAAAGTGGACAAAGAAGTGGCCACAACTATGCATAGAAGTTTAGGAAATACATATGAAATTAACGACATTGGGCTGTTGGGGAGCGTATCCCTATAAAGAAGAGGGAACGACTTCTTATTTGTTGACTGCTGAAGATGGTTTTCAACTTTTGATTGATTGCGGTAGCCGAGCGGTCAATGAATTAGAAAAAGAAATCCATCCTTTAGATTTGGATGCTGTCTTGATTTCGCATTACCATCCTGATCATATTGCGGACTTGGGTGTTTTACGACATTATTTTCAACTTTATCCGAAACACCTAAAAACGCCGAAAATCTTGCCAATCTATGCGTATGATGAAGATGCGGCAGAATTTGCGAAGCTTACTCTGCCAGGAGTGTCAGAAGGCATTGCCTATGATGTCAATGGTAAAGAAAAGATAGGACCATTTGAACTCACCTTTATTAAAACAGTGCATCCAGTGCCTTGTTATGCTTTTCGTATCACAGAGCTTACAACTGGCCAAGTATTTGTTTTTACGGCGGACACGGGCTACTTTCATGACCTAATAGCATTTGCGGCAGGTGCAGATCTTCTTCTGGCGGATGTTTATTTATATGAAGGAAATGAAAATCATATTGCGCATTTAACAACTAAGGAGGCGGGGATGATTGCAGAGAAAGCCAAAGTGAAGCACTTGGTGCTGACTCATCTGCCACCTGTACCGCCACAAGAGATAATGGCGGAAAATCATCTGAAAGTTTTAAAGCTACAGACGGAAAAATATTCAGGTGAGGTACCTGTAGAGTTAGCAAAACCTCATAAATCTTGGCAGATTGGAGAAGTATGACAGTATTCACTGAGGAAGAAAAAGAATATTATATGCACGAGGCGCTCAAAGAAGCACAGAAATCCTTGGATAAAGGAGAAATTCCTATAGGTTGTGTTATTGTAAAAAACGGCACGATTATAGGGCGAGGGCATAATGCGCGTGAAGAGCAAAATTCAGCTATAATGCATGCAGAGATCATGGCAATAAATGAAGCTAATAAGATAGAAAAGAATTGGCGTTTGTTAGACACAACTTTGTTTGTTACCATTGAGCCTTGTATTATGTGCAGTGGAGCGATAGGATTATCCAGAATCCCTAGAGTTATCTACGGTGCTTCTAATGCTAAATTTGGAGGGGCGGGTTCTCTTTATGATATTTTAAGAGATGAACGCCTCAATCATCGTGTAGAAGTCGAAAGTGGTCTTTTAGAAACCTTATGCGCTCAAATTCTTCAAAACTTTTTTCGCCAAAGTCGCAAAAAGTAGTTGACAGTAGTAAAGAAGTTTGATAAGATGAGTAAGTTGTCTTTTGAGAAAAAGACGAAAAAAAGTTCGAGTAAAGTAGTTGACAGTAGTCAAAAGATTTGCTAGAATATAGGAGTTGTCTCTTAGGAGAAGACCATTGAAAACTGAACAAGACGAACCAAGTGCGGGTTATGAAAATAACCTGTCAAGAATAAAGAAAAACGGATAAGCCAGAGTGCTTAGCCGGACAAACACTTATATTAATGAGAGTTTGATCCTGGCTCAGGACGAACGCTGGCGGCGTGCCTAATACATGCAAGTAGAACGCTG
>NZ_AUIO01000012.1 GCF_000423745.1 Streptococcus plurextorum DSM 22810
ATGAGCCAGGTTACCTACGCGTTACTCACCCGTTCGCAACTCCTCACTTCAGTGCAAGCACCAAAGCTCAGCGTTCTACTTGCATGTATTAGGCACGCCGCCAGCGTTCGTCCTGAGCCAGGATCAAACTCTCATTAATATAAGTGTTTGTCCGGCTAAGCACTCTGGCTTATCCGTTTTTCTTTATTCTTGACAGGTTATTTGCATAACCCGCACTTGGTTCGTCTTGTTCAGTTTTCAATGGTCTTCTCCTAAGAGACAACTCCTATATTCTAGCAAATCTTTTGACTACTGTCAACTACTTTACTCGAACTTTTTTTCGTCTCTTTCTCAAAAGACAACTTACTCATCTTATCAAACTTCTTATCTACTGTCAACTACTTTTTGCGACTTGGGCGAATTTTTTAACATTTTATTTGTTTTTTGCCTCCGGCCTTTATGTTTGACTTCCGTTTTCACTCAGGCATTGGTTAAATTTGAAACCAACATTGAATTTCATTTTTAAAATCAGCTTATCCAATTGTTCTTTTAAGGCCGCCATCATTTCCTTGGTCAATCGTCGTGGTCCCCTGACTGCCTTAACCCCCAAGTCTTTCATACGAGTTATGGGAAAGGTAGTATCTGGCAGCGTCGCAATGAGTTCAACCTGCATGACTGGCTTATCTGTTGGGATGTCTGACTGACCTTGATTGGTGATATTGGCTTGCAAGACCCGACAGACATAGCGAATGGCCTGTACAGGTGCCGTGACATAAATGGCAACAAAATCCCCTGCTTGAATCGTAGATTTTTGTGGCCAATAGACGATTGGATTTTCCGCAAACTCGCTATCAATATCATAGAGTTTTGGATTGGCTGGAATGACCCAGTAATCTGATCCCTGCTCTGCCTTGTAAGACTTGGGTCCCACCAAAAACCGACTTTTCTCCACAAGGGAGAGTAGCACCTCATCAGCCACCGTCCCATCCAGTAGCACCGACACCCAGGTCTTCTTAGACATATGATAGGCTGGATAGACGCCCGAAAGGCTCAGAAGCTCTGTTATTTCCCGAGAATCAACCTTGAGGTTGACGATTTCCACCAAATCTTGAGACCCGCTCCCATCCAGCTTGTCCCTCGGAACTTGGCTGACCAAGGCGTACCACTTACTATTGGCAGGGTGACGAAAAGCCCCATAAGTCGGCAACTTGGCGAAAGGATAATCAGGAAGGTCGCCCCACTGCTCCTTGATGAGCTGGGCTAGGCGATTGCTCTGGTCTTTGGTAAATGGCAGAGCGATAAAGCAGGCTTCTGTCACACGCAGAAGAATAGCCTCATAAGCTTCTTTAACCTGACTGACAAAGGCCCCTGCGGGTGCGGTCACCAGATGAGCAGTGTAGAGCTCATCCATATCCACATCCCAAATAAAAGATGTCCACTGGCCAGCCTCATCCACCTCCACCACCGCCTCAAACTGCCCCTCCATGAACACTTCACGGTAGGTGTAACGATTGTTGGAGAGGATAAAACCGAAAGGGATGAGAGAGGGGAGGTGGGCAATTTGTCTAGACATTTTTAATCCTTTAAAGTAATATATATTACAAAGTATAACAAAATCTATTTAAGAATTTATTCTGGAGGTCTAGTTTTGTCGAAAAAAATGATCAATGTCGTAGCAGCTGCTATTGAAAAAAATGGGAAAATCTTCTGCGCTCAACGTCCTGAAGGAAAAAGTTTGGGAGGATATTGGGAATTTCCCGGAGGAAAACTTGAAGCAGGCGAGACACCAGAGGAAGCCTTAGTTCGCGAAATTAGAGAGGAATTTGATTCTGAAATCGAAATCATTTCCTTTCTCAATGAAGCATCTTATGAATATGACTTCGGTATTGTTACAATGAAAACCTACCGTTCAAAATTAGTAACTGGAGATTTAACTTTATTAGAGCATCAGGATTCTAAATGGCTTCCAATTGATCAATTAGATGAATTGGAATGGGCGCCGGTTGACATTCCTGCAGTCAAACGTTTACAAAAAAGATAGAGAGTCCTGCAACTCTCTATCTTTATTTATCTGTCAGATATTTATACAAGTTTGTTTTTACTGGCAAATCTAGCTTAAATAGCATTTGAACTACCGAGTCTCCAGATTTTATCATTTCACTTGCACTATTCTCGACATATCTTATAGGACCAAGATAATAAAATTCTCCACCCTCAGAATCATCTTTTATAACAAAAAGTTCTAATCTCAGTCCGTTTTCATTAGAGTTGATGATCGTCGAAACATCATTTGAATCCAGAGTACGTTTATTCTTAGAAAACCATTTCAGTGTTGATTCATTCAGCAATTCATCTTCATACTTTATAGTATCACTAATATCATCGCTTTTATGGTAAGTGATGAAAATCGGACAAGAATTGGTTTCCTTATCAATTTTATATCCACCAATATTTAAAGGCGGCTCGTCTTTTTCAACATTAAGCAACTTGAGTACGTCACGTCGAGTATATTTTTGACCAAGTGTAAAAATTTCAGGATAATCTTTCGATTTTAGAATTCCTGTTTCAAGAACATCCAGAAACAATCCAGCAAATTTGATGTTATTCATCAAGGATTCATGGATTTCTTCATTCAACCGATATAATTCACCATCAAAAGTAACCAGTGCATCCTTACCATATTTCTTTTGCTCCTGGGCTTTTAAAAAGGATAGATTTAATACCCTTGTAACAGATTCTAAAACTTCTGTTCTAAAATCCAAATCATGCTCAATAATACTTTCAAACCATTTTTCTGATGAGACTAGACCTGCATTTTCAATAAGTAGATCCAGCAAATACAATTCATGTTTTCGTTTTCCATTCAATAATTCAAATGTAATGAAATTCAAAAATCGCTTTTCAACTTCTGATAGAAGGATTGTTTCTTCTGAAAACTTATTGATGACATCTCCGTAGTTTTGAAAACTTGAATTTTCAAAAAAGACAAGCGGATCAATGCTGTTTAATTTTACGAAATCTGATAGATACGGAACTCTACCCAACTTATTCTCTAAATCTTTAAAAGCATCTCGTAAAATTTTAATTGATGAAAGTGTCGTATTTGTGATAGAAGAAAAAATTTGTTCTTTGGCAATCTTCTCAAAGTTGATTGTCGTTAGTCCTCTTAAAATATTTGGCTCTCTGACTTCACGACGATAATTGTCTTTGTTCATTGATTGGTCACCAAAAAGTGCAACTGGAATTAGATAGTTGTTTTGATAGTTTCCAATGAAATCAATAATCGTAACATATTCTTTAGAGTCGTGCTTTCGTAAGCCTCGTCCTAATTGTTGAATAAAAATGATACTCGATTGGGTATTGCGAAGCATGACAACCTGGTTGACACTTGGAATATCAATACCCTCATTAAAAATATCAACAGTTAAAATATAGTCCAAGTTCCCATTTTCCAAGTCTTGAACAACCTGCTGTCGTTCCTCTTGGCTATGTTCTCCAGATAAGGCACGTGTCCGAAGTCCTCTATTATTGAATTGACTTTCTAATTCCTTCGCCTCTTTAACAGACGAACAGAAAATCAATCCCTTAACCACTTCTCCGCTGACTCCATAATAAGCAACTTTTTCTAGAATATGATTGATGCGTTGTTCCGATACTAGATTTGAAAAATTGGCATTTTCGTCGATCAGTTTGCCATCAATTTTAATATCTGAAACTCCGTAATAAAGAAATGGACAAAGCATATCATTGTCGAGTGCCTCTTGCAAACGAATTTCATAAGCAATATTATAATCAAACAATTCATAAATATTTTGTCCATCAGTTCGCTCAGGTGTCGCGGTCATCCCTAAATAAAAATCTGGCTGAAAATAACTCATCACTTTTTTATAGGTATCCGCGCCTGCTTTATGGACCTCATCGATCAAAATATAGTTAAAGAATGTAGGATCAAAAGATTGGAGATTATCTTCTCTTGAAATAGTTTGAATAGTTGCAAAGACATATCTTTTCTTTGAAACATCCACTCCACTCTTATAAATGCATGCTTCACTGTCTTCAAACCCTAAAACCTTTTGAAAATCTTTTAATGATTTTTGAAGAATTTGTTCTCGGTGGACTATAAATAACATTCGATCTGGATTGTATTGTTTGACATCAAAGGCAGAAAGATAAGTTTTACCTGTCCCAGTTGCACTGATGACCAGAGCTTTTTGAGCTCCATTCTTTCTAACAGCTTCAAGACCTTCTAGAGCTTGCTCTTGCATCTTGTTAGGACGAATGTTTTCTTGATAAGAGCTTACGGGTTCATCTTGAATGATTGATGTCTGTATGACTATCTTTCGACGAGCAGCATAAGCATTAATAGCATCTATATCTAATACGGTTGATTTATCCCAAATACGTTCAAACTCTTCTTTTGCATTCTGGATAAAATCACCATTATGTGTTGAAGTCAATTTCACATTCCACTCATAGTTAATTTTCAAAGCCGTATGCGTTAAATTGGAACTACCAGAAATGATAACTTGTTTATCTTTTTGCTCAAACAGATAAAACTTTGCATGCATTTGCAAATTGACTGGTGTTATCCGTACTTGGACATTTTTCAGTTTAAGCAATTCTTTCATCGCTATGGGATCGTTGAAATCCAGATAGGGAGAAATTAAAATTCTCCCCCGAACTCCCTCATTTGCCAAATCTGATAATTGACTTTTAATTAGGGCTAGTCCAGACTGAGTAATAAAAGCCACACTGAAAGCAAAGGATTTAGCCTTGCTTAATTCTTCTTGAATATCATTTAAAACATAACGATGAGTTTCTGTATCATTTATTAAAATTTTAGGCGAATAGACTCCTTCTTGAAAAATCTCTCTATCGATAAAACCATATTGCACCGACTCCAATAACTGAGTTTCAAAAGTTGATTTCATAAAAATAGTCCTATCTAGTTGATAGAACTATTATCTAATATATTGTGGAGGATGTAAAGAGGAAGAAGATAACTGAAATAAATTCTATGATAAAAAACACATAGACAACAAATCAATTTTATCAAACTAATATCTATGTCTACGAACATTTTCAAGATATTTCTTTTTAAGACTATCTTCATCAAAGCCTATTAATTTTTGGATGTGAAATTCTAACAATAATCTCAATTTATAATTTACAACGGGTAACTCTGATTTTGTAAAACTTCTCTCCAACTTTTTAGGATCATAATGTGTATAATAATTTCTTGTATCAATTATTTTCTGTATATCCTGATAAGTGTCATCTACCATTTCTAAATGTTGGCCATTTGCAAATATCAAATCAGCCAATCTACTTTTTAAATAAATTGAACGACTACTCCGCTGTCCTTTGTCACAAAGAAAATCTAGCCATTCTTCATGATGCAAATAATTTTCAACCAGAGTTTTTGCACGAGTAATGTATTCTTTTACATCATCAGTAATAAAACGGGCATGAAAAGTTTCCAATGCTTGAACTAAGTTTAAAAAAACTAGTTCTGATGTTAAATAATACTGATTATCTAATATCAGGAAATATAAATCCAGAATTGGTTTTAACTTCTCATAATATTCTAGCCACTTTGAAATATGTGACTCTTCAGCAATTGCTTCCAAATTATATAAGAAAAAATATGAATGTTGATTATCAATGTTTTCTATTCTACCAATTCCTAATGTTACTTTATCATCCCAAAACCTATCATCCTCAGAATCATCCTCTAATAACTGACATTTTATTCCTTCAAAACGTACTTTTCTCTGCAAACCAAAACCTATCAAATATTCTACATTCTTGATATCTTCTAAAAAATCATCCCATTTTATTGGTTGTTTATATTGAAATTTACAATAAACGTTTTGATTTAGTTCAAGTTTTACTTGATAATTGTTTAATACTCCACTATTTCTACTCGGAATAAATATTACTTCTAAATCATCACGATAATTAATACTGATTGGTTCGCTCTCAATCCATATAGGATTCCAAGTTGTACCATCTCCTCCCCATGTGTAATAGCATAAATTTGCCCACTCAAGAATATTACCAAAATCAACCTGTGCTGAAGATATTAGCAATCCCTCTGGTCCTAACGTTACATCAGTTTCAAATAAATAACTAGCCTTAATTACTTGTGTGGTGTAATTCAAACCCGCTTTAATATAATTTTTATGATTGCTTTCATCTAAAACATTGCAATCATAAAGAATAATAGATTTCCCAGATAAAAGCTTTCCATAAATCACCTTTATATCATTCTCAAGAGGAAATCTAGGAATATTATGCAAATCTGAAGAAGAGATTGTCAAGGTTAAGGTTATCAGATTATTTATTTTATCTATTTGTAGTTCTCCTTGATATTCTTCTTTAGTGCTCTCATATCTAAATTTTCCACTATAAATCTCTAGACCACTCATAATATATCTCCATATGGTTTAAATCTTACTCAAGTATACCACAAAACCCAGCCATTTTAGGCTGGGCATTTGTTGTATTCTACCTACTTAACAAGTTTTTTCATCTCTTCAATCCGTCCTACTGTCGCATCGTATTTTGCTTGGTAGTCGGCTTGTTTTTCTTTTTCTTTTTCAACGACTTCTGGTTTGGCGTTGGCGATGAAGCGTTCGTTGCTGAGTTTTTTGCCGACCATATCTAGTTCTTTTTGCCACTTGGCTAGTTCTTTATCCAGACGAGCCAACTCTTCTTCGACGTTGAGGAGGTCGGCGAGTGGCAAGAAGATTTCAGCACCGGTGATAACGGCTGACATGGCTAGTTCTGGTGCAGCGATGCTTGAGCTGATTTCCAACTGTTCTGGATTTGTAAAGCGTCGGATGTAGTTTTCATTTGCCTTGAAGAAAGCTTCAAGCTCGCTATCTGCCGTCTTAATCAAAATGGTAATCGGCTTAGATGGCGCAACGTTCACTTCTGCTCTGCTATTTCGCACCGAACGAATCAAGTCTTTAAGGCTTTCTACTCCCTTATGTGCTTCCGCATTGTCAAATGCTGGGTTGACAACAGGGTAGGCCGCCACTACAATAGAGCCCTCTGCGTACTGGGCGAAGATCTCCTCCGTCACAAACGGCATGATTGGGTGGAGGAGACGAAGGATTTGGTCCAGCGTGTAAAGAAGAACTGAGCGGGTCATGACTTTCTCAGCCTCGTTATCGCTGTAAAGCACTTCCTTGGTCAGCTCGACATACCAGTTGGCGAACTCTTCCCAGATGAAGTTGTAGAGGATGTGACCAGCCACACCAAACTCGAACTTGTCGAAGTTTTCAGTGACCTTGGCAATGGTTTCGTTGAGATTGTGGAGAATCCAGCGGTCCGTCACGTTACCAGCCTCACCAGCTGAGACCTTGGCGACATTGTCACGCGCTGCATCCAAGGTCAAGCCTTCATTGTTCATGAGGATGTAGCGGGAAATATTCCAAATCTTGTTAATGAAGTTCCAAGAAGCATCCATCTTCTCATAAGAGAAACGAACATCTTGACCAGGAGCAGAGCCGTTTGACAAGAACCAACGCAAAGCGTCCGCACCGTATTTCTCGATGACATCCATTGGGTCAATCCCGTTTCCAAGCGACTTGGACATCTTGCGACCTTCTTCGTCGCGGATCAAACCGTGGATCAGCACGTTCTTAAATGGCTGACGGCCGGTGAACTCAAGCGATTGGAAAATCATGCGTGACACCCAGAAGAAGATGATGTCGTAGCCCGTTACCAAGGTTGAGGTTGGGAAATAACGCTGGAAGTCCGCCGCGTTTTCGTCAGGCCAGCCCATAGTTGAGAATGGCCAAAGGGCAGAGCTGAACCAGGTATCTAGGACATCCTCATCCTGTACCCAACCGTCACCTGCTGGAGCCTCTTCTCCGACGTACATTTCGCCAGATTCGTTATACCATGCTGGAATCTGATGACCCCACCAAAGCTGACGCGAGATAACCCAGTCGTGTACATTTTCCATCCATTGT
Source organism: Streptococcus plurextorum DSM 22810 (assembly GCF_000423745.1). Lineage (GTDB taxonomy): Bacteria > Bacillota > Bacilli > Lactobacillales > Streptococcaceae > Streptococcus > Streptococcus plurextorum. Next base: position 7,965 of record NZ_AUIO01000012.1, read on the forward strand.
AGGAAGGTATCGTTGAAACGTGGTGGGTAAAATTCTACTTTATCGGCTGTGTCTTGGTTGGCAATGGCATTCTTAGCCAACTGGTCCATTTTGACAAACCATTGGGTTGACAAGCGTGGCTCGACTACCACACCAGTACGCTCAGAGTGTCCAACGGAATGCACACGGTTTTCGATTTCCACAAGGGCACCCAGTTCTTGCAACTTAGCAACCGTTGCCTTACGGGCTTCAAAGCGGTCCATACCTGCAAATTCACCTGCGAGCTCATTCATGGTACCGTCGTCGTTCATAACGTTGACTTGTGGCAGATTGTGGCGTTGACCTACGAGGAAGTCATTCGGATCGTGGGCAGGTGTGATTTTCACAACCCCTGTACCAAATTCAGGATCTGCGTGCTCATCGGCAACGATTGGGATAGGCTTGTTGACGATTGGCAGGATAACATTTTTACCAATCAAGTCCTTGTAACGTGGGTCTTCTGGGTTAACCGCCACCGCAACGTCACCAAACATGGTTTCAGGACGAGTTGTCGCAACTTGAAGGGCACGAGAACCATCTTCCAACATGTAATTCATGTGATAGAAGGCACCTTCGACGTCCTTGTGAATAACCTCAATGTCAGAAAGGGCTGTGCGAGCTGCTGGGTCCCAGTTGATGATAAATTCGCCACGGTAGATCCAGCCTTTTTTGTAGAGTTCCACAAAGACCTTGCGAACGGCTTTTGACAAGCCTTCGTCTAGCGTGAAGCGGTCACGTTGGTAGTCCAAAGACAGACCCAACTTGCCCCATTGCTCACGAATGGTCGCTGCGTACTCATCCTTCCATTCCCAGACTTTTTCGAGGAATTTTTCACGACCCAAGTCATAACGGGTCACGCCTTGCTCCCGCAAGCGTTCCTCAACCTTAGCCTGTGTGGCAATCCCCGCGTGATCCATACCTGGCAACCACAGGGTATCAAAGCCCTGCATGCGTTTCTGGCGGATAATAATATCTTGAAGGGTGGTATCCCAAGCGTGTCCTAAGTGCAACTTACCGGTTACGTTTGGCGGTGGAATGACGATTGAATAAGGCTTGGCCTCCGCATCGCCTGACGGCTTAAACACATCTTGGTCCAACCAAGTCTGGTAACGACCAGCCTCAACGGAGGCGTGATTGTATTTTGGCGATAATTCTTTTGACATTAATTTTTCTCCATTAGATTCACTTTCTGTGAATTCTGCATCGATAATTACTGTGTTGTCTTTATTTTTTAGTAATTCTATACGGTACTCTTTTTCAGCTAGGAAGCGTTGTTGGTAAAAAACATCTGCAAACTCTAAAACAGAACTCATTTGAGCAGTATCAATCAATGCCCCAATCCCAGCTGAAATAAATGGAATACTACGTTTTATGGTTTCTTGAGTCAGTTTTTTACCAATTAGTTCAAAGGACTCTCTAAATAAAGTATTTTCTAGTCCTTTTTGACCTGCTTTTTCTAATGCTTTCTGTGCTGATTTATGGGCCAATGCTCTCAGTTGAGTCAAAAATAATGGTATTCCACCACGAGCAATCATGTCAGACCAATTTTTTCTAGCAGTCTGTTGAACGATAGTAGCCTTACTCATTATCATAATTTTAGCAATAGCAGTTGAAAACTCGTCAGTTCCACCTTTAACTGATGGACTCATTGCATCCGTATAAACTTTGCTTGCAATCACTAATTCATCAGGATTATCAACAACATCATATCCGTAATGTAGGGCGACTGATTGTACAGCTCGGAAGTATAAAAACGTACTTAAGGCTAGATTAAACGGAATTCCAGCAAAACCAAGTGCCCCTGTAGCAGCACCCTGAATTCCCGCAGCGAATAAATCTTGAACTTTATAATCATTGACAACTTTGGCAATTTCGTAACTTCTTAATAGGACGACTTCTTCAAAAGTATTAACCCCCTTGTATTTTTTAACAATGTCTTTTTTGCTAATGGAATATCTTGCAGCTTGTTTTTCAATTTCATGAAAACCTTGACCCAAAAGTTCCAAAACTTTGATAAATAATTCTTGTTCTGAAATATTTTGCCCAATACCACCCACAAAGTTTTTGATTTCTTTAGGTACAAATTTACCCAATTCATTCCCAAACTTCATCAAATGATTTGGTTCAACTAACTTCTTATAGCGATTAGATAAGGTATCAATTGCTTCTAACTCTCTTGCGTCTCTAATTGGATGTTGTGCTTCCATCTCGAATCCTTTCTTGTAAAAAATTTACTCCCCCACCAACTCTATCTTTATCCCATCTGGGTCCTCTAGATAGAGGGCATAGTAGTCTGGTCCTCCTGCGTGAGGATAGCGGTCATCGTAAAGCAGTTTGACTCGTCTGGTCAACAATTCTTTCCGCCATTGGTCAATCTCATCCGGTGTTCCCGCATGAAAGGCTAGATGATTGAGACCTATACGGCAACGGTGATAACCTGGCTCTAGGAAGTCCTCTGGCGTTTGGACAAAGACCAGGTATTGCTCTGGTTTTGACAAAGGATTACTGTTTTCGCTTCGCTCAAACTGCATCAATGGCTCTACATTCTCCTTCGTCGCTAGCGACTTGGAATCATAAAGAGCCATAGAAAACCCTTCCTCCCACTCCTGATAGAGCGAGTAGCCCAGCTTGGTCAGGAGAAAGTCGTAAAATGCACGCGAAGTTTCCAAGTCAGAAACGTAAATTTCAACATGATGTAGCATATTTCTCCTTTCCAAATGAAAATCCCTGCCTAGACTTGCTAGACAGGGACGAAGTTATTCCGCGGTACCACCCTTGTTCAGATAGATTATCTGCACTTTGCTTATTCAATTCACACCATCAGCAACCAGTTTTGACATTTGTGCGGATTTCTCAGTAGCACCGCTTCCTGTGACAAATGGGGTTCAAAACACCTCTGATAATTGTTATTGTAACAAATTGGACCTTGAAAAGCAAGGGATTTAAGCTTTCAACTCAATCCCTTTTTCCTTCAACTGCTTAATAGTTGCAGGACCGATGCCTTTAAGAGCCAAGAGCTCTTTTTCTGTATGGTTTGCAAAATCAGCCACAGATTGAATACCTGCTTCGTAGAAGGTTTCCAAACGTGCTGCCGCAATGCCTTCCAACTCAGGAAGCGCCAAAAAGTCTTCCAATGAAGTCGCTGAAGAAGTCACCTCTGCTACAACTTCTTTCACTTGTTCCACAGCATGCTCTACTACAGCCTCAGCCTTGTGAGCAACTGTCTCTACTACCTCTGCAGCTCTTTCAAGACCTACACGACCTGCACGTTTCAAGTCTGCCAACTGTTTCTTTAATTGTTTTTTACGATTTACTTTCTTTTTAGCCATTTATCCTTTTTCCTCTCCTAATAATGCCGTTCCCCAAACAAACCGTCTGGAAGATCATGGAAATCTTTCCCCGCTGCATAATTGACGAATTTCCCCTGAATGAACTGGTAGGCGTCTAGCTTACTCTCATAGCGAATATAGGCATCTGCCGCCCGCTCATCCTTATCCTCTTCCACAACCTTGCGGCTCTGTTCCATCGCCATCTTATTGATCATGATTTGGGTCTGAATCCATTCCTCAAAATCTTTTAAAAATTGTTTTTCGTAAGACATGTACTCTCCAAAATAAAAGAGCCGACCGCAGTCAGCTCGCTATCTGCCACGACCGAGAATTGAACTCGGAACGGAGCATTACCATTGCTCTATTATACCATTTAACTATCGCGGCAACACTAACCATCATACTATTAAATCATCATTTTGTCAACACCCTTTTTTTTAGTTTTATGAAAAAGAGACCGCACACATCTCCTAGCTAAAAACCCTCCTGCTAAGCGCAAGAGGGCTAGGATACTTAAAGGCTACTCTTCATCCTCATCATCCGCTCCTAGAAGCGGATTGAGATGGTGGATGTTAGTGGCTCCAAAGTCAACAAAATCAATGGCCTCGTTTAATAAAATACTATTTAAAAACCCGATAACCATAGGCATGTTCATCCCTGCATAAAGCTCGAAAGCTTTTCCTTCCATGAGGAGGCGCGCGGCAACATTGCATGGCGTCCCCCCCATAAGATCTGCAAAGATAACAAAATCATCTAGTTGCGAAATTTCTTCCTCAAGCTTTTTACGGAAATCATCTGGACCTTCTTCAGGAGCTAGACAAACAGAATGAATGGTTTCTTGCGTTCCCATAATCATTTCGGTGCTTTTTTTCAGCTCTTCTGCTAGTTGTCCGTGGCTAATCAAGATTAAGTGTTTAGCCATACTATCCCTGCATTCCCAATGCGAACCAACCAAAAGCAGAGCATGTAATCGCAAGCACAATGATTACAAAAATGGCTTTAGTGGAGTTCATGCCTTTACGGCCAAGCAACCAATAAACAAAACCTGTAAAGATTGCTGGTACCAAGCGTGGGAAAATCTGATTTGCTAAGTCTTGGAAGTTGATTACTTTTGCTCCAACTGTCAAATCAAATGACAACTCAAAGTTAATCATGGTCGCGATAAGGGCACCAACCATGAAGACACCCATAACCGAAGCTGCATCTACAATAGCAGTCAATTGGTCACGCATGGTTGTTACCAGCTTAGTTCCTTCTTTATAGGCAATTTCAAGCTGTTTCCAACGGAAAATATTAATCAACCAAGCAACGGCTACCCATAGGATTACCCCAGCAGGGTTTCCTTCTTTACCCATACCAGCAGCAATTGATCCCATGATAGCAGGAACTAATGAGCCAAAGATAGAGTCTCCGATAGGAGCGAATGGTCCCATAAGACCTGTCTTAACCCCTTGAACCGCCTGTTTTGATTCTACCCCTTCGTTTTCTTCCAAAGCAAGGTCAATCCCTGTGATAATAGTGTGGAAGAAGTTTGACGTGTTGAAGAATTGCGTATGAGTTTTCATCATCTCCTTAAGTTCAGGAGTGCCGTCTCCATAGAGTTTACGAAGCTGTGGCAAGATGTGATAAAGGTAACTTGATCCCTGCATACGTTCGTAGTTCCAACCCCATTGAAAGGTAAAGAGACTACGTTTATTGATTTGGTTAAAATCTTCTTTTGTTAATTTATAATTAGATTTCGTCATCTTCAATTTCCCCACTTTCTGAAACATCTTGTTTGATAATCACTGGAGCATTTTGACTGTTTTTATAGTGAATGAAGGCAAGGCCAAAGCCAATAATAGCAATACCAACCATTGGAAGGCCCTTGAATGGTGCTGCATTGAAGCCTTCAACGAGACCTGCTACCGCACCACCAACTGAAGCAAGGTTAGTATAAAGGGTAGTTAACATTGCTGTGATACCAAAGCCCATTGCCAAATAGTGAAGGTTACGTTTAACTGGCAAGTAGTGAAGCAAGATTGCAAAACCAAGACCAGGAAGCATACGTCCTGCAAGTGTCAAACCATTTGCCAACCATTGTACGTTTTGAATAGCATCAACCAAAGCTTGTACAGCACCTTGACCAAAGGCAAGAGCGATAAAGACTGGAAGCGCACGTGACGCTGCCCAAGGAATGGCACCCATGAGGTAGTTGCGCTCGATTGCTTTGTAGTTAAAATCTTCAACGTGTTTATCAATGCGGTGTGCAAAGTAAGTGGTTGAGAATCGTCCGAGAATATCTGTATAAACCATGAGCTGAGCTACTAGCACCCCAATTGTGGTTACCGCAAGCTCTGCGTCAATACCATTAGCAACTGAGAAGGCTGTCGCAAGAACCGCTCCTGAAGTTGCGTCAATACGAGATGCACCACCGAAAGTACCTACACCAAGCACCATCAGTTGAAGGCTAGCACCGATTGTCAAACCAGTTTCCATATCGCCCATAACAAGACCTGTGATAAGTCCTGCAAAGATTGGCGAACCAGCCGATGTAACAATTGTCAGCTCATCAAGGATTTGATAGGCTGAGTATAAAGTGAGTAATAGAATTTGCCACCATTGCATGGTTTTTTCCTCCTATAAATTTAGAAAATTATTTATTGATATATTACCTAACTTTATCCAAGAGTGGCATAAAGTCTTGTGGGCTATCACCTGGCACCATCTGCGCGATTAGCTTAACACCTTTAGCTGTGATAGCATCAAAATCTTCAACATCCTTGTCGACAACGTTGATTGAACGCGTTACAGAACGTGTTTCTTCTGACTGAGACATGTTTCCGACATTGAGTTCTGGGAAGGTCACTCCCGCTTCCAAAAGCCCCAAAAATCGATCCGGACGACGCGCCACAATCATGAGACGTTGACTGTCATATTTACCAGCCAGAATATTTGCGGCAGCCTTTTCAACCGTTAAGATTGATAATTTGACACCTGGGGGAACAGCTAGTTTTAAAGCTGTTTTTTCTAAGTCGTTATCAACAATATCATTGTCAACAACCATAATGCGACTAATATTTAATTTGGTTGTCCAAAGATTGGCCACCTGACCGTGGATGAGACGACCATCAATACGTGTTGCAATAATTGCCATAGGCAACTCCTTTCATCATTCTATTTTTTCAATTTTGGGTTTATCTGTAAAAGTCAGACACTCTCTGTATTTGCCCTCTGTTTCAAAGACGACAATGCTGTTTTCTCCTTTCTTTAAGTATCCTTTTGGTAGATAGAGAGTGACGATGGGACCTTTTTCCCAGAATCGCCCGATATTTACATTATTGATAAAAACGATACCTTTTCCAAATCCTGTCATGTCTAGATAGGTATCAGATGGCTCCTCTAAATCTAGAGTGTAGCGATAAAAAGCTGGTTGATTGCTCTGCCATCCTTTTGAAAAATCAATCCATTCCGTAGAATCTAAAGGCAAACAATAGTGGGACCACTGACCAATGTAATGAAGATCTGCCATGGCTCCGCGTCCTAACCCCTTCCTTTGGGTTGCTGCTTCAAGTTTATGACCATAATTGACCCTCCCCATATTTTCAACCAAGATTTTGAGGTCGGTCACCTGATTGTTGAGGGGAAGCTCTATGTCTTGACCGATGTCATCTTGATATTGGGTCATGATATGACAGCCATCAGCATAGACTTGAACACGGTCTCTAGCATCGATAATACGGAAGCGCTCTGCCTCTTCTTTATCGCGTTCCAGCTGAGTTTGATAGAGGATATAGCCCGTATTTTGAGCCAAGTCTTCCATGTTTTTTGGGTAAAAGGAGATTTCTGAAGCGCTTACATTTTCAAGTGTTCTAAAAAGGCTCACTTTTTCTGTTAGGCTGACTGTTTCAAAAGCTTTACTTGATTTAATCAGAGGTTCTGTAATAGTTATCGAAGGAAATTTTTCTTTTAAGCGGGTTTGAATCGCGTAGAATTTGGCAGTCGGATTGCCTGCCTCATCCAAAATAGCATCATAATCGTAAGAGGTTACTTGTGGTAAATCGGTATTTCCTCTGGCTGAGCAACCATTCATAAAGCCGAAGTTTGTACCACCATGAAACATATAAAGATTGATGGAACCTAGCTCTATACACTCCATGACAGCATCTGCCAACTCCTCAGGATCTCGCTTAATCACCTCTTCTCCCCATCGATTAAACCAGCCATCCCAAAATTCCATACACATCAAGGGCCATTTGCGACCATATTCATCAAAGAAAGCTTTCATTTGCTGGAAGTTTAAAGAAGCTTTTGATCCAAAATTTCCCGTCACTAGGACATCATCCTCAATCAGACTTCCTGCACGAAGAGTGGCGCGCCAAGGGCCATCTGATGTGAAAAATGGACCTTCTATACCATGTTTTTCCATCAAAGATTTGATGGCTCTTAGGTAGGCTTTTTCTTCTCCGTAAGAACCGTACTCATTTTCCACCTGGAACATGAGGATATTGCCACCTTGGCTTAACTGATGTTTTGCAAGAATTGGTAATAACTTAGCATAATACTCATCGACATGATTAAGAAACGTGGCATCACTAGAGCGTACTCGTAGCTTTTCTGTCAACAACCAAGCGGGCAAGCCTCCCCATTCCCATTCTGCACAAATATAAGGTGATGGACGAATGATGGCGTAAAGGCCAAGCTCCTGGGCTAAATTAAGAAAGCGTTCAATGTCTAAAATACCTTCTGTTGTAAAATGCCCTTTTTGTGGCTCATGCATGTTCCAAGGGACATAGGTCTCCACCGTGTTAAACCCCATGGCTTTCAAGTTATAGAGCGAGTGATACCAGTCATCAGGGTGCACTCTAAAGTAATGAATTGCTCCTGATAATAGTTTAAAGGGTTGATTATCTAGATAAAATTCGTCTCGTATCTCAAAGTTCATCTAGAAGATCACCTCCTAAATTTTAGTTCTTTTTTATATTTATATATTAACATAAACCGGTGGTTATATCAAGTAGTTTGACTATAACTTTTAAATTTATTCTGTACCGCTTTTTATTTCCCTTTTATCTAATTATTTAGTATAATGATGGGTACCCATATTTACAACATTCTTGTATTAGGAAGAGGATATCCCATGAAAGTTCCAAAATACCAGCGTATTCAGAACGAACTAAAAAATCAAATTGTTACTGGTAAATTCGAAAACGGTGATAAATTTTACACTGAAAGTGAATTGATTAAACTTTTCGATGTGAGCTCAATCACTGTTATCCGTGCCCTCAATGAATTGGTCAAAGATGGCTATCTTGTGCGTAAGCAAGGTAAAGGGACCTTTGTTTCCCGTTCTCGTAAAGGCAAAATGGTCGAATTTTCTGATATTGAACGTTTCCCAGTCAAAGAGGACCATGTTGATGTTCTATTGGTCGAAAAAGGCAACGACCCTAAATATTTAGCTGTATTGAAACTGTCAACGAGTGATTTTTATTATCGTATTGTTCGGGTTCGTACAGCTGGTGATAAGCCCTACCACTACCAAGAGTCTTTTATCCCTGAACGCTTCATTCAAACACCAGGTGCAAAAAAGGAACATTTCAAGTCAATCTATCAACGGTTTAAACTTGATTTTGACATCCATATGTCAGCCGAACCCTATACGGAGACAAATGAAGTCACCTTTTCAACACCTTCAGAGGCTCTCAAAGCTCTTAAGTTAGGCAAATCTGAGCCTACTGTCTTACAAATTCGCAAAACTGAACAAGCTAATACTGATCTTGTTTTAGAGTACATCGAAAGTTACAAGCGTTGTGATTATTTCAAGTTTGAAATCACTGCTAATCGCTAAGTCCCCCTTCCACCAGCCTAAGCTGGTGTTTTTTTGATACTTACGACAAACGTGTCATCCACGGTGTGGCTGTTTCTTTAATCACAGCATTTAAACTATCAATGTTGGCAAATCCTTCTTCCTTAAGCCATTGACGTGCACCAGCTTCACCATCTTCGATAAAGGCTTGTATAGAGCCTGCCCAAGTCGCTCGGCCACAGAGAACGCCGTTGAATGTTGACCCTGATGCTTTAGCAAATTTTAGGGTTTCTTGGAATAGCTGCGCTGACACCCCAGCACTTAAGAAGATAAATGGTAGGTGGGTCGCTCGACTTTGCTCTTCAAAAAGGGCCTGAGCCTCTGAACGACTATAGACCACCTCTCCTTGACTAAAGCCTTCTACATAATTCATATTGACTGGTACTTCCACCTTGAGCACATCAATCTTGAAACGTGGATCTGAGAAAACTTTCATCGCTCCGATGACCTTAGAAGCTTTGACTTTAGCGTATTCAATACTGCTTGCATCTGTAATGCTTTCATCATAGGAAAGAATTTCCAAAAAGAAGGGCAAGTCCTCTGCCTGACATTCTGAACCGATGCGTTCGATATAGGCTTCTTTAATGCGATTAACCTCTTTAGAACTGTCAATGTCATAGTAAAGGAGAAACTTAATAGCATCTGCTCCTGCTTCTTTTAAGCGGAGAACAGACCAATCATCGAGACAATCTGGCAAACGCTTTGTAGAAGTGGTGTCGTATCCCGTTTTTTCATAAGCAAGCAGTAAGCCTACGCCGTCATGGATCTGACTGATAGCAGGTAGACCGTACTCGGGATCTAACAAAATCGAAGAAGCATAGGGCGTCAACTCTTCAGCTACCAAACTCTTGATGGTCTCCATTTGTAATCGTGTTGGCTCATCTTCTTGGTATTTTGCCATTAATTTTTTCAAGGCTCCCCTTTGATCAAAAGCTAAGGCAGAGATAAAGCCTTCTGGGCTTGATAATTTCTCCATACAGCGTCTCTTATGTTCTGTTAATGTCCACATGGTATGAATTCCTTTCATATTATTGATAATCATGGATGATAACACCTTTTACCACTCGATTTACAGTTCCTGAGGCTGATGGTGTATCTGGCTTATTCTTCACTTTTACGGCTGTCATCAGTGCTATGATCTGTGCCACTAAAACCATCGCAAGGCTCAGATACCCTTCTGGCAACAGTTGCTCTGACACAAGGTCAAATCGGTCACCGGTAAAATTATCTTCCCCGGTCTGTGCTAGTGCCAAGGTCTTCAAAGCAATGGCATCTCCCATCACTTCGTGCAATAAATCTAAATCGTATTGACGGGTGTAAGGGCTATTATGAACAAAGACAATAACCAAGGTTTTCTCATTGACAAATGACTTTGGTCCATGACGAAAGCCCATTGACGAATCATACATGGTCGCCACTTGACCAGCTGTGAGTTCTAAAATCTTTAGTTGAGCCTCTCTTGTCAGCGCAGCCATTGATCCTGACCCCAGATAGACAATCCGCTGAAAATCTAAGTCAACGACCTCTTGTAGTTCTGCCTCACGGGCAATAATATCTGAACCAATCACCTTGAGAGCATTGATATAAGCTTCTTTTTCCTCCATGCTAGAATCTTCATCAAAAATCAGCAAACCTGTGAGAAGCATACAGGTAAAACTACCTGTCATTGCAAATCCAGCATCATTAGAAGCTTCTGGCATCAACAATAGAAGATTTTTGTCATCATGGACAGACCGTTTTGCTAGCACACCTTCTGGCGCACAGGTAATAGTCAGATGGTACACATTTGAAACAATTTGATTCGCTAAAGCTTGAGCAGCGACACTCTCTGGGCTGTTTCCTGATCTTGCAAACGAGACTAGAAGAACCGTTTCATCTTCAAAGAGATGATCATAAGGTGCCGATACTATTTCCGTCGTTCCAATACTTTCGAATAGAAAGCGCTTACGATTTGCTGTGCGTTTAAGATAAGGCAAAAGCGTATCACCAACATATTGAGAAGTTCCGGCTCCTGTGAAGATTACTTTTACTGGTTGTTGCGGACTAGAGGATGTCACCTGATCCAAAAATCCTGTAATCCTTGCCATATTCTCTTTAAAGATTCTCAGTGTCTCCAACCACAAATCGGGTTGTTGCTTGATTTCTTGAGTGGTGATGGCTGCACCTAAATCCGATAGTTCTTCTTGCGTTTTAAAAAACATAGAAGCCTCCTTTTCCTTTTTATTAAGATTTATGATTTATCGCGTAAATGGCTGACCCTATATCGGAACTGGTCTGCACGTGCAATACTAAAGGTAAATTCTATTATCAGATTCTTCTGACTGTAGGTTTTACGAATAAGGTGTAATACAGGGCTATTTTTCTTAATCCCCAATAATTTTGCTTCATGATTCAAGGCAATACTCGCAAAAAACTCTTCCTCTGCTAAACGAATATGGTATTGGTAATCCTCTTCCATAATTCTATAGAGTGGTTTTTGTAAAAGGACTTCTTCGGTCAAATGACTAAAGAGTTGTGCAGGAAGATAGGTTCTCTCGAGCATCATAGGGACATCATCCGCCTCACGTAACCTGACTAGCTCAAACACTGCCGTCCCAAGTGGCACTTGTAACCCTTTAGCAACCTGTTCGCTGGCTTTCATTTTAGCTAAAGATAAGATTTGAGTCTTAGGCGCTTTCCCTAGCTTTTTCATGGCGTCCGTGAAGCTGTATAAGGTAGCTAAATCAACGGCCTGTTCTTTTATCTCAGAAACATAGGTTCCCTTACCTTGCTTCTTATAAACAAGGCCACGCTTTTCCAATTCTTGGAGAGCTTGACGCACAGTGATACGACTGACTGAATAGGCTTCGGTTAGCTCGCGCTCAGATAGCAGCTTGTCATTTGGTGACATGGTATTACGAATATTAAATTCTAATTCATCTACTAATTGAAGATACATGGGCTTATTTTTTTTAAATTATAACATAAACGACCTCCAACTTGTTATAACCACATATAAAGTATAATATATTAACATCTATTAGTCAAGGGATTTGAATATAAAAAAAAGAGAGAACCATTCCAGTTCTCTCTCATAAGACCTGCCATAAGTATCTGTTAATACTCAAGGACTATTTTCTCCTTAGTTTATCTTTTCGTAATAGCAAAGGTGTACTCATTAAAAGCATAGCCAGTCCATAGAGGTGATAAGACTCTTTTTGACCTGTTGCTGGCAGTTTTGCTTGCTCATCCGTGCTCTCATTAGCCTCAGACGTTGACCTTAGCTCATCGACATTTGGCAGAGATACAGCTGAATAGATAGCTGTGGTGCCAGAAGTTTGACGAGTATCAAGCAGTGGCAAGATGCCTTCTGGAAGCTCATGCCTGCCTGAACCATGCGCGGTTTCTAGCGGTGGCAAGACACCCTCAGGCAGTTCATGCTTAGCACCTGAACCATGCGCGGTTTCTAGTGGTGGCAAGACGCCTTCTGGAAGTTCATGCTTAGCACCTGAACCATGCGCGGTTTCTAGTGGTGGCAAGACGCCTTCTGGAAGTTCATGCTTAGCACCTGAACCATGCGCGGTTTCTAGTGGTGGCAAGACGCCTTCTGGAAGTTCATGCTTAGCACCTGAACCGTGCGCGGTTTCTAGTGGTGGCAAGACACCCTCAGGCAGTTCATGACTCTGACCTCTTCCTTTATCCGTAAACAAAATGTGCAGCGGTACAGCAACATCATCATAGCTCTGATCATCATAAGAAACACGAACAGTTACCGTATAGTCACCACTTTCTTGAGGCAAATGATCTAACACAGTCAGTTGCAGGTTCCCTGCTGACTCAGGTAGGCTAATTTGTTCAAAAATGAGACTTGTCTTAGCTTCTAGATTATCACTTAAAAGAAATTGTGCTTGGCCTAGGATCTGCGGCTGGAAGTGATTAGCTTTTGGCAAGGCTAGGACAGTGATTGGCAAGGAAACCACTTTATCTCCTAAAGTGAGAAGAACTTGCTGATGGTTAGTTGCAAGCGACTCCTGCAAGGGACTGACTACGATACCAAAATCTACAAAGCGACTATCATCAATGGTGATAGACATTCCTTGATGATCTGTTAAGCGCAAACGGACTCCTGTCAAGTCTAAATAATCACCCACTTGATAGGTAGACTTATCTAAACCGTTAATCAAGGACATCGCTTGAATTTGTGTCTGATCAAAGGTCACGATAGGTGTCATTGGAATGCTTAAGATGAGGGGAATATCTATTGTCTGACTGCGATCAATACCGTTTAACACTGCCTTGTCAAAACCAGCACCCAATTGGTAGTGACCAGTTGTTGCTTGAGGGAGATATTGCTCAAGTGCTGTCACTGACTGCCCATCAAGAATATCAATTTGTTCGGTTTTGATTAACTGGTTAGCATGGTAGAACCTTAGTGTCACACGGTGGGTCTGTGGTTGTTGCTCTTTACTAATCAGACGGTAGCTGCCATTAGTCTCTTCAATAGCAAAGCGACTATAATCATTGGCTAAGCTAACCGTAGCAGAACCGGTCACAGCGCCTTCTACACTCAAGAAAGTCTGATTCAGCTGATTAGCTAATGGTTGTTCAAATCCAGCTAGCTCTATCTGAATCGCATCCTCCAGATTGCCCAAAACTTCCAATGCTGTCCCAGCTGGAATGATGAGCTTACCGTCTCCTCCCAGATCACCAACACTCACCAAAGCGGTGTTCCCTAAGCGCAGTTGACTTCCCGTATCAATTTGCACACGACTGGTAATCTCCCTCACGGTGTCAGAGAGCGTCAGGTTGGCATTTTCGGATAGGGTCAGCTCTTGGATATCAGAGAAATCTGCACCATAAATCCGAGTTCCCACGATGGTCACCCTGTTATCCATACTATTTGCCCCGATGACCTTTTTAACCTGGCTTGAACGCGACATTACTTCCACGCGACCGTAAGTCACGTGATCGTCCTGTCCTCCCAAGTCAATGCCTTCATCAACCTTGGCAAATTCTGAATCAATAATGATATCTACCGGAATGGTACTTGTACTATCAGCATTTCCAGCAAAAATTTGACGGAAACGCATATTAGAGTCACCATTAATCAACAGCAGACCTGCATGGCTTCCTGTTGGATTTCCTGTACGAGCTCCTGCCACAATAGTCGGGCGCAAAGAATCTTGCAACTGACTGACCGTTGTTGATACCTTATCAAAGACAGCACGGTGCCCTGAGAGGTAGATGGTTGGTTGCTTACTACCATCTGGGATCATATTGAAGGTCATATTGGTGAAAACAACATCAGCCCCAAGCGCTACATCTGAACCACGGAAAGTCAGTGTATGACCTTGTCCATCAATGGTCACTGCTTTAGGGATATCAAAGACCTGATCTTGACGATGGGTAACGTTTTTCACGAGCTTAATAGTATCACCGTCACTGGCTTGCTGCAAGGCATAAGACAGGCTATGGTAAGGATTGTTTTCTGTACCAGTGCCTTCTGTAGAGGTCTCTAGACCATTGGTGACGTAGAAGGTACGACTGGTTTCTTTATCCTTATAAATACTAGTTCTAAACTCATCTGTCAGAGCCATATAGTCTAGATAAATCTGTGTTTTCAGAGCACGTACTGCTGTCACACCATTGGTTAGATGCGTTCCAATCGCTTTATTGGCTTTCATTTTAGCCAAGTCTTGCTCAACAGCAGCTAGCATCTTACTTTCCAGACCTGCTAAATCAGAAAATTGACTTGTCGCCTTTAAGTCATCTAAGCGATCTGCTCGTCTTGCAAACATGGCTTTTTTAAAGCTTGCTAGATTGCCCTGATGTTCTGGCATAATCGCTGCTAAAGCAGTGGCATCAGTGTCATATTGATTAGAGAGGTAGGCTACCATTCCATCGTAACCATATTCTCCTAGAATTTCGTAAGCATAACGGCGGAAGCTAACATCTCCTGCGGACCCGATGTCATTTTGAACACCTGCGTAGATAGGTTCAAAAAGTGGGACCACATGATAATCATTAGGTTTAGCAATACCTGTGGTATCGATCCCTTTGAAGGCTAAACGTCCTGAAACCAAGCTTTGATCAACAAAATCATCAACACTTTGTAGACTTGCCGCTAATTCAGACGTAATATGACTGAACTGATCCTTAACCTGGTTTGGTCTTTTCGTATCCTGATCAGGAATTAAGGTGAGCTGATTAAGCAACAAGGCACGGTCGTCATTGGTCTGTTGCAAAATAGCTTGCGCTTCTAAATAGTCTAGGCTATAAACAACATCCAAAATGCCCTGCATGTAAGTTTTCAAATCGTCTACCGTTTGGAAACGCGTCGGCGATTGATTCTGAGTACGATTATCCCCCAAAGTATAAGCCGTATTCAAATTAAACATTGGTGGGTAGGCAGTCCCTAACCTGTTATTATGAGCTTCAAATAAGCCACGCGCAAAAACCTCTGCTCCTTGACCTGTCCTTCTACCGTAGCCATTGAACCAAACCTTATTATCAAGAATATGAGTCAACTCATGGGTATAAACTGACTGACCGTCATCTGTCAATGCCTTATAAAGAAAGAGGGTAACACCGCTGTCGCCATTAGCCTGTCCGCCTGCACGCACAAAATTCATGTAGAGATTCATCGGACCGATAAATTCCTGCACACCAGGAAGGGCTGTCGAACCTGATTTTTTAGACCATAATTGCTCAGCAGACACTGTCCCTGTCGAATAAGATTGAAGGGAGTCCGTCACAACAATAGGCTCATAAGTTCTTAAGCGGTCCTTTTGCTCACTGATACGATACCAAAAATCTAGGAAGGCTTGTTGGTGATTTGCGTAGTAGGCTAACTTATCCTGGAAAGCTGTTTTATTGCTTTCTGTCTTTGATGCCAAGTAGGTATCAACCGCACCGTATGTAATGGTATTTGTTGTGCTAATGGCATAAAGCGAATCTTGTCCAACTGTTAATAATGGTAACAAGTGATTCTTTAAGCGACTACTGTTTCTGAGTTGGGTGTAGAGCCCTGTTTCTTTGTGAGGACTGGTTGATTCGACAATATAAGCTTTGGAAGTCGCTTTAAACCATTCGCCAGCATTCTGATAGTTGGTCCATCTAGGTACTTGATTTTCAATAAATTGGATGAGATCAACATCTTGAGTGATGGGAGCTACTTTTTTCTGGTAGGTTGCTAGATTATTCCTTAATTCTAGATCGGCATAGGTCACGTTTCCTATAGTAATCAGGTTGGTAAGGGCATCGCTTTGACTACCAAAAACTTCCGGATAGTAGAGAATCAAATCCTTAGCTGCTAAATGACCAAACTGAAAATGGTATTGACGATCCAGATAGCTTAAGCCTAGCAAGATTTTTTCTTTATTGGCTTTTACAGTATCTGCAGTTACAGCAGTTGACTTTTCAAAAACACCTGTCAAGATGGTCTCGATATTAGTCTTAACCTGCTCAAAATTGTCACGCATATCCAACCGATCCATGTAAACTTGCTTTTTACGATCAGCTAGTTCTTGCGGTGTGGGTGTTTGTCCGTTCTTTTCTTTTTTCAGTTCTTGTTCAATAGCAAAACCATCTGTAAATCTTTCTTGATGATTCAAACCCGCGTAAAGGTCTTCATAATTGATGCTTTGAAACTCAGAAACGAGGCTGTTGGCTAAATTAGCACTAGCTGGATCTGTCACAAAAGAAGCCGTGTTATTCGCAGTTGCTTCCTCAATACGGCTAGTCCCATCAACAAAGACCACTTGTACCTTAGCAATGGTTTGACCTGATACTGGGGTTAGCAAGTCTTCATTGGCGTCTAAGGGAAGGGTTGCCATCACTTGTTCTTGTGCGGCACTTCTAAGCAAACTTTCTCCAGTCTGTGTTTCTGACGCTGCTAACTGACTTGCAGATGCATTGTCCCCATTGCTAGGAGCTTCTTTAGCCTCAACCATTAAAGGAGTGGGCGTTTCAGAAAGCGTCTCTGAAAAAGCCACTCCAGCATCAGTCGCCCCCTTTTCAATACTGTTATCTCCTGAAACAGCACTAGCTTGACTAACGAGCTCCTGCGACGCTACTGTAGCATCTACAATTTCTAAAGCGCTTGCATACTGTCCCGTTAAAAAACTTGCAGAAAGTGCTACCGACACGACTCCGACAGCATATTTCCGAATCCCAAAATGAAGTTTTCTCTCTCCGTGCATATCTCCTCCAAAGGCTCGATGGTATCGAATCTTTCATTTCCTAATATGATATCCTTATTTTATCATACTATGATTGATTTTAGGTCAAATAAGCTTGACTCTTAGCGACATCAAGCTTATCTTACGGTAGTATTTTTAGGATTTTAGACAGTTTATCGAACCACATTTCCCAAACTATTCTGCTAATCTTCTTGCTGTTTCTGCCACTGGCATGCCAATAATGGTATGAATATCTCCAGTCACATGACTGATAAAACGCGGATCAAGTTCCTGAAAGCCGTAGGCTCCCGCCTTATCCATTGCCAAACCAGAAGCTAAATAAGATTCGATGGCCTCTTCCAACTCTGGATAATAATCCACAAACCTAATCTCGGCTAACGTGTAGAATACCTCTAGATAATCTACGCCCCGAAGACAGACAGAAGTAACAACCTGATGCGTCTTTCCAAAATAGGACAGCAACATCTCTCGAGCCTGCTTTTCATCAGTTGGTTTATTATAAATGCAATTTTCAAAGACCACGATAGTATCTGCAGAAATCGCCAACTCTCCCTCTTTAAGAGCAATGTCTGATTTGGCCATAGAAATTTCGCAACAGGTTTTTGCGGCCCGTGTTAAAAAATCATCTGTCGCAAAAGCTGCCATAAAACGCTCCTCAATAGCTCTTTCGTCCACCTCTATAGAACGAATAGCCGGCTTTAAAAAGGCTAAGAGCTGTTTGCGACGAGGTGACCCGCTTAGCAAAATGACTTGATTCACTGCAGACTTTTGACCGTCTTTTTGGTAAGTTACCACATATTCCATATTATCTCTCCAAGGTATTGCTGCCTGTAAGGACATCGCGAAAAACAGACTAGCTCAATCGCTCTTCTTTGACATAGTCAATGGGAAGCATTTCTAAGAAAACTTCTAGTTGCTTTTCCCAATAATACCAGTCATGTGTCCCATGGTCTGTTTGATAATCCACTGCTAGTCCAAGTGATTCAAAATCTACCATGGCTTTTTCATTGATGTCAAAAAGGAAATCCTCTTGACCGCACCAGGCATATAATTTGGTCTTTTTATCGAAATCTTGAGCTATGTTGGTCAATAAGTGAGACTTTAAGCTTTCTAGCGTCAGTCCCCCAAAGATACCTGACCAATACGCAGTATCTTCTTCTCCTATATGTTCTAGTATGAGTTCGTCGGTAAATAAAGCACCTTAAAATGACCCTGCCATAGCATACTGATTAGTTTTTAGAGCAAGTTTAAAAGCACCGTATCCTCCCATCGAAAGCCCCGCAATAAAAGTCTTTTCTCTCTTGGTGGTCATGTTTGGGAAAAATTGGCGGAGAACCTGAGGCAACTCAATAGCAATAGCATCATAGTAGTTAAGGCCTGAAGCCGTGTTGGTGTACCATCCATTATCGCAGTTAGGCATGACTACAATGAGATTGGTTTTGCGCAACAGCCGCTGAATATTGGTGCGTTTGTTCCAAGAATTGTGATTGCCATTCATCCCGTGTAAAAGGTAAAGCACAGGAATATCCTGACTATCTGCACCAAGGACCTCACTTATTTCAGGATAAATAACGGTCACTTGGCGATACTGATTCAAGGCAAGTGAATTGTATTCAATTTCCATAAAAGCCATGATATTGATTCGGAGAAGGTTGAGAAACACAGGAAATTTTCCTTTACTTTTGCTTGGTGCCAAAACACCAAAAGTCAACCATCCCCACTCCTTTCTAGATAAAATCATAGAGCAAAAGGTTGAAAGTTACTTTCAACCTTTGATATTCTGTCGCATTAACGAACTTCCATGATCACCGGCAATACCGCAGGGCGACATTGCGTTTGATCGTAAAGAAACTTGCTCAAATCATCCCGAACAGCTGACTTGAGTTCTGCCCAATCGAAATTGTCTCTTTCTAGGTATTTCTCTACCGTTGCATTGACCAAGTCCGCTGATTCACGCATGATGTCGCGACTTTTCTTAACATAGACAAAGCCACGCGTATGAACTTTAGCTTTAGAAATAATTTTCTTCTGACGCCTATTGACCGTAAGGGCCACGATGAAAATCCCATCCTCAGAAAGAATTTTACGGTCTCTAAGGACAATATTACCAACATCCCCCATAGCATTTCCATCAATCATGACATCGCTTGCTGGTACGGCCCCCTCGTGCAAGAAGCCTTGATCAGACAAGTGCATGATATCTCCACGCTTAACAATATAAATGTTCTCAGGTAAAATACCAATCTCTTCTGCCAAGTCCGCGTGAGCCGCCAAGTCGCGATACTCTCCTTGAATCGGGAATAAGTACTTGGGCTTCAACAGATTGATCATCAACTGCAAATCACGGCCATTAGCATGCCCTGACACGCGCAAGTTCTGTGTGATCATTTTAACAGAACCACCTGCCTTGTAAATCAGGTTATTGACACGTGCCACCACAGCTTCTTTCGCAATGCTAGGGGTTGTCACAATATAAACCAAATCACCATCTTTAATTTGCACGTAACGGTGACGGCCTGATGCCATTTTCTGCAATCCATTGATTGGCTCGCCCATACGGCCAGCTTCCAGGATAATCAGCTCATGGTCTTCATATTTTGACATATCTTTTGGTTTAATCAACAAACGATCATCAAAGACTGACAATTTTTTCAATTTGATAGCTGTGCGGACGATGTTTTCCACATCAAAGCCTGTCAAAACGACACGACGGCCAAAGCGTGCGGCAGCATCAAACACTTGTTGAATACGAACCAAATTAGACGCAACAGCTGCAACGATAATCCGACCTTCTGCTTCTTCAACCACATGATTGATTTCAGCTCCCACCTCTGCTTCACTGGCAATTTGGACGGTGCTTGTGGCGTTAGCAGAGTCAGAGAGAAGCGCAAGGACGCCCTCGCGTCCAATTTCTGCCAAACGTCCCAAATCTGTCTGATAGAATTTGCTAGCAGCTTGGTCAAACTTAAAATCACCGGTATAGACAATATTCCCCTCATCTGTCCTTAAAACCACACCTAAACTCTCTGGAATAGAGTGAGTGGTTTGAAAGAAGGAGACTGTGGTATCTTTAAATTCGATTTCCGTCTCATGATCCACCACGTGGAAATTAGTAAAGTTTTTAGTGGCGTTATTATTTTTCACCATCAACTTAGCCAATTCGATGGTTAATTCCGAACCAAAAACGGGTACTTTAACATCTTGTAAGAGATACGGCAAGGCACCAATCGCATCGGCGTGACCGTGCGTTAAAAAGACTCCTTGAACACGCTCCTTATTGTCAACAAGATACTCTAAATTAGGGATGACAACATCGACACCTAATTGTTCATTTTCAGGGTACTTAAGCCCTGCATCCAAGATAAAAATAGCTTGGTTAATTTCTGCAAGATAGAAATTTTTACCGTTTTCACGAACCCCACCTAGGGCAATAATTTTAATATCACTCATTTTTGTGATGTTTAAAGCGTTAATTAGGCCAAAAGTGATGATTAAACTGTTACTTGCCAGTCAGATTTTCCTAACTGGAAGTTACAAAGCTCTTTTCTCTCCCTGTTTATCCCTCATCTGGATGATATTCGGCTCAAAAACCGCAACTAACGCTTATTTCCTTTCTTTTTTGATTCGGAAGGATTCCCTTCCTTTTATCTTTAAAATCTTATACTAACGTTCCTTATGTCCATCTTTTTTCAATGGTTGATAAGTCGAATTACAGCCCTTATATTATAGCATATTTTCAAATATTTTTCTTGAAAAGTAAAGAAGCTAGGAAAACCTAGCTTCTCAATCAAAAATCTGATAATAATCGGTAATGGTCATATTAGCTTTTTCTTGTGCTGAAAGATCCTTGACAATTTTTCCCTCTTTCATCACAATAAGGCGATTGCCATAAGTAAGGGCATCTTCCATCTGATGAGTGATCATGAGTGCTGTTAGACGGTCTTGGTTGACAAAGGTATCTGTCAATGCCATCAGCGAAGCTGAGGTCTTTGGATCTAGAGCCGCCGTATGCTCATCAAGTAAGAGGAGCTCAGGTCGCTTTAGAGTCGCCATCAACAGACTCAAGGCCTGTCTTTGACCACCAGATAGGAGCCCGGTTGGTGTATTGAAGTGCTTTTCCAAACCATTGCCTGTTCTACTCAGCAATTTGGTAAAGGCCTCCTCTTGGACTTGAAGCTTGCGCGGTAAACATTTCCGCTTTTCTCCGCGGTTTTGGGCAATCAGTAAATTTTCAGCAACCGTCATACGAGGAGCCGTCCCCATTTTGGGATCTTGAAAGACACGCGACAAGTATTTGGCTCTTTTTTCTGCAGGCACCTGTGTCACATCTTCACCCATAATGAAAATAGAGCCACTGGTCAAAGACAAGGTTCCTGCAATGACATTGAATAGGGTGGATTTCCCAGCTCCATTTCCTCCTAAAATGGTCAGAAAATCATGTTCATAAATGGTCAAATCTACTTGATCTAAAATGGTTTTATACTCATCAAAACCATTATTAACACGAACAGTGGCTTGCTTGAGTTCTACAATTTTTGTCATCGTGATAAACTCACCCCTTTCAAGATTTTTGCCTTTAGGGTTGGGAAAATAAGACAGATGGCTAGTACCATGGCGCTGTACAACTTAAGGTAATTGGTGCTGAAGCCTAGCCCTATAATTGTCGTAATCAAAGCCCAGTATAAAATAGCTCCTACCACAATAGCAATCAAACGTTCTAGTAAGCTAAGATTGGTATAGAGAACCTCACCAATAATAATACTAGCTAGTCCAACGACAATAACACCGATTCCCTTTGAAACATCCGCATAACCATCTTGTTGCGCAATCAAAGCCCCTGCTAAGGCAATAATGCCATTTGAAATGACAAGTCCCATCACTTCCATACGATCCGTTCCAATGCCAAAACTTTTAGCCATGTCGCGGTTATCACCAGTAGCAATATAAGCCTGACCTATTTGGGTATGTAAAAAGAAAATAAGACTACCAATAACCAAAACAACTGCTATAAATCCTAAAATCAAGACATTGATTTCTTTTGAAAAAGGGAGAAAGTGCGCTAGCGTTTGACTTCCTAGAAGACCTAAATTGGCACCACCCATAATCATCAGCATAATTGAGTTAGCCGATGTCATTACAAGGATTCCCGATAAGATTGTCGGAATTTTCCCCTTAGTATAAAGAAGTCCTGTGACAAATCCAGCTAAACAGCCAGATACCGCTCCTGCCAGAGTCGCTAAAAAGGGGTTGACTTGATGGTTTAGTAAAGTGACAGTCACCGCAGCTCCTAAAGGAAAAGAGCCCTCTGCTGTCATGTCTGGAAAATTTAAAATCCGAAAAGTCAAATAAATACCTAGCCCTAAAATACCATATAATAGGCCTTGTGTGACTGCCGAAAGAATCATAATTACTCCGTTTCTACAATATCCGCTTCATCTAAAACATCTTTGGGAATAGTAATGCCCAATAATTCTGCTGCTTTAGGGTTGACCGCAGGTTTACCAGTGTCAATAACATTTACTGGAACGTTTGCGACCTCTTGACCTGCCAAGAGTTTGACCACTACCTTAGCCGTCTCACGACCAATATCATACTGGCTTTGTGAAATCGCTGCTAAACTTCCTTGTGCCACCATGGTATCAACGCTAGAATAGACGGGAAGTTTTGCAGCATTTGCTGCGCTAATCACTGACGGGAAGGCAGAAGCAATTGTGTTGTCCTGTGGAACAAAGAAAGCATCAACCTTCTCTACAGCTACACTCATGGTAGCTACAATATCATTAGTTGAAGGGACTGCATATTCAACTACCGTTAAGCCAGCCTGTTCAGCATATTTTTTAAATTCAGCTACTTGAGATACCGAATTGTCTTCACTACTAGAATAAATAATACCAACCGTTTTAACATTCGGTGTGACGCGACCAATCAATTCAACACCTTGTTTAATGGGTACTTGATTTGAAGTTCCTGTCACATTCCCTTCTGGTTTGTCAAGGTTTTTAACCAGTTTAGCACCGACAGGATCTGAAATAGCTCCCATCACAACTGGAATTTCTGTCGTGGCACTTGCTAAACCTTGTGCTGCAGGCGTTGCAATCCCAACAACAATATCATTGTCCTTAACCAATTGACTAGCCATGACTTGAATTTTACTTTGATCCGCTTCAGCATTCATCTGTGTCAACTGAACCGTAGTTCCTTCATAGCCTGCATCTGCCAAACCATCCACAATGCCTCGGTTAATGTCATCCAGAGCATCGTGTGTCACAAACTGTAAAATACCAATCTTAACCACCTGATTTTCTGTCTTGGTAGCTTTTTTATTCCCACCTTGTGTGAAAAGGGCAACTCCAACTAACAATACAATAGCAACAAGCGTTGCAATAAGTCCTTTATGTTTCATATTTTCTCCTCTTTATCGTAACAGTTATCAGCTAGGCTTGAAGCAGAGTACAAAGATTTTAAATACAAAAAAGCGCCTAGTTTTCTATGGCGCTTTCACTAGATTGAGATCTAAGACAAGCGGCACAGATACTTTTTTGAAGTACTCCAAAAAGTCGTATCTATGCCAAACATAAACACAACTTTACAGATGCCAGCTTTGCCAGTTTGTAGATGTGAATGTTTTCATGTCTCAAGACCTCCTTGCTTAATTTTCTTAATTATATCGTAAATTCTGAAAATTGCAAGTCATTTTGAAAAAATATTTGCTAAAAGTTTATGATATAATGAAAAGACTGATATATTCAAGGAGAAAGCTATGTCGTTTGACGGTTTATTTTTACATCATTTGACCAAAGAATTAAGGGAGCAAGTCCTCTACGGTCGGATTCAAAAGGTCAATCAGCCTTTTGAGCGCGAGCTTGTCTTGACGATTCGTAATAACCGTCAAAATTACAAGCTCTTATTATCTGCTCACCCTGTTTTCGGTCGGATTCAGACCACCCAGGCTGATTTTCAAAACCCACAAAATCCCAATACCTATACCATGATCATGCGTAAATACCTTCAAGGGGCAGTTATCGAGGATATCCAACAAATCGAGAATGATCGTATTTTGGAAATCTCGGTTTCCAATAAAAGTGAAATCGGAGACGACATCAAGGTCACTCTGATTATGGAAATCATGGGCAAACATTCTAACGTGATTTTGATTGATAAAACGGAAAGTAAAATCATTGAATCCATCAAGCATGTCGGTTTTTCGCAAAATTCCTATCGGACTATTCTGCCAGGATCGACCTATATCGCTCCCCCAAAGACGACAGCTGAAAACCCGTTTGACATTTCGGATGAAAAACTCTTTGAACTCTTAGAGACTGAGGAATTAAGCGCCAAAAATCTCCAGAAACTCTTTCAGGGACTGGGCCGTGACTCTGCTCAAGAACTTGAACAGAGACTGAAAACAGATAAACTAAAAAACTTTCGATCTTTCTTTGCACAAGAAACCCAGGCTTGTCTGACAAAAAAAAGTTTCGCTGCTTTGCCATTTTCCGATAGCCTTCAACGGTTTGATAGCTTGTCACAAGTCCTTGACTTTTACTATGGGGAAAAAGCCGAGCGAGATCGGATTGCCCAGCAGGCCAGTGATTTGATTCATCGTGTGCAAAATGAATTAGAAAAAAATCGAAAAAAATTAGGCAAGCAGGAAGCTGAACTAGTGGCCACTGACGATGCTGAAGCCTTTCGCCAAAAGGGCGAGTTGCTGACCACCTTCTTAAGTCAAGTGCCAAATAATAAAGACAGCGTCACTCTAGACAACTACTACACAGGAAGTCCAATCACGATTGTATTGGATCTTGCTCTGACACCTAATCAAAACGCGCAACGTTATTTTAAAAAGTATCAAAAATTAAAAGAAGCGGTCAAGCATTTAACAGGGCTTATCGAAGATACCCAACAAACCATTGCTTATTTGGAATCTGTTGACTATAACCTTTCCCAAGCCAACATGGATGAGATTGAAGATATTCGAGAAGAACTGGTTGAAGCTGGCTTGATGAAACGCCGCACCACAGACAAACGCCACAAACGCAAAAAACCTGAACAGTATCTCGCTTCTGACGGTAAAACTATTATTATGGTGGGAAGAAACAATTTGCAAAATGAAGAGTTGACCTTTAAAATGGCTAAAAGAGGGGAGCTCTGGTTCCATGCAAAAGACATCCCAGGGAGTCATGTCATTATCAAAGATAATTTAGAACCATCTGACCAGGTTAAGACCGATGCTGCAGAATTAGCGGCCTACTTCTCCAAAGCACGCCTGTCCAATCTGGTTCAGGTGGATATGATTGAAGCCAAAAAGTTAAACAAACCCAACGGTGGCAAACCTGGATTTGTAACCTACACAGGACAAAAAACGCTACGTGTCACACCAACCAAAGAAAAAATTCAAAGCATGAGGATAAATTGATGCGCATCCAACAACTACATTACATCATCAAAATCGTTGAAACTGGTTCAATGAATGAAGCAGCCAAACAACTGTATATTACTCAACCTAGCCTTTCAAATGCTGTACGAGATTTGGAAAGAGAAATGGGCATTGATATCTTCATCCGAAATCCAAAGGGCATTACCCTGACCAAAGATGGTGTCGAATTTCTTTCCTATGCACGCCAAGTTGTCGAGCAGACCTCCCTTTTAGAAGAACGTTATAAAAACCCAACCACTCACCGAGAACTCTTTTCGGTATCCTCTCAGCACTACGCTTTTGTTGTTAATGCCTTCGTTTCACTCTTAAAAGGGACGGACATGACCCAATATGAGCTATTCTTACGTGAGACAAGAACCTGGGAAATCATCGATGATGTCAAAAACTTCCGCTCAGAAATTGGGGTTTTATTCCTCAATAGTTATAATCGCGATGTGCTGACAAAGATGTTGGATGATAGCCGTTTGACCTATACCCCACTCTTTACTGCCCACCCGCATATTTTTGTTTCAAAGACTCACCCACTAGCTCAGAAAGCCAGCGTGGATTTAGAAGAGCTCAGTGATTACCCTTATTTCTCTTATGATCAAGGCATTCATAATTCTTTCTATTTTGCAGAAGAAATACTGGCTCAAGTGCCTCATAAAAAGTCAATCGTTGTCTCAGACCGAGCAACGCTCTTCAATCTCTTGATTGGTTTAGATGGCTATACCATTGCCACTGGTATTCTGAACAGCAATCTCAATGGTGATAATATCGCCTC
Source organism: Streptococcus plurextorum DSM 22810 (assembly GCF_000423745.1). Taxonomy (GTDB): domain Bacteria; phylum Bacillota; class Bacilli; order Lactobacillales; family Streptococcaceae; genus Streptococcus; species Streptococcus plurextorum. The sequence continues at coordinate 34,534 of NZ_AUIO01000012.1, forward strand.
AATCCCTCTCAATATTGATGACGACATCGAACTGGTCTACATCCAGCATCAAAAAGCTAATCTATCCAATATGGGAGAGAAATTTATCAACTATCTTATCGAAGAAGTCAAGTTTAACTCATAAAGCGAGGCTAGGACGTCGTCCTAGCCTCTAAGTTTGTTTAGATACCATTTGTGCTTACTGCTTCTGCCCCTAACCCTGTCAGGGAAACCTCTATGCCAGTGTCAGACAGCTAGAGCAAGCTTGTTAAGAATAGTTTATGTTGCTCTACTGTCATGTCATCTCCTATGAAGATGTCACAGTGACAAAATATGTTCTCTTTGCCTTTCTTCTAAAAAGGCTATGGATTTAGTTTCTGGTTTTCAATAATGATACGATTGACTTTATCATAGTAGAACTCATCTGTTTGGTAGCTAACGCCTGCTTGCTGCGCTAAAAAGATGATTTGCTCCAAGAATACCTGAGATGAAAATCCAGTCGTGCGGTGAAGCTCCTCTTCATCAAATGGTTTAATCAGATGTGCCAAGGGATTGCGAACAGCTTTTTCAAACTGGCGTAACTGCAGAACGCTATCTTTGATGGCTTTTCCATAATCCGTCACCTGAATCAGGTCAGCCAAGCTTTTTGACGTCACTTTAGCCTCACGTTTTTGGGATAAAAAGTTTTGAATAAAAGGATTTTCTGAGTCTTTCATCACAGAGAATTTCCAAGTATCGTACTGAGAAGACTTGGTATTGTGGATTAAATCTGACAAATTTGGTACCTTGGCCTGAGCTAACCGTAAAAAGAGACGATAGAGAATGGGGCTAACTGCCCTGACAAAATCAATGATGTCAGCCGTTTTAACCTTAGCTTCTAAGTCCATGATGTAGTTGGCTAGTAGTTCTTCTTCATAAGCATTCGAAAGTAGGGATATGCCGTATGTTGTCTCCAGTTGCTTTAGCTTTTCTTGGTGATCAAAAAGGTAAGCGACATTTAATTCTCTACGCTCTTTTAACATTTCCAGCAAAAAGAGGCTATCTGGATCTAGTCCAGTAGCCTGCTTTGCTAGTTTAAAAGCGTGATGGTAAGCATAGACCTCTAGTAGGAGGGCTAGGCTTTGGTCATTTCCTGCCATTAGTCTGCGATTAGGGTTTCAAGACCAACCTTCATCATGTCTGTGAAGGTGTTTTGACGCTCTTCTGCTGTTGTGTCTTCTTCTGGGTTGACCAAGCTGTCTGAAATGGTCATGATAGCCAGCGTTTCTACACCAAATTTAGCACCCAAGTAGTAGAGGGCTGCCGCTTCCATTTCGACTGCCTTGACACCAAGTTGCCCAAGTTCTAGGTTGCGAGCAAATAGTTTTGGTGAATAGAAGCTATCAGATGACAGGACATTTCCAACATGAGTGGTCAGATTAAGGTCTTTGGCAATGTGATAGGCCTTATCCAAGAGATTGAAGCTAGCAATCTGTGGCAAGTCGTATTCTGGCCAATCAATATTGATCATGCGAGAGTTGGTTGCAGCTGCTTGAGCCAATACCAATTCACGCACATGGACATCAGCATTGAGAGAGCCTGCTGTTCCAACGCGGATCAGTTTTTTCACGCCGTAGTCATTGATGAGCTCATGAGCATAGATAGAGATGGAAGGCATCCCCATACCTGTTCCCATAACAGATACGCGATGACCTTTGTAAGTACCAGTATAGCCAAACATATTGCGGACTTGGTTGAAGCAAACGGCGTCTTCGAGGAAGTTTTCCGCGATAAATTTAGCACGAAGTGGATCACCAGGAAGCAAAATCTTATCAGCGATGTCACCTGGTTTTGCAGAGATGTGGATAGACATATGTTAATACCAAGAGTACAAGTGTTCTCTTTCCTTTCAAATATTCTTTTTCTGTGGACACAGCAGGGCATTAGCCACTAAACAAATAGGTAGGTTTCTTCCTTAAAGCCAAATGCCTTTCTGAAAAAAACAAAGGGTAAGGCGTTTATGGTTTTGTTATATTGTGAAACCGTATCGTTGTAGTAAAGGCGCTGGTTCGTCACTAGAGCTTCAGCTTCTTTGATGTCTTGCATCAAATGTTTTAGACTTTCATCTGCTTTTCCTCTAGTATCACGCTCAATACGTTCTACCAATTTAGACACCTTTTCAGATTGATAGGCTATGTGGTCATGAAATTGATTAGAGCCGGAAGTAGATGAAAAACGTTTTTTCGTCTGATTGTGCTGTGCATCGTTTCCTTCTGTTGTCATGCGATCAGAATCTTTTTCCTCTTCGACGAGATCAGAAAAAGTATTTTTCACAGACATTTTCAATTCGTGGTCAATGATTTTATCGGTTACTTCTTGTAATTGACTAACCAGATTAGTCACGTGTTTCTGCTTGATGATGACAGCATTGTAAGACGTAGCGATCTCTTCTCTTAGATGAATAATTTTGTTGTACTGCCCTACAAATAGAATGACATCGTAAGTTATGAGAGCACAGACTATAGATGCACCACTAAACGGTTCATAATTGGTGTCAGATTTGCTTGAACTGATAGTAGCAAAGAATATTAGCCATGCAACAGTCAATATAAGAATAAGTAAAAGCCCTTTTAAAATATTGAACCAGGGTTTATTTGACATTTTTCCTCCTACAACTCAACCAAGATAGCCTTGACCAAGCCTTTGAAGTTGCCTTTGATTTGCTCGGTTACTTCTACCACTTCTTCGTGGTTGAGTTCGGATTGGAAACCAGCCGCAAAGTTGGTGATAGCAGAAATTCCCAAGACTTTCATGCCTGAATGAGCTGCCACGATAACTTCTGGCACTGTTGACATGCCGACTGCATGGGCACCCATGGTCTTGAAGGCCAAGATTTCTGCAGGTGTTTCATAGGTAGGACCTGTCACACCGAGGTAGACACCATTGTCCAACTTAATGCTCAATTTTTCCGCAACAGCATGAGCTTTCTCGCGGTATTCTTTGGTGTAGGCATTGGACATATCTGGGAAACGTGGACCAAATTCTTCCAAGTTTTCGCCAATCAATGGATTTTGACCCGTCATGTTGATATGGTCTGTAATAGCCATGAGAGTACCTGGACCGTAGCCGATACCACCTGCGGCATTGGTCACAATCACACCTTCACAACCGAGGGCTTTCATAACACGGACTGGGAAGGTCACGACTTCCATTGGATTGCCTTCATAGAAATGGAAACGACCTTGCAAGGCCAAGACCTTGCGACCTGCCAAATCACCGTAGACCAACTTACCAGCGTGGCCTACAACCGTTGACTTGCCCCAGTTCGGAATGTCTGCATAGTCGATGACAATGGCATTTTCAACTTCTTGAGCCAATTCGCCCAAGCCTGATCCCAAAATCAAACCAAATTCTGGCTTAATCATTCCTTTTTCTTCCAAGAAAGCTTTTGTTTCAATAATTTTTTCTAATAGTGACATAATATAAAATAGTCGGGACCGTAATCCCATTCAGTTGGTTACACCAACCAAATCTTCCTTTCTATGAATATTTGTTAGGGAGAAAGCCATCACTCTTTACAAAGGAGAGACAACTTCTCCGTCTTCTTTGATGAATACTTCTGTCATCGGCGGGAGTAAATCCAAGACGACTTCTGACGGACGGCACAATTTGACACCTTTGGAACTCACAACAATCGGTCGATTGACGAGGATTGGTTCTGTAACCATTGCTGATATAATCGCGTCTTCATCAGCCTTGTCCCAATCAATTCCCATATTTTCATAAGGAGGCACATTGGTGCGAAGAAGCTCCTTAGCAGACAGTTGCATCGCAGCTAACAGCTCTGCGAGCTTTTCCTTTGTAGGAGGAGTTTCCAAGTAAAGAATTACTTCGGGTTCAATCCCAACATGGCGAATGAGGGCCAGAGTATTGCGAGAGGTGCCGCATTCTGGATTATGGTAAATGGTTACTTTGTCCATAGCTACCTTTCTTATAAATACGCTGACCAGTCATATTCTGGCATTTTTTCCTTGATGATGTCGAGGGGACGACAGAGAAAGGCTGTCTGTTCTAGCTCGATAATGGGACGGTTGAGAAGAGCAGGCTCTTTAACTAAACGCTCAAAGAGTTGTTCTTCTGACAAACCTGCTCGCTCTTCTTCTGTCAACCGAATAACTGCAGAAGGCTGACTGCCCATTTTTTCCAAAAGTGTTGTCAATTCTTCTGCTGTCAGTGGATTTTCTAGGTAATTGACCCACTTGATGTCCAGGTCCTGGCTAGGCAGTAAGATTTTTAATTTCTTACATTTGCTGCAGTCGGGATTGTAATAGACCGTCAGTTGTTCCATTAGACCAGAGCTCCTAAGAAGCTCTCGCCAATCATAGCTTTTTCGACACCGAAGTTTTCAGCAATAGTCGCTGAGATGTCCGCAAAATGTCCAACTGGCAAAACGCCACTGCCTGTGAAGGACTTGCTATAAGCCAAGAGTGGCACATATTCACGGGTATGGTCTGTACCTGCATAGGCAGGATCATTTCCATGGTCAGCTGTAATCAAGAGCAGATCATCCTCACGCATAGCAGCGATAAGTTCTGGAATACGAGCATCGAACTCCTGCAAGCAATCGCGGTAGCCTTCGATGTCACGACGGTGACCATAAACGGCATCAAAGTCAACCAAGTTGGTAAATGAGAAACCTTTTTCAAAGTCAGCCAACTGCATGGTTTCAAGTAGGACATCTACACCGTGCATATTTGACTTGGTGTGGCCCATGTCGTTGGTAATACCTGATGCGTTGAAAATGTCGCTGATTTTGCCGACAGAGTAGGTAGGAACTCCCGCATCTGCAAGCTTGTTGAGAACAGTTGCTTCAAACGGTGACACCGCGTAGTCATGGCGGTTGGCAGTACGTGAGAAATTGCCAGGCTCACCAACGTATGGACGGGCGATGATACGACCAAGAAGAACTGGGCGTTCAAGGGTAATGGAACGAGCGTATTCACAGATACGGTACAATTCATCCAATGGAATAACATCTTCGTGGGCTGCAATCTGAAGGACAGGGTCTGCGGAGGTATAGACGATCAACTCCCCTGTTTCCATTTGGCGAGGACCAAAGTCATCAATGACAGCTGTACCAGAGTAGGGCTTATTCGCCTCACGGATGATTTTTCGGCCTGAGAACTCTTCGATTTTTGTCAAAATCTCCTCTGGGAAACCGTCCCAGAAAGTATCAAATGGCTCGGTGATGTTGAGGCCCATAATTTCCCAGTGGCCTGTCATGGTGTCTTTTCCGAGTGATACTTCTTCCAACTTGGTCACGTAGCCAGTCGGATTCTCCTCAGCAGGAACAGTCGCAAGGGCCGTGTCACGAGGGATGTTTCCAAGACCGATTTTGGCCATATTTGGCACAGCAAGACCTGCTTTTTCAGAGATGTGGCCAAGAGTGTCAGACTCCGTGTCAGCTACGCCTGCATTGAAAAACTTGTCCGCATCTGGTGCCGCACCAATTCCGACAGAATCCATAACGACCAGGTGAATACGATTAAATTTAGACATCTTGTCTCCTATTCTAGGGTGGTTACGGTTAGCACCCAAAACCTATAAGAATAACATATTTAAAACGTTGGGGCTTACTTTTCTAAGACCTTAACGCCATCTTTTCCGGCAACGATAACTTTATCAACCATACCGTTAAAAAGTCCGTGCTCAACAACTCCGACCATTGCTTTTAGCTCCTCACCGAAAGCGACTGGATTATCAATCTTGCCAAGATCAAGGTCAATAATGAAGTTTTGCATATCCGTAATAAAACGTTGCCCCTGGACTTCCCTGAAAGCAGGCTTGTAGCCTTTCTTTTCAAAGTCACGATAAAGGCGCTCTGCCCCATACTGGACAACTTCTACTGGTAATTTAAAGGCACCCAGATGCTTCACAAGCTTCGTTTCATCAACCACCCAGATATAGTCCTTCGTTGGTGTTGCCACTATTTTCTCCATCAGAAGTGCTCCACCACCGCCTTTGATACCATTGAAATGTGGATCGACCTCATCTGCGCCATCGACAGTCACATCAATCTGATCAATCTCATCAACTGACTTCAATGGAATGCCTAATCTTTCAGCCTGAGCAGTAGTCTGGCTAGAGGTTGTCACACCAACGATGTCTAAACCTTCTTCTTTGAGGCGACGACCAATTTCTTCAACAAAGTAATAAGCGGTTGAGCCTGTCCCAAGTCCAATCACCATGCCTGATTGAACATACTTTGCTGCAGTGATACCAGCCAACTTCTTCAGTTCATCCATAAAGACCTCCTACTATTCATATTAACACCTCATTATAACACAATTACAGTCACTTGTCTGCGCTTTCTTTTTGCCAAGTCAAAAGAAAAACCAAGGCCCAAAGAGGCACTTGGTTTTAATGATCAACAAGAACAGTTTGTTCCTCTGTTTCCTGACTCACAATTTCAAATGAGTCATCCTGACGTTGAACCGTCAGCTGACCAGACACCTGACCATTTGAAGCGGTGGCAGTCAGTGTAATCGTGTCGATTGTTTTCAATACACTTGGGTAAAAAAAGCTAAGTCCTGAATTTTGAGCCACAAAGACACCGAGAGCCTTACTATGCCACAAGCCTCTTGAATCTTTAAGAACTTCCGCTACTACAGGAGCACCATCAGCCACTTGATAGCTGACTTCCCATTTGACCGTATCCTGATCAGGGTTTATGAGCATGCTCCCTCGTGAAAAGTCTAGTTGCGGGGCTTTCGGCACACGATAGATACTAATGGTTTTAGCATCTAGTGTCTCCTCTCCATCTTTGGCTTTGAGGGACATGGTAACATCTTTAGGTAACTTTTTAGAGTCAATAGTCACCTCTCCTTGAGCATTTATCGTAATAAAATCAGCATCTGATTGCCACTCACCTGATGGCAAGCGAACTAATGTGATGGTTTTCTTTTTGCCCTTAGCAGTCGTGTAAGATAGCGTAAAAGTATCTGTCTTTTCAGGAATCGTCAAGCGTAAAAAACCATCTTTATCTAACTTAGTCGAAACTTGGAAAACTTTGATAGATGGAATCAGCTGAGGAGGGACAGATATTTGAGGCGAAAAACCTACAAAAGGATCCTCAACAGTAGGTAATCCGAAGTCTGAAAAATTGGTCTCAAGGGTTACAGGAAGAGACTGATTGACTAAACTTTCTCCTTGACCTAGCACACTTCCAACAGATGGCATCGTTACCATCATATCTGTTACAGAAGGTGACGGAGGCAACACGCCTGTCATGCTTTCTGAAGAAGCACTAGACTGTGAAGAGCTTGTTTCAGACTGTTCACTCGTCTCAAGGGAATTTTGTGAAAGAGCCGTGTCTTGGGTTGATTGGCTATTTGATGTCGAATCTGTTGTCTCTTGGGTTGACTGGCTATTCAGTGTGGAATCTGTCGATAAACTATCTTGCTCAAATTTAGGCAAATTTTCTGTCAGAATCCACGCTTCTGCTTTCCTCTTGAGAGTTGCAGAGCTAAGTTTTACAATAATTTTGGGGTAAATACGAATCCGATCAATCTCAAAAGTCAATAGACCAGATTTAGCAACGGTGTAAAAACTCGGTTGTCCTATCCAGCCATCTTCTTCATAATGAATCACTTCTTCTGCAGTGGTTCCATCAGCATTTGGAATAGATACAGTCATTACTAAGTCTGACGCTGCTTGATTGATAACTGGTGAAAGTTCAATTAACTTGTCAACGAGTTTAACCTTCAATTCTAGCGGATTTACCTGAGACTCTTGGCGGTCAGAATTTGGTGAAACTGTGCTAGATGTCGCAGATTCAGAGGCAGTTTCTGTAGCTGAGCCTTCAGAAGAGGCACTTGTTGATAAATGACTCGTTGACTCTTCCGTCGCCATAGAAGCATGATTTTCTGTAGCATCCTGCATGTCTTCAGAACTACTGGTAGGAGCAGATGGCTGCTCAGTATCTTGTCTTGTAAGGTTGGCAGTCGTAGCAAAATCAGTATCCGCAGACACACTTGAAGCCACGCCTAGCATTAGCAGTGAGCAACCAAAAATGAAATGCTTGCCTTTCTTTTTCATAAACCAGCCTGTCTGCCGGCCCTCTTTTAACTTTCCCATTCGTTCAATCTTTCTCGATACATTATCGTCTATTACTGGCATTATCCATTTTATCTTATCAAGACGCGTATTTCAACTAAGAAGTGTCGCAATTTTTTCATTTTTCTATAGAGAGAGGAAAAAATTGCTTTCTGCTCAGCTTTTTCCTAAAATAGAAGAAACTTACTTTGAAAAAGGAACCCTTATGTCAATTACTAAAGAATTTGATACTATTACAGCTATCTCAACACCTCTAGGGGAAGGGGCTATTGGAATTGTTCGTCTTTCTGGAACTGAGGCACTAGCTATTACCAAAAAAGTTTTTCGAGGAAAAGATTTGGAAAAGGTAGACTCTCATACTATCAACTACGGTCATATCGTAGAAAATGGTGAGATTCTGGATGAGGTCATGGTTTCCGTCATGAGAGCCCCTAAAACCTTTACCCGTGAAGACGTGATTGAGATTAACACTCACGGTGGGGTAGCGGTTACCAACGAAATTTTGCAACTCTTAATTCGCTCTGGAGCTAGAATGGCAGAGCCTGGCGAATTTACCAAGCGTGCTTTTCTTAATGGTCGTGTGGATTTGACTCAGGCAGAGGCCGTTATGGATTTGATTCGCGCCAAGACTGATAAAGCAATGGCTGTAGCCATGTCCCAGCTCGACGGTTCTCTTAAAGATCTCATTAATCATACGCGTCAAGAAATCCTCAATACCCTTGCTCAAGTTGAAGTCAACATTGACTACCCTGAATACGATGATGTCGAAGAAATGACGACTGCTCTCGTTCAGGAAAAGACACTAGCATTTCAAAATCTTTTGCAGGGTCTCTTACGAACGGCAAAACGTGGAAAAATTCTCCGAGAAGGGCTTGCGACAGCGATTATCGGTCGGCCAAACGTCGGCAAATCAAGCCTACTGAATAACCTACTCCGCGAAGAAAAAGCCATCGTTACAGATATCGAGGGAACGACACGTGATACCATCGAAGAATACATCAACATCAAAGGTGTCCCGCTCAAACTCATTGACACCGCAGGTATCCGTGAAACAGATGATATCGTAGAAAAAATCGGCGTTGAACGGTCTAAAAAAGCTTTAGAAGAGGCGGATTTGGTCCTTTTGGTGCTCAACGCATCTGAACCCTTAACAGAGCAAGACAAAGCCTTGCTTGACATTTCTGAAAAAAGCAACCGCATCATCCTACTCAATAAAACAGATCTCCCCGAAGTCATCGAAGCTGACTTACTGCCTCAGGATTTCATTCGTATTTCCGTTCTTGAAAATCAAAATATCACAGCGATCGAGGATCGCATCAATCAACTCTTCTTCGACAATGCAGGATTGGTTGAAAAGGACGCGACTTATTTGTCTAATGCTCGTCATATTTCCTTAATTGAAAAAGCTGTCCAAAGCCTTAACGCTGTCAACGAGGGGCTTGAACTTGGCATGCCAGTTGATTTACTTCAAGTAGACCTGACTCGTACTTGGGAAATTTTAGGAGAGATTACAGGCGACGCTGCTCCAGACGAACTGATTACACAACTCTTTAGCCAATTCTGTTTAGGAAAATAAAAAGGAACTCTTTTGAGTTCCTTTCAGATTGAAGACAAGGTCCATTTTGGACGATTTTCTTCAATCTTTTTTCTTTATGGTGAAAATCAAAAACCCCTAGAACCATTGAAATATCTATAGTCTTAAGAGTTTTATATTTTGTAATGCTATTCAAGTTTTATGTTTTTAGGCGTTTGTCTACATTCTATTTTCTCTAACAAGCTGAAAAGCTCTGTTAGGTGTACTGTAATTAGCGATTTTGCGAGCGACAGCGACGAGCCTCATCAGATACCTTTTGACCTGGCGAAACTAGCGTGACGATTAGTATTTCCACCACCAAGAATTTTTGAGACCCTAGGCTCAAAAATGAGGTATGGAATTCCGAAGGAAGTCGCTACCGTCCGTAGGTCTTAAAAAGACTTTTACTTATAAATAACCGTAATAATCCCGTTTAACCACTGCATTATAGACCCAATTGATTAAGGTGATGAAGTCAAAGACAGGAAGACCTACCTCTCTTTGGATGCTTGCAGCATAAGGGGGCAAGTCGCTGCATTCCAAAAGTACCGCTCCAATTTCTGGATGCTTGTCCGTTAAATCTTTGACGACTGCTACCAAATCTCTGGTTAGAGCAGCATTGTCCAAATAAGGCTTGATATAGCGAATAGGGGCAAAACTCTCCAAAGTACCAATTTCTTGTACAATACAGTCATCAATATTTGCATTAGCCTTGGCAAAAAACTCACGATTTGCCCCCTCACCATCTGCCACAATAACCGCAACCTTTTGGTCCGAACGCAAGCCCATTTTAATCAAAGGAATCTGCAAAACACTGGACATGTAAACAGGAACAGACACAGCAGATTTGATCTGCTCTTGAAAATGGTTGAAATAACCACAAGCTCCCACAATAGCTCGCACACCCTTTTTCTCTAGACGCTGTGCTGCTTGGATAATTTGATCCAGTATTTCAGTTTTTCCCTCAAACAAATCTTCAATGGGAAAAGAAACCACTTCATAGATTACTGGAAAAGAAAAAGTTGTGGCATTAGCAACATTGCCAGGCAATTTGACGTAGTCATAGTCAATAGTAATAATCCCGATAGCTGCGCCTGCAATTGGCGTTGAAGCTACCTGATGATAAGCTGTCAAATGCTCTCTCTGTTCTAAGGTCCCTCTGTGATGCATCTTATACGTCCTTTTCTGTAAAATTGCCAGTTGTCAAATAGTCTAAAACCTGCTCTTTCGTCAAATGTGCCAAATCCAAATCTTCAAGCGTCAGCCCAGTCTGGTAGAAATCATGACCCGTCATAACAGAGCCAATCGTAATCATCGCATCAATGACTGGCGTTGCCACACCATATTTTTTCCCCAATTCATGGTAAAGGTGACAACCTACTGGAATATCCTCTGTGACATACCGGTCCTGAATGGTAAAAGGTCCCGTCCCATAAGCCATGGGAAACTGCTGGTCAAACGGCACAATACAATCATCACCCATATACTCTGGTCCTAAAATAGACGTTCTGGATAAGAAATTTTTCTTAGGATAACGCTGCAAATCGACACCAATCGCCTCTGCCAGTTTAATTTGTTCTAAGTAAAAGGCATATTGTACCTCGGCTACCGACTCACTGTAAGCATGCGAATAGATTGAGTACTGGTACTTGTCATTGCCACCAAAAACACGACCAAAGTTTTCCATAACACTAGCCCCAAGCAAAGTTCCTGGCACATGAAGGACTGGATTGACATTTGAAAACCCAATATCAAGTACCGTCTTACCACCGACGACCCCATCTCCTTGAGTGATCGCATCAAAGCTACCAATTGCTTTTGAACTTTCTAAAAACGTCTCTTGGTCTGTTAATGGCAGAGCTGCTCCACGTAAGGTAATCGCACGGTATTTGAATTCGATAGCAGGTGTCATGACGCCACCTTCACGGATAATACGCGCACCGTAAGGAGCCGAGCTCCAGCCACCAATGATAACATTTTTTGTCGAGCCTAATTGACGCATTTTCTTGCGCAGCTTGAGGCTTCCAAAATTATCAGGAATGATGTGAATAATCTGCCCGTCTTCCAATAAGGGCACCAATTGCTCAAAAAAAGCATCGTGGGCAATGGATGGCACTGCAACTACAATGATCCCTGCCCCTTTGACAGCCTCAGCCATATTTGTGGTGACAAGTTCAAAATAAGCCTTGCCACTGCGCTCAAAACCATACAAGTTATTTTGACCACTTGGTTTGATGGTTAGGCCTGTTTTATCCAAGTTTTTGATGGTGTCTGAAAAGGCTTCTAGCTCAAATAAACGCACACGATTTCCAGCCAGAACAGAGTCTGCGCCAACAGCTTTACCAACAGCACCAGCTCCTAAAATCGCCATAGGAGCCGCTTTTAAGGTTTCAATCAATGTCATAATACTACTCACTTTCTATAGCAACTATTTTAGCATAGAAAGTCGCCACTCTGTAAATAGTTAATAATTAAGTGGTGATATAGTTTCTAGCTATAAGAAAAGACCAACTTTACTTGGTCTTATCATTCTTTTTTAAAGTAAAATGGTCAGAGACAGGATCATCTCCTCCGCCTACGAAAGGATGGCAACGCAGAATTCTTGCCATCCCCATCAAAACACCTTTTAACCCATGCTTAGTAATCGCATCAATCATATAATTGGAGCAAGTTGGTTGATAACGACAAGAAGGTGGAAAGATTGGTGACAGCCACTTTTGATACAGCCTCACCAGACCTATCAAGATTTTTTTCATTTGACTTTAGTCGTCGCAGCATTGTGAAGCTGACTGACTTCTTTTTTATTGAGACGGCGAGCTTCCCCAGGGCGCAGCCCTGTCAAATCAAGGGTTCCAAATTGCGTTCGAGAAAGTTTGTCAACAATCAAGCCACAAGCTTCAAACATTTTTTTAACTTGATGATTGCGCCCTTCATGGATGGTCAATTCGACAACCGAACGGTTCTTATCATTTTCCACCTTGATAATATTATAACGGGCAGGCTTTGTTTTTTTGCCGTCAATGACAACCCCCCTTGTCAGCGGGCGCAAATTGTCCTTGGTTGCAATCCCTTTGACACGCGCTAGATAGACCTTGTCAATCTCATTTCTAGGGTGAATCATCTTGTCTGTAAAATCACCATCATTAGTTAAAATCAAAACACCTGAAGTGTCCCAATCCAAACGACCAACAGGATAAATCCGTTCCTTAACCTGAGGCAACAAATCAACAACCGTGCGACGCCCCTTATCATCTGACACGCTTGAAATAACACCTTTTGGCTTATTTAACAGATAATAGACCTTTTCTTCGTTGTAAATAGGGCTACCTTCGACTTCAACCTTATCACCTGATTTGACCAAGGTAGCTAATTCACGAACCACTTGACCATTGATGGTAACCAGTCCTTGTTTAATCAACTCTTCCGCCTTACGACGGCTCGCAACACCTGCATGGGCAATATATTTATTAATTCTCATCCTTTATCGGAAAGCCTCGCTCTCCACTCCTTTTCTACTGACTCACGTCTGTCATTTTGTCCCTCTATTGTAACATGGATTTGAAAAATATCAAAACCGCTAGAAGCAACTAACGGTTAAAATCTTCCACTATTCCCCAAATAAGGTCGTTTCTTCATCCTGTAGCTGAATATTAGAAACATCTGGCAGGTCTTCTAGACTATTCACCCCCATATAGTCTAGGAAATAATCTGTCGTGACATAGAGATTAGGGCGACCCAAAACTTCCTTTTTCCCATCTTCTTTAATCAAATCAAAGGCTTGCAGCTTAGCGATAGCTCCACTGGAATTGACCCCGCGAATGTCATCAACCTCGACACGGGTGATGGGCTGTTTATAGGCAATGATAGATAACACTTCCAAACTAGCCCGAGACAAACTTTGATTGATTGGAGTGCTAGAGTAAAGGCGCAATAGGTCTGCGTGTTCTTCTTTTGTGACCAGTTTATAAGTCTTTCCAGATTCTAAAAGACAAAGAGCTGATGCCGTGTCTTCCTGATATTTGGCACTTAATTTTTCTAATTGCTGCATCAGAGCAGAGGCTGGTAGTTGGGTTAGGTCAACCAATTGCTTAAGGTCTAATCCATCTTCTCCTGCTACAAAAAGCAGGGCTTCAATTTTTGCTAAATGACTCATTTTGTGCTCCTTAAAAAATCATCTGGATAAATAGCAAAAGACAAAGGAGGCCTTGAACACATCTCATAAAAATGTCTATCTCGCTAGATCAGCATTCAAAACACCATTTCCAGCTCTGCTATTTAAAAAAATTCCCCGTCATCACAAAAGTCTAAAGGACCTTCTAATGGTCTATCAAACAAGCGCGACGGTGTCAATGCTCTTCTCCACCTTTGGTCAAAATCACCTCTCCAAAGTTCTCTTTTTGACTGACCGTAACTTTATGAACTTTAATGAGCTCAAGAGTCGCTAGAAAGATGGTTATCATTTCTTGCTGATTTTGCGCTTTAATAAAGAGCTCTGATAAGGGCAACTGAGACCTTGTCTCAAACTCTTGCTCCACCATAAGCATCATATCCTCAATCCGATAGTCATCGCGCGCAATCGTCGTGTGACTACGCCGAATAGCCTCTTGTTTTTTAGCCATAATCTGTGAAAATGCTAAAAAGAGATCCACAGTAGTCCTATCATGATTAAGGGTAATATCGTCATAAATGAGCTCTTGCTTGGGCTTTGAAAAATGTTGCGCCCTGACTTCATGCTGAGTTGCCAACTCTTGACTCAGGAGCTTATACTTACGGTATTCCTCAATCTGACTCAAGAGATCAAACTCAGGATCATCAGCTTCTGGCTCTGCTTCAACGATTTTGGGAAGGAGCTTTCTGCTTTTAATCAACATGAGCTGACTTGCCATCAGCATATACTCCCCAGCCACCTCCAGTCGCATCGCTTGAAGAGTGGCTAAATAGGTCAAGTACTGCTCGATAACGTCAACAATGGGGACATCATAAATATCCATCTCATACTTTGATACTAGGTGTAACAAAAGGTCCAAAGGACCTTCAAAATCTTTTAATTTAATGTCCATCTTTATAGTATTTTTCTAGTGTGGCTGTCTTTTTCAAGCCCAATTTCTTAGCCAGACTAACAATAGAGGTCCCTTTCTGGCATTCTCGTAAAATAAATTGCTGGCGCAACTTTTGAGCCGTCAAATCTGGAAAACCACAACTGGTCACAAAGGCTGTTAACTGAGTAAAAAACCATTGCCTTGAATAAGGCACTCCCAAGCGTTCAAAGAGATAGACTTGATTTTCCTGCCACTTCAGATAAGGTAATAGCCTATCTGATAGGGGTAAAATTCGAACAGTCCTTGATGTTTTCACTGTCAGCACTTGAAAATTTTTATCAATCTGTGCCGTCTTTAATGCCGCTATTTGACTAGGCGTCAGACCTAGTTCCAAAATGAGGAGGGCAATCAGTTGACCTAAGGGGTATTGCATCTCTTGATAGAGCGATTCTAACTCTAAGACTGATTCAGTCTGCTCTTTGACGACGGGTCTTTTGACGGGTTTTAATTTATAAAAATGGTCTAAAACTCCCTGCTCATACAAAAAATAAAGAAATTGATTGACACTGGATTCTTTACGTTTTTGAGCAGTAGCTTTTAAGCTCATCAAGCTCTCCTGATAAAGGCGCAAGCTATGGTCATCAATCTTTCTGCCCACCTGCTGACAGAACTGTTCCAGATCATATTGGTAAGATTTTTGCGAATTAAGCGACAGCTTTTTCCCCATCAAAAAAGGGGAAATCTGTGAAGTGTAATCAATCATTTGGAGAAATGGTATAATCCTTTGTGAAATTGTGGAGTAAGCTGTTGATAGCTTTTAAAATGGACTTACGTGTGATGATGCCGACAAAGGTTTGCTGAACATCAACAACAGGTAAAAAAGGAAACTCGACCAATTTATGAAGCACTTCTGTCACATCCGCATCAATGGAAACTGTCGGAATCTTGCTATTGGTCATGTGAGCAATATCTGTTTGGGCCATCTCCCAATCCTGCAAACCTTTTTCAGATTGATAAGCCAGGATATCAGAAATAGAAATTGTTCCAACATACTTTTTGTCTTTAGTGATAATTGGTACGCGTGAATAGCCATTACTTGCTAGTAATAAAAGGACATGGTCAGCATTATGAGTATCGACAAAAATCGCTACCTGTTCAGCTGGCGTCAAGTAGGTATCGACATGCCCTTTTAAAAACAATTCAAATTCTTTTGCAATCATCGTGTAAATTCCTTTGATAATTCTAGGTAGGGTGAGTGATCCATCCGGTAAAAATCAACCAAAATCAGCTTTTCTGTCACCGTCACCTTCGCATAGAGCTTTTCCATGATAGGGCCGCGCGGTTGACGGACGGATCCTGGGTTGATAAAAACGGTTTTACCATTTTGCCAAGCTTCTGCCCGATGTAAATGCCCATATAAACAGATGTCCGCATCAGCCTCCTGAGCAAACAAATCCAAGCGGTCCCACATAAAATTGATCTGATGCAAATGCCCATGTGTTTGAGCAATGGTTAATCCCGGAAAATGGCTAATGCAAGTTTCTTCATAGTCGCTGTCAAAATCACAGTTGCCACCAACCACTGAGATTCCAGACCAAATCGGATCATTGGCTTTTAACTCTGAATCTCCATTATGAAAAATAGCATCAACTTTGCCTTCATAATGTGCCTTGATGTCCTCAACAACCTCTCGGTCACCGTGGGAATCACTCATCACTATCACTGTGTATTCAGCCATGATGGAAAGACCTCCATGAGTTTTTTGACCGCCTGACCGCGGTGGGAAATGCTATTTTTTTCTTCAGGTAAGAGTTGAGCTGAGGTACGTCCTGTCTCTCCAACTAAGAAAAGTGGATCATAGCCAAAGCCATGGTCTCCTTTTGCCTCAAAACCGATATAACCAGGCCATTCTGCTTCAACAACGAGACTTTCTTTTTCAGGATGGGCAACCACTAAGCAGCAATGAAACTGAGCTGAACGGCGTTCTTGCTCAAAAACCATTCCCAATTCATGCAGCAATTTAAGATTGTTTTTCTCATCAGTGGCATCTGGTCCAGAAAAACGAGCAGACCAGACCCCTGGAAGACCACCTAAAGCATCTACTTTTAGACCCGAATCATCTGCCAAGACCATCTTACCCGTCAATTGAGCAATGGTTTCAGCTTTAAGGCGGGCATTTTCTTCAAAGGTCATGCCTGTCTCTTCCACATCTGGAAGCTCTGGATAATCGTTCAGGTTTTGAACCCTTATCCCCATTTTTTCAAAAAGGTTACGAAATTCTTTAGTCTTCCCTTCATTTTTTGTGGCTATCAGTAATGTCTCTCCAAAATCAGCTCCGCTATTGCCAAAGAAATCCGCCAAAGGGACACCTTCTTGTGGCAGGTGAACAAAGAGTAGGCGATCATCTTCAGAAACTAATAAGGCCCCACCATGCTGAGTCAATGCGATCGAACGATTGCTAACAGCATTCACGATGTCAATCATGAAATTTAGAAAATGAAAGGGTGAGCTTAGTCGAGCGATATGGACTTGCAAACCTTCAATGTTAAGCCCTTCTGTCAATGCTTGAAAATGGCGATGGGCTTCCTCGTAGGCCTCATCATCACCAAAGCAAGTCATATAGTTAAAAGACTCCCACTTCCCAATAAACCAATTCTGGTCATCTTTATAGTCAAAAATCTTATCTGTCATAATCTTACATGCTCCACATGAATCTTTTGTCCAAGCCAGTTTTCAGCAATCTCCTGAAAGCTAGCAACGCCTGCAGTGGTAAAAAAGCGGTTCTCCTGAGTCGTCATGTCGCGACTGCGATTGAGTTGAAAATAATTAAGCAAAACCGATATATCACGGACACATTCAGCTCCACTATCAATCAACTTAACCCCACTTCCCATGACATTTTGGATAATCGGTCGTAAAATTGGATAGTGAGTGCACCCCAAGACCAAGGTATCAACCTTACCAACCAAAGGTGCCAAGGTTTCATAAACCACTTTTTTAGCTAGACTGGACTGTGCTTCATTTGACTCCACGATCGGTACAAATTTTGGACAAGCTAGACTTTCTACCAATAACTGCGGTGCTAGTTGAGTGATTTTTTCACGATAAATGTCTGATTTGACTGTCATCGGTGTCCCGATAATTCCTATTCTGCCACTGGAGGTTGATTTGATGGCGGCACTTGCTCCAGGCAAAATAACCCCTATAACAGGAATCTCAAGAGCAGCTTTCACTTCTTCCCAGGCTACTGCAGTCGCCGTGTTGCAAGCAAAAACAATCATCTTGACGTCTTTGGTCAAGAGAAAGTTAACTAATTCCCAAGTATATTCCCTGATTTGCTCGGCAGGGCGAGGCCCATAAGGCGCTCTAGCAGAATCTCCTATATAGACGATTTCCTCGTGAGGTAACTGACGCATGAGCTCTCGCACCACAGTCAAACCACCTACCCCAGAATCTAAAAAACCAATCGGTCGATTATCCATACTCTTTATCCCTAACGTCAGCTTTTGTCATGTTTGACACCCATTCAGTTGCCAATCTCTAAACCTAAAGAAAGGGAACGGGAATCAACTCCCACTCCCTCTATCTATTATTTTTTCTTTGAAGCTGCTGCTTTTGAGTGTTTGATAATGTTGCGATAAGCTTGTTGAACTTTCGCTTCACTTGGTTTTTGCCCCATTTGGCTCATCATTTCACGAACAGCATTGACATCCAAACGCGGGTTATCAGCAAAGTCCTTTTCAACTTGTTTGCGTAAAATAAATGCTCCTGCAAACAAACCACCAATAAAAGCTGCAAATACTAATAAAATCCAAAGAAATGTATTCATGTTGTGTCCTATTCTCTCTAAATATTTTTACTTCGTTATTATAGCATTTTTCAGCTTAATTGACAATGCAAAAAAGCATCGCAAAGCGATGCTACAAGATTAAAAGTCAAAACCAGTAATGGTCGCGAAGTAATCTTCTGGCGTTTCTGCGCGGCGAATCATACGTGCACCACCATCTTCTTGGTAGAGGATTTCTGCTGAACGAAGTCTTGCATTATACTGGTAACCCATTGAGAAGCCATGTGCACCCGTGTCGTGAATGACAAGAGTATCTCCAATACGAGCCTCTGCAAGTTCACGTTCTTTGGCAAATTTATCATTGTTTTCACAGAGAGAGCCGACCACATCAACAACTTCGATGTCCCCATTGGGGTTGGTCATATTAGTAATGTGGTGATAAGAGCCATACATAGCAGGACGCAGCAAATTAACCGCCGAAGCATCAACACCAACATATTTTCTGTAGGTTTCTTTGCGGTGAGCAACTGTTGTCACCAAGAGACCATGAGGGGCTAACATGAAACGGCCAAGTTCTGTAAAAATCTTGATATTGTCAAGTCCTGCTGGTGTTAGCACTTCCTCATAGACCTGACGTACCCCTTGACCTATCAGAGCGATATCGTTAGGTTCCTGATCCGGATAATAATTAACACCGATGCCACCAGAAAGATTGATAAAGCTAAGCTCGATGCCTAAAAGCTCTTTTATCTCAACAGCTAATTCAAAGAGCTGACGAGCAAGTTCTGGATAGTAAGCATTGGTTACTGTATTTGAAGCCAAGAAAGAATGAATCCCAAATACTTTTACACCTTCTGCTTTTAACTCTTTAAACCCCTGAATAAGCTGTACTTTGGTCATGCCAAATTTAGATTCTTCTGGATGATCCATAATGTCTGTGCCCAGAGCAAACACACCACCTGGGTTATAACGTAGGGACACTGTTTCAGGCAGACCTACAGTATTTTTTACAAAATCAATCATCTCATAGGCATCTAGGTTGATAGTCGCCCCAATTTCCTTGGCATAAGCATACTCGCTTTCAGGAGTATTGTTTGAGGAGAACATAATGTCTGTAAACCCTAACTTATGACTCATAAGAAGCTCAACTCCTGTCGCACAATCCACACCACAATTTTCCTCTTGTAAAATCTTTAAAATGGCTGGTGTTGGTGTCGCTTTAACAGCAAAGTATTCCTTAAATCCCTTATTCCAAGCAAAAGCCTTATTTAAAGCTCGTGCTTTTTCGCGAATCCCTTTTTCATCATAAAGATGAAAAGGAGTGGGAAACTGTGCTGTTATCTTATCCAATTCTTCGGCAGTGATAAATGGTATTTTCATAAGCTATCCTCAACTGTTTAAATATGAAGACTATTGTAACACAAAACTGCCTAACAAGATAGTTAGACAGTCACTTTCTTCACCCATTCCCACCAAATATAATGGTATTCCCTCATATAGACCTGATAAAAGGTGCCACACCGCAAGCATTCTACACATACCTGACCATAGACACTGTCATCTGGACCTGGCTCAGCGGATAATTTCTTTAAGAGACCCATTTCAATAAAATCTTTAGGATTGTCCACTTCATCAAATAATTGACAGGCGCAACCTTTGGCATCTTGGTAAAATTGTAAGGCTTTGGCGACTTTTCGATACCTGTGAGTCCTATAGGAGTTTTCCCTGAGTTCATAGTCATTCAATCGTTCATAGGGTTTCAGCACCCAAGCATAAGGCTTGATAATAGCAGGATTCTGAACATGATGTGATAGGTAAACAATCACCTCATACCGTTTTTGACGGTCATCGGATAACAATTTTTCTAGGTTTTCAAAATAAGACACGATAGTTTCCTTTTTGCAGTAATGGTAAAAGCACCCTCGTAGGGGTGCAATCACATGGTTTATTCGCCTTTGTGACGGATGGTAAATCCGCTACCAGCATTACTTGATTTATCAGATTTTTTATGGTCTTGATGACGTTTTGACTTGAGCTTGAAATCACGGTTACCTGATCCGTCATGGATATCGCGATAATCACGACGTTTGCCACCACGGCGGTCGCTATCTCGATCATCACGGCGTCTACGGTCACCATCCCGTCCTGAGCGATTACGGTCACGGTTTCCACGAGCGTTTTTCCCAGAATTTTTGCTGCCATGTCCACCGCCGACATACTTAAATGGCAATGGTTTTTCACGAGCAATCTCAACTTCTGGCAAGGTATCTGGGTCTTGAACCGTTAAGCTAAGAATGTACAGCGCCAGTTCTTCAGGACTAAATTCTTGAGATAATTTAAGAGCATCTCCTTTGAACTTTTCAAAGTTGGCACGGATGGTTTCATCCGCAAAGTCACGCTCAATTTTCTTAAGAGCAACCTTTTTCTTAGCCTGAAACGCTTCTTCGGCAGTCGGTGGTTTGAGCCCTGTCATGCGTTTTTTAGTGAGGTTTTCAATAATAGCTAAATAGCCCATCTCATTTGGCGAGACAAAAGTAATCGATTGACCAGACTTACCAGCACGGCCTGTACGACCGATACGGTGCACATAGCTTTCTGGGTCTTGGGGGATATCGTAGTTGTAAACGTGAGTCACACCTGAGATATCAAGACCACGCGCAGCAACATCTGTTGCCACCAAAATATCAATTTGATCATTTTTGAAATCGCGGATGACACGAAGGCGCTTGTTCTGATCAAGGTCTCCGTGAATCCCTTCTGCACGGAAGCCTCGAAGCTTCAGACCACGCGTCAACTCATCCACACGACGTTTGGTACGACCAAAAACAATGGACAATTCAGGCTGATCCACATCCATAAGACGCGTCATGGTATCAAATTTTTCTTGTTCCTTGACGCGAATATAAAACTGTTCAACATTGACATTGGTCAACTCTTTTGCCTTGATTTTCACATGTTCAGGCGCCTTCATGAACTGAACACCAATACGTTTGATGGCATCTGGCATAGTCGCTGAGAAAAGAAGGGTTTGACGCTCTTCAGGAACTTGACTGATGATCGCTTCAATATCTTCAAGGAATCCCATGTTTAACATTTCATCAGCTTCATCCAAAATCAAGGTTTCAACATCCTGAAGTTTGAGGGCCTTGCGTTTAATCAAATCAAGAAGACGACCTGGTGTCCCAACAACGATGTGAGCACCTGACTTAAGGGCTTTAATTTGCTTTTCAATCGATGAACCACCGTAAACGGAGCGCACCTTAACCCCTTTATCACGTCCAAAACGGAAGAGTTCTTCCTGAGACTGCACTGCTAGCTCACGTGTCGGCGCAATAACCAGTGCTTGAATAGTATTTTCAGCTGTTCTGATTTTATTTAAGGTCGGCAATCCAAAAGCCGCTGTTTTTCCTGTCCCCGTCTGTGCTTGACCGATGACATCTTTCCCCTCAAGAGCAAGCGGAATGGTTAATTCCTGAATAGGAGACGGTGTCTCAAAGCCTGCGGCAACGATAGCTGATAAAATATCAGCAGATAGATTAAGTTCTGTAAATTTCAATGATTTCTCTTTTCTAAAAGGTGGTGCGAAGCCACCTTATATGGCTTATTCAGTGTAGACCAATTCTACACAGTGTGTCGCAAAGATTTACAACCCATCTATTGTATCACATTCGTTGCTAAAAAGATAGGAAAGACCTTCGTAAATCCTATAAACACGTTTTCATACAAAAACGAAGGTTGCCCTTCGTCATTATAGTCTTAAAACTGCCTCGGCTAAAGCTTGTTGAATCTCAACAACATTTCGGTCACTATTGAATTGTAAAACTTCCGCCGGTTCTTGAGCGGATGAAATCCAAATCTTTAGTTCCGCATCCAAATCAAAATGTCCAGATGTTTCTACCGTAAAGCGTGAAATCGAGCGATAGGGAATAGACTTATAGGAGGTTTTCTTTCCTGTCATCCCCTGCTTATCCACTAAAATCAAGCGTTTTTCTGTAAAGACAATCAAATCACGAACCAAGGCAAAAGCTAAAGTGACCTGTTCCCCTGGAATCAAAATATCCTCTAGTTGACGTTCGATTTTATCATTATCTTTTTGGGAAGCATTACCCATTAAACCTGAAAATAAGCCCATGTAGTTACTCCTTTTACAATTTTCTACTATTTTACCGAAAAATCGATTATAAACAAAGTAAAAACTGATGATAGTAAATTGATATTATCCTCCATGCTTATCAAGCATATTTCTCAGGTATCGATTAATCAAAGGTCGAATATCCTGAATTGATTTAATATCACGAATGACTGTACCATCACTTAATTCTAAATCATAAACTTCATAGTTCTCGTCTACAAAATCATCAAACTTCATTTTTTGAACAAAATCTTTGAAATCCTTAAACTGTTGTAACCAAAGTTTTGTAAATTCTTGTTGATAAGCTGGAGACATTAGTGTCTTTAATTTTGGTTGTTCAAAATATAATTTTAAGTCATACAGTAAACAATCAATCCTATCTAAATAGGCAACGTAACGCTGGGTGTTAATTGTTGGTAATTTATGTTTCGGCCAAATAAAATGCAAGTCACTGTTTCCACGTACTCTTTTATAATCTTCAAGCCATTTATCAAAGTCACCATTATGTAATTTCACTAATTGTTTCCGACCACAAACTATATCAGCTGACAACCTAATTCTTTGTCCAGCAACCTCCATTTCAAGATGCGTTGGAGTAACTCTTTCTAGTGGGGCAAAATCATAACGCTGAGACAAAACTTTGTACAATTCAATATCTCTGGCATCTGGATCCCATGATAGACTTGTAAAAATATCCTCAATACTTGCAGGAGAAGTCTTTTGAAAAATTTTATAATAGTCACTATTATAAAATTGATTAAAACGTTGTATATTTTCCTTATAAACCTTCATCAGTTCTTATTTCCCACTAGAAAAGGTCCACTGGACCTTAGCCATTGGTAAGCCGACTGCTGTCGGATCTCATCTCCAACCTTTCACCTCGCTTGACATCTCTAGGCTCGGGCTGTTGTTACATCTTCTCCTCCAACTCCACATCCGGATACTTGTCCGCAAACCAGCGGAGGGCGAAGTCATTTTCAAAGAGGAAAACGGGTTGGTCAAAGCGGTCTTTGGCTAGGATGTTACGGCTTGAGGACATCCGTTCATCCAGGTCTTCTGGCTTGATCCAACGGACTGTCTTTTTACCCATTGGAGTCATAACCACTTCTGCATTGTACTCGCCTTCCATGCGGTGTTTGAAGACTTCAAACTGGAGCTGACCAACAGCCCCCAGCATATACTCGCCAGTCTGGTAGTTCTTGTAGAGCTGGATAGCTCCTTCTTGCACCAGCTGCTCGATTCCCTTGTGGAAGGATTTTTGTTTCATGACATTTTTAGCAGACACTTTCATGAAAATTTCAGGAGTGAAGGTTGGCAACGGTTCGAACTCAAACTTGTTCTTGCCTACGGTCAAGGTATCTCCTACCTGGTAAGTCCCTGTATCGTAAATCCCGATAATGTCCCCCGCTACTGCATTTTCCACATTCTCACGTGACTCGGCCATGAACTGGGTCACGTTGGACAACTTAGCTCCCTTGCCTGTACGAGGCAGGTTAACCGCCATGCCGCGTTCAAATTCGCCTGAAACCACACGGACAAAGGCAATGCGGTCGCGGTGACGAGGGTCCATGTTGGCTTGGATTTTGAAAACAAAGCCTGAAAAGTCTTTATTGAGCGGGTCAATGACATCCCCTGTCGTTGTCTTGTGACCATGTGGCTCTGGAGCAAACTCCAAGAAGGTATCAAGGAAGGTCTGCACACCAAAGTTTGTCAGGGCTGAACCAAAGAAAACAGGGGTCAAATCGCCGTCCAAAATCGCCTGCTCTGAGAACTCATTCCCAGCTTCCGCCAAGAGCTCAATATCGTCCAAGACCTGTGCGTAAAAGGGATTAGAACCAAAGAGCTTGTCACCCTCGTCCAAACTTGCAAATCGCTCATCGCTTCGGTAGAGTTCCAAGCGTTTGTTATGAAGGTCATAGAGGCCCTCAAAGGATTTGCCCATACCAATCGGCCAGTTCATCGGATAGCTGGCAATACCTAAAACTTCTTCCAACTCCTGCAACAAATCCAGTGGCTCCCGACCGTCACGGTCCAACTTGTTGATGAAGGTAAAGACTGGAATGTTTCGGTGTTTCACAACCTCAAAGAGCTTTTTGGTCTGGGCCTCGATACCCTTGGCAGAATCCACCACCATAACAGCCGCATCTACTGCCATCAAGGTCCGATAGGTATCCTCAGAGAAGTCCTCGTGCCCTGGTGTATCCAGGATATTGACCCGCTTACCCGCGTAGTCAAACTGCATGACAGACGAAGTCACCGAGATCCCACGTTGCTTCTCAATATCCATCCAGTCAGACTTGGCAAAGTTACCAGTCTTTTTCCCCTTAACCGTACCAGCCTCACGAATCTCGCCCCCAAAGTAGAGCAACTGCTCAGTAATAGTGGTCTTACCCGCGTCCGGGTGAGAGATAATCGCAAAGGTGCGGCGTTTCTTGATTTCTTCTTGTAATGACATGATATTTCCTTTTCATTTTCTGTATTTGGGTTCATAGCAGAGCTAAACTCTTATAATCTCAGCTTACATTGGATGGTCCTCATTCCTTGACTTAGCTCTCCTTAAAAACAAAGAAGTTGCCATATAACTTCCTTATTATAACGGAAACAAAGGGATTTTTCAATCAAGTCATAACGAATCATTCAAGACCATTGATGACATCAAATAAGCACCCGACTTCTCTACCGAGAACAGCTCTTCCTTACTATTAAGAGCGATACAAACACGGTTGATCCATATCCTCAACAAAATTTCCCAAACTTCTTCTCAACATAAACACCTACCACTAACCAAAACCACCTATCGTATAAGCTCCTTGACCCTCACCTCATCATGAGACTTTAGAAGTCTGATATCACACTTCCTCTCTGGACACCATGATAGGACATTGAGCGTTGATGATAGACCCTCCAATCGTCTTTCAATACTAAAAAAGAGAGCCTGTTGGCTCTCTTTATTTATTAGTCGTTTCGTGATAGAAGACGAAGCATATTGAGGAAAAGGTTAATAAAATCTAGGTAGAGATTCAGTGCCATTGAAATAGCCCAACCATCTCCCACACGACCTCCTGTTTGGCGATAAACTTGCTTGATTAGCTGATTTTCATAAGCAATTAAACCTGCAAAAATCACAACGGAAATGAGACTAATAATGTAGCTCATAGTACCACTACCAATAAAGATATTGACCAAGCTTGCAATAACAACACCGATCAAAGCAGCATACAAAGCCTTAGCTATACCAGACAAATCTTTCTTGATGACCATGCCCAGCACTGCCATGACCATAAAGACCAAAGCAGATGAAATAAAAGCTTGGAAGACCGTTGATTGTGCATAAAAGATGAGGATGAAGCTTAACGTGAAACCATTTAAAGCTGAGTAAGTCAAAAAGAGTGGTAAGGCACTTGGACTATTTTTACGTGCGGCGCTTGAAGCCACCCAAACTAAAGCTAACTGCCCAAAAATAGCGGCATAGTAGACCCAAGAAGCGCTCTGAAGAATCGTAATGACCTGAAAATAATAGCGATACAGCATCAATCCTGAGACCACTGCTGATAAGGCAATCCCAAGACCAACCAAACCATAAATTTTAGCAAAAAAGCGATTCAGACCTGCATCTGATTCCGTATAAATAACATTATTTTGAAATTCCATTTCATTCTCCTTTGATTTCCCTTAGTGATGATGACTGCCCAATTCCTTACGACGAAGGAAAGGGCGTTTCCGCCAAGCTTTTCGGATGGGTCTAGTCGCCTCTCTGACTGCCCAATATTTGTCAACCATGCTCACCAAATAGCTTTCTTTATAACGCGGAGGAGCAATGGTAGCTCCCCACATGTGTTTGAGGATAATATCCTCTTCTTTGTGGTTTAGTTCAATTAACTTTTTGGCATTTCGTGCGGCAATACGTGGATGCGTCCAAGCATGACCTTTTTTAAATTTAGTGTCTCGCCAATCATAGTAAAATAAGTCATGAAGTAGACCTCCACGAGCTGTTGATTTAGCATCCCATCCTAGTTTCCTAGCGATTTTAAAGCTGGTGTAAGCCACGTTGATCGAGTGCTCATAGCGTGTGGAATGCTTATGCTGGACAATTTTATCCAACTTTCTAAACTTAGGGTGCCGAATCAGATGCCCGACATGGGACATGAATTCAGCATCATTCGTATAAGGCATAACAATCACCTCCTAGCATCATTATACCATGATTTCTTAAATCAAGCTGAAAATAAGGATACCTGCTGCCACTGCAACATTCAAACTTTCAGCCTGACCTGGCATACTAATATGAACTAGTTGATCAGCTACTTTTGCAACCTCTGAAGAGATGCCACTTCCTTCATTTCCAAGAACCAAGACAAAGCCATCACGATTTACAACCTCTTTATAGTCAATAGAATTCTTGGACAAGGTGGTCGCCACTATCTGCAATTCTGATGCCCTAAAGAGCGCTAGCAAGTCAGAGGTAGACTGCCGCCAAATGGGTAAGTGAAAGTGACTGCCTTGCATAGAACGCAAGGTTTTTGGGTTGTAAATATCTACCGTCTTATCAGATAAAAAGACGCCATCAAACCCCGCAGCATCAGCCGTTCTGATAATAGTACCGACATTTCCGGGATCTTGCACATCTTCTAAAAAGAGGTAACGACCAGATAAGCCTTCTGGGGAAGGCACATCTGTTATAGCCACCTCAGCAATCACGCCTTGAGGAGTCGGTGATTCTGACAATTCCTTTAAAATCTCTATGGTAACAAGGCTAACATTTGGACAGTCTTTCACCCGATAGGCCATCTCATCCAAGACAAAGATATTGAGAAACTTCGCATCAGCTTTTTGAGCTTCTTCAAACAAATGCCATCCTTCTATCAAATAGGACTGCTTCCGATATTTTTTTTGCAACAGCTTTTTAGCTGACTTAATGGTTGAATTACTTCGTGATCTAATCGTGTTCATGATTTTATTATATCAAAAAATAAAAAACAAACACAGGACTTTTATTTTCTGTCTTATTAAAGTATAATAGAGCTAATGAGAAAGAGAATTAAACCTATATTTATTTTGGTTTTTATCGGCTTCTTCCTTTCTGCTTTAGCAACAATAAGATTGCGGCATGAATACACTCAAGCCCAGCTCCTGAAAGCCAATCAAGCAAAAGCAAAACAAGCCGCGGCAACAGAAACAACCACTGAAGCAGAGGAAGCATCGACAGAACCTTTTGTTTTGAATCCTATCATTGATGTCTCTGGATGGCAACTCCCTAGCGATATTGATTACGATCTCCTATCGGCAAATATCTCTGGGGCTATTGTCCGTGTTTTTGGCGGTTCGCAAATTACCAAAGATAACAACGCCGCCTATACAACTGGCATTGATAAATCCTTCAAAACCCATATCACCGAATTCCAAAAACGTAATGTTCCTGTGGCAGTTTATAGTTATGCCCTTGGCAGTAGCGTTGAGGAGATGAAAGAAGAAGCCCGTCTCTTTTATGAGAATGCCTCGCCATACAACCCTACCTTTTACTGGATTGACGTGGAAGAACCTACCATGTCAAATATGAATAAAGGGGTAGAGGCCTTCCGTAAGGAGTTAAAAAAATTAGGTGCTGAAAAAGTAGGTATCTATATCGGCACTTACTTTATGGCGGAACAAGGCATTTCAGTAGATAAATTTGATGCTGTTTGGATTCCAGCCTATGGTGATAATTCTGGCTACTACAACGCTGCACCACAGACCAATCTCTATTATGATTTACACCAGTACACTTCAGCAGGATGGGTCAGTGGTTTTTCTGGGAATCTAGACCTCAACCAAATTTCACCCATCTCCTCTGATGCCAAAGCAACCTATGAAAAGCTTTTTGGCCCTATTGAAGAAACAGAAAATACGAACTGATATTAATATCAGTTCTTTTCTTTTGACAACTATCGTTATTTTTAATATACTTTAAAAAACAACACAAAGGAGTGCCTCTGGCTGAGATCGCATCTGCGAAATCCTCATCACCTGATCTCGTTAGGACGAGCGTAGGAATTGTGAGTACAGTTAATGAACTCTTTTGTGCGGACAAAGGAGTTTTTATGTCGTATTTTTCTACACGAGTCCTCATCCAAACAGCAATGATGACTGCCTTAGCCGTCGTCCTCGATAAACTGGCGATTTATCAAATGCCTCAAGGGGGGAGCGTTACCTTGGTCATGCTTCCCTTACTGATGATTGCCTTTCGATTTGGGGCAAGAGCTGGACTATTTGCGGGGTTTTGCACCGGCCTTCTTCAACTTATCTTTGGTGGCTATTTTTTAAACCCTATCCAAGTCACTTTGGATTACCTATTAGCTTACAGTGCTGTCGGAATAGCGGGGTTTTGTCGCCACAAGACCCTTCTTTCTCTATCCCTGTATTCCATTTTAGCTAGTTTAGCAAGACTCTTTTGGCACGTCTTAGCTGGCATTGTTTTTTACGCCGACTATGCACCTGAAGAGACTCCTGTATGGATTTACTCTCTCACTTATAACCTCAGCTACATGTTACCCTCCACTGTTCTAACGCTTTTAATATTACTGACTCTTTATAAGCGTAAACCCTTATGGCTTGAAAATTAAAAATCTGACAAGGATGAGAAATAATGGTATAATAGTTTTGTTATACTGTTTTTTCTTTATTAAGGAGATGACGTTATGGCTAAGAAAAATACTCTCAAGAAGAACTTGGTCAACCAAATTTTGGATAAGGCAGGTATCGCCTACGATAATCTTGATTTTAACGGTCTTGATGGTCGCTATCCAGATGACGTTGACCCCTCAAGCATTTTTAAAACATTAGCCCTAACCGGCGATAAAACTGGCCCAGTTATTGGGATTTTACCTATTACTGAGCATCTTGCCCTCAAAAAAATAGCTAAAGCCTCCGGTAATAAAAAAGTTGTGATGATTCCCCAAAAAGATTTGGAGAAGACTACCGGCTATGTCCATGGCGCCAACAATCCTATCGGTATTCGACAAAAGCACCGGTTCCCTATCTTTATTGATGAAAACGCTCTGGAAATCGGTCAGATTATTGTTTCAGCTGGAGAGCTAGGTCGCTCGATACGAGTAGATAGTCAAGCCTTAGCCGATTTTGTTCAAGCGACTTTCGTAGATCTCAAGGAGGAAGAATGACGTTTATTGGTAATGTAATTTGGTTTGTTGTTGCTGGCTTTTGGTCATTCTTATCTTGGTCTTTAGTCGGTCTCTTGCTGTGCTTATCTATTATTGGGATTCCTTTTGGGATTCAGTGCTTTAAGATTGCTAGCTTTGGACTCTTTCCCTTTGGAAAAGAGGTTATACCATCTAATCAACTGTCTAGTTTATTCTTTAATATCCTATGGATTGTCTTCTTTGGTTGGGAATTATTTCTAGTTCATCTAGTCACAGCTATTGCCTTATGCCTCACAATCATCGGAATTCCCTTTGCCCTACAATCCCTAAAACTTGCTATGCTCTGCCTCTTCCCTTTTGGGGTGAGCGTGATTAAATCTTAGATTTGGAGAATACATGAAACTTTATTTTGTTCGTCACGGAAAAACGGAATGGAATCTGGAAGGACGTTTTCAAGGTTCTAATGCTGACTCACCACTCTTGCCAGAAGCTTTGGAAGACATCGCAGAGCTTGGCGACTATCTCTCTACCGTAGCCTTTGACAAAGTTTACTCTAGCGATCAAAAACGCGCCTATGATACCGCACAGCTATTAATTGACAAGAATGAAAAAGATATTCCTGTCGAAACTAGCCTATGTCTACGCGAATGGAATCTTGGTATCCTTGAAAACAAAAAAATTAGCAATATGGAAGCTATTTATCCAAAACAGATGTATGCCTTTCGTCATAATTTAGCCCAATTTAACGCCACTCAATTTAAGGCTGAATCTGTCTTTCAAGTGACTCATCGTATCGCTGATTTCGTCAAAGATTTAAAAGAAATTCAAGCCG
Source organism: Streptococcus plurextorum DSM 22810 (assembly GCF_000423745.1). Lineage (GTDB taxonomy): Bacteria > Bacillota > Bacilli > Lactobacillales > Streptococcaceae > Streptococcus > Streptococcus plurextorum. Next base: position 65,103 of record NZ_AUIO01000012.1, read on the forward strand.
AAAACATCCTCATCGTAGGACACGGAGCTAGCATGACTGCGGCTATCCGTCATCTTTTGGGATTTCCTGCTGCACAACTCCGCCGTGCCGGTGGTCTTTCAAACTCAAGCGTGACTATCTTAGAAACAGAAGACTTCGAACAGTTTAATCTGATTACTTGGAACGACACTGCCTTTCTCGATAAGAAAAAAGTGATTTAAAAAATCTGACTCAAAGAGTCAGATTTTTTTAATTCTTAACCGCATCTGTGGCAGTATCTTCTCCGAACCATTTTTCAGAAATCTCTTGGTACTTACCTTCCTTGTAGAGTTCTGTAAAAGCAGCGTTGATTTTTTCAACTAAAGTCTTATCAGCCTTTCTAGCACCCACACCAAAATCACCACTTTCAAGAGTTGCTGAAATCAATGCGTACTTATCCAACTCTCCTTTTTGAGTCAGGTAGTAGTTAGCATAGACATTGTCAACTAATAGTGCATCAATACGACCATTTTCTAAGTCAAGAAAAGCTTGAGTAAAGGTGTCATAAAGTGTGGCATCATTATCTTTAACAAGATCTTTCAAGACTTCTGGAGCATCCACAAAAGCATCGTAACCTGACGATCCTGCTTGAGCACCGAGGTTTTTATCTGTCATATCCGATACTTTTTCAATCCCTGAATCAACCTTAGTAACTAATACTTGTTCATTAACCATGTAGGGGTCTGTGAAAAGAACTTTTTTAGCACGTTCTTCTGTCATGGTATAGCCATTCCAGATAAGGTCAATATTGCCACTATTTAACTCATTTTCCTTCATTTCCCAGCTAATGGGTTGCCAAGTGACCTCGATACCATACTTAGCAAATACCGCATTTGCTAAGTCAATATCGAAACCAACATTGTTTCCTTGTTCATCTTCAAATCCCATTGGGACAAAAGTATTATCAAAACCAATGGTAATTGATTTTTCTGAAACGTAGGTTTCCCACTGGTCACTATCTGTGGCCTTTTTCTCTGTTTTTGAGCCACAAGCCATTAACGTTATGGCTGCTAAAGCGCAGACAAATCCTTTTGCAAATTTTCTTATTGTCATCATCTCTATTTGGCTGTCAAATGAAGGACAGCCTTCCTTTCTGTTATTTAGGGTTGACCTTGATAATTTTGTCCGAAATGGATTCTGCAAAAGCCATGTCGTGGGTCACCACAATTTGTGTCATACCAGCGTCACGATTCTGCAAAATGAGTTTCTCAACTTCTTGACGAAGTTCTGGGTCTAATGCAGATGTCGGCTCATCATAGCCAATAATTTCTGGATCAATCATCATCGCACGCGCTAAGGCGACTCGTTGTTTCTGACCACCAGACAAGGAATGCGGGTAAGCTTTAGCTTGTTCCTTAAGCCCTAAACGTCCAAGTAAGTCATAAGCTTTCTGCTCTGCTATTTCCTTAGTCCTCCCCATAGTCTTTTGAGGAGATAAGGTCAAGTTTTCCAAAACACTCAGATGTGGGAATAATTGAAAATCCTGAAAGACAAACCCTAGTAGATTCACCGTTTCTAAGTGATCAATAGCAACGTCTTGACCGTTATAAATAATTTCCCCAGAGTCAATACTCTCAAGACCAGCCAACATGCGAAGTAAGGTCGTTTTACCCCCTCCTGAAGGTCCAACTAACGAGAGCACCTTTCCTTCTTCAACCGTTAGATTAAAGCGGTCAAATATGACTTTGGAACCGAAGGTTTTTGAAATATTTTTTAATTCTAGCATAGGGTTCCTCCTATTTGTAATAGCTAAAATACTTTTCAGCCCACTTAGACAAGAGTGTCGCAAGCCCAATCATGATCAGATAGATAGCTCCTGCATAAAACATCGGCATTAGACTGGCTTCACGATTAGTTGCCGTTTGACTAACACGAAACAGTTCTGTAATTCCGACCACATGAACGAGAGAGGTATCTTTAATCAAGGTCATGATTTCATTAAAAACACTTGGAAGAACCACTTTCGTGACCTGAGGTAAGATAATATATCGAATCGTCTGAAAAGGCTTAAACTTTAAAACTTTGGCCGCTTCGTATTGACCATTTGGAATAGAAGCAATTCCTCCACGAAAAATTTCCGCAAAGTAAGCTGCATAGTTTACCGTAAAAGCTAAAATGGCTGATGGGATCCTATCTAAGGTCACTCCCACCATTGGAAGGACATAAAAGAAAAAGATTAATTGCAATAAAAGTGGTGTGCCACGCATAATCCAAATGTATAGATGGAGGAACCACTCCAAAGGTTTAAATTGAATACGCATCAGAAATGCGACCAGGACCCCTAAGGGAATTGACAGGATTAGGACAATGCTAAAAATCTGCAATGTCACTTGCGTTCCTTCCCAGAGTCTTGGCAAAAGTGTCAAAAAGCTGGACATGTTTCCTCCTTCTACACTGAGACCCCTTTAGCCTCAGAAAATATAGTATGCATACGATTATAACAAATTTTCTGAATTTTTGGTATATATTTATATAAAAAGAGATAAAAAAAACTTGGAAAATCCAAGTTTTTCTCTTTATCAATCAAATTTTCTTAACAAACTCTGATTTTAGCTTCATCGCACCAAAGCCATCAATTTTACAATCAATGTTATGGTCTCCAGCAACAATCCGGATATTCTTCACACGCGTTCCTTGCTTGAGGTCTTTAGGAGCACCTTTAACCTTAAGATCTTTGATGAGGGTAACGGTATCTCCGTCAGCTAGGCGTGTCCCATTGGCATCTATCGCAACAAGGCTGTCATCTTCTACGACTTCATTTGGATCCCACTCATAGGCACATTCTGGACAAATGAGGAGTAGACCATCCTCATAAACATATTCTGACTGACATTTTGGGCAATTTGGTAAATTCATGATATTTTCCTTTCACTGTTTCCATTATTTTATCGAAAAATAGCAGTGCTGGCAAGAGGCTAGGCTATTTTCATCACAATTGGGAGGCTATTCGACGGTTACGGACTTAGCCAGATTACGTGGCTTGTCAACATCAAGACCACGATGAAGAGTGGCGTAATAAGCAATAAGCTGAGTCGGTACCACCATTGCTATTGACGATAGGAAAGGATGTACCGTTGTCACCACAATATCATCTTCTGCACGTGCTATCGCTTGGTCCACAATAGTCAAGACATTGGCACCACGTGCAGCCACTTCCTGAATATTACCTCGAGTATGCGCGGCTAACATCTCATTATTTGAGATAAGAGCAATCACCGGCACTCCTTCTTCAATCAATGAAATGGTTCCGTGCTTTAGCTCACCTGCTGCAAAGCCTTCACACTGAATATAGGAGATTTCCTTTAGCTTAAGAGAAGCTTCCATAGCCACATAATAATCATTGCCACGTCCGATATAGAAAGCATTGCGTGTTCCCTTGAGCAGGTCAGCGATTTTGCTTTCAATGAGCTCTTTTTCAGACAAGGTCGCTTCAATTGATTGAGCAACAATTGCCAACTCATGTACCAAATCAAAGTTCTGAGCTACTTGGTTACCATTTGCTCGACCAACAGCTGTTGCAAGAACTGCCAAAGTAGCAATTTGAGCTGTATAAGCCTTGGTTGAAGCGACAGCTATTTCAGGTCCTGCATGCAGTAACATGGTGTAGTTAGCTTCGCGTGACAGCGTTGACCCAGGAACATTGGTAACTGTCAAACTAGGAATCCCTAATCTATTAGCTTTGACCAGTACTTGGCGACTATCTGCTGTTTCTCCCGATTGACTGATAAAAATGAACAGCGGCTTTTCACTTAAAAGCGGTTGATTGTAGCCCCACTCAGAAGCAATACCTAATTCAACGGGAGTATCTGTTAATTTCTCCAGAAAATCTTTTGCAGCAAAGCCAGCATGGTAAGAGGTACCAGCGGCAATGATATAAAGGCGATCCGCTTCCTGAACAGCTTTAACAATGGCATCATCAACTGTTAATTGCCCTTCGGTGTTCGTATAGGCAGAGATGATTTTACGCATTACCGTCGGTTGCTCGTCAATTTCTTTAAGCATGTAGTAAGGGTAGGTCCCTTTACCAATATCTGACAAGTCAAGCTCTGCAGTATAAGGAACTCGCTCAACGCTATTGCCAGCATAGTCCATGACTGTAACGCTATCTTTTGTCACAACGACGAGCTCTTTATCATGGATTTCCATATATTGGTTTGTCTCACGAATCATCGCCATAGCGTCTGAACAGACCATATGATAACCGTCGCCAAGGCCTATCAAAAGTGGTGATTTATTTTTTGCCACATAAATGGTCTGACTATCTTCAGCATCCATTAAAGCAAAAGCATATGAACCTTCAATCAGACCCAAAGCTTTTTTGAAGGCCTCAAGAACCGTCAATCCCTCTTCTTCGACAAATTTCCCAATGACATGCACAGCAATTTCTGTATCAGTCTGACCTTTTAAATCGTGCCCGTCAAGATAATCTGCCTTAAGTTCCGCAAAATTTTCAATCACTCCGTTATGAACTAAGGTTAAACGCCCCGTTTGGGATTGATGCGGGTGAGCATTGATTTCAGATGGCTTTCCGTGCGTTGCCCAACGAGTGTGCCCAATACCAGCTGTTCCTGATACATCAATCCCTAGTTTAGCACGCAAGTCAGCAATACGACCTACTGATTTAATTAAGCGACTTGACTGAGCTCCCGTCACATAGATTCCTGCCGAATCATATCCTCGATACTCTAACTTCTCCAAACCTTGCATCAAAATATCGGTTGCGTTTTTATTACCAACAACCCCTACAATTCCACACATAACTAGTTTCCTATCTAAAATTGGTATAGTTCAATTCTTATATAAAAATCACTGACTATATCAGTATAATGCTTTAAAAATTGATTGTCAAATATTAAATTGGTATAGTTCAATCTGATAAAAAAAGAATAATCTTTCGATTATTCTACATCTAAGAACCCAAATTTATCTAAAGGGAGTAGCCTAAAACTAAGGACCCCTACAATTTGTGACCGGCTAATCAAACCAAAGGTACGACTATCTTGCTGATTTTGCCTATCATCATTCAAAATCAGAAAGTGATGTTCTGGCAGGTACCCCATTTCCGTTTGCGCTAAAGTCTCTGACGTAAAATCTGCTGTAAAAGCCGTCTCACTAGGCTGTGATTTGAAAAAAGCCTGACGAAGCTCATATAAATAAGCCTCCTGCTCTGCATGATGGTTCAGATATAAAATATCATCCATATAAACCACAGTATCGCCAGAAGTTGCTATCACTCGTCCCACATAGCGCTTGCCATCCACTTCATATAAGACTAGGTCTTTATGCTTTGGCAAAGACAGTTTAGTCACAAGAAGGTAGTCTTGCGAACTAATAAAAGCATTCGCCTGCGAGGACGCTACTGTATGAGGTTCAAAGACAAAGAGTCTCAATGCGACTGCTACAAGGAGAGCTAGCACTATTAGTAATATTTGTGTTATTAAATCTCGTTTTACCACCTATTCTCTCCAACATCTATATACTACCGCTATTATACCATATTTGTCAGAATCTAGCATCAGAGAAAATCTTGAAAGAAAATACCGGCTCTATAATTTCTGTAGTGGGTAACTCCCCCTTCTGATATTATAGGGCTTTTTGACTGTATGAAAAAAGTCCCATATGACTTATAATGAAAAGCGACCAAACCATCATTAGAAAGACTCATATGGAACTTCTTAAGGATACCACAGATTTAATCGGATTAAAAGACAAAAATATTAAAATCCTTCTCGTTGTACACCTTCACACCCACATCGAAATACGGGCAAAGTTGGACTATCAAGCGCCTGACTGCCCTCATTGTCAGGGAAAAATGATGAAATACGATTTTCAGAAAGCTTCAACTATCCCACTCCTTGATATCCAAGGAATGCCCACCGTCCTTAAG
>NZ_AUIO01000013.1 GCF_000423745.1 Streptococcus plurextorum DSM 22810
CTTCAGTGCAAGCACCAAAGCTCAGCGTTCTACTTGCATGTATTAGGCACGCCGCCAGCGTTCGTCCTGAGCCAGGATCAAACTCTCATTAATATAAGTGTTTGTCCGGCTAAGCACTCTGGCTTATCCGTTTTTCTTTATTCTTGACAGGTTATTTGCATAACCCGCACTTGGTTCGTCTTGTTCAGTTTTCAATGGTCTTCTCCTAAGAGACAACTCCTATATTCTAGCAAACGGATGGGTACTTGTCAATAGTTTTTTCAAAAAAATAGAATTTTGACAAATTGGAACTGGACATTATTGAATTAGAGTCCTCTTGTAAAGACACATTGACAATTCCAGTATCCATCAATAATCAAACATCAGCTATTTTCACTTTGATGGCAACAAAATAAAATAACCAGTACCTGTTATTTCAAAGTACTGGTGGTCAGATAGAACTGAAACTTCTTTGTTTACTGTAAAATTTTACAGATTACTCGGAAGTCTGAAAAATTTTTTGTTAACACAAAAGATTTTAAGCTTCGTTTGAATGTTTGTGTCCGTAGATGAAATAAATCAACAATCCTATTAGTGTTGAAATACCAAACGCATACCAAGTAATTGTCTGATATTGACTCATCAGGGCAATACAGATAACAATTGATAAAATTGGTAAAATCGGCACCAAAGGAGTTTTAAATTCAGATGACTTTGGAGCACCTTTATCTCGACGCAATTTGATAAGTGCAATAGCCATTATAATGAGATAAGCTAAAGTACAGATACTCAAAAATTCTGCAATCGTTGTTAAGGGAAAAATACCCGCACTAATAATAGACATTAGACCGATGACTAAGGTAGCGTTTTTAGGAACCTTGTGTTTTGATGTGACTTTACTTAATGATTTCGGTAAAAGGCCATCACGACTGATACTATATACTGTTCTTGCTAGTGCGTAGGTCATCGAAATACATACTGTTATTAGAGTCAATATGGCTACTACGGAAACGTAATTTCCTGCCCAATTGAGGCCAATACTGCGAAGGGCAAATGCTACTGCATCATCAACATTTAACTGTGTATAGTGAACCATCCCTGTTAGAATGAGCGTTACAGTAATATAGAGAACTGTAACAATACTCAATGAAAGGATGATTCCCCTTGGAATATTTTTTTGAGGATTTTTGACTTCATCTACCGCCATTGAAATCGATTCAAATCCTAAAAAAGCGTAAAACATCAATGATGCTCCAGCCATGATACCTGTTTGTCCCCCATAGACTTGCCCAAAACCGTAAGGTGCAAAATCTACCCAATTTCCCGTATTGATGAAGAAAATTCCAATGCCAATAAAAATGGCTAAGGCAGAAAATTTTAAAACAACAAGTGCTGTATTAAATCTTAGAGCAAATTTAGAATTCATAAGAACTAATCCTGTTACTGCTAATAGCACTAGAATTGGCAGTAAATCTATATACTGACCTTTGTCAGGATTAAAAGTTCCATTGATAGCATTGGGAATCTGGATACCTCTTTGAGCAAGTAACCCTTTAAAATAACCGGCCCAACCGACTGCAACACTAGCAACAGCTGTCATAAATTCCATAATGATATACCAACCAACTAACCAGGCTGGAAATTCTCCTAAAGTGCTGTAAACATAGTTGTAGGCTCCACCATTTCCCGGAATTCGTGAAGCAAATTCAGCATAAAAGAGAGCAAAAATACCGACTGCTATAGCTGAAATAATAATCGAAACAACTAAAGCAGGTCCCGCGTAATTAGCTGCGCCCTTTCCTGTGATAGTAAATATGCCTGTACCGACCATTGAACCTAGGCCCAGAAAGATTAAATCAAGGACACCAAGATGACGTTTCATTGGGTTTTTTATATCAGTAACTGATTTTTTTCTAAATAATTGCATAATCCCTCTTTTCTTTAACTTTGTTAGTTTACCACAGCCCACTATTTTATGACAAGAAAAATGAGCCCTGTGGACTCATTTTATTTCTATTCAGACATCTTTTCTTTAATTTCTTCGTAAGAAAGAGCGTGCGCTTCTTCCTCCTCTGTTGTTTCAGGCATCTTTCCTGTTTCATAGAGGGATTTGATTTGCGCAGCATCAAGTGTCTCATATTTAAGAAGGGCTTGTGCAATTAAAGCGTGGGTCTCTCGGTTTTGATTAATAATATCAGCTGCTTTATTACGAGCATTATTGAGAAGTTCACGAACTTCGTTATCAATCATCCGAGCCGTTTCTTCTGAATAAGTTTTCTCTGGAGAAATTTGTCCTGCTAGCATAGCATGGCTACCTGCATACTGGACAGGACCAAGTTTTTCACTCATTCCATACTCTGTAACCATGGCACGTGCCATAGCACTTGCTTGCTCAAAGTCATTTGAAGCGCCTGTTGTTTGAACATTAAAGATAATTTCTTCCGCTACACGACCACCCATGAGACCAGCTAATTGCTCCTGCATATTTTCTTTAGAAAGCAACATTTGATCTTCCTTAGGAAGGGAAATCATATAGCCACCTGCGCGACCGCGAGGAACAATAGTAACCTTATGAACATCACGCGCATCAGATAAGACGAGACCAACAATAGTATGACCAGCTTCATGGTAAGCTACAATTTCACGGTCACGTTGTGAAACTTGACGGTCTTTTTTAGCTGGTCCAGCAATGACGCGATCTTCTGCTTCATCAATGTCAGAAGCATCGATTTTTTTCTTGTCACGACGAGCAGCAACAAGAGCAGCTTCATTAAGTACATTTTCCAAATCCGCACCAACGAAACCTGGTGTTTGCTGAGCAACGACTTTGAGATCAACATCATCAGCAAGAGGTTTATTCTTGGCATGAACACGAAGGATTGCTTCTCGACCTTTAACATCAGGCTGACCAACTAAAACCTTACGGTCAAAGCGACCTGGACGAAGAAGGGCTGGGTCTAGAACATCACTACGGTTTGTTGCTGCAATAACGATAATATTTTCATTGCCTTCAAAACCGTCCATTTCAATCAAAAGTTGGTTAAGCGTTTGCTCACGCTCGTCATTTCCGCCACCCATACCAGCACCACGACGACGCCCAACTGCATCAATTTCATCGATAAAGATGATTGCGCGCTCTGCTTTTTTAGCGTCCTCAAAAAGAGAACGGACACGACTAGCACCAACACCGACAAACATCTCAACAAAGTCAGAACCTGAGATTGAGAAAAACGGTACTCCAGCCTCACCAGCTACAGCTTTTGCAAGAAGGGTCTTACCTGTCCCTGGAGGGCCTTCAAGAAGAACACCCTTAGGAATGCGGGCTCCCAAAGCTTTATATTTTTTAGGGTTTTTAAGAAAATCAACAACCTCGACAAGTTCTTGTTTCTCTTCTTCAGCACCTGCAACATCTGTGAAACGAACTTTAATCGTATCTTTACTTGACGTTTTGGCACGGCTTCGACCAAAACTCATTGGACCATTTCCGCGTCCTCCTTGGCCAGCCCCCATCATGTTAAACATGAAGAAAATTAGAATTCCCATTGGAATCCATATAGACAGGGTGCTGATCCAAGAACCCACTGAGCTCTCTGGTTTAACCGTAATTTCTGTATTACCTTTATCAGCAGCATTTTCTAGTTTTTCTAGAGAAACATTGCTAGCAAGAAGGGTACTTGAAAAATTTGAAACGGTCGTTTTGGTATTTCCTAGAAAAAGAAAACTGCTATCACTCTCAACTTCTTGAGGCTCTTTATAGCTTCCTGACACTGTGACAATGGCGCCGTCAGGTTGGTAGGTAATGTCTTTGATTTTACCTGATTCAAGTTGTTCTACTAGGGTTGAGTAAGTTACTTTATGGCTTTCTGAACCTGCGCCACTGAACAAAAACTGGAAACTAAAGAAAGCTGTTACCAGTAATAAAATGGTCACAAAGGAATTGCGCATAAGTCCATTAGGTTTTCTATTATTCATCTATTCTCTCTTACTTATTATAAACTTCCTCTTTCAGGACACCAACATAGGGTAGATTACGATAGTTTTCATTGTAGTCAAGACCAAAACCGACAATAAATTCATTCGGCACATTATAACAAACATAGTCTGCATCAATATCAACGACACGGCCTTCTGGTTTGTCAAAAAGTGTTGCAATCTTAACAGAGTTGGCTTTACGGTATTTAAACATGTCACGAAGGTAAAGAAGGGTACGGCCTGTATCAATGATATCTTCAATGAAAATCACATCTCGACCTTCAATATTGGTATCCACATCCTTCAAAATCTTAACTTCACCACTTGAACTGGTTCCACCATGATAACTTGATACCACCATAAAGTCCATTTCCACATGAGTATCAATATGCTTGATTAATTCTGCCATAAAAGGGACTGCGCCTTTAAGAACACCAACCAAGAGAGGGTTTTTACCGGCATAATCCTTAGTTAATTGGGCTCCCAATTCCCTACATTTGATAAGAATATCTTCTTCAGAGAAAAGGACTTTTTTAATATCTTGTTCTAGCATCTCATCACCTATCTTCTAGTTTTTGTATACTTAATGTAGCTTTCATTGTAACATTTTCAGGAGATTTTCTCAAATAAAGTTTGTGCTTCGTTTGAACAAAAAGAATTTTTCCATTTTGTTCACCAACAATGGCTTTTTCTCTTTCGCTCTGAGGAACTTTCTCGTCAATAAATAGTCTGCGCAATGTTTTGCTAAATGTGCCAAAATCAATCCTATCTTCTGCTTGGCGATTTCTAAGAATAATTGGTTCTTGACTATCTAAAGGATAACCTTCACCACTTTCTGAAAAATGGAATGAAAACTCTTGGCATCTACAAGTTTCTGTTATTTTTAGCACTTTGACCTGTAGAGTGCTATCGGTCTTGGGACTGATTTTATAAATGCTAAAATTTTCTTGAGTTTTTTGACATTCGTAACCATTTTTTAAAGGGATTTGATAGGTTTTATCATTAGATAAAAGGGCCAAAAGATGTTTAAACTGGGCACGACTGAGTTGCAGTTCTGGAAAATGCTCCAAGTAATTTTCTAATAATAACTCTTGTAAAACTGGACTCTGTCGCTTGAAAACAGCTAAATCTCTTATATCAATAGAGGCTAGTAAATCTGCTAGAGCTTCCTGAAGAAGTTGAATTTCTCTAGCTAATTCGGTTAGATAAGTTGAAAATTGAGGATTTTCTTTTTGAAACAATGGTAAATAATCATTTCGGACACGGTTTCGTAAATAATGCCTACTGTAGTTAGAATCATCTTCAAAGTGGAAAGTATCAGGTAAGTCTGATTTTTTGATAGCTAGTAGCGGCCTAATCAACTGACCTGGACCGAAATCTTGAACAGCTTTAATTCCTGTCAAATGTCGTAGACGACTGCCACGAAGCATTTTCATCAATATGGTTTCAGCCTGATCATCAGCATGGTGAGCTGTGACAAGAGCTGTGTATTTGTCATCATTCATCACTTGCTTAAAAAAAGAATAACGAAAATCACGCGCAGCTTTTTCTGAAAAAACTCCCGAAAAATAAGAACAATAAAAAGGTAAGCCTTGTTCTTTCGCCCATTGTCTCAAGTACAATTCTTCTTGATCAGACTCTGGGCGCTGTTTGTGATTCACATGTGCAATCCCAAGGGTGATTCCCAACTTTTCTTGGTATAAAGACAAAAAGTGCAGTAGATTCATCGAATCTACTCCACCCGATACTGCTATAAGAACCTTGGAATGGTGATCAAAAAAGTGATGTTTAGTGACATGCTCAAATAATGTTTGATAGATCATTTTAAAATGGTATAAATTTCTTTAGCAATCCCTGAAATGTCGTCGTAGCTAGTATTTTCTGTGAAAATTGATAGTACAAAAGGCTCCTCTGAATAAACAATCGCAACATCGTGACGAAAATCGTAGGCATCTCCTGTTTTATGAGCAACCTGGACATCAATATCTTTTGAAATCCTTTGATCATCAAAACGCGTATGTGACAGGTAATCAATAATCTGCCCATTTTGCTCATAGATAGCTACCATAAGATTAGCGGCCGTCTCTGCAGACAGGTTACGATGATCCATATCCCAACCGGGGTAAGCAGCCATAAATTCTTGATAATCTTTACCGTACTGATCCGCGATATAATAAGCCAGAATATTTGTTGCTACATTATCAGATTCTTGCGAGATAGCCTTTAGCAACTGCTCAACACTATAGTCTTTTTCGTCAGCAACCTTGCTGATAGAACCTGCTCCAGATGGGTCAAAAGCACCTTTGAAACTGTTGACTTCAGCAACATATTTTAGCTTATCTTCAGGAGAAATTTTTCCTTCGTCGAGCAAGTGTTGAACATAATATAAAAGGGGCAGCTTACTGATACTTGCTGAGTACATCATTTGTTCCTGATTTACCCCAGCTGACAATTTTGTCGAAAGTTGTTTAACAGAAACCGAAATTTTTGAATATTGGTATTGGCTATCTAGTAACTGCTGAACTTTCTCCATGCGATTATCTGTGTTTGAGAGAAACTCTGCTGAGACCCAACCATAGTCACTGATTTTATAATAAACACCACTAAAAGTCTTGGCCTTTTTAATCACATGAACTTTTGTGTAGGGTTCAAGCAGTGTTGTCACTGCTGATGTTCCCATCAGATAAGGTTGTTGATAAACAGAAAAACCAGGTTTTAACCAGAAATCTGCTTGATAAGCATCCTCTGACAAAACCAAATCAGAGAAAATCTCTTGTTGACTGGCAAGAATAAAGCTACCATCTGCCAATTCGAAAACAGGTTTTAAGTTATTATTGATTGTCATATGTAAAATATCAAGAGTCGTTTTGGGCGGAATGGTTCCTATCATTTCCGTTAAGTTTTGATCTTGATAAACAATAACCTCTGCCATAGTTATAGGATTTTTAGGAATACTTGTGTAATCCAAAATCTGATTTGTCAAGGTTTTAGTGAGTTGATACTTAACTTGCGAGCTAGCATCCTTGACATTTTTTTCACTACTATCGATTTGAAGAGGCGCAAAAAAAACAGGCACTAAAAATAGGGCTAAAAGTTTTCTCATGCTACTTCCTCTCTCCAATCTATAAATTGATATCTTTATCGGTAAAATCCTTTTCAGGTCGTTCTTTCAACCTATGATTTTTTTCAGCGAGTTCTTCTAACTTTTCTTCCGAATAAGCCAAAAAAGTTTCTACTGTCTTGATTAACTGTTCCATATTATTTTGGTAGTAAGTCCGGTGTCGAGTAGACGACTTCGCCTTCTCGAGAATAATAGTATTTAGCGCGTGCGTATTTTAGGATAAATTCTTCATCTTTTAGTTGCTCTGCTAAGGTTTGCTTTGCCTTCGTGTCCTCAGCTAGTTGCTCTAGCTGTTGCTTTAAGGTAATCACTTCTTCTTTTTTGTCTTGTAACTTGACATAGCTTGAGACTAAATTAAAGGTTGGTAGGATAAAAAGTAACATGATAATAACCATCACATAGGCAATAAAGCGATGGCGTTTTCTATCTTCTTCCTCCTTATAGCGACGACGTTGCGCTTCATTTTGAATAAATTCATTATTAAGTTGGACAACACTAGACTTCTTGTTCATCTTTCTCTATCCTTGTCTCACTGATAATGTCATACATTTTATCAGCATCTTCTTTTTTTGTGGAATCTTTCATTTCAAGCACACGCACTGTCAGCAATTTATTGCCAAAGCGTACCTCAACCTCATCACCTGATTTGAGGTCAGTTGATGATTTGGCTAAGATACCATTTACTTTGATGCGTCCTTTATCTGCCACTTCTTTAGCCACTGTACGGCGTTTAATGATGCGTGACACCTTCAAATACTTATCTAATCTCATGATTTGCCTCTATTTTTAGTCTATCGTTATTATTCTATCACTTTTTTTGAAAAATAGCAGAGCATTTAGCCTTTGTCACGGAAATGTTAAAAAGAGAGAATATCACATTCTCCCTACTTGAAAATAACAATGCAAACACTACTAAATTTGATTAATCAAAACTATCTTTAAAATGCCATCAACCCTTATATTATACCATAAAAACGATTACAAAAATAGACTTGAATTTTTTTTAATTGGGTGTATAGTGTAGAGGTGAAAAACGTATAATGACTTGTTAGAAAGGAGTTTATGAGGGGAAAATCAAGTTGTTTTATCAAATAACAATATTATAAAATTGGAACATTCCATGCTTTATTTTCTGCAAATGGATATGGAAATGTAGTTCATAATTACTGGTATCGTTTATGAAAAAACTGGTCTATATTTTATTAGCATTACTCATTTTAGGATTTATGTTATTCGCTTTAGCTATTTGGATGTTTTACCAGTTACCATCAGGTCCTCCACCAGATTGGTAATAAGAGGTATTAGGTTGAACTATGATAAAAAAGCTGGTGCAAATGCATCAGCTTTTTGTTGCATAATAAGTTAAAACAGACTAGCAATTGCTACGCCAACTTCACGCCCGACATAGAACATGCCTCGCACAAGTCCTGGTAGAAAAATGAGTACTGCAATACATTCAAAAATACTCTTTATATCCATTTTTTCCTCGAAAAATTTTTTCATATCAACCCTTATCTAAACCAACTGCGAATGGCTCTTCCTGTTTGTCGTCCGATATCAAATACAGCTCTTACCAATCCTTCTCCAGGCCACTCACCGCCAGTTACATCAATTAGTTCAACTTCTGATAAAGTTGTAAATGTTTTATCCATCATTTCAAATGTATGATTCATATTCTCAATTACTCCCTCTATATTAACGACCTGATAAACCTACAATTAATCCACTACCATAAGCGACACCCAAAACAATTAGTCCGGCTGCAATAATACCAATACCACCATCAGTTTCCATCAATTCTTGTTCTGAAAGTGCCACAAAGTTAGTGTTCATCTTATCACTTGTTTTAAAGCTTGTCATATGATTTTTCTCCTTTTAATTCTTTGATAAATGTAATCCCCATCAGACACATCATAGACAAATACATAGGTTCTATGGGACATTTAACCGCTACTAATTTTAAGTCATTTAGCACATATATAGTTGCTCCGATTACTGATATAGAAGCAATGGCTATTTCTAACAACTCTAATTTATTTTTCATATAATCACCTACTAAGGACAATTAGCATAATAGGTTAATCTTACACCCACACCAAATGTTACCAAAAACCTAATCCATACTAAAATCTAATGAATTGGGTCGTTACTTATTAAAAATGTTGTTTCAAATACCTACCAATCTGCCAACCAGTCGCTAAAAAGCTAATCCCCTTAGCAATTAGTGCAGCTGTAATAATAAGTTCTCCTCCAGTAATTTCTTCTAATTCTTCACTAGTGAGGCAGTTAGCATTTAATTTCTCATTAAAACTGGTAACATTATCCATCATTAAGATACTCCTATTTCTATATGATTTACAAAATTAATTACTCTTATCTATTTTGATTTCTAGCAATTTTATCTTACGTTCAACTTTACTCAAAAATACACCTACACTAAAAAAACAATACGGGACTAGCATTTCTAGTTCAAAAGTATTTGATAAAAATGTGTATGTTAAAAATAGTGAATAAGACAGGACCACTGTAAATAAAACATGCCTCTCAGTAATAACAACCCCTTTTTTCATTTACATCTCCTTATGGCATGAAATATCCTGCAATGGCTCCTGCTGCAATCAAACTGCTCGCTGCCAACGCTTTCCCAGTTATTGAAAACAACACAACCCCACCTGCTGTAAATGTAATAATTAACCCACCCTAAATGTCCGTCAATTCTTGATCTGAAATTTCTACAAAGTTAATGTCCATCTTATCCATTGTTTCAAAATTTGTCATAGTCTTTTTTCCTTTCGATTTTTATGATTGTTATGACGTTTGTATTTTCAATCAAAGCATAATAATAATGTATCTAAGATATTTTAACCAGTTCATTTTCTCAGCTCCTTTCATTTTATTATTCGTTTTTTTTTGAAAAATAGCGGAGCATTTAAAGTTTATCTTGAAAATATTAAAAAGAGAGAATATGATATTCTCTCTACTTGAAAAATAACAATGCAGACACCACGGTACCAGCAAAGAAAATAATAAAAATAGCCATTATCAAACCAGCAGCAAACCAAAGCTCACTTGAAAGGCTTGTTGTCACCTTTTTCGCCGGATTTAAAAAATTGAGAATGTCGGCATAAGTTTTCAACTCTCGATTTTTCAGGATGTAGAACACCTGAAAGGCTGAATAAAACACTGGTAGTAAGAGTAAAAATAATATTCCTGACACCCATTTAACAGAAAATAAATAGCGAGTTGGAAAGACAATTGAAAAAAGAAACCAAGAAGTCCCTCCTATAATAAGCCACTTCTTCAATTGCGATTGGTCAACGTGATGTTTCATCATATCCAGATCTCCTTTGATTAGATTATCCAAGGAGACATCGAAACATGTTGCTATTAACAAGAGTGAGTTGATATCTGGATAGGTTTTACCACGTTCCCAGTTAGAAATCGTCTGACGCGACACATAAAGTTTCTCTGCTAACTTCTCTTGTGAGAAATCTCGACTTTTTCGTAAATCAACTAAACGCTTGTGTAACTCCATTTTTGATCTCCTTGATCATTTCAGTCTAATCTTTTTTATCAAGTTTACCATAAAACGGCTTTGTCAGACTACGTTTTTATGTGACAAAAGTCTTTGACAGCTTGATATGATGCCTTTTTCATGACCTTGACTGTCTTGTCAATCTGTCTGTTTGCGTTCTTTGATTTGGACAAAGGCCTCACCAAAGGTGACGAGTTCTTCTAGTATCTCATAATCTTTTTTGTTTCGGATATCAAAGATGACTTCGATTTTTCCTTGATGCTCACTGATACGAGCTTTAAGATTTGTCTTAGATAGAGCCTCAAAGAAATCTTGCGTTAAAAACATGGCTTGCGCAGCTTTTTCAAAACGAACCGTGAGGTTGTTATCTTTTTTCTCAACCAACTCGGCAAAAACAGCATCCATATAAGCTTTAACAAGGCCGATTTCAAGGAGATAGGCCACTTGGTCTGGGTACTCGCCAAAGCGATCTATGAGCTCATCTTGAAGATTCTGATAATCTTCCCTGGTCTCCAATTCACGAATGCGTTTGTAAATTTCGATTTTTTGGCGCTCATCTGTCATATAATCACTCGGCAAATAGGCATCAATTTGCAGGCTAATTTCAGCGTTGCCCTTACGGCGAGCTTGTGATTTGCCTTGTTTTTTAGCGATAGCTTCTTCAAGTAATTGGGAATAGAGCTCAAACCCAACGGAATCAATGAAACCACTCTGCGATGCACCTAAGATATTGCCAGCTCCGCGAATGGATAAATCTCGCATGGCAATTTTAAATCCAGAGCCCAGTTCTGTAAAGCCTTTGATAGCGTCTAGCCTTTTTTCCGAAACTTCCGTCAAAATCTTGTCAGGACGGTACATGAGATAAGCATAAGCGATACGATTACTACGACCCACGCGCCCACGTAATTGATAAAGGGTAGACAGTCCCATGTGATCGGCATTCTCAATGAAAAGGGTATTGACATTTGAAATATCGACACCTGTCTCAATAATCGTCGTTGCCACCAGCACATCGTAAGCACCATCAATAAAGTCAAGCAGGGTATTTTCCAGTAAAACTTCACTCATCTGCCCATGGACAAAGCCAATAGAAGCCTCAGGTACTAACTCTTGCAATTCGGAAACCTTCTGATCGATGGTATCCACCTTATTGTAAACGTAAAATACCTGACCACCGCGATCCATTTCCCGCAAGATTGCTTCACGAATCAGTCCCGGATTAGTTTCCATGACATAAGTCTGAACTGGATAGCGATTGGTCGGTGGGGTTTCAATAACCGACAAATCACGAATGCCAAGCATGGACATGTGTAAGGTTCTAGGAATCGGCGTTGCTGTCAAGGTCAGCACATCAACCTTTGTCTTAAGCTCTTTGAGTTTTTCCTTGTGCTTGACACCAAAACGCTGTTCTTCGTCAATGACAATCAAACCCAAATCTGAAAACGTAACATCTTTTGACAGGAGACGATGCGTACCGATGATGATGTCAATCTGACCTTTTGATAATTTTTCAAGGGTTTCTGATTGCTCTTTTTTACTTTGAAAACGGCTGAGAACACCGACATTGACCGCGTAATTTTCAAAACGCTCTTTGAAGTTGGTATAGTGCTGCTGAGCAAGGACTGTGGTTGGTACCAAGACAGCCACTTGTTTGTTGTCATTGACAGCTTTAAAGGCTGCTCGCATGGCGACTTCTGTCTTACCAAACCCAACATCTCCCACCAAGAGACGATCCATGGGGCTATCTGACTCCATATCTTTTTTGATTTCCTTGACAGAGCGCAGCTGGTCTTCTGTCTCTGCGTAAGGAAAATCATCATCAAATTCCCTTTGACTTTCATCATCAGGAGAAAAAGCAAAGCCTTTCAGTTGGCTACGTTCCGCGTAGAGTTTTAGCAGGTCATCTGCGATGTCTTCGACTTGCTTTGTAACCTTAGATTTGGTCTTTTGAAAACGCCCATCATTAAGCTTGTTAATTTTGGGTTCTTTGCCATCTGCCGAAACATACTTGGACAGAGTCTCAATCTGCTCAACTGGTAAAGAAATTGTCGAAGCGTCTTGGTACTGAATGGTGACATAATCACGGTGAATCCCTTTAATTTCAATGGTTTCAATACCTAGATACTTACCGATACCATGAACCTGATGAACAACATAATCCCCTTTTTCCAGCTCATTGTAATCCTTGAGACGCTCGGCATTGCTAACATGCTGACGACGAATGCGACGTTTGACTTTTTTATGGAAAATTTCTTTTTCCGTTATCAAGACCAACTTTTGATCTGCAAAGTAAAAACCATTTGAGAGATGACCTTGTATGAGCTGTACTTGACCAATCTGAACGTCATCTGCCTCAACAATCGGTAAGTCTAGGCCATATTCAGACAAGGTTGCCTGTAATTTTTCAAGACCTGCAAAACTATCTGACTGAAGTAACACCGTCGCACGATTTTTCTGATAGCGATGCACCTCATCTACCAACATGGGAAATTGATTGAAAAACTCCTGCATAGGGTACTGGGTGAAATTGTGAATCACGTTAAACTTAATGTTGCCCAGACCTTTGTGGAAATTTGAAAAGACTGTCGCAGGTTGATAAGCTCTTAGTGACGGATAGGATTCTGCAAAGTAAGTTTGGTCAGATATCGCCTTTCCTTGCTGTAAACCATCTGTCAAGTACGTTGCCACTTCGAGATCAAAACGAGCGTTACGGTCTATCAATTTTTGAAAATCATCAAAAAAGATTGGTGTTCCTATTGGGAGATAATCTAAGAGAGTATAGGTCTTTTCGTAGAAATAAGATAAAAACTTCCGTAAATCTTTATGTTTGTAGCCATCTTTTGAGACCTCTAGGACTTCACTTAGATAGGCATATTGCGGACTAGCCTTGTCTGATTTTTGCAAAGCCTTTTCCAGTCGGCTAATGCCTCGCTCGAAATCATCACGGGTCAACACCATATCATCAGCTGGGCTAAGTAAAATCTCTTCCAAAGTCTCTAGAGATTTCTGGCTTTCCGTGTCAAAACGCCTAATCCCATCAATCTCATCGCCAAAAAACTCCAGACGATAAGTCTGATCACTTTTACTGTCATAGATATCTAAAATATCCCCGCGACGGCTAAACTCCCCTGGGCTCATGACCTGATTAACCTTGATATATCCCATGGTAATCAGCTGATGCGTTAAAAACTCCAGGTCGACTTCACTACCTACTCTTAGGGTCAAAAGCTGAGCTACATAGTCCCTAGGGTTTGGCAAGAGCACACGCGTCCCTACCAAACTAACCAAAAGAATGCCTGTTGCAGAATCATCTAAGAGAAAATTCAACGCATTGACACGCGCAACAGCCTTATCTTTTGAAGCTAGGATAAACTCCGCAGCCGCCATATCATCTGCAAAAAATTGGTAAATGTGGTTTTCTCCCACCAAACTTGCTAAATCACTAGCAAGATGATCAGCCTCATTTTGAGTGGCAGTCACAATCACCAATTTTCCAGCATTTTGCTTAAAGTAAGAAGCAATAGCCAGAGTTTTCGTGGCACCAGAAAACCCCATAACTAACTGACGCGCTAGCAAACTCCCTTTATCTTGCCACTCCTGCAGGCTTTTATGTTGGCCAAATACACCTAAAATATCAGCCATTATAATGCCTCATGGTTGCTTCAAAGTCATTGGTTTTTAGATAATAGCGGAGCGACTCAACTACCTTATCTAAGGTTTGTTGAATAGTAATGTAATCGTCATCTTCAAATTTTCCTAAAACATGGTTAGGCACAGACTTGCCAGATTTTGGTCGACCAATACCGACTTTGATACGGTCAAACACTTGAGTCCCTGTTTCTGCAATGATAGACTTAATGCCATTGTGTCCGCCTGCAGAACCTTTTTGACGAAAACGAATCTTTCCTAAATCCATATCCAAATCATCATAAATAACAATAAAATCCTCAATGGGGATATTATAATAAGCCAATAAAGCACGAACAGCTAAGCCTGATAGATTCATAAAGGTCGTCGGCTTAACGAGATAAACCTTCTCCCCTTCTAAAAATGCAGAGCCAACCTCTGCTTTAAAGGTTTTATTTTCTGAAAAGTTGACAGATAATTCTTTTGCTAATAAATCTATGGCCATGAAGCCGATATTGTGCTTGGTTTCATGGTACTTAGAGCCTGGATTTCCCAGACCAACAATCAATTTAACCACTTTTGTTCTCTTTCTATATTTTTCTTTTTTACCAAAGACCAAAAAGGCTGGAAACTCTTTTCCAACCACTTTGTTAGTCTAATTCTGCCCTACTAAAGAGGTCTGTAATTAAATCTGTGTTATCACATGCTTGTTTGAATGCTAGGGCAAAGTCTTTCAAAACAGCTGAATTCGTTGAGTAAGCACAGAACATACTTCCCTCGGAATCAAAGTCAATCTCCTCAGATAAATCTGGTCTTTTTTCTTCTAAAAAAACACGCGCTAGACCTTCCCAATCATAGCCATTTCCTTCAAAACCCTCATCAGCTCTGCTATCAAACAAATCCTGTAAATAACTACCAACCTCCAGACAAAGCGAAGTAGAGTCGCCGTGTTCCGTCAAGAAAAATGGTGTAAATTCAGACATCATATATCTCCTTTAAACGTTAAAGCGGAATTCCATGATATCCCCATCTTGAACCACATACTCTTTTCCTTCTTCACGAAGGCGTCCAGCTTCCTTAACAGCTTTCTCAGAGCCGTACTGAATCAAATCATCATAGGACATGGTGACGGCACGGATAAAGCCTTTTTCAAAGTCTGAGTGGATAATACCAGCACATTGAGGGGCTTTCATACCACGCTTAAAGGTCCAAGCACGCACCTCTTTTTCCCCTGCTGTAAAGTAGGTGCCAAGTCCAAGCAAGTGGTAGGCTGCACGGGTCAATTTATCCACGCCAGATTCTGTTAAACCAAGTGCTTCCAAAAACTCACCCTTGTCTTCATCGTCTAGTTCTGAAATTTCTTCTTCTGCACGGGCTGAAATGACCACCACTTCTGCATTTTCTGTTGCCGCAAAGTCACGGATTTGCTGCACATAGCTGATAGAGTCAGGATCTGCTACCTTGTCTTCATCGACGTTGGCAACATAGAGGACTGGTTTAGTGGTCAAGAGGAAGAGTTGCTTAACGATTTTTTGTTCTTCATCTGTGAAGTCAACTGTACGGGCAGATCTTCCGTCTTCTAGGACAGGTTTGATTTTTTCAAGGACTGCAAATTCTGCGACAGAATCCTTGTCTTTTTGTGTACGGGCCATTTTTTCTACACGCGCATAACGCTTGTTGATACTCTCTAGGTCCGCCAAAATCAATTCTAGGTTAATAGTGTCAATATCTGCGATTGGGTCAACAAAGGCGTCTTCACGGCCTTGTTCACGCATGACATTTTCATCATCAAAGGCACGCACCACGTGGACAATGGCATCAACCTCACGGATATTGGCCAAGAATTTGTTTCCAAGTCCTTCACCTTTAGAGGCACCTTTTACGATGCCGGCAATATCGGTAAATTCAAAAGTCGTTGGCACTGTCTTTTTAGGGGTGATGAGCTCTGTCAACTTCTGCAAACGCTCATCAGGCACTTCTACCATGCCGACGTTTGGATCAATGGTCGCGAAAGGATAGTTTGCTGCCTCTGCTCCTGCCTTGGTAATTGCGTTAAATAGGGTTGATTTACCAACGTTTGGCAAACCGACGATTCCTGCTGTTAAAGCCATGTTTTTTTACTCTCCAATTAAAAATTCAATCATGACTATTATAGCAGAAAAGATGAGAAAAATCCTGCCAAATGATAGGATTGTAAGATTTATCAAAATTTCTGCAAAATTCTCATCGCTGCAGCAAATAAGCCAAAGGCTATTATCATGATTGGGATAAGAACCCACCAATAATTAGCAAGAAACTCCCAAACATTCATTTTTCCTAGTTGTTCCACCACAATTTCCTTCTCAGGCTCTTTTCCTAAAACCAGATAATCCAGACTAACACCAAAGATTTCTGCTAGCTGGACCAGTTTGTCAATATCTGGCGTGGCTTCGCCATTTTCCCACTTGGAAACAGCCTGACGGGAAATATAGAGTTTCTCTGCCAATTCATCTTGTGATAGGTTCTTGGCTGTGCGTAAAACTCGAATTTGCTGTGCTAACTGCTTCATGATTATTTCCTCCTCTTTTTTCTAAGTCTATTATAGTTTAGAACGGAATGGTTGATTAGCACTTTTTATGAAAAATTCGCAACCAGCAGTTGCAAACTGTCAACTAGGCTTCACTTGGTAGAACTTGTTTCATTTTTCGTTCAAAATCATGTCGGCTCATCATGACCACATGGTCACAGTTGCTGCAACGGATTTTAATATCCGCTCCCAGACGAACAACCTCCCACTTATTTGCCTTCTTGCCGGTCGATTTAATGACACAGGCATGAGGCTTTTTCATTTCGACAAAGGTTCCTAATTGGTACATAAATGCTCCTTTAGATTTCTTTTTTGTCATTATATCAAAAACTTATCTGCTCTGCTATCATCAAAAAAACTCCGCCATTAGGCAGAGTCATTATCAGTTTGTACGAACTGGCGTAATGAGTTGAATGAAATTCTCACTGTTGTCACCAGGCGTTAGCGTAAATGGACGGACTGGAGAAATAAAACGAACAGTTACAGTGTCACTCTTAATAACTTTTAAGGCATCAATCAAATAGGTTGGGTTAAAACTGATGGTTAAATCGTTACCACTGAGGGTTTCAATATCAATTTCTTCATTAACCTTACCAACTTCAGGGGAGTTGACATGGGCACTGACTTTACCAGAAACAATCTCTAATTTTACAGTTCCACTTTGGCTAGCATTTGAAATGAGTTGCGCACGCTCCATTGAATGACGAAGAGAAGTCGTGTTAAAAGTCACTTCTGTTTCAAAAGTATTTGTCAAAAGACGGTCAGTATCTGGATAATTTCCCTCTAAAAGACGTGTATAGAATGACGTATGCTCGCTTCTAAACAAAACTTGACTTGGAGATAAAAATACTTCTACCTGTTCAATATCATCACCAAAAACAGCTGAAAATTCACGAAGTGAGCGGCTTGGAATAACGACGTCAAAATCATCAAAGACTTTCTCTAAATCAATTTGTCTTTGACTCATGCGATGAGAGTCTGTTGCCACTGCTTTAAAACGATTAGTTTTCAAAGTCATGTGGACACCTGTTAAAATAGGACGACTTTCCTGTGTACTTGCTGCAAATGCCGTTTGAGCAATAATGGATTTCAACATTTTTGTTTCCAACAAAAGTGGATGAGTGGTTGTCATTTCTTGGAGACGAGGGTATTGGTCAATATCCTTTCCTTTAAGCGTGATTTCAGATTTACCACTTCTAATCACCACCTGGTGATGCTCAATTTCTTCAAAATCAAGGCTAACATCTGGTAAGCTTGAGACAATATTGATAAAGAAGTTAGCTTCTAATAAGATGCTACCTGGCTCTGTAATTAAAAGCCCTGCGTTCTCATCCTCACTAGAAATGGTATTTTCAATTGAAATTTGCCCATTTGACCCTGTCAAAGTGATGGTTGATTTTGTAATGTCTAATTTAAGACTAGATAAAATAGGGATTGCATTTTTTGAGGAGATGGCACGTTTAGTTGCATTTAAAGCCTGAAGAAAATAAGCTTTATTGATAGAAAATTGAATCATAGATTCTCCTTTAGTTATTAAGTATTAGATTAGTAGTAGTAGTAGGTCTTGTGGATAAAGTGGAAAAATAGGCTTGATTCATACTGACTCTGGCCTTATACTTGTGCACAACTTGTGGAAAACTTTGCAATAATCGTTTCTTTTTCCACACTTATCTAAATTTTTGTCTAAGGGTATCGATTTCGATGCGTAGGCTATCGTCAATTTGCAAACTATTTTTGATTTTATTATAAGCGTGCAAGATAGTTGAGTGATCTCTTCCACCGAATTCTTTTCCGATTTTTGGAAGGCTATTATCAGTTAATTCACGCGCTAGGAAAATAGCGACTTGACGCGCTAAAACGATATTTTGATTGCGCTTTGTTGACTTAATTTCCTTGACAGAAACACCATAGAATTTGCCAACTTGATTTTGAATTTCTTCGATTGGGATGACAGAAGTGGTTATTGTTTCTTGTTTTTTGGCTCGAATAGCTTCTGCTGTAATGTCAACTGTAATAGTGTCAACCTTTTTGAACGAGGCCACTAAATTAATATTTTTAAGAGCGCCTTCCAATTCTCTGACATTTGAATCAAACTGTCCAGCTAGGTATTCAATAGCTTCAGGTAGAAAATGATAAGGATAGTCTTGAATTTTATCTTGTAAGATAGCAATCCTTGTTTCATAATCAGGCGGTGTAATGTCCTGTGTTAATCCCCAACTGAAGCGTGACACAAGACGTTCCTCCAAATTATCCAGATGATCTGGTGAACGGTCACTTGTTAAAACAATCTGTTTATTATTAGCATGAAGCGCATTAAAGGTATTGAAAAATTCCTCCTGCGTACCAGCCATTGTTTTCTTTGCCATATACTGGATATCATCAATCAAAAGAACATCGAGATGACGAAATTGTTCTTTTAATTCCTCCATGGTACCAAGTCTAATGGCTGTCGTGAATTCATTGATAAAATTCTCAGTTGTAATGTATTTGACACGAGCACGAGGATTGTCCTCCAGGACACTATTGCCGATAGCATTTAATAAATGGGTTTTACCTAGGCCAGGTCCACCCCAAATAAAGAGAGGATTGTACTGTGTACCAGGACTTCCTGATACAGCGAGAGCTGCTGCAAGCGCCCATTGGCTACCTTTACCTGATATAAAATTGTCAAATCGGTATTTAGAATTGAGATCAGAAGAAATAACTGGTAAGTTTGTTGCTTCTTTTGACAGCAAGGATTGAGCGGGTCCATGCAGTACTTCTGCTACATCATGTTCAGAAAGGTCTTCATAGCTGTAGTCAATCCAAATTTCTTGATTAAAGACTTCAAATCCAGCTGTCAAAACAATGTCAGTCAAATTACTCTTCCAATAAAGTTCTTTTTTTTCTTCTAGAAAAATTGTTGCGACTTGATTAGAGACACCGAGTAATTTTGCATCTGCAATGAAAAAATCAAAGACAGGTTGTGAGAATTTTTCTTTTGCTAATTCTAAAATCCGATTCCAAAAGAGCTGTTCATTTTCAGTCATTTTAGTCCTCTTTTTGAAATTATTGCTTTTATTTTATCATATTTTTATAAAGTTTTCCACAGTCAATTAATAGAATCTCCACAATGTGAATCGGAAGTTTTCCACAGGTGTGTAAAACAATCAGATTGACCAATATTATTGGGATTTTAGCCACTTTAAAGTGTTGATAATGATGTCGATAATAAAAAAGAAATCAACAACCTATTTTAGATTGTTGATAATTCTGTGGAAATCTTCTAAATTGGAAAAAGAGATGGTGACTTTTCCTTGATGAGATTTGTTAGATGAGATTTTTACAGGCAAGCCTAATATTTGACTGAGCTCTTTTTCTTTGTCTGCGATAAATGGATCAATCATTATTTTTTTAGAAGTGACTTTTTTGGAAATTAATTTTTCTACTTCTCTAACACTGAGTTGTTTGTCAATAATAACTCCTAACCAATGCAGCTGCTCTTTTTCATTTTTTAAACTAAGAAGGACACGCGCGTGACCTTGGCTAATATGTCCAGTTTCTACAGATTTTAAGATATTATCAGGAAGGTTTAAAAGACGCAAAAGATTACTGATATAGGGACGAGATTTCCCCATGTAGCGTGCCAAATCTTCGTGGGTAATTTGATTTTTATCAATCATTTGTTGGTAGGCCCTAGCCTCTTCAATAGGATTGAGATTTGATCTTTGTAGATTTTCAATAATAGCCTGCTTCATGCTATCTTCGTCTGAAATATCTTTAATGATGGCAGGAATTTCTGTCAAGCCAGCGATTTTAGATGCACGGAGTCTTCTTTCTCCTGCAATAAGTTCATAACCGTAAATAGGAGATTTACGAACAATAATTGGTTGAATCACACCATTTTCTTTTATAGATTCAGCTAACTCTTCTAATTCTAACTCATTAAAGGTTAGCCTTGGTTGATAGGGATTTCGCTGAATGGATTTTATATCTAATAACTGTAAACCTTCTGTCATAAGAACTCCTAAAAAAACTAGCTTTACACTATTGTAAAGCTAGTAGGTAAGTCTGTCAACTTAGTTGTCAGATAAATCTTGAGTAGATTTGCTCAGTGTGATTTCAAGACTTTGTTTATTTCCGTCACGGTAAAAAGTAACTTTGATTGTATCCCCAATACTATGACCGTAAAGAACACTTTGTAAGTCGCTTGAAGAGTTAACAGCTTCTCCATCAATTTCTGTGATGACATCGTATTTTTGGAGTTTGCCAGATGCAGGCATGTTATCTTGAACACTTGCAATGACGATACCAGCAGTGACGTCATCTGGAAGTTTCAATTGTTGGATGAGATTGGTTGATAGTTCACTAAGGCTAGCCATCCTAATACCTAGTGCAGGACGTTCTACGCTACCATTTTTTTCTAACTGGTTGATAATTTTTAGAACATCATTTGATGGAATAGCAAATCCCATACCTTCTACCGATGAACCAGAACTGATACTGGTGGAAGTTGATGAAATTTTACTTGAGTTGATTCCAATAACTTGACCTTGACTATTAACCAGAGCACCGCCAGAATTACCAGGATTGATTGCGGCATCTGTCTGAATAGCATTTGTTGAAATTGTCTGTCCCTGATCATTTTGCATAGTTACGGTACGGCTAAGACTGGATACAATACCAGAAGTAACAGAGTTAGCGTATTCTGTTCCCAGAGGGCTACCGATTGCAATTGCTGTTTCCCCAACAGTAATTGTATTTGAATCAGCAAATTCAGCAACAGTTTTGACGTTTTCTGAAGAGATTTTTACGACAGCTAAATCAGAATAAGTATCGCTTCCAACTAGTTCTCCAACAACTTTGGTACCGTCAGCCATGAGAATTTCAATTTGCTCTGCTCCTTCAATGACGTGATTATTGGTCACAATGTATGCAGACTCATTATCTTTTTTATAAATAACGCCTGAACCTTCACTAGCTACAGCAAACTCACTATCGCTTGAAGATGAATTTCCAAAGATACTTTGGTAACTAGATGAGGATTGCTTTTTGTAATTGATAACAGAAACAACAGCGTCTTGGACCACTTTTACAGCTTCAGTTGTGCTAGTTTCGTTTTTATAGGCTACTTTACTAACAGTCGTTGTAGCAGTTGAACTCGTATTACTTGAAAGAAATGAACTTCCTTGTAATAGTAAAAGTCCTGCTACCAAACCACCAACAAAACCAGCACTAATCATTATGATAAGTTTTATAGCTGAAGAAAAATTTTTTTTCATGATAGATGCCTCCTATTTTTTTAGTTTAAGAAAATTGGCTTAATTATACCTTAAAATAAGTCAAAAAGAAAGTTTCCACAGGTTGTGGAAAACTTGTGGAAAACATGATTTCTTTTGTGTAAAAAGCTCTGCTATTTTACTCATCATAAATATGATATAATCAAATCATGAAAATTAAAGTTATAACAGTAGGAAAACTAAAAGAAAAATATTTGAGAGATGGTATCGCTGAATACCAAAAACGCTTAGGACGATTTTGCAAGCTAGAGCTTGTTGAACTTTCGGATGAAAAAACACCAGATAAAGCTAGCTTGGCTGAAAATCAAGCTATTATGGAAAAAGAAGCTGATCGTATCATGGGTAAAATTTCAGATCGTGAATTTGTGATTGCTTTAGCTATTGAAGGAGAACAATTTCCGTCTGAAACTTTTAGTCAAATGCTATCAGAAATCACAGTAAAAGGTTTCTCAGATATTACTTTTATTATTGGAGGAAGTCTTGGTTTGGCCCCTAGGGTGAAGATGAGAGCTAATGTATTGATGAGTTTTGGAAAATTAACCTTACCACATCAGTTGATGAAATTAGTTCTCGTTGAGCAAATTTATCGAGCTTTTATGATTCAACAAGGAAGCCCTTATCACAAATAGAGAGATGACATGGAAGAAAATAAAAAAGACTATCATATTTTTGAAAAACGACGACTAGCAGCTTGCTTAACTTTTATTAGTGGATTCATCAATGCCTTTACCTATATTACTCAAGACGGTATTTTTGCTGGGGTTCAGTCTGGAAATGTCATCATGTGGGCACATCATGCAGCACAAGGCAATTGGCATAAAGTTGTAGATTTTACGATTCCTATTGTTTTTTTTATGATTGGGCAATGTTTAACCTACATCATTCATAAGTGGTTCACAAAGAGACGTGGTCTATGGTATTTTGGTGCTAGTTTTATTATGCTAGTTATTGTGATTATAACAGCCATTATGACACCGTTTCTACCTTCAATTTTTCCAGTGACGACTCTTGCTCTTGTTGCCTCAATCCAAGTAGAATCTTTCAGGAGTTTGAGGGGAGAGCCTTATGCTAATGTTATGATGACTGGCAATGTCAAAAACGCAGCTTTATTTTGTTTTAGAGGCCTTGTGGAAAAAAATCCTCATTTACTAAGAGCTGGTAAAAATATTTTTATTGTTATTTTTACTTTTGCTCTAGGTGTTGCTGTCTCTACCTTACTGTCTCAACGTTTGGGTGAATACGCTCTGATTTTTGCGATCATACCGCTCCTTTATGTCACAACTAGTCTATGGTTTGAAGAAAAAAATAAAAAAAGCTGGTAAAACCAGCTTTTTAGTGATCCCAGCAGGATTCGAACCTGCGACCGTTCGCTTAGAAGGCGAATGCTCTATCCAGCTGAGCTATGAGACCTTCAACCTTTTACATTCTA
This sequence comes from Streptococcus plurextorum DSM 22810, assembly GCF_000423745.1. Taxonomy (GTDB): domain Bacteria; phylum Bacillota; class Bacilli; order Lactobacillales; family Streptococcaceae; genus Streptococcus; species Streptococcus plurextorum. The sequence goes on from NZ_AUIO01000013.1 coordinate 23,509, forward strand.
CCAAAAAATGAAAAAAACTGCAATATTTTTCAAAAAAATAAGCAAAGGGGTGGACAAATTTAAACTATCTGCTATAATAGTATGAGTATTAAGTAATGACTTTGGTCCGTTGGTCAAGGGGTTAAGACACCGCCTTTTCACGGCGGTAACACGGGTTCGAATCCCGTACGGACTATTCATTTACTTGCTCCGTTGGTCAAGGGGTTAAGACACCGCCTTTTCACGGCGGTAACACGGGTTCGAATCCCGTACGGAGTATCTTAAAACTGCTGAGGCAGTTTTTTTATTTGTCATATATAAGACAAGAATAGCAAAAACTGCCTAGACAATAGTCTAAGCAGTTTTATTATTGAGCCCACAGCGCTTTCACTTTAGCCTGAACTTCTTCGTTTTCAAGGAATTCATCGTAAGTTTCGTCAATACGATCGATAACACCATTTTTAGAAATGACGACGATGTGATTGGCGATAGTCTGGATAAATTCATGGTCGTGACTGGCGAAGATAACTGATTCTTTGAAATCACGAACACCATCATTGAGGCTTGAAATGGATTCCAAATCCAAGTGATTGGTTGGATCATCTAGGATGAGGACATTAGATTTAAGAAGCATAAGTTTAGACAGCATAACGCGGACTTTTTCGCCTCCAGAAAGCACATTAACTGACTTTTTAACTTCGTCACCAGAGAAGAGCATGCGTCCTAAGAAACCACGAAGGAAGGTATCATCATCTTCTCCTTTGGCCGCAAATTGACGAAGCCACTCAAGGATAGACTCTCCGGTTGAAAAATCTTTGGTATTATCTTTAGGAAGGTAAGATTGTGAAGTTGTTACCCCCCACTTGATTGTTCCTTCGTAATCAATATCCCCTGCTAGTGCGCGCATAAGAGCGGTCGTCTGGATATCGTTTTCACCAATAATAGCTGTCTTATCACCTGGACGGAGGATGAAGCTGATATTATCAATGATTTTTTCACCATCGATAGTAACGGAGAGGTTTTCAACGGTCAAAAGGTCATTACCAATTTCGCGTTCTGCTTTGAAATTGATGAATGGGTATTTACGGCTTGATGGCACAATCTCTTCCAGTTCAATCTTATCAAGCATTTTTTTACGAGAAGTAGCTTGTTTAGATTTTGAGGCATTGGCAGAAAAGCGTGCGATAAAGTCTTGGAGTTCTTTGATTTTTTCTTCAGCTTTGGCATTGCGGTCTGCTTGAAGACGGGCAGCTAGTTCAGAAGATTGTTTCCAAAAGTCATAGTTTCCGACAAAGAGTTTGATTTTACCAAAGTCAAGGTCGGCCATATGGGTACATACCTTATTTAGGAAGTGACGGTCGTGAGATACGACGATGACAGTATTTTCAAAGTCGATGAGGAAATCTTCAAGCCAAGAAATCGATTGAATATCAAGACCGTTGGTCGGCTCGTCAAGAAGAAGAACATCTGGTTTACCAAAAAGGGCTTTTGCCAGGAGAACCTTGACTTTATCACCGTTTGCTAGTTCGCTCATGTTTTGGTAGTGGAGATCTTCAGAGATATTCAAGTTTTGGAGCAACTGAGATGCTTCACTTTCGGCTTCCCAGCCTCCCAACTCAGCAAATTCACCTTCAAGCTCTGCAGCACGTACACCATCTTCATCAGAGAAGTCTTCTTTCATGTAGATAGCGTCTTTTTCTTTCATGATAGCGTAGAGTTTTTCATTTCCCATGATAACCACATCGATGACACGGTCTTCTTCATAGTCGAAGTGGTTCTGACGAAGAACAGATAAGCGCTCATCTGGACCAAGAGAAACATGACCAGTTGAAGGTTCGATATCTCCAGCTAAGATTTTTAGGAAAGTTGATTTTCCGGCACCATTGGCACCGATAAGTCCATAAGTATTTCCTGCTGTAAACTTAATGTTTACCTCGTCAAAAAGTTTGCGGTCGCTAAAACGCAACGAAACGTCTGAAACTGTTAACACTATAATTACCTCGTCATTTTTCTATTCTTCTTATTTTAGCTAAAAAGGGTCATTTTTTCAATGATAAGACTATCCTGGCAGTAAAATATCCTCGTTTTCAGACAAGTATTTTTTAGTTAGACTAAAACCGCGGCCCATAACTTGACTGGCAGGCATAACAACGATAAAGGCTGTTTCATCTATTTTTAAAATTTCAGCTTGCAATTTTGGGAGTTCATGGCTTGTGATAGTAGCCATCAGCATGGTTTTGGAATCAGAACTGATGCCACCAAGTACTGGAATTTGAGTGACTCCTCGGTTAGCTTTTTCAGTAATGTATTGACGAATAGCTGCACTCTGTTCTGAAATAATCATGATATTTTTTGAGGAGTTAAAACCATTTTCCATAATTCTAACCACATAGGAAATGACGGTAAGAGCAATGATGGAATACATAACAGTGTCAGTATCAAAAGCAACAAACCCCATAGCAACACTAAAACCGTCAACTAAAGTCATGGCAGTTGCTAAAGAAAGGGGGGTATATTTGTTTAAAATTTGGGTAGGAATACCAGTTCCTCCGGTGGAGGAATTTCCCCAGAAAACCATACCCAGTCCAATACCCACTATAACTCCTCCGAAGATTGCTGCCAATAGTGGATTATGTGTCAAGGTTGGTAAACCTGCTGTCAACTTAATGGCATAAGGATAAATCCATGATCCATAAAATGTTTTAATAAAGGTCTCTTTCCCTAATAATACGAGACAGAGAATTAACAGAGGGACGTTAGTCAGCAAGAGAAAGGTTGAAGGATTCCAATTAAATAACTCTTGGAAACTAACAGATAGACCTACCATACCACCAGAGGCAATCTTATTAGCTAGAAACATCGTATTAAATCCTATTGCTGCAATGAAAGCTCCTGAAGTAACCAACAAAAAGTCAATGAAACGTTTTTTCATAAAAAATCCTTTAAAGCAAAATTAGCCCTTCTATTATCTCTTAAAACTAAGAACTTGGCAATATGAAAGCTTGACAAATTATTCTAAAATACATAAAATAGAGACATTCAGAAAGAGTAACCTTAAGACATTTTTAGAGAGCTGGTGGGTGCTGTGAGCCAGTAATGGAAAAGGTGAAATGGGCTGATGTTTCATGTGAAACGAACACATAAGTTTCAGGTTTAGTAGTCCTTATCCTACGATTTAAGATGACACTTTTATCAACGTATTGTAAATATCTGTCAATAAAGTGTCAACTGAGGTGGTACCGTGTATCAGTTATGATTATGCCCTCACGCTGTTTTCGGCGTGAGTTTTTTGTTAGTTAAGTGGGAGATTTTATGGAGAATATTTACCAAAAATTGAACAGGCATCGTATTATCGAGACGGAGCGCCTGGTTTTACGTCCGGTTACCCTAGCGGATGCAGCAGATATGTTTGCTTACGCATCAGATGCGGAAAATGTTCGGTGGACTTTTCCAGCTAATCAATCTCTGGAAGAAACCAAAAATATCATAGCAGCTATTTATTTAGCCAGTCCTCTTGGTAGATGGGGGATTGCATTAAAGGAGAGTGGGCAATTAATCGGCACACTTGATATGCACCACTTAGTAGAAAGTGTGGGAAGAGCGGAGTTTGGCTATACCTTAAATAAAGCCTTTTGGAATAAGGGCTATATGACAGAAGCTGCCCAAGCCTTCATTAAAGTGTTTTTTGAGGAATTGGGCATGAATTGCTTGATTGCTAGACATGATAAATCAAACCCAGCCTCAGGACGCGTCATGCAAAAAATTGGCATGACCTTTAGCCACGAAGAACCCTATGCTAAGGTGGATAAAAAAGACCCAAGCCGCATCGTTACGATGTGTCACTACCGTTTAACTAGAGATAGATTTTTGTCAACAAGTTGTAAACCTAGTTGACAATATTGTAAAAAAAAGGAGTAAAGAAATGTTTAAACAAATCATTTTAACAGGAGATCGTCCTACAGGAAAATTGCACCTAGGGCACTACATAGGTAGTCTCAAAAACCGAGTCAAGCTACAAAATGAAGGGCAATACGATATGTTTGTCTTCTTGGCAGATCAACAAGCACTCACAGATCATGCCAAAGAATCTGAAATCATCAAAGAATCAATAGGGAATGTGGCCTTAGATTATTTATCGGTTGGTCTTGACCCTACAAAATCTACTATCTTTATTCAGAGTCAGATTCCTGAATTGGCTGAATTGACCATGTACTATCTTAATTTAGTTTCTGTAGCTCGTCTTGAGCGTAACCCGACGGTTAAAACAGAAATTGCTCAAAAAGGATTTGGCGAGTCTATCCCATCTGGCTTTTTGGTTTATCCAGTTTCTCAAGCGGCAGACATCACAGCTTTTAAAGCTAATCTCGTTCCAGTTGGAACAGATCAAAAACCCATGATTGAGCAAACACGTGAAATTGTGCGTAGTTTTAATCACACCTATAAAACAGATGTTCTGGTCGAACCAGAAGGCTTATATCCTGAAAATGAAACCGCTGGTCGCTTACCAGGTATCGACGGTAATGCAAAAATGTCCAAATCTCTAGGTAATGGCATATACCTTTCAGATGACATGGATACGGTGAAAAAACGTGTTATGAGTATGTACACTGATCCAAATCACATCCGTGTTGAAGACCCAGGTCAAATAGAAGGCAATATGGTCTTTACTTATCTTGACGTCTTTGGACGTGAAGAGGATGCGGAAACTATTGCTGAGATGAAGGAACATTATCAACGGGGAGGTTTGGGTGATGTCAAAACAAAACGTTACCTTTTGGAGATTCTTGAACGAGAGCTAGCGCCGATTCGTGAGCGTCGCCTAGAGTATGCCAAAGATATGGGTGAGGTTTTCCGTATGCTTGAAAAAGGAAGTGAAGCAGCTCGTCAGGTTGCTGGTCAAACCTTATCTGAAGTTAAAGCAGCTATGGGAATTAATTACTTCTAATAACAGATTATTATACCTTCTAAACCGAACTTTGTTCGGTTTTTGATTTTTATCCAAAAATGAATAGAATTGGTTGACAAATGATTTTAGCATGGTATCATATAAAAAATACAAAGTCTGATAATTGACTTATTAAAAGAAAAGAGGTAGAAAAATGTCAAATTGGGACACTAAATTTTTGAAAAAAGGTTATACTTTTGATGATGTATTGCTTATTCCTGCAGAGAGCCATGTTCTTCCAAACGAAGTAGATATGTCAACTAAACTTGCCCCAAATTTGACATTGAATATCCCTGTTATTACTGCTGCTATGGACACCGTTACTGATAGTAAAATGGCTATTGCCATTGCCCGTGCAGGTGGTTTAGGTGTTATTCATAAAAATATGTCAATTACCGAACAGGCAGAGGAAGTCCGTAAGGTAAAGCGTTCAGAAAATGGTGTTATTCTAGATCCTTTTTTCTTAACCCCAAATGCTAAAGTTTCAGAAGCTGAAGAATTGATGCAACGCTATCGTATCAGTGGCGTACCAATTGTTGAAACACTTGAAAATCGCAGACTTGTTGGGATTATTACTAACCGAGATATGCGTTTTATTTCGGATTATAACAGTTCTATTTCAGAACATATGACCAGTGAAAATTTGGTAACAGCCCCGGTTGGTACAGATCTTAAAACAGCGGAGAGAATTCTTCACAAACATCGTATTGAAAAGTTGCCATTAGTTGATGATAATGGGCGTCTTTCTGGTTTGATCACAATCAAGGACATCGAAAAGGTTATTGAGTTCCCAAATGCAGCAAAAGATGAATTTGGACGACTTTTGGTAGCTGCTGCTGTTGGTGTGACATCAGATACTTTTGATCGTGCAGAGGCATTGTTCAATGCTGGCGCAGATGCCATTGTCATTGATACAGCTCATGGTCATTCTGCAGGTGTGCTTCGTAAGATTTCTGAAATTCGTGCTACATTCCCAGATAAGACTTTGATTGCAGGTAACATTGCGACTGCTGAAGGAGCACGTGCTCTGTATGAAGCGGGTGTCGATGTGGTTAAGGTAGGTATCGGACCTGGCTCTATTTGTACAACACGTGTTATTGCAGGTGTCGGTGTCCCTCAAGTAACGGCTATTTATGATGCAGCGGCTGTTGCCCGTGAATATGGTAAAACGATTATTGCTGATGGTGGTATTAAGTATTCAGGAGATATTGTCAAGGCACTTGCTGCTGGTGGAAATGCCGTTATGCTCGGGTCAATGTTTGCTGGTACGGATGAAGCACCAGGTGAAACGGAAATTTTCCAAGGTCGTAAGTACAAGTCTTACCGCGGTATGGGATCAATTGCTGCAATGAAGAAAGGCTCTAGTGATCGTTACTTCCAAGGTGCTGTGAATGAAGCAAATAAACTTGTTCCAGAAGGAATTGAAGGGCGTGTCGCTTATAAAGGTGCGGCTTCTGATATTGTATTTCAGTTAATTGGAGGCATTCGCTCAGGTATGGGCTACACGGGAGCAGCCAACATAAAAGCCTTACATGAATCGGCACAATTTATTGAAATGAGTGGAGCAGGATTGATTGAGAGTCACCCTCACGATGTTCAGATTACAAATGAAGCACCAAACTACTCCTTACACTAAAAATAAAAACACGGCAACTTTACAGTTGTCGTGTTTTTTGTAAACATAAAATTGACAATAACCTAGTCACTTAGAAATGGAACCTTTTTCGATATAGAAAAGGTTAATATCATCAGGGATATCTTTCAGGTGGTCTAAACTCGTTGTTGTGATAAAAGTTTGAACATTTTCGCTGATGATATTTTTTAGTAGTTTTGATTGACGGTTATTGTCAAGTTCACTCATCACATCGTCAAGTAAAAGAATAGGTTGTTCCCCTGTTATTTTTTGAAAAAGAGCAATTTCAGCCATTTTTAATGACAAAATAAGGCTACGTTGTTGCCCTTGGCTACAGAAGTCTCCGTTGATATCATTAAGATAGAATTCCAAGTCATCTCGATGTGGTCCAACACCCGTATTTTTTTTGAAAATATCACGGTTTCGACTTTGCTTTAACTGTTTGTCAAAGTTTACAGATATGTCAACTTTATCTGTAAAGACGATTGAAGACAGATAATTGATGCGTAATCTTTCTAGGTGGTTTGATATATTGAAATGGTGCCGATCTGCCTCTGCTTCTAGTTCTTTAATAAAATCATAGCGATGTTCGATGACTCTAGAGCCATAATAAACCAATTGTTCATCAAGTACATCTAAAAAAGTCTCATCAATGTTATCAGTTGTTTTCAAATAAGCGTTTCGTTGCTTGATGATGTGGTTATAATTTGATAAATCAGACAGATAAAGGGATTTCATTTGTCCAAGATCTATATCAATAAATTTTCTACGGAGCGCAGGGGAACCTTTAACTAGCTGTAAATCTTCTGGTGCAAATAAGACCACCGTCAAGTTTCCAATATAATCTGATAAACGTGATTGTTTCAGGTAATTGACTTTACTCGTTCGGCCTTTTGCTGTCAATTGGATGTCAAGACTAACCTTACCATTGACACGATTGACAACACCTGTCAATTGAGCTTGCTCTGTGTTGAAACGAATTAATTCCTTGTCAGATTTAGTTCGATGACTGCGGGTCAGGGATAAAAAATAGATTGCCTCCAAAAAGTTGGTTTTTCCTTGTGCATTTTCCCCAATAAAGATGTTTAGTTTAGGGGAAAAGGTTGCTGTTATTTGCTCATAATTTCTGTAATTAGCAAGAGTAATTGATTCGATCCACATGCTTTAGGTTCCAGGGAAGCGGACGGGACGATGCTCGGCTTCATGTTCTCTTCTTTTTTTATTAGGCTGCTGTTTTTTTGAGAAACTTGATTTTTGAGAGAGGCTCTTTTTATTGCTCTTATTAAGCTCCTTTACAAGATTAGCCACTCTTTTTTTCTCTGCTAGTTCTTCTTCATGTGCTTGACGTTCTGATAGACTAGGCTCTTTTAGGCGAATCATCAGATCTTTGTCTGGTAGTTCTACGAAATCACCATGGCGTAATTTTTTGCCACGTCGGTTTTCCCTTTCTCCATTAAAAAGAACGGTATTCGCAAGCAGAAAGTTTTTGGCTGCACCGCCACTATCAATGATGCCTAATTCTTTTAAAAGAGCCTGTAGGGTGATAAACTCATCAAATAAAGTATAATCCATAAAAATCCTCGACTTTCTGTAAAGATAATTATAGCACAAAATGGTATAATAAAAAGGATTAAATTTAGACGGGAATTGGTATGAAATTAGCAGAGGGTGTTGATTTACATTTTATTAAGACGGAGCAATTTAAAACAAATCATTTGACCTTTCGCTTTTCTGGGAAACGTCAGGTCAAAAATTTGGCTCGTCGTGCCTTGGTGGCTCAGATGTTAGCAACGGCTAGTGAGAATTATCCGACAACAAAGCATTTACGCGAACATCTGGCTACACTCTATGGTGCGCATCTTTCCACGAATATCATTACAAAGGGAAATATCCATATAATTGACATCGATATTTCTTTTGTCAGCAACAGATATGCTTTTGGTAAGAAAGATATTCTGATTGACATTTTACATTTGCTTAATGAATTACTTTTTCATCCTTTGATTTTCCTTGAAAAATATCAAACAAAAACCTTTGATTTAGAAAAAGCAAATTTGATACGCTATGTTGAAGCTGATAAGCAAGATCAGTTTTATATTAGTAACTTAGGTTTACAGGAACTTTACTATGATGATGAGGCTTTAAAACATCCTAAATATGGAAATGAAGAGCTTATTGCGAGGGAAAATGCTTTTACGGCCTATCAAGAATTTCAAAAAATGCTGAGAGAAGATAAAATTGATATTTTTCTCTTGGGTGATTTCGATGATTACCAAGTTGCAAGGCAGTTGATATCATTCTCATTTTCAGATAGGCCAATAAATTTACAAGCTTTTTACAAACAAGATTTCACTAATGTGGTTCGCGAACAAGTGCTGGTCAAAGAGAATAATCAATCGATTTTACAGTTAGGTTATCATATCCCTATTTACTACGGCGAGGAAAATTATTATGCTATGCTGATTGCAGAAGGGATTCTAGGAGGCTTTTCGCATTCTAAACTCTTCACAGAAATTCGCGAAAAAGATAATCTTGCTTATACGATTGACAGTCGTTATGATGCTTTTACAGGCTTTTTGAGAATATATGCTGGTATTGATCGGGAAAATAGGGCACAGATTTTTAAAGCCATTACCAAACAAATAAATGAGATAAAAATGGGACGTTTTTCGACTCAAATCATTAAACAAACAAAAGGTATGATTATAAGTCATGCTAAAATGTCTCTTGATAACCCTAAAATGATTATCGAACAGACCTACAATCGCTTATTACTTGGTCACAAGGGCGCAAACTTAGATGACTTTATTAATCATATTAATAACGTCACTAAGCGTGATATTATTGCAGCAATCGGATTAGTCAAATTACAAGCTGTTTACTTTTTGGAGGGAGAATACGATGAGTCGTCTAGAAAAAGTTGACTACCCCTTTTTAAATCAAGAAGTCTACTTTAGGCAGATGAATAATGGGATGACTGTCTACTATGTTCCTAAAAAAGACTTTCAAGAACGTTCGGCGGTGTTGACAGTTTCTTTTGGTTCAATTGACACCAAGTTTACCAAAAATGGTGAATCCATAACCTTCCCTTCTGGGATAGCACATTTTTTAGAGCATCAACTATTTGAATCAGAAACAGATGATGTCGGTGTCCAATTTTCTAAACTAGGTTCTGAAACGAATGCTTATACTAGTTTTGATAGAACTGCTTACTTTTTCTCTACGGTAGGTTCATTTGAAGAGTCACTAAAGTTGCTGTTGAACTTTACAGAAACTTTACATGTTAGTCAAGAAACGATTGACAAAGAGAAAAAAATTATTGAACAAGAAATTGCCATGTATCAGGATGATCCAGATTTTAGGCTTTATAATGGTGTTTTGGCTAATCTCTTTCCTGAAACAGCCCTTGCTACGGATGTAGCAGGAACAGTCGAATCGATAAATCAGATTTCTCTAGAAGATTTAAAAGAAAATTTTCACACTTTCTATCGTCCAGATTTTAAGAATTTAGTGCTTGTAGGAGATTTTGATGTCAGAGAAGTTGACAGAGTTGTCCGCAAGTGGGAACGTCCCAAACGTAAGACTCTACCAGAGATTTTGAAAACACCTTTAGTTTTAGAGCCACCTGTTGCGAAATCTTCTATTCGTATGGAAATTGCAACTCCAAAATTGGCACTTGGCTTTAGAAGTCAGCTGACAAGCTCGTTATCTTTAGCGGAAAAAAAATTAGCCTTACGGATTTTCTTAACCATGTTGTTTGGGTGGACGTCACAACGCTACCAAGATTGGTATGATAAGGGAAAAATTGACGACTCCTTTGACATTGAAATTGAAATTGCAGATCGTTATTGCTTTGTGATTATCGTGCTTGATACTGAACAACCGATTGCGATGGCGACCCAGATTAGAAAAGTGTTGAATACGTTTAATATGGATAAGGATTTAACGTCAAATCACCTAGATATCATTAAGCATGAATTTTATGGTGAATTCATCAGAAGTTTAGATAGTATAGAGGATTTGGGACATCAATTATTACAGTATCAAGACGGTAGACATTCGTATTTTGATTTGCCTAATGTATTGATGAATCTTGATTTAGAAACGGTGATATCTATTGGCCAAGAATTTTTTGGTCAAGCAGAGCGGACAGAATTTATCATTTTTCCCAAATGACATGACTTAAAGCTATTTTTTGATATAATAAAAATATTACAGAAAAGGAAATGAAAGATTATGATGAACGGTAAGATGGTCGGCGATATTTTGCGTGAAGCGCGTATCAATAAACAGTTGCAATTGACAGATATCCAAATAAGCACAGGAATTCCCACGCAGCATTTGCTGGCTTTGGAGCTTGATCAGTTTAGCTTGATTCCAGAGGAACATGTGGAAGACTACCTTGTAAAATTTGGAGAATTGGTTGGATTAGATGGAGAAAGTCTCCTTCAACAATACAAAGAACAAATTTCTTTCCAAAGCACTCTTCCACATTTTTCGAGTGTAGAGCCAGCATTTTCTGATGTTAGTAATGCAGATACTGATGAGGAAATGGAAGAAGGTGAGCGCAGGGTTCACCGCCGTCGTGGAAATCATCGTGAGAAGAAGCAAAAGAAATCCAAATTACCGGCAATTATCTTTAGTCTTTTAGGTCTTGCTATTATTGCACTGGTTGGGTATTTTGCAGTTAAAGAGTTTCCGTTTTTCACAGGTTCAAATCAGGAGACTACCACAGAGAGTGAAACCAGGGAGGCAACAACAGCAACTACTATCAGTGAGACAACAGTGACCGAAGCTACTGCAACACCAGTCAAGGTGGAAGCACAAGCCGAAGGTGGCTTCTTGGCTACTGTAAAGTCAGCTAAAGACAGTGTCAATGTGGTCTTTACATTGATAGAGGGAGCAAGCTGGGTGTCTCTTAATGATGGTGTTAATGGTGATCAAGGAACAACTATCAATGCCGAACAAAAAGAATTCACAGTCACAGTAGCTAAAGGATCAAGTTCATACGTGACTATCGGTATCCTTCCATCGACAAAAGTAACTGTTGATGGCCAAGAGATTGATTTATCTGCCCTAACAGGTTATAGCCCAGCTAACTTTACGCTGACAGTAGAATAGAGAGATTATGTTTGATAAAAAAGAAAATATTCCTAACTTATTGACGGTTGGAAGAATTGTTCTGATTCCGGTGTTTTTACTTCTAGCTTCCATTCCAAATGCTAAGGTTTGGCATATTTTAGCAGGTATTATTTTTGCTGTTGCTAGTGCCACAGATTATTTAGATGGTTACTTGGCCCGTAAATGGCATGTTGTCACTAATTTTGGAAAATTTGCAGATCCTTTAGCAGATAAAATGTTGGTTATGTCGGCTTTTATCATGTTAGTAGGTCTAAATATGGTTCCGGCGTGGGTATCTGCTCTGATTATTTGTCGTGAACTAGCAGTAACAGGCTTACGACTCCTTCTGGTTGAGACAGGTGGAGAAGTATTAGCTGCGGCAATGCTTGGAAAAATAAAGACAGCAACTCAGATGTTAGCCATTATATTATTGCTCTTCCATTTTAGTCTTGCTGGTCAAATCATGCTTTATACCTCACTCTTTTTTACTCTTTATTCGGGGTATGATTATTTTAGAGGTGCTGCCTTTCTGTTCAAGGATACTTTTAGCAAATGATTGATGTAAAAAATGTAACCTTTCGTTATGATGAACAAGAACAACCCACTTTGAATCAGGTATCGTTTCACGTGAAACGTGGCGAATGGTTATCCATTGTGGGCCATAATGGTTCTGGAAAATCAACAACGGTTAGGTTGATAGATGGGCTTTTAGAAGCAGAATCGGGAGAAATTTGGATTGATGGACAGCTCCTAACAGAGGAAAATGTTTGGGCGATTCGTCACAAGATTGGGATGGTTTTCCAAAATCCAGATAATCAATTTGTTGGTGCAACGGTTGAGGATGATGTCGCCTTTGCTTTGGAAAATAAAGGTGTACCTTACGAGGAGATGGTTGCGCGTGTTAATGAAGCTTTAGAAATGGTTGGCATGTCTGAATTTAAGACAAAGGAACCAGCTCGATTGTCTGGTGGACAAAAACAACGCGTAGCTATTGCTGGTGTCCTGGCTATGAAACCTGATATTTTAATTCTAGATGAAGCCACTAGCATGCTTGATCCAGAAGGTCGTCTCGATTTAATTAAGCTCATGCAGAAAGTTCGTCAGGAACAGGACATGACGATTATTTCAATCACTCATGATTTGGATGAAGTTGCTCTCAGTGATCGTGTTATGGTTATGAAAGAGGGGGAAGTCGAGTCTTACGTGACACCAGTTCAGCTTTTTGCAAGAGGTAAAGAGCTAGTTGACATTGGGCTTGACAGTCCCTTTACAACAAATCTTATCAAAGATTTATCAGATACGTATCGTTTTAGTGCAACTTATTTAACAGAAGAGGAACTAGAAGAAGAATTATGGGCATTACTCTCAAAAATGTGAGCTACACCTACCAATCGGGAACGCCATTTGAAGGGCGTGCCCTTTTTGACGTCAGTCTAACGATTGAAAAGGGAAGTTACACTGCTTTTATAGGGCACACAGGTTCTGGGAAATCAACGCTTATGCAACTTCTAAACGGCCTCAATATTCCAACATCAGGAAGTGTCAAAATTAATGAACGTGTCATCACTTCAAAGTCCAAACCTAAAGATATCAAACAACTTCGTCAACAAGTTGGTCTTGTTTTTCAATTTCCAGAAAGTCAACTTTTTGAGGAGACAGTGCTTAAAGATGTAGCCTTTGGTCCTCAAAATTTCGGGGTTTCCAAAGAGAAGGCAGAGCAGACTGCTAGACAAAAGTTACAAATGGTGGGCATTTCAGAGGAACTCTTTGAAAAAAATCCTTTTGAGTTGTCAGGAGGACAGATGCGTCGTGTTGCTATTGCAGGAATTTTAGCAATGGAACCTGAAGTTCTAGTTTTAGATGAGCCGACGGCGGGCCTGGATCCTAATGGACGAAGAGAATTAATGACTCTTTTTAAAGAACTCCACAACTCTGGTTTGACGATTGTATTGGTGACTCACCTAATGGATGACGTTGCAGATTATGCAGACTTTGTTCATGTTTTAGAAAAAGGGAGATTGGTTCGTTCGGGAACACCTAAAGAAATTTTCCAAGAGGTTGAGTTTTTAGAAGAAAAGCAACTTGGCCTTCCAAAAATAACTCAGCTAGCACGATCGTTAGAGGCGCGTGGATTTGCCTTTTCCACACTTCCTATAACGATCAAAGAGTTTAAGGAGGCCATAAATGGATAAACTCATTTTAGGACGCTATATTCCAGGAAAGTCTTTTGTTCACAGCCTAGATCCGAGAAGTAAATTACTTGCGATGTCTATCTATTTGATTGCTATTTTTTGGGCTAACAATGTGATAACCAATCTGATTTTGTTTATTTTTACCTTTATTGCGATCCGATTATCAGGTATTAAAATTAGCTTCTTTTTCCGTGGGGTCAGACCCATGATTGGGATAATCCTCTTCACCACACTTTTCCAATTATTTTTTGTGAGTGGTGGAAAACTGTTATGGAGCTTTGCCTTTTTAAAAATTACCTCACTTGGCTTATCTCAATCTGCCATTATTTTCACACGATTTGTTTTGATCATTTTCTTTTCAACTCTTTTAACATTGACTACTACTCCCTTGAGTCTTGCTGATGCAGTTGAATCATTACTGAGTCCTTTGAAAAGAATCAAAGTTCCTGCACATGAGATTGGATTAATGCTTTCCTTAAGTCTACGATTTGTACCAACCTTAATGGATGATACGACTCGTATCATGAATGCTCAAAAAGCACGTGGCGTAGACTTTGGAGAAGGTAGCATGTTTCAAAAAGTAAAATCAATTATCCCTATCTTGATACCCTTATTTGCTTCAAGTTTTAAACGGGCAGATGCACTTGCTATAGCTATGGAATCAAGGGGATATCAAGGTGGAGAAGGACGAACAAAGTATCGCCGTCTAAAATGGCAACATAGGGATAGTTTACTCATATTGACAATTCTTATATTAGCTATGTGCTTATTTCTATTGAAAAATGCCTAAACTCTGTCAACAACTTTACAAAAATAGTCAACTTTACATCTTTTTGTAAAGAAAACGTAACAATAGTATGCTAGACTGGTAGAGTATAAGAATAAAAGGAAATGATTTTATGGTATATAGCAGAGTCAAGAGACGTAATGCTAAGAAAAAAACACGTTTGCAGATTGGTTTAGGTCTTCTGACGACAGGTGTGGCTTTTGCCCTATCCAATCAATCTGTTAACACAGATTCTTATGTTGGACTTTTGGAAAATGATAAATTATCAGGGAATATTAACGTTACTGCATTAGAAACGCCACTTCCTTTGACTGCGCAAATTTCTTCTGTAGTTCCTAGCAATGTGACTTCAGTTGCTAAAGAATCTATGAAGTTAATCAATAACTTTGGATCTCTAGCACCTTCAAGATCTGTCGCTTCAGAGAAATATTCAGCTACGGTTCAACATACAAATGTGCTAGCTAGTTATACAGGTATCTTAGCAAATGGAAATACAGCTGGTGTGATTGGTTCAGAGGCAGCAGCAGAAATGGCTGCAAGAACTGGCGTGCCACAGCAAACTTGGGAGTATATTATTGCTCGTGAGTCAAACGGAAATCCGAATATTGCTAATCCTTCTGGGGCATCAGGTTTATTCCAGACCATGCCAGGATGGGGCTCAACAGCAACTGTTGAGGATCAAATTAATGCTGCAGAAAATGCCTATAGAAACCAAGGGCTAGCAGCTTGGGGATTATAGTATTAACGTTAAAAGCCTTGAAGTAGCACTTCAAGGCTTTTGTTATGTTCAAAATAGCGTCCTTACAGATTTTGCTAGGATTTGACGTTCCCCTGTAAATATGTTGTCAAGATTGATTGACACTCCCTTGTCGTCTTCAAAGGTTAATACTAAGACAAAGGGCATGAGTGATTTAATTTGGTTAAAGTCATTGTAATTAAATGCAGGAATAAAGTAATTGATAATGGTAGAAATAGCGGTACCATGTGACCCAATGACAATATGTTCCTTGTGATGCTTTCTCAATATGTCTGACAAAGCGGCAATATTTCGATCTTGTACCTCCTGTAGCGATTCCCCATCAGAAAGTTTGTAGGAAAAGTCTAACCATTGTTTTTGGGTAAAGCTTGTGAAATCGTCAATCCAAACACTGTCAATTTTACGCTCACGAAAATCATGAACAATCTGGATTTCTAAACCATATTTTTCCGATAATGGAAATACTGTATCATAGGCCCTTTTATAAGGGCTTGAAAAGATTTTATCAATTTTTTTATCTGAAAAGTAATCTATAAGAAGTTGACAGTCCTGTAAACCTTTTTCTGTTAATTCACGCTCCCTATCGTTATGGTTGTCATAGTTTGGCTCACAGTGTCTAATAAAATAAATTTTTTGCTTCATATATTTCCCCCCTTGAAATATTGTAAAGACATTATACCATACAGTGTAGACATTGATTGGAATCTATCTAACTTTACAAACAAAAGAATTTCTTTTATAATGTGAAAAAATTACAAAGAGAGCTAGACATGAACTTACAAAAACGAATTTTCCGCTTAAATATTGTAATGTTAGCTTTATCGCTGGTAGCCATGCTGGGAATCAGTGTTTTTGTTGCTAACAATATGTATCAAAATAGGGGCAATTGGCAATCGATTAGTCAGGCTACAGAGATTAGTCAAAAGGCTTTGGAAAATTTTAGAGGGACAAATTTTGTCGAATTAGCAGACCAGTTATCATCTAGTGATGCCCGTCTTTATGTAGCAGAAAATGGACAGTTAGTTTATTCCAACCTTGATGACGACACTGACGATGTGACGAGTGTTAGTATCTCCCAAGAAGCTCACATGAGCTATGTAGATGAAGAAATTATTATTAGCCGTGAGCTGACAGCAGATAATAATCGGACTTATCAGCTGTATGTGGTTATTGATAATGATGAAGAGCGACGAGATGGTGAAGAATTTCAGAGCTTTCTGATTCAGTTGGCAACAATTGGAGGAATAGGAATTATTTTGATTTTGTGCTTTAACTGGTTCTTTACACGCCGCATTTTGCAAGTTATTATGCATCCATTAGAAGAATTGCACGGTGGGGTCGATCGGATTCAGGAAGGAAATTATCAACTCCCCTTAATCTATCAAGGAGATCGGGAATTTGAAGAATTGATTGCTGGTTTTAACCAAATGCAGCAAAGCCTACGAGAAAGTCAGCAACAAAATCGCCTTTACGAGCAAAATAGAAGGCAGATGGTCGCTGATATCTCTCACGACTTACGAACTCCCTTAACTTCAATCAAAGGTTATGCTAAGGGAATTTTAGACGGTGTCGCTAAGACTGAGGCTAAGCAAAAAGACTATTTGACAATTATTTATCAAAAATCAATTGTCATGGAAAAGTTGTTAGAAAAACTCTTTGTCTTTTCACAGCTTGAAACAGATAGAATCCCCTTTGACTTTCAGATTGTCAACTTAAGTCAGCTATTAGAGGCTTATGCAAGTGAAAAATTAGCAGAACTAAGTGAAAAAGGTATTCATTTTAAGCTTAATTTACCAGATAGTCTCTGGACAGAAGTTGATTTAGTTCAGTTTAGACGCATTTTAGACAATCTTGTTGACAATGCTCAAAAATATGCCGGTGTCAATCCTCTTGTCTTAAGCTTTACAGGAGCTGTCAAGGAAAATAATATCATTTGGACCTTCTCTGACAATGGAAGAGGCGTTCCAGAAGAACAACTGCCTGATATTTTTAATGAATTTTATCGAGTTGACGATACCCGTCAAAAAACAGAAGGGCATGGACTTGGCTTGTCAATTATTAAAAATATCACGACTCGTTTCGGAGGGACAGTGACTGTTGAGAATAAAGATGGTTTACATTTTACCTTTGTATTACCTAGAAAGGAAGTGTTGTGATGCAGATTCTCATAGCTGAAGATGACCTAGAAATTGCTTATCTGGAAAGAGATTACCTGGAAATGCAAGGGTATCAGGTAGACCTCATCCATGATGGAGGAGAAGTTGAGACGGCCCTCAATCAGAAAAACTACGACCTGCTTTTATTAGATGTTATGCTTCCAAATAAAACGGGCTATGATATCTGTAGAGATTTGCGTCATGATCTTGACATCCCCATATTACTTGTCACTTCCAAACAAGAAACCGTTGATATCGTCAGAGGACTTGGTCTTGGAGCTGATGACTACATCACTAAACCTTTTGACCCGATGGAATTGGTGGCACGCGTAAAAGCTCACCTCAATCGCTATCAGCGTTTTCAACAATCAACAGACAAAAAAGAATTAACAATTGGTAATGTCACAATCTATCTAGAAAACTGGAAAGTGGTTCAAGCAGGGCAGGAAGTCAAATTACCCAATCGAGAATTTGAACTGTTAGTCTTTCTAGCTAAAAATCCAAATCGTGTCTTTTCAAAAGAACAGCTTTTTGAGACAATCTGGGGCTATGACTATGTTGGTGATAGTGCGACAGTAACGGTTCATATCAATCGCTTAAGGGATAAACTTGGCTCTGATATTATTGAGACGGTTTGGGGTGCAGGCTATCGACTGAATAACTAAGCATTATTTAGAAATTGTTTAGAAATTCTTCCTTGATTGTTCATTTTTACTTGCTAAAATAAATACATCAGCAAATGACTGATAATAATCATAGGTAAAAGGAAAAAATATGGAAAACAAAAAACATGAAATCATTGATGTGCAGGATGGCAATGGCCAATCAAAAGGAACTTGGGCAAAAATTAAACAAAAAGTAACCGGTATGAGCAAAAAAACCATTGTTCTAATGTCGGTTGGTGCCTTAATCCTAGTTTCTGGAGGTTTTATCTTGGCAGAGGTTCTTGAAGATCGCCTTGATAATATGGAAGATCGCATCGAACAGCGATACGATAGAGATGATGAAGATGATGATGTTACTAGTCATCAAGAAAATACGACATCGCAAAGCATTCAACCAGTGCAATCTGCACAAGAATTGGCTACAAGTTATGGGGTAACTCTAGTAGAAAAATCGGACATTGATGGCACTTATACTGCGATTGAGGGGAATGATAGCTATACTCTAACAGTGACTGGAAACCAAGCAACATTGGTTGAACGCGATCAAGATAACGATCAAGACAGCGACATCATCATCTTTGATTTAGACAAAAAATTAGCTTATATTGATGGTGAAGCAGAAAGTTATACATTTGACGGTAAAACCCTAACCTTGACAGAGATTGACAACAATGATGTCACTAAAGATAGTCTCATCTTTACAAAACAATAAAAAGGACCAAATGGTCCTTTTTATTGTTGACAAAACTGTCAATCTATTTTCCAAAAATTTCTTCGGCATGCCGTCTACCCGTCGGTGTAGCTGCTAAGCCGCCCTCTGCTGTCTCGCGAAAGGCAGTTGGAAGGCTTGATCCGACTTGGTACATAGCATCAATGACTTCATCAACTGGAATTTGCGACTCGATGCCTGCTAAGGCCATATCCGCAGCAATTAATGCAAAGCTAGAGCCTAGAGCGTTTCGCTTAACACAGGGAACCTCGACCAAGCCAGCCACAGGATCACAGATAAGCCCCAACATGTTTTTAATGACGAAAGCAATGGCTTGACTAGCTTGAAAAGCTGTTCCACCCGCTGCCGTAACAAGAGCCGCTGCAGACATGGCAGAAGCAGAGCCTACCTCTGCTTGACAACCGCCTTCAGCCCCTGAGATTGAGGCGTTATTACCAATCACCAGTCCAAAAGCACCTGCTGTAAATAAGAAATCAAGTTGCTGCTCTTCTGTCAAGTCTAGCTTGTCAATAGCAGTTGACAATACGGCTGGTAGACACCCAGCCGAGCCTGCAGTCGGAGTAGCGCAAACAAGTCCCATCTTAGCATTTAATTCGTTGACAGCCATGGCATTTCGAACCGCTGTCAAAATGGTAGTATCAGATAGTGATTTTCCTTTTTTAATATAGTCATCCATTTTGACAGCATCACCGCCAGTTAAGCCACTAATGGATTTGGTTGGTGTTAACCCTTCTTTGACAGAGGATATCATAACCTCAAGGTTACGGGACATGATAGATAGAATATCCTCGCGACTACGACCAGTCATTTCTATTTCCGTTGCGATCATAAGTTCTGCGACATTGCCGTCAAAGCGAGTTTCTGCTTGCTCAACCAGTTCTTTTATCGTGTAAAACATGTGTCAATCTCCTGTCAACTTAATCAAAGAAGTTTACATTGTAAAGGTTAGGGATAGCTTGGATTTCCTTGATGCACTCTTTACAATCTCTGGAATCTACCTCGATAATCATGATAGCCTTTTGTCCTTGACTTTCTCGAGTGACAGTCATCTGAGCGATATTGATGTCATGTTTTGATAAGCTATCGGTCACTTTTGCAATCATACCTGGAACATCCTGATGGACAACAATGAGGGTTGGTGTGTTCATATTTAATGAGACAGAAAACCCATTTAACTCGGTCACTTGAATATTACCTCCACCGATGGAAATTCCGGTGATGCTCATACTCTTATCCCCTTTTTTGACCGTAATTTTAGCAGTATTTGGGTGTGGGGCATTGCTGTCCTTTAAAATCTCCCAATAGATTTTAATGCCACGTTGATGAGCAATGTCAAGGGAATTTCTGATGTCAGGGTTGTCGGTGTCCATGCCCATGATACCAGCGACGAGAGCTTTGTCTGTACCATGTCCTTGATAGGTCTTAGCAAAGGAGTTATAAAGAGCAAAGGTCACTTCATCAGGAATTTCACCGAAAATTGAGTGAACGACTTTACCAATCCGAACGGCACCTGCTGTATGGCTAGAGGAAGGACCAATCATGACAGGCCCTATAATGTCAAAAACTGACTGAAATTTTAGCGTTTTCATATTCTATCTCCGTCTATTGTCATAATTTTATTATAACAAAATTACGATAGCTTTTGTGAAAACATATTTGGAAAAGCAAGGAAATCTTGTTATAATAGGGACTGCCTAAAGGCATCAAAATCGACCTTCAAATCGTTTTTTGAAAACTATATTGTGAAATACGACCTTCAATCGTTATTTCAACGAAAAGATGGGAGAAAACTATGTCAATTGACAATTCTAAAACGCGTGTCGTTGTCGGTATGAGTGGCGGTGTGGATTCATCGGTTACGGCTCTCTTGCTCAAGGAGCAGGGCTACGATGTCATCGGTATCTTCATGAAAAACTGGGACGACACGGATGAAAATGGCTTCTGTACAGCAACGGAAGACTACAAGGATGTGGCTGCGGTGGCAGACCAGATCGGCATTCCTTACTACTCTGTCAACTTTGAAAAAGAGTATTGGGACCGCGTTTTTGAGTACTTTTTAGCAGAGTATCGGGCTGGCCGCACGCCAAATCCAGATGTTATGTGTAACAAGGAAATCAAGTTTAAGGCCTTCTTGGATTACGCTATGAACTTGGGTGCGGATTATGTGGCGACGGGCCACTATGCTCAGGTATCACGCGACGAGGACGGCACCGTTCATATGCTGCGTGGGGCAGACAATGGCAAGGACCAGACCTATTTCCTCAGCCAGCTATCACAAGAACAGTTGCAGAAAACCATGTTTCCGCTCGGTCATTTACAAAAGCCTCAGGTGAGGGAAATAGCAGAGCGAGCAGGCTTGGCGACGGCTAAAAAGAAAGACTCGACAGGTATCTGCTTTATCGGTGAAAAGAACTTCAAAGAATTTTTAGGGCAGTATTTGCCAGCCCAGCCCGGTCGGATGATGACGGTTGACGGTCGTGATATGGGAGAGCATACCGGCCTTATGTACTATACGATCGGCCAGCGGGGCGGGCTTGGTATCGGCGGACAAATCGGTGGGGATAATGAGCCTTGGTTTGTTGTCGGAAAAGACCTGTCCCAAAATATCCTCTATGTCGGACAAGGTTTCTACCATGAGTCCTTGATGTCAACTTCTTTACAGGCTAGTCAAGTCCACTTTACACGTGATATGCCTGAAGAATTCACGCTTGAGTGTACAGCCAAATTCCGCTACCGTCAACCAGACAGTCAAGTGACTGTCAAGGCGAAAGGTGACAAGGCAGAAGTCATCTTTGCAGAGCCACAACGGGCTATCACACCAGGACAAGCCGTTGTTTTCTACGACGGACAAGAATGTCTAGGAGGTGGCATGATTGACATGGCCTATAAAGACGGAGAGGCTTGTCAGTATATTTAATCAAAAATAAAAGCTTAGCACCCTCGTGCCAAGCTTTTTATCTTATCCCCAGAAAGCATCTTCAGCTTTTTGGTCGGCTGAGAAGAGCCAAACTTCCTTGATTTTGCCCTCTTCCATACGGAAAAGATCGATACCATTCATGTTTAGTTCTTCACCATCTGTTCGAGTACCGAGGAATGTTACGTTAGCGGCAACAAGAGTATCATTATCTGACACCCAGTTTGTCACTACTTTGAAAGTTCCATTTGTTTTTTCGGCGAAAGTTGCTAGATGTGCTCCGAGTACTTCCTTACCAATTTTAGCACCAGATGTTGAATGATTTCCGGGTTGATGCCAGATAATGTCATCCGCCATAGTTTCAAAAAGAGCTGCAAAATCACCAGCGATGAGAGCATTGTTATAGGCATTAAAAATTTCCAAGTTTGTTGACATTTGATGTCCTCCAATTTTTTTGATATAGTACAATTATAGTCTAATCAATCAATTATGCAAGTAGGTACTTTTGCATTGGTTGGTATCAAAAGTGATACTATTGTGATAAATAAAGGAGAATTTTTTTGAAAAAAGTTAGTGAATATGGTATTTGCCCTTTTGCAACAACGCAAAAAGTCTTGACTGGTAAGTGGGGATTGGTGATTATCTACCAACTCAGTACAGGAACGAAACGCTTCAATGAATTACAGCGACTAATTCCAGGTATTACTCAGACCATGTTAACAAGGCACCTTAGACAATTGGAGGAGGATCGCATTATTAGTCGTACGGTCTATGCAGAAGTACCCCCTCGTGTAGAGTACAGTTTGACTGAAATGGGTGAAAAATTTCGGTCGGTGCTGGATGCTGTTGAGGTTTGGGGCTTAGAATATATTGACACGTTAACGTAACACCAGATTTGAAATTCTACAAATCTTTTGCTAAAATAAGAGTAACAATCATCATGATGGTCAAAGCTCATGGGAATTGTAGGCTTTTTTGTCCTGCAGTTTTCGAGAGTTTTGGCTATTTTTTGTGAGATTAGGAGGAACCATGCCTGTTAAATTGATTGCCCATGTCTTACTGACTGTTGCAGACAGCCACCTGATTATTCAGCGTTCTCAGATTAAGCGTGGCAAACCCAATGTCTTTCCTCGATATTGGGATATTCCAGGCGGTCGTGTTGAGGAGAATGAATTGCCTCGTGATGCTGCTGTTCGAGAATGCTTTGAGGAAACTGGCATTTCGATAGAAAAGGAAAATCTGATCATTATCCATGAAGATAGTCAGTTTGATGAAGAGAAAGAGGCGGTGTTTACAAGGCTGGTCTATGAAGTGGCACTTCCTGAACAGCCCAAAACCATTCTTCTTGATCCAGAAGAGCATACTGATTTTCTATGGTTTACTAGTCGCGATGAAAACCAGAAAAACTTAGTTCCATATCTGGACGAAATTTTAGAAAAGAGAAGGATGAATGGATTTTAGAACTAGAATTGACAACCAGAACTTTGGTGTTCGGGCGACTGCATTGATTATAAAGGATGGGAAGATTTTCCTGACCAAAGATTATAAGGGCCGTTATTATACGATTGGCGGTGCGGTTGAGGTCAATGAGGTAGCAGCAGATGCGGCTGTTCGAGAAGTCAAAGAAGAATTAGGGATTGACAGTCGTGTCAATCAACTGGCTTTTGATGTCGAAAATCAATTTACACAGGAAGGCATAAACTTTCACAATATCGAGTTTCATTTTATCGTTGATCCTATTGGAGAAATGCCTACGGAGATGATTGAAGGGAAGTTGAAGCAAACTTGTGAATGGATTGCACTTGACAACCTTGTCAACTTAGATGTCGTACCAGCTTTTCTGGCAGAGGAATTGCCAAACTGGAATGGGCAAGTCAAACACATCATGAACACGAAGGAGAAAATAATATGACACACACATTTGCAGAAAATTACGATGTCATCGTGATTGGAGCGGGGCACGCGGGTGTAGAAGCAGGCTTGGCAGCTAGTCGAATGGGCTGTAAGACCCTGCTTGCAACGATTAACTTGGATATGGTGGCCTTTATGCCATGTAATCCCTCCATTGGTGGCTCTGCCAAGGGAATTGTGGTAAGGGAAATCGATGCCCTTGGCGGCGAAATGGGTCGCAACATTGACAAGACCTATATTCAGATGAAGATGCTGAATACTGGTAAAGGTCCAGCCGTACGTGCCTTGCGGGCTCAGGCAGATAAGGCCCTTTATTCGCAAGAAATGAAAAAAACGGTTGAAAATCAGGCAAACTTGACCCTTCGTCAAACGATGATTGATGATATTCTAGTTGAAGATGGTAAAGTAGTTGGTGTTTTGACAGCGACTGGGCAAAAATATGCAGCTAAAGCGGTCGTAGTGACAACAGGTACTGCTCTTCGTGGAGAAATCATCATCGGAGACCTCAAATATTCATCAGGTCCAAATAATAGCCTTTCTTCAGTGACCCTAGCAGATAATCTCAAAAAACTAGGTTTGGAAATTGGTCGATTCAAGACAGGAACACCACCTCGTGTCAAGGCATCGTCAATTGATTATACTGTCACAGAGATTCAACCTGGTGATGAGACACCTAATCACTTTTCCTTTCTATCTAAAGATGAGGATTATCTACAGGATCAAATCCCTTGTTGGCTAACCTATACCAATCAAACTAGCCATGACATCATCAATAAAAACCTGCACCGTGCGCCTATGTTTTCTGGTATCGTAAAAGGTGTAGGGCCACGTTATTGTCCGTCAATCGAGGATAAGATTGTGCGTTTTGCCGACAAGGAACGTCATCAACTTTTTCTAGAACCTGAGGGGCGCAACACCGAAGAAATCTATGTACAAGGCTTGTCAACATCTTTGCCAGAAGATGTCCAACGCGACCTGATTCACTCGATAAAAGGGCTTGAAAAAGCAGAGATGATGCGGACAGGCTACGCTATCGAGTACGATATCGTCCTACCACATCAATTGCGTGCCACGCTTGAGACAAAGCTGATTTCAGGACTCTTTACTGCAGGTCAAACTAACGGAACTTCTGGTTATGAAGAAGCTGCAGGTCAGGGCTTGGTTGCTGGGATAAATGCTGCGCTTAAAGTTCAAGGAAAACCCGAGCTCATTCTTAAACGTAGCGATGCTTACATCGGTGTCATGATTGATGACCTTGTCACCAAGGGGACACTTGAGCCTTACCGCCTCTTAACATCTCGTGCCGAATACCGCCTTATTTTACGCCATGATAATGCTGATATGCGCTTGACCCCAATCGGTCGTGACGTAGGTTTAGTTGATGATCAGCGCTGGCAAATATTTGAAATCAAAAAAAATCAGTTTGACAACGAGTTGACACGGCTGTCAACTTTGAAACTAAAACCTGTCAAAGAGACTAACGAAAAGATTTCTGAACTGGGCTATAAACCCTTGACAGATGCCTTGACAGCTAAGGAATTCATGCGCCGTCCAGAAATAGACTATGCAACGGCAGTGTCTTTTGTTGGGCCGGCAACAGAAGATTTAGATGCCAAAACCATTGAGCTGCTAGAGACAGAAATCAAGTACGAAGGCTACATCAATAAAGCACTGGATCAAGTTGACAAGATGAAACGCATGGAAGAAAAACGTATCCCTAAAAACATCGATTGGGATGCTATTGACTCTATTGCGACAGAAGCTCGTCAGAAGTTCAAAAAAATCAATCCGGAAACAATTGGTCAGGCTAGTCGTATCTCTGGTGTCAATCCTGCAGATATTTCCATTCTGATGGTCTATCTTGAGGGAAATAATAAGGCCAGACGAAAATCTTAATCAGCCCATTCCAGCCTTTATTTTAGGGCTGGTTTATGGTATAATCTTGACTTAAAGAGGTTTGAGATGAAAAATTTTCGTTTAGCCCCAATTCATTTTGTTTTGGTTGGTTTAATTTTTTTCGGTATTCTAGTGGTTAGTTTGCGCTTGGTACCGGGTGAAGTGGGTAGAATTTTTATATTTTTTGTAGTTGCATTGCTGATTACTGCCCTGCTATTTTTTCAAAAATTATCTTACGATACAAGTGAGCTGAAGTTTTCAGAGGCTTCTAGTGATAAGACAGAGGAGAACTTAAAGAAAGTTCTCAACACCATGCCTGTTGGGGTTGTCAAATTTACTCCTGATTTATGGTCGGTTGAATGGTTCAATTCTTATGCTGAGCTTATTTTTGCGAATCAGAATGGAGAGTTTGATTTTACTTCCTTTCAGACGGTTTTGGAGGAACAACAGAAGTCTTCAAGTGCTATTAAAGTGATTCATGGTCGAAAATACAGTATTTCTGTAGATTATGTCCTAGGGATGCTCTATTTTTATGATAACTTATCTGAAGAACGCTCAGGCGAAGCAGTATCAGAGTCAAGCCCTGTTATTGGTATTATCTCAGTAGATAATTATGATGATGCCATCAGTGGTTTGGCTGATGCGGATGTTTCACGTGTCAATGGTTCAATTGTTCGATTTGTGGCTAGTTTTTCTGAAAAACACCATATTTTCTATCGCCGTGTTGACATGGATCGTTTCTATTTCTTTACAGATTATGCTGTATTGAGCCAACTGATTGCGGACAAATTTTCCATTTTGGGGGAATTTCGAGAAGGGACAAAAGAGCTTGAATTTCCCTTAACCATAAGTATGGGAATCGCTTATGGTGAAGGTGGCCATGATGAAATTGGAGCCATTGCTCAAAAGAATCTCAATATGGCTATGGTGCGTGGTGGAGATCAGGTAGTTCTCAAAGAGAATGATGAACATAAGGACTTCAAGTATTTTGGTGGTGGGACGGTTTCGACAGTCAAACGTTCCCGCACAAGAACTCGTGCTATGATGACGGCTATATCAGACAAAATTAAATTAGCGGATAAAGTTTTTGTTATGGGACACCGAAATCTGGATATGGATGCTCTAGGTTCTGCGATAGGTATGGAATTTTTTGCATCTAATATCATCGACAAGTCATATGCCATCTACGATGACACGCAAATGGCCCCAGATATTAGAAGGGCAATTGCGCGGTTGGAAGCCGATGGAAATAGCAACCTAATCACGGTTTCAGATGCGCTAGCTCACATTACAAAAGACTCACTGCTGATTATGGTAGACCATTCAAAAACATCTCTAACCTTGTCAAGGGACGTTTATGACAGCTTTAGTGAGGTCGTTGTGGTGGATCATCATCGTAGGGACGAAGATTTTCCACAGAATGCAGTGCTCAGTTTTATTGAGAGTGGTGCAAGTTCTGCCAGTGAGTTGGTTACCGAACTGATTCAGTTTCAAAATGCTAAGGCTAGGTTAAGTAAAATCCAAGCAAGCGTGCTGATGGCTGGTATTATGCTCGATACCAAAAACTTTTCAACACGTGTGACGAGTCGAACTTTTGATGTTGGTTCATATCTACGGACCTTGGGGAGTGATAGTGTTGAAATTCATAACATTTCAGCCACTGACTTTGAGGAATACCGAGCGGTTAACGAGCTGATTTTACGTGGTGAATTGCCTTGGGAGAAAATTATCATCGCAAGTGGTTCGGATGGTGAAGTTTACAGCAATGTGATTTCAAGCAAGGCTGCAGACACACTGTTGGAAATGTCTGGTATCGAGGCAGCTTTTGTTGTTACAAATGCTCCGAATGGTAAGGTTTCGATATCTGCCCGTAGTCGCAGTAAGATAAATGTTCAGCGCATCATGGAGGAGCTTGGCGGTGGTGGTCATTTCAATTTAGCTGCTTGTCAGCTAGAGGAGACCACAGTATCGGGAGCTCTGCTATTGCTTAAAGAAAAAATTCAGGAAGAATTAAAGGAGATTTAAAGATGAAAGTAGTTTTTCTGCAAGATGTCAAAGGGCAAGGAAAAAAAGGAGAGATTAAAGAAGTTCCAACGGGTTATGCGCAAAACTTTTTAATCAAGAAAAACTTGGCAAAAGAAGCGACTTCTCAAGCCATTAGTGAATTGAAAGGCAAACAGCGTTCTGAGGAAAAGCATGCTGCTGAAGTTTTGGCAGAAGCTAAGCAATTGAAACTGGAGCTAGAAAAAGAAGAACATCGTGTTCAATTTATTGAAAAGATTGGTCCAGATGGACGGACGTTTGGATCTATTACTGCCAAAAAATTAGCAGAAGAGTTGCAAAAGCAATTTGGTTTAAAAGTAGACAAACGTCATATTCAGATTGAACAGCCTATTCGTTCGGTAGGTCTTATCGAGGTGCCTATTAAACTTCATAAAGAAGTTAAGGGGCAAATCAAAATTCAGGTGAGGGAAGCATAGTTTCCAGGAATCAACACATTATAAAGGAGGCAGATTTTGTCAGAAGTCCAAGAATTACGGGTTCAGCCACAAGATTTGCTGGCAGAACAGTCTGTTTTAGGTGCCATTTTCATTACACCTGATAAATTGATTTCCGTCCGTGAATACATTGAGCCAGGTGATTTTTACAAGTACGCTCACCGGGTCATTTTTAAGGCTATGATTACTTTAAATGACCGCAATGAAGCCATTGATGCGACAACGGTGCGTTCCATATTAGATAGTGAGGGAGAACTTCAAAATATTGGAGGGATTTCTTACCTTGTCGAACTGGTCAATAGTGTTCCAACTTCGGCAAATGCAGAGTACTATGCTCAAATTGTTGCAGAGAAGGCCATGCTACGGCAGATTATTAAGCGTTTAACAGATACTGTAAATCAAGCTTATGATGGTAGCAGTCCTTCAGAAGATATTATTGCTGGGGCAGAGAGAGCTCTAGTTGATATCAACGAGCGTAGTAACAGCAATGGCTTTCGTAAAATTTCAGATGTTCTGAAACTTAATTATGAGAATTTGGAAGCTCGTTCGCACCAGACATCGGATGTTACAGGTCTTCCAACTGGCTTTAGAGACTTAGATCGGTTGACAACAGGACTACATCCTGATCAGTTGGTTATTCTTGCTGCCCGACCGGCAGTTGGTAAGACAGCTTTCGTTTTAAACATTGCCCAAAATGTGGGGACCAAGCAACAAAAGCCAGTAGCCATATTTTCACTTGAAATGGGAGCAGAGAGTCTCGTTGACCGTATGTTGGCAGCAGAAGGGATGGTGGATTCTCATGCCTTGAGAACGGGTCAGCTAACGGATCAAGATTGGCAAAACGTGACGATGGCGCAAGGTGTTTTAGCCGAAGCTCCTATTTATATTGATGATACCCCTGGGATTAAGATTACGGAGATTCGTGCACGTTCTCGGAAGCTAGCTCAGGAAATGGGTGGGTTAGGTCTCATTGTCATTGACTATTTGCAGTTGATTACAGGGACACGACCTGAGAACCGCCAACAAGAAGTTTCTGATATTTCGCGTCAGCTTAAGATTTTGGCAAAAGAACTGCGTGTGCCAGTGATTGCGCTGAGCCAGTTGTCGCGTGGTGTAGAACAAAGGCAAGATAAACGTCCAGTATTATCAGATATTCGCGAGTCTGGGTCAATCGAGCAGGATGCGGATATTGTAGCTTTCCTTTACCGAGATGACTACTACCGCAGAGAGGGAGATAGCCAAGAGGAAGTTGTCGAAGATAATACTATTGAGGTTATTTTAGAGAAAAACCGTGCGGGAGCACGTGGGACGGTCAAACTTCTATTTCAAAAGGAATACAACAAGTTTTCAACAATTGCGCACTTTGAACCTTAAGTCGCGTAGCTATTTACTAAAAGAGAAAAGAGAACATTATGAGTGATGCATTTGCCGATGTGGCAAAAATGAAAAAAATTAAAGAAGATATCAAAAATCATGAGGGGCAACTGGTGGAGTTGACCTTAGAGAATGGTCGCAAGCGTGAGCGTAATCGTATTGGTCGCTTGACAGAAGTCTATCAGTCTCTTTTTATCGTCGAATTTACAGATGAGAGCCCTCAACCTGGAGTTGCCGCAAGTACGATGATTGAGTCTTACACCTATTCGGATATTTTAACGGAGAAAACCCTGATTCGTTACTTCGATGAGGAAGAGAGTGTCACGACTGAGGAAAACTTATAGAGAGTTGCAATAGATCCAGAAGATGACTCGAACGGAGAAATAACACCGTTGTCGGGTGTTTTGATACCAATAATAATGAAAGAAAAGAAATCTTATAAAGTATTTTTCCAAAAAAGTGGGTCATTTCGGCAAAAAAAACTTAAAATAAGCTAAAAAAATGTTGACAGAATCGATTATCTAGTATATAATTCAATTATCTACAGTAGGTAGACTATTAAAAAAAATAACTAAAGGGAGTTTTTTTATTATGAAAAAATCACTTGTAACGCTTGTAGCAGCAGCTACACTTGTAGCAGCAGTAGCTCCAGCAACAACTGTATTCGCAAACAACACTTACAACGTTGAGTCACAAAAAGCTGACGCTATCGTTGCTGAGTTGGGACGTGAGTATGCTTTGGCATACGCAAATGCAGCTTCTGCAAAAGTAGCTTCTGAAACAACTGCACTTATCTTGAGCGATGCACAAAAAGATCGTGATGCAGTTTACACTGCTGAAGATGCAAAAGTAAAAGCAGCTAAAGATGCTCTTGAAGCAGCTAACACTGCATGGGCAAACGCTAAAATTGCAGCGTCTGAGCAATACCCAGCTGGTTCAACTGATTACAATGCAGCAGTAACAGCAGCAGACGTTCAATACGCACCTGCAGCTAAAGCAGCTGAAGATGTATTGGCTGATGTTACTACAAAAGCTAACGAAGCTAAAGCTAAAGCAGATAAAGCTGTAGCAGACGCACAAGCTGACTTTGATAAAGCTCAAGCAGAATTGGCAGCAGCAGTAGCAGCTAAAGAAGCTGCTTACAACAAAGCTATCAACGCTGGTGCAAAAGCAGCTGATCTTAAAGCAGCTGAAACTTCAGCACCTGCAGCTCCAGCTAAAGCAGCAGAAAAAGCAGCTACTGGTGCTAAAACACTTCCAAAAACAAGCGCAGTTAAATAATTTTAACGCAGCTGTGAATAAAGTTGCCGGAAACGGTAACTTTATTTTTTTAAGGAAATAAAGAATATGAGACGTAAACAAAATAAAAAGAATAAGTTAGTTGTTTGGTTGCTAGGTTTCTTAGCTGTTGTCGTGGTGGCTGTAGCAGGAGCTTTTGCACTCCAAGGTGGTAAAAAAGCAACTTCTACTACCGCTACAACAACACAAACAACTCAGACAACAGAAGCTGAGTCGACCTATCAGCCTTCTCAAGAAGAGAAAGATTACCTAGCTCAAAAGTTTGCAGGATTGTCCGCGACAAACTCGGATACTATTGCTTATCTTTATGCACCTGGTACAAAACTAGATGAACCTGTCGTGCAAACAACTGATAACGCAACTTATCTAGATAAAACTTTTGAAGGTGGTCACGAGCCATATATGGGAACTGTTTTTATGGATATGGATAATTCTAAAACTTTTTCTGATAGTTTAACATGGCTTTTTGGACATGCGCGAGGTAGTAAGGTTCCAGATAACCGTATGTTTAATGATGTGAACTTCTACGATGATCAAACCTTCTTCAATGAACACCCATATATTGTGGTTGAAACCCCAGAGCGTACCTACTACTATGAAGCTGCATTTCTGATTATTGTTCCGGAAGATACAGCTTTTTACAGGACATCATTTGATAGCAAAAAGCAATTTAAAGAGCAATTACAGGCAGTGTCTGAAATGGCACATACAAAGAGTGCCTCTATCACTATCGATGAGGATGATAAGTATCTTGTTCTGTCAACCTGTCGTGAAGAGGATGAAACCATTCGTTCCAATCTCTACTGCCGTCTGATTCCAGATTCTGAGATGGAAGCATTTTTGGCTAAGAATAAAGATTCATTGGCTTATCAACCAACGCGATAATCTTAATATTTAGTCTTTATCTATAGACTAGAGCAACGGTTATACCGTTGCTTTTTATGTTATATTTTTGAAATATCGAGGCTAATCTTAACCTATTTTCTAGCCAATGCAGTCTACCTCTAACAAATGACTTTACAATTTTTTTATTTATGATATAATAATCTTTGTGTGAAATAACAGCAGGGCAAAATGAAGCTCGTCAACAGAAGGTTGCTAATAAGAGTAATCGTTGCTGTTTAGATGAAGGCCTTCTGCACGAATCAGGTTTGCTTAAAGGGTTATTTCCTCAAAGAATAGAAATAGTTTTGCTATTTCTCAAAATATCTAGAGGAGGACATTTTAATGTCACGTTATACAGGTCCATCATGGAAACAAGCTCGTCGTCTTGGCCTTTCACTTACAGGTACAGGTAAAGAATTGGCACGTCGTAACTACGTACCAGGTCAACACGGTCCAAACAACCGTTCAAAACTTTCTGAGTACGGTTTGCAATTAGCTGAGAAGCAAAAACTACGTTTCTCATACGGTTTGGGTGAAAAGCAATTCCGTAACCTTTTCGTACAAGCAACTAAAATTAAGACAGGTACTGTCGGTTTTAACTTCATGACGCTGCTTGAGCGCCGTCTTGACAATGTTGTTTACCGTCTTGGTCTTGCGACTACTCGTCGTCAAGCACGTCAATTTGTAAACCATGGACATATCCTTGTTGATGGTAAACGTGTTGATATCCCATCATATCGTGTTGAAGTTGGTCAAGTCATCTCAGTTCGTGAGAAATCTGCTAAAGTACCAGCTATCCTTGAAGCAGTTGAAGCAATCGTTGGTCGCCCAGCTTTTGTATCATTTGATGCAGAAAAACTTGAAGGTTCATTGACTCGTCTTCCAGAACGCGACGAGATCAACCCAGAAATCAACGAAGCACTTGTCGTTGAATTCTACAACAAAATGCTTTAATTTTAAGATTAGCATTACAAAAGTCAGCATTATGGCTGGCTTTTTAGTTTACTCTAGCCCGACCTTGACTCGTACTTGGAAAGATAGTGGAAAAACTGGGCTAAATATGGTATCATAGATAGGATATTTAGGAGCTATCTATGTCCTAATGAGGTTTAATAGATAAGCCCTGAGGAGTAAATATGACATTATTAACGGTTGCCATCCCCTCATATAATGCTAGTGAATACTTGCACTATTGT
The DNA here is from genome assembly GCF_000423745.1 of Streptococcus plurextorum DSM 22810. Lineage (GTDB taxonomy): Bacteria > Bacillota > Bacilli > Lactobacillales > Streptococcaceae > Streptococcus > Streptococcus plurextorum. The sequence goes on from NZ_AUIO01000013.1 coordinate 56,447, forward strand.
GTCAATTCTCTAGTTATTGGGGGGAATCAGGTCGAAATATTGATTATCAATGATGGCTCGAGTGATGATACTGCGGAGATTGGTGCTCGTTTAGAGACACAATTTGCTAATGTTCGTTTAATCAATCAAGAAAACAAGGGGCATGGCGGAGCGGTCAATACAGGACTTCGAGAAGCTAAGGGTAAGTATTTTAAAGTGGTTGACAGTGATGACTGGGTTGATAGTCGCGCTTATCTTAAAATTTTGGAAGCCTTGACACAGTTGGAGACAGAAAAAACACCAGTTGATGCTTTTATCTCAAATTTTGTCTACGAAAAAGAAGGTCTATCTCGCAAGAAAAGTATGCGCTATGATGGCATTTTGCCTGAGGGGCGTGTCTTTGGTTGGAATGATATTGGGGATTTTGGTAGAGGGCAGTATATGATGATGCATTCGCTCATTTACCGTACAGATCTTCTGCGTCAAGTTGGTTTTGCTTTGCCCGAACATACGTTTTATGTGGACAATCTTTTTGTCTTTACGCCTCTACAAGCTGTCGAAAGACTCTACTACCTTCCTGTTGACTTTTACCGTTACTTTATCGGGCGTGACGATCAGTCGGTCAATGAAAAGGTTATGATTAAACGAATTGATCAGCAGATTAAGGTCAATAAACTCTTGGTAGATCAGTTTGAGGGAGAAGCTATTGAGAATGATAAGTTGCGCAGCTATCTACTTAATCATCTCGAGATTACGACGGTTATTTCGAGTGCTCTTCTCAATCGTGCTGGAAAAGCGGAGCATTTGGCCAAAAAGCAAGAACTGTGGAGCTATATTAAGGAAACCAAGCCTAAGCTCTATCGGTCAATCCGTAATGGGCTTTTGGGACAGTTGGTCAAACCATCGGTCTACCCAAGCCGTAAGGTGGCTAACGGAGTTTATCGCTTGGTGCGAAGGATTTATGGCTTTAACTAGAAAATCACCTTCAATATGAAGGTGATTTTCTTCTTTAATGAATAGCAATACTTCCATACTGACTGTTGATAATGAGTTCTGCTTTTGGATTTTCAACAGTTTTATGATAATGGCTACTTTCTTCCTTGGTCACGATATCTGGATGATCGGTTTGATGATCTAGTGTGATTGTGCCATTTGCTGTTTGTAAGGTAAGATTTGTATGTTTACGGCTGTCCGTTGTCAATCCTAAGTCAACAACAGTCTCTGGTCCAGAGATATTGATGTTGCCTGCAAGAGTTAGGTTGCGTCCGCTAATTTCCCCAGCTCCCTTAAAGGTCAGATTCTCGATAGAGCTATCTGCCAATGAAAGAGAAACACCATAACTGTAGTAGTATGTTTCTTCTTCCCAGTCGCTATCTGTAGTGTCTGGATAGGTTTCTTGAAGGGCATTGTCAAACGAGATGTTTTTAAATGTGGAAGTATCAGCGGATAGGTGTGAAGAGAAGTTTGGGAATTGGATGTTTTCTAATTGCGAGTCTGAAATGTAGAGACTTCCTAGGTGTTCGAAAGTTAGGTTAGTTAAGGTACTTCCATCAACTTGAGCACCTTCAATACCTGTCAGAGAGCCAGACTTGATGGTGGTGTTAACGATATATCCAAGTGAGCCAGAAGTATTGATTTCATTGATGGTAAGGTTGACGAGTGCCGAGTTGAGAGACATAAAATTCCCAGATAATTTATCGATTGTCATGTCTTTTGGGACGGTAATGGTAATCTGAGAATACTGGCCTCTACTTTGGTGTTCGTTTAGCACATAGCCGCCAGCTTCCATAAATCCTGTGATGATACTACCACGTGAGTTTTGCGAAAGATTTAGTGTATCACCTGATTGGGTGACCTCTGTTTCTGGTAAAAACTTAGGATGGTTGTAATAAGTGACAGTTACTTTCTCTACATCCCCGCCTTGTATGGTGACATCACGAAAGGTTGACACATCAATTGCTTTGACGTGATCAAAGGTGAGAGTGGTTATTTTAGCCTTTGTATTGGCTTTGATGCCGTCAATTCCTCCTGCTGTAGCACCAAAGCTAAGGAGTGAAAAACCAACTAAGAGACTGCCTAGTCCGAAAAATAATAGGTATTTCCACTTGGTGGATAATGGTTTAGTTTTCATGAGATTTCCTCCATTTTAGCTTACTGATGAGGTTGGAGATGGCTTTGTATAAATGTTTTCGTTTTTTCCAGAAATCGGCTAGGGTTTTGCTCAGCCATTTTCCAAAAGCCATAAGGAAGCGACCGTAGAGTTTGGATAAATAAAGGCTTGCTAGAAAGAGTAGAACGCTGACACCGATGGCAAGGAAGAATCCTCCAATCCCCATGGTCATTGCTGGCCAAGAGTTGTTAAAGAGTGTCAGACTTTCACCTAAGGTGACAAAAGCGACCAGAATAGCTGATGCTGATAGAACAAATCCTGTAAATAATAGGGCTGCAAGTGTGATGATGAGGCCAATGACAAAGCTCAAAGCCGCAATAACAATGGCACCAAAAGTGAATAAGACTCCAAGAGCAATCAGCGCGATAGTAAAGAGGACGGGAGATGCCATAACGATCAAAGCAATCCAGAGGGCAATCTCTTTGCCACTTCGTGGTATTTTTGAGGTTTCTATTGTTCTTGCTTCTTCGGAGCCTTGCTCCTTGCCAAGCACATTTGCTAGAATATCTCGGGCCGCTTCGTGTGGTGTGCCGAGTTCTTCTATAATGTCTGCTTCGTTTTCGGATCCAGCTTCATCAAAGTATTCGATAAAGTAGTCCATGGCCTCTTGGAAGTCTTTTTTAGGTAGGGCGCTCAATTCTTTTTCGAGCAGGGCTAAATACTCAGTTCTTGTCATATCTCAATCTCCCTTCAATAATATCGTCTACTGCTGTGGAATAAGTCTCCCATTCTTTTTTGAGAAAAGCAGTCTGCGCTCTGCCTAAATCCGTAATGCTGTAGTATTTCCGCTTGCGTCCTTGATGTTCCTGAGTGTAGGTAGTGACAAAGTGTGCACCCTCTAGCTTTTTTAAGATGGGGTATAGGGTGGATTCTTTAATGTTTGCGATGAGCTTGATAGTCTGACTGATTTCGTAGCCATAAGAATCTTCCTTTTCTACAATCGTTAAAATAAGAAACTCAATCAGGATGGCTGATGTGGGAAAGTACATAGGACACCTCACTTTCTTGTGTAATTTATTTATATATAAAATATATACCTATTATCTAAAAAAGTCAAGTACATATATAAAAAAATAATATATTTTTGGAGGGACATCATTAAAGTTGTGACAAAAATGAGGTAATTGTTACAGAAGCAATGCAATATTTCAGTTTCACAACATGACGATTAAAAGAGAAAATTTTAAGTTTTCTAGGGACTTTTTGTGATAATATGGTAGCTGACAGAATAAGAGAAAAAGGAGTTTAACTTATGACGTTTACAAAAAAAGCATTAGTAGCATCGTCTGCAGCAGTTGCCTTGTTTACAGTTGCAGATAAGACCGTTAGCGCCCAGGAAGCTGGTCCTTTGGACTTTTGGGTTGCGCGTTCAGTTGCTGAAATTAAAGCTGACGCTGAAAAGACAAGTGAGACTAAGACCTATGTTGTTCAATATGGAGATACTTTGAGTACCATTGCTGAAGCAACCGGTGTAGACATGTATGTTCTAGCGCAGATTAATCAGATTTCAAATTTGGATTTGATTTTCCCAGAAACAGTTTTGAAATTGACTTATGGAGCAAATCATCAAGTAACTGCTGTTGAAGTTGCTGCTCCAACACAAGTAACGGCAGTTCCTGAAACAACAGTTTCTGTGGCGCCATCTGTTGTTAGCGAAGCCTCTACAGTAAATTCAGTAAGCGAAGCGTCTCAGCAAGCACCTGAGAAACCGGTTCCTGCTCAAGAAGTAGCTCCGGCTTTGGAGACTGAAACAACAACAGAAACACCAAAAGCAAGTGAAGTGACACCAGAAGCTCCTGCTGAAGCTGTGACTGTCCCAGTAGCAGAGCCTGTAACTAGCCAAGTGACAGAAGTTTATGAAGTTGTTTCTGAAACTCCAGAAGTCTCATCTTCTGAATCCACAGAGGTAAAAGCAGAAGTGCCTATTGAAGAAATGGTAGAGGCAGCAGTGCCAGTATCATCAGAAGCAGCCCCTGCTGTGACGACAGAAGCATCAACGACAGTTGCGCCTACAGTGACACCTATTCCAGTTGCTGCAACCGTAACTCAGGATGCAACCTCAAAACCTGAAAATGCTGGTCTATCAGCTAGTGCGGCAAACTTTAAAGAAGAAGTAGCAAGTCTCTTTGGCATTACTTCATTTAGCCTTCTACGTCCAGGAGCAGATGACGACCATGGGAAAGGTCTAGCTGTAGACTTTATGGTACCAGTAGGTTCTGACTTAGGAGATCAGGTCGCTCAATATGCAGTGGATACCTTGGCTTCTCGTAATATCTCTTATATTATTTGGGAACAAAAATTCTACTCACCATGGCCAAGCATTTATGGACCAGCCTACACATGGAATCCAATGCCTGATCGCGGTAGCATCACAGCTAATCATTATGACCACGTTCATGTATCGTTTAACAACTAGTAACAAATAGTTAGCATATAAATGAAAGTCACCTCAAGAGTTTAGATTTAATATCTAACTTTTGAGGTATTTTTTATGAGGTTAAGTTATGAAGAGATAGAGATTTATAACTACACAAGCGTTGAAACATTTCGCGCAGACTACTTCGATATTGATTATAGATAGTTTTTCGTCTATACTTAGGTGTGAAGACAATGTGGTAGAATATAGCCACTTTGTATGTGATAAACTCTGTGCTTGAGTGCCACCTTAGATTCAGGTTTTGATGTTTTCTTTCCTATCTCTAGGTGACTAGCTGAAACAATCTAAAACTGTTGCGCTCCACGAGATCATTTTTCTCCTCCTTTCGCTTTATAATAGGCTTCAATGCTTTTATTGTATCGCGTTTGGAGTTTTTTGGTATAACCTTTGTTGCCCACCCGTATAGCGGGTGTTCTATTCGTTACGCACCTTACGGAGCGTGCCGGACTGAAAGTCACAAAAACCACAAATATACCAAACATAGTGAATCAATTATTTTTGTATTATAATAAAAGCAAGCACGAGGAGGTCTTTATCTATGATTGGAGGCAATATCAAGTCACTACGCCATACACATGATTTAACACAACCAGAATTTGCGAAAATGATTGGGATTTCACGCAATAGCTTAAGTCGTTATGAGAATGGAACTAGTAAAGTTTCAACAGAACTCATTGACCGCATTTGTCAGAAATTTAACGTTTCTTATGTCGATATTGTAGGGGAGGACAAGATGTTAACACCTGTTGAAGATTACCAACTGACTTTAAGGATAGAAGTGATCAAAGAACGTGGAGCAGCAATATTATCACAGCTTTATAGATACCAGGATAGTCAAGATATTGCTTTTGATGATGAAGCCAACCCTTGGATTTTGATGAGTGATGACTTGGCTGAATTGATCCATACGAAAATTTACCTTGTCGATACTTTTGATGAAATAGAGCGTTACAATGGCTATTTAGACGGTATCGAGCGGATGTTAGACATGGTGCATCATCGGGTGGTGGCTTAATGAGGTTGGAAGAATTCAGTGAGGCTGAGTTTCAGAAGGCCTTGAATATGATAGTGATATAAAGTATCAATTAGGTGTAAGCATGATAAATAGAGAAGCTAAGAAGTTTCTTGATTATTATTAAAAAGAGTAGAAACAGAAGAATACCAATCTGATTGCCGAAAACATGAGCAGGAAGGATTAGAGTGTCATAGAAAGCTAAAATGGATACTTAGTCAAGATTTTGAAGTCAGGAAAAGTGAGAGAATAAAGACTACAAATCGACTGTAATATGTGGATACAAGGAAACTAAGGAGGTTTTATATGATGAGTATAGTTGATGAGGAAATGACAGCGGAATTTTCTAATAAACTAAAGTCAATAGAGATTGATTTTCTTGAAATGTTTTCTAAGGGCTTTCAGTCAGACTATCAATACCTATATGAGTCTAATTTTGGGGCAAGGCTCTCTTTACTACTTTCAAGTATTCATTATCATGTTAATTTACTTTTGAGAGAAATGAATTCCAGAATTAAGCAGAAAAATTTTTACTACCTTGCTGAATCTAGTAGGGAATTACTTACTTGTATTGATATTGTAAATAGATTATTGAATGTTTCGGAATTAAAAAATAGTGGTTTTATTATTGATAGAGATTACGGTGAAACATTTGATAATTGCAAGGAATTCCTTATGGAATATAGAGGAAGTTCTATACCAACAGATATGGGACAAGTTGAAGTTAAATACGAACTACCTATATTTTTTATTGGAGATATTATTAATAAAAAAAGTGGGGCTATTGGATCCAGTTTTAAATTGTTCCCTATTGGTGAAGGTTCATATGCTCAGGTCTATAAATACTTCGATGATTTTTATGATAAATATTTTGCTGTGAAAAGAGCTAAGACAGATTTGGACGCTAAAGAATTGGAGAGATTTTATAAAGAGTATGAAGTTATGAAATCTATAAATTCTCCGTATGTATTAGAAGTTTATCGCCTAGATAAAACCAAAAATGAATATTATATGGAGTTCGCAGATTTTTCGTTGTATGATTATATTTTGAAGAATAATCAGAAACTAAGCTTTATTGCACGTAGAAAAATCTGTTTACAAATAATTAGGGCTTTTGATGTGTTTGACAGAATTGGGCTTTTACATAGAGACATTAGTCCTAAAAATGTTTTACTCAAAAAATATCAAGAAGAGGTTGTCGTAAAAATTGCTGACTTTGGATTAGTTAAAACAGTTGATAGTCAATTAACATCATTAGAAACAGAAGTTCGTGGCTATTTTAATGATGTATCTGGTTTAAGTACAGAAGGATTTAAAAATTACAGCAAGCAATACGAATACTATGCCCTCTCAAAATTAATTTACTTTGTGTTGACTGGAAGATTTAAGAATATGAATAGATTCGATTTTCCCAAATTAAAGGAATTTATGGAAAAGGGATTGCACGCGAATCATAATTATAGATATAAAACAATTGGAGAGTTGAAAAATGCGTTCTTAGAAATACAAGAAGAATGGAAATTTTAATTGAGTATATTTCATGCCGAAAGAGCAATAATTAAAAGGAACACCTCATATGAGTGTTCCTTTCATTATCTGCATGTCCTAAGATGTCTACAGATATTGTTTATTTAACTGTATATCACAACCAATTAAGAAGAAACAAAAAGAGAGAACTGTCTCCAGAAAATGATAATTTTATCTGCTATGTACAATATGATAGAAGTAAAAAATTCCCAATTCATAACACCATAGTAGATCCATATTTAAAAAAGAATAGAGAGGGATATTTGGAATTCAATTGGAATCCAAATTATAGAGGGCTTTAACTATGAATGTTATCAAGGATTTAGCAACAGTAATTTCTATGATTGTTTCTACGATTACTATAGCGGGAATATACTATTCTGATAATGGAGGAGTTGAAAAGCGTAAAAAATATTGCCATAATAATTGTTTTTACAATTTTACTTTGGATGTTTAGTATCTATTTGTTAAGAATTTTTCCATTCATATTGAATAAATGTTCAAAATTCCAACATATTCTTGTTTATTTTTGATATAATGTAAAAAAAAACAAAGGATTAAACATGAATAAACGAGAACGACTAGAAGAAATTACACGATTGGTAAACAAAAAAGGCACAGTTCGAATTTCTGAGATTGTTGAATTGCTAAATGTTACTGATATGACTGTTCGACGTGATTTTATTGAATTGGAAGAGCAAGGTGTCTTAACAAAAATCCACGGCGGTGCTAGAAGTAATAAGGCTTTTCAATATCGGGAATATTCCCATTCTGAGAAACACATTCAGAATAAGGAAGCCAAGCAAGAGATAGCAGAAAGGGCTGC
>NZ_AUIO01000014.1 GCF_000423745.1 Streptococcus plurextorum DSM 22810
CAAACCTTCTTTGGCAATAGCTTCTCCATCAGAATCTCCTAAAAGCAAAACTTTGAGGCCTAGGAAAATTGGAATCAAACCGAGCAAACCTAAAATCTCTTTACTAGGAATATAATCTAAGACAAATGCAAAAAGCAAACTTAGTAATATTAGACTAACAGAGCCTAGAAATTGTCCTAAATAGATGTTGATGATGTCTTTTCTGCTTTTTCTTTTGGCAAAAAATAACATTAGGATAATAAGTAAGTCTACGGCTGTCCCAGAATACAGGATTATTGAAGTAACAACATTTTGAATCATAAAACACCTCATTCAAATATATTTTTGAATGTATTCTAACATTAAACTTTGTAGATGTCAAAGAGGTCATACTGAATAATTGTTTTTTGTTCTTCATCTTATATTCACAATGCAAAATAAATTTTGGAATTTTTTTCAAAAAAAGTTAAATTGTATCAATTTCAGAACTCACACTTCAATCGCCCATTCTGGAGATATTAAAGGTGGGTACGTTTCTATTCCCACAAACTCCTTGTCAATGGAAACAAACACGTACCCACAGGGTAAATGGAAATAGAAACTGAAATTTTCTAGCTATTACTTCTACTCATTCCAAAAATTTTCTCACTCTGATACTTCCCCACCATAAAGCAAAAAGCCTTGGTTTCAAGGCTTTTCAGTATCCCTTTCGTTCCAATATTTCTAGGCTTTTACGAGCAGAGCAACACACTCGACGTGTGCTGAGAGCTTTCTTCTATACTAATAGACGAAAGTGAGTAAAAGTGATTTTAGAATTATACTGTGGAACGAAACAGTAGTCCTAGTATTGACTATCTTTCTAAAATCTCTTCAATAAGCGATTCTCCCCCTCTAGCTAATAATTCCTGAATTTTATCCTATGTATGAAATCAATTAACTTCATAGGTCACATGCCTTAGCATATCTGCTGCAATCTCATTTATTGGGTAAGGATAGTTCCCCTTCAATATCTGATAAGAGAGATTTGCAAATACATCCGCATCTTCAAAATCTTTTAGAAAAACTCCTATAGCTTGAATGGACCGATTGAATCAACTTTTTACCCTGTGCCTCATCAATTTGCATAAAGCGCAACAACGCTCTTACAAGAACACTACCTTTAAAGATACATTTTTTACACAAGTTCGCACCTGTCATTTCATAGATATAGCTCTCAACATCAGAATCAAAATCCCTGCTTTCGATCTTATCCCAAATCATTGTCTCAAAGTTTTCAGCTGTTCTAATATGGAACCACCTATTTAGGTAATTTAACATATCAATTGCATCGTCATATCTATAGTCCGGATTAAGATTTGGAGCTTTTTCACTTACTGGACGCAAGAAGTACGAAAAGTCTTCTGGATTTCTCGTCATTACAAAGTTAATAATACATCCTAATGGAAAAACATCACTTCGTTTATCAGCATCTTTCAATAAAGTTAGTTGCTCGGGAGCACAATAGAAAAGTTCCCCAAAGGACGCAGTACCCATAGTTTGGTGGGAAGTTAGAGTATTTAGGTTCTTTCCTAATCCAAAATCAGCTAGTTTTATGATATTATCCACAAAGAAAATATTTGTCGGGCTTAAATCTCGGTGTAGGACACCTCTTTGGTGAACGAGGGAGATTGTATGCACAATTTGTCGAATAATGTTTATTTTAGACTTATCACTTAAAGAACTCGCTTTTACAAAATTCTCTAATGTACTATCAGCTCTCTCCATAGTATACGAACAGCTATCTAGGTCAAAATCATATACACGAATAATACCATTGTTCTTTTTAGAAAGTTGATAGACTTTGGATAATCTACTCAAAACATTATTCATGAAAATCATAACTTCTCGCTTATTCCAAAGTTTAGGTAAAGTTTCCTAACCATCATCTTTATAGTTAATAATCACATATATTATTATTGACTATGATAATGTTGATGTGGCTGTGTTCTATCTTCGATATGACAATGACTATCTATGCATGCTTCACCTACACGCTCCAGTTCGATGTTCACATGTTTGATACCTTGTAATTTTAAATTTTCTCGAATGACTTTTTTTATATCACTTTTATCTTTATTTAGCACGATATGCATCATTGCAAGAGCATTAACACCATCAAGTGTCCATACATGTAAATGGTGGATACTTTCAACCCCATCAATCGCTAACACATTTGAGATAATCGCATCAACAGGCATATTAGTTGGCGTTTTTTCCAACAAAACATCAATAATCTGCTTACCATTTTTTAAAGCATTAGACAATACAAACGCCGATACAGCAACTGACATTAAGGGATCAATAATAGTCATATTGGTAAATTTCATTATAATTGCCCCTAATAGAACGACTAGCCATCCCAATACATCTTCAAGCATATGTAAATTTACTGCTTTTTGATTAAGTGACTCGCCTGACCTTGTAAAATAAGTAGCGCCTGCGTTCACTGCTACACCAACGATGGCAAAAATAATCATACCGTCATAATGTACATCCACAGGTGTCGCGATTCGCATGACACCGTTATATAAGGTGATTATTGAACCTACGACCAATACTGTTGTTGTCACCAAACTTCCTAATACAGAATATCTACTATATCCAAATGTATAAGCAATATCTGGTTTTTGCTTACTTTTCTTTTCTAATAAATAAGAGATCGCAATACTGATGGCATCACCTAAATCGTGTATGGCATCTGATATAATTGCTATACTCCCTGTCAATAGTCCGCCAAGTATTTCAAAAATTGTAAATGATAAATTTAATAGTAAAGCTATCAAAATATTTCTTTCAGTTTTCATTAAGTACAACTCCCTTCAAAAATGAGCTAGAAATTAGATAAACATTTTGGTATACTTGTAATATAAACTATACCTTTACGGTAATGTCAAGAGGAATTTCATGAAATCTTTTTTAACAATCGGTCAACTTAGTAAACTATCGAATATACACATTAAGGCTCTACGTTACTATGAATCCATTAATATTTTAGAACCAACATACATCGATCCAAATAACTCATATAGGTACTATTCTCATGCTACCGTCCTATATGTAAAAACTATTAAAATATGCGCTGACTACGGGATTCCACTAAAGACATTTCGTCATTTTATCAACGAAAAAAATGAAATACTAATGGATGAAATACTGCAGTTAGCACAAAAAATTATAGAAGAAAAAGAACAGACTCTAAAAAAAGATAAAGCCCATATAGAAGATTTTAAATTGCAAATTAAACTATCAAAGCAGTTAGATCAAACATCTCACTATCATATGGAAACTAATGATGAGGATTATCTATTAATTCCTTTCGAAGGGGAGATGCTATCTGATGATTATTATGTTAAGATAAATGATATACTTACTGCGTTATCGTTGTCGTCAGCAGCTTTCAATCAAAGAGTTGGATGCTATTTTAAAAGGAGTAAAGATTCTTGGATACAGTATTTAGCTTGCAAAATAAAGCATTTTTCTAATCATAAACTAGAAAATACACTCTGCCTAAAGGGGGCTCATGTACACGGAGAGCACATCACAAAGGAAAATATCATTCAAAGGATTAATGAGCTAAATACCGATCAAGATATTCAAGAAATACTAATCTTAGAAACTATCGAAAGTCCTTATAAGTTTACTAACCCTCACTTAGAATTAAGATATTTTTTATGAAACGATCACACCTCTTCTCCTATTCGATATAACCATGCACATTATTTAATCTCAAAAAATCTCAACTCCGAAGTACTCCAAGAAGTCTTGGAGACAATTGACATTTGTAAAAAATGGCAAACTACCTACCACCTTTCTTATCACTATCGGAGATACTGGCGAAAGGTTCTTATCCGCCTAAGAACGAAGGGAATACTTTTTAGAGACCAAAGAAGTTTGTAAACTATTTGGTAATAAAATGATGCTGATGAAAATCAATGAATACTTACAAAAGTTTGACAAAGATAAAGATTTATCACATTACTTTTAGTGTCTCTATCTACAATTTTATTAGTTGCATGTTCTAACCAATCAAGCAATTCTTTAGATGGCGAATGCCGTTGAATAAACGAGAGTAGAAATGAAGTTGCCTTTACCATTTCAGGTAACAAAGGAAATAGCAACAAAGGAGAGGCCGACAACTTTACAAATGATAAAGACAGTGCAACAATCGAACTGACTGGCTCTAATATCATAAACCGAAAAGAGAATTATACCTTCAAGGATGACGTATTCACTGTAGATATTTCAGGAACAAAGCAGGAGTATTACAAAAAGGATAGTGAAGAAATACAGCGACAAGTAAAACCCTCAAACTATTTGATATTCTTTATACAATAAAAACGCTTTTGTACTGACCTCAAAAGTTAGATTTTTCTGTCTAACTTTTTGGGGTCAGTACACACCCGCATAGCGGGTGTTTTTTTGTCTCGCACATAGCGGAGTGAGACAGACTAATAGTCACATAATAAAAAATTTACTTAAAGTCAGATTTTAAATACTGTAGAGTAGTTCTTTCTAAAACTTACTCCCAAATTTTTTTGCTCGTATAATTCATCAGGGGTTTGGGGATTCTCCCCAAAATAAAAAACAAATATAAGCTCAAAAGTGTCAGTCTGACCTTTACTGATGTTTGTTTTTTGCGATAGTGTGTATACACTATCTGAGCTCGCAAAGACCTAACTCCATTTTCAGTGATTTCCCGTACTTTATCCGGTGCCTCACATTGTCCGTACAAGGATTTTTAACGACTACATGATAAAAACGCTGACCACCATCAGCGTTTTTGTTGTTTTATTTAAAACTATTCTATCAAAATGACTGGAAGACTATCACTTCTTAGCTATTCGTTGCTTGTCTTCCTTCACTTGTTTCTCTACAAGTTCTACAAGTTCCTCCATCAACTGACCTAATTCCATCAAATCATGTTGGGAAATTTTCCCAAACTGTGTTGCGCTTTTAGCGATGCTATTAATTGCTCTACCAACAGATAGTAACCTGTCAGTCAGCAGCTGATATTCTGGAAAACTAACTAGCCAAGTTTCAAAATCAGGTTTTAATAATTGCTTTCTAGCAAAACGAGAAAAGTTTGAAAACCCATCTTGCTTCATTTTCTCTAACAGTTTTTGATTTTCTTCTTCAGACAAAAAGACTTGTTTAATTACGTTCCTAATTCTCCTTTTATCCATTAAGCTCCCTTAGATAATAATTTCCGTTTCTTTTTCTTGTGGTAACGAGTTAACTCCTTTTCATAATGTGAAACTAACCTTCTGCTATAGTCCATAGCTCTGTAGGCTTGACTATCTTGAGACTGATCTGCAATTTTAGATAATTGCCTTAAATTATTTTGAATACGTCTTAGAGAATAAATCAATTCATCAAACTGAGAGTCATCAAATTGAATAAAGAGTGACGTTTCCTTAAAAAGCATCCGACGAGCGTAATTAGAGAATGTTTGTAAGCCTGTATCATTTACTAGTTGATTAAGTACTTCATTCTGCAATTCCGTCACATAAAACTTCTTTAAAATAGTTCGGATACGTTCAGACATAACGGACCATCCTTAAATATCGGTCTGCCTGCTTAGTATCATATCGTCTCAACTCTCCTACCAGTTCTAAATAATCAATCATTAATGCTTCTGATAAGTTCGGAAAATCGTTATCTGAGGTCTGACAAATGATTTCAAGTTGATTTGTGATTTCTCTGATAGAAAAGCTGTAGTCCTCCGTCTCACTTTCATAGTCTCTCTTGAGAGCCTGATAGCGGTCGTACTCCTCTTGTGACTTAAATCCAGTCACTAACATATTTTCTAATTGATAATATACTGTCATCACTTGTTATCCTCCTAATCTTTCCATATATCCATAGCTGCTATGAAATCTTCAGATACTTCCACATTTGAAATTTCTAATGGACAGTAGTCTTTTTCAGATGCTATCACTTGGTCAGCAGTTATAAACCCTCTAGCTTCCCAATTCATTAGTATCCCTTTAACATAACTCATGTTTTGTTTCTTTGGCTCAAGCTCAGCTGTTTTCTGAATAGCTAACTGCAACAAGGAATGATTAACCGCGAATCCTTCTAATAATACTTTCTCCTGTTGGGTTAATTCTCGATGCCATAGTGTTTCCATTAACCAGATGTCATCAGTCAGTCGTGATAAGATTGGATTATTATCTAATCCTATCTTATCTTGACTTAACTTATCTTTACCTATCCTATCTTTACTTATCTTATCTTTAATTATATTGTGGTTCTCATCTGGATCCAGACTGGCTCCAACTTGGAGCCGAGTATTTTGAAGATAATTAATCAAGCGTGGTCCTAGATTTAGACAGTCCAACAACTGATGATCCTTCAGATAATCTATAAGAAGTTGACGATGACTACTCGGTGTGTAACGATCTGCTTTGATGGTATTCTGCTCAAAGAAATCCTTGATAAAGTAAACCATTTCATTGTTTAACAAGAGTAAATACTGCTTAAGAGTTAATAAATTTAAACTGTCCTCATTAGCATTAATCATCCGCATAACAGGAAAAGCTTCAACAATACCATCATCGTCTGCATTGACTACCAAGTGACAGTAAAGCGCCTGCGCTTCAAGTGGTAGGCGTAAAAATCGTTGTGTCTGCACCACCGTCTTACTCAACATTCGTCTATTACCCATCCTTTACCTCATCTTTCATATTGTTTCAACCAACGTGTAACCGCACGTTTATCGTACAGAGTCACACCATCAATAACCATTGTAGGCATTCCTTCTCGTGTCCACTTTTGAAGGGTTGTCGTTGACACATCAAGCCATCTAGAAAGGGCTGCCATCCGAACCATGGGTTTATATAATTCTTTATCCTCTAGCGCTCTTTCAATAGCTGTAGAGACCATTTCATCATAATGTGCCCTTAACTGTTTTTCCAAAACTTTGGGAAGTTGAACAACTAAAGTCGCTTCTTCAGACATATTATTACCTCGTTTCTATTTCTCAATTAAATAAACTCCGAAATTTGTATATTTTATTATACATTTTAAATTATAAATACTTTTTGTATTCTTGTCAAGTGACATTATACTTTTTGTATTAAATGTGTTAAAATATCAAGTAGGAGGTAACTATGACTAATAATATAGCTAAACTTATCGAAGAAAGTGGCAAAAAAATAAAAAGTATCAGTGAAACACTTGATATATCCTATCCAACATTATCTAGCTATAACCAAGGAATACGAAAGCCCAAAAAAGAAAATGCTCAAAAACTGGCAGACTATTTTGGTGTCTCAGTAGCATACATCCTTGGGATTGATGATGAGAAACACGCTCCATCAAAACTGAAGATAGTCGCTGATAGTTTTAAAATATCCGAAATTACTTCTGTAACGCCTTTTAAGAGTGATATGGAAAAACTTAAGAAAAGTATCGAGCTTGGAGAAATTCATTTGTCTATGCCCTTAAACGAGGTTTTCTCAGATGACTTTAGACGTATTCTTTCTAACTACTTGGTGGATTATGAAGAAACGTTTATCAATGACTTAATTAAGTTTATGAATAACCAAGGCCAAAAATCGGATATTTGGAAAACATGGATACAAACCGAAGAGTTTCAAATTAGACGAGCAGATCGCAACAGAAAATAGACTAATATTTCTCAATTACATAAGCTCCGAAAACTTAGAAACGGAGAATGATTATGTCTATTCATAAATACGAAACAAAAAAAGGATTTTTTTACTATGTCAGCTTTTATATCGGTTTAGATGAATACGGCAAAAAGAGACGACATCTAAAACGAGGCTTTAAAACTAAGAAAGAAGCTAGGCTATATGAAGCTAGGCTAGAAACTGGTCAACTTTCAGAAGTACTAAAAGCATCCAGGCAAAACACCAATATCAGCTATCAGGATTTATATCAAGAATGGTTTCAAGCTTATCAAAACACTGTCGAAGCCACCACCGCTGCAAAAACTAAGGATATATACCGAATTCATATCCTTCCAATATTTGGTCATAAGTCAATTAGTAGTATCAGTCCATTGGAGTGTCAAAATTTTATTACAGAAAAATCAAAGACCTTCAAAAATATGAAGCATATCAAATCTTATACATCTAAAATATTTGATTTTGCTATCAACATGAACTATATTGACAAAAATCCAATGTCAAATGTTATCATGCCGAAAATAAAAAAAGAGAAATCAGAAAATTTCTGGTCTCTTGAAGAATTGCATCGCTTTTTGAAAATCGTAAAAGAGATTGAACCCTATAAGCATTTTGCTTTATTTCGCTTACTGGCTTATAGCGGTTTACGGAAGGGAGAACTTTACGCTCTCAGATGGGGAGACTTAGATTTTGATAATAATCTACTGACCATCAATAAGAGTATCGGTAGAATTGATGGCCATGCTATTGAAAAAGGTACTAAAAATAGTTTTTCAGTTCGCTCAATATATTTAGATAGTGAAACCATTGACATCTTAAAGCATTGGCAAGAACTTTATAGGCAGGAACAAAATCAGTTAGCGATTTCAAAAATTGCCAAAATTGACCTTTCTAATGAGTACATGTTTACCTACTTGACAAACTCGGACCAGATTGAACCTTTACATGCGGACTATCTCAATAATATCCTCAAACGGATTATCAGAAAATACAAGTTAAAACCTATCAGTCCACACGGATTTCGACATACTCATGCTACCCTTATGACAGAAATCGGAATCGACCCAACTAATACCTCTAAACGTTTAGGACATGCAAGTAGTCAAATGACACTTGATATTTACACTCATACTACAAAAACTGGAGAGCAAAATTCCATCAAAAAATTTGCGGACTATCTCAATCAAGCAAAATAATATCTCTTGATTGAGATTTTTTCTAGAATAAAGTTTCTAATAGGTTATCAAAAAGGATATCACAACATCAAAAATATCAAAAAAGCACCTTGCGAAATCTTCGCAAAGTGCTCTGAAACGTTGATATAACTGGATATTAACGTTTTGAGAATTGTGATGCCTTGCGGGCTTTTTTGAGCCCTGGTTTCTTACGTTCAACCATACGAGCATCACGTGTAAGAAGACCAGCGCGTTTCAATGAATCGCGGAAATCTGGATCTACTTGAAGCAATGCACGCGCGATACCGTGACGGATCGCACCTGATTGACCACCGTAACCACCACCGTTCACGTTAACGAAAACGTCGTATGAACCTTGTGTTGAAGTTACTGCGAATGGTTGGTTGATCACCAAACGAAGGTCAGCGTGTGGGATGTACTCTTCTACATCTTTTTTGTTTACTGTGATTTTACCAGTACCTGGGACCAAACGTACGCGTGCAACCGCGTTTTTACGACGACCAGTACCTGTGTATTGTGCTTGTGCCATTTAGATTACGTCCTTTCCCTTAGATAAGACCTGAAATATCAAGTACTTCTGGTTGTTGTGCAGCGTGAGTGTGCTCAGCTCCTACAAACACTTTCAACTTCATGCCTTGTGCACGACCAAGTGTGTTGTGTGGAAGCATACCCTTAACTGATTTTTCAATCAAACGAACAGCGTTTTTAGAACGCAATTCACCAGCTGTGATTGATTTCAAACCGCCTGGGTGCAATGAGTGAGTGTAGTACACTTTGTCAGTTGCTTTTTTACCAGTCAATTTCACTTTCTCAGCGTTGATAACGATAACGAAGTCACCAGTATCAGTGTGAGGTGTGAAAGTTGGTTTGTTTTTACCGCGAAGAACGCTAGCAACTACTGCTGAAAGGCGTCCAAGAGGTACATCAGTAGCGTCTACGACATACCATTTACGTTCAACTTGGCCTGGTTTAGCCATAAATGTTGTTTTGTTCATGATTTCTCCTATACGAATCGTTTTTGTTTACTGGGCGGATGTTCCGGTCCGCAGGTATTTGGAAGGTTCCGGGGCCTTTCAAATGGGGTAAACAATACCGTCTTTCATTATAACAAAAGCCCTAGAGCAAAGTCAAGCTATTTTACTCTTATTTTCTTCTTTTTTGGTCCATAGCAGAGCTTCTAAAAATGAAAGCCTTGCCAAGTCAAAAATCAGCCACAGCTTCATTTGCACCCTACTCTTCGTCAGCACGCTTCCAATCAAAATGCGTCCCTCTCACACTATAGGCATCATAACCTTTCTTGTTCAGATAAGCGGCTGCTTGATTAGCATAAGTACAGAACAACCCCCTACAATAAAGAATAATCGGTTTATCTCGCTGTAATTCCTCCAAATGCTCCTCCAATTGATTGAAGGGAATATTGACAGCACCTGCCACATGCTCCAACTCAAACTCACTAGCAGAACGCAAATCAACCAGCTGAGCTTGACTGCTAAAGACCTTATTTTTAGCTTCTTCTAACTCAATTGTCCGTATCGCCTGATTCTGATCGATATAGCTCTGTTCAATCCAATTTAACATCGGTGATTGCTCTTCGCTAATCGAATGAATAGCTGACAATAAGGTCTCTACTGTCGGGGTAGAGATGCTATACCAAATGTATTTTCCGTCTCTTTCAATCGTCACCAAAGAGGCTTCTTTTAAGACTTGCAAATGCCTTGAAGTATTCGCCGTCGTCATGTCGGTCATTCTGGTTAACTGTTCTACGGTCTTTGGTCCATGAATTAACCGGTGGAGAATTTCTAAACGCTTTTCACTAGAAAGAGCTTTGGCAATGCGAACATATTCAAGAAAGACTCGATCCATGTAATCGCGGTCTTGGCTCATGTTGACTCCTTACTGAATTTAATGTTTCCATTATAGCACACATCAAAAATACTTTGCTAGTCATAGCTAGCAAAGTATGCTGCATTAAATCATTAACTGTTTAGCTACCCTATTGCCTAGAATCCCACCTAGAACCAGAACAACTAAGAAAATCCAGCCTGATAGGGAATAATTGGCAATTGGTGTAAAGAGAGCACCAACGTTACAACCATTTGATAGTCGTGTCCCAAATCCCATCAGCAGCCCTCCCAATGCAAAGAAGAAGGCTTGTTTTGGAGCGATTTTCAACTCTGATTTCGCCACTTTAGTAAAGGTACCTGACGTTAGTAAGAACAAGATAGTTCCCAACATAATCCCAAAATTTTGCGTGCTAATCGGATGTTCAAAGAATGGTGTTGAGAAAGCTCCTTCTGGCATCAGGGTAAACTCTGCCAAACTATTTGCATCTACGCCAAACAGCATCAAGAATTGACCAAACCAAAGACCGTAAGGTGTGCTTGCTCCCCAACCTGCTTTTGTCACTCCCATCAAAAGGGTGAAAAGAATAGCAAGAATAACCGCAGCCTTACGCAAAGACCAAGCCTTCACAAATAAACGATCATACCAACCCGCTCCATCCACAGGATTTTCCAGAGACTCTGCCACTTCCATATCTTGAATTTTCTCTCCAAAGTGACCAATATAGGTGCCCGCTTGCTTGCGTTTATTTTCATAACGATAAGAAAGCCAAATGACAATTCCACAAAGGAGACCGGTAAGTAGCAATGCTCCTAGATAACCACTTAAACCATCAAACCGGAACAAGTCTGGTAGATAAACTCCTCCGTAAAGCTTAGAACCCACTTCGCTTGTAAACCAAGATTTGGTAATCCAACTAGCTGAATTTTGTATAGGAAAACCAATAAAAACACCCAAGCAGAAGAAAACCAAGGTAATCAATCCACGAGGCAAGGCTGTCACTAAATCCGTCAATACACCAGAAGCGCAACAAGAGGAGAAGGTCATGCCAAACCCAAAGAGGATTCCTCCTAAAAGAAGACCTAGGTTAATGGGATTCACCCACAAATCGTAAGATGCTGCATCTGCATTAAATAGAAAAGCTGTACTCAACAAAGTTGTGATAAAGAACATCATCATCATGGTACGCATCAGGCGTGTAGAGCCTGTCCGATAGGCACGATTGACACTACCCGCAAACCCTGTATAACCACGACTGAGTGTGTAACCAAAAGCTACCCCCATCAGGAGACGAAAGAATAGCATCTCAGATGATAGTAGGGTTGGCCCTAAAATCAGAATAGCTGCTCCTAGTATAAAACCGCTATAACGTTCTACTTGTTTCATAAAAACTCCTTTTTATTCTGTTTATTCTTTGCAAAATGAAAATAAAGAAATCCTAAACCGACCCAAACGCCCAGAATTCCAAATGAATAGGGTGACAACTGACTCGGTGAATTGGGGAAGACCAGTAAAATAGCAAACACAATCCCCAATAACATTCCCAGCAAACTTTGAGACTTCATGATCCGTTTTTCTGTCAGTCGACTACTCACATAACAAACATAAGCGTAGGTCACCGCCGCCATCAAACTGGATAAATCAACGATATATAAAATGACACTTCTCCCCAAAAAGGGCATAAGAACACTGATCATGGTCACAAATCGTAAGGCATTTGTTGGTATCCCGTAGTGATTTTCCTGGGCAAAATAAGCTGGAAGTAATTTGTGCGTCGCTAAAGAAGCTAGTACTCGACTACTGCCAACTAGAAAACCATTGATCCCTCCGACAACTGCCGCAAAAAGAGCTAGGCATAGGCCAGAAAAACCAAGCCATCCTGCATATTCTAGAATTGCACCTCCTGACGCCCAGACAAGTCGGCTGGCCTGATTCGGAGTATAGGCCAAGGCTGTGATGATATTTAGCATATTGTAAATCAACATCCCAATTATAGTTGCTAGCAGTGTCATTCTAGTCGCAAAACGGTGGGGAAAGCCAAGGTCTGTCAAAACCTGAGGAACAATATCAAATCCGACAAAAAGAAAGGGAATAATGGCTAGCACCTTCAAGATAGCAATGCCGTCAATAGTCGATTGCTCTAAATATGTGGCTACAAATTGTCTCCTATCGCCAAAGAAAAGCATATAAACAAAGCTGACCGCTACGATGGCTACAAGGCTTATGATTAGTAGTTTTTGCAGGCGCATTGACAGATGAATGCCCTGTAGATTAATCCAATAAAATGCCAAAATGACCACAGTTGAAATCAGCACATCCGTCACATAAACAGGATAAGAAGCTATGGTGTAGAGATACCCAAAAGAAAGCTCTCCAAATAGTTCCTTTAAGACCAGTACCACTGCAGTTGCATTTAAGGGGATTAAGGTCAGGTAACAAAAGGTAAGCGCCCATCCTACTAGGAACCCATGACCTCTCCCTAAATGAGCAAATACGTAGGAAAATTCCCCGCCACGTTCATGATGGTGCTCAACCATAACGTGATAACCCATCTGGATAAAGTAAATCAATACCACTCCTATCAAGAAGGCAATTGCAGTATTAACCACTCCTGCTTCAGGTAACAGTTTATTTCCAGGAAGATAAAAAGCTCCCCAGCCAATAACAGATCCAATCACTAAGGAAATAACATCTAATTTTGATAAGGTCTGTTTGGTCTTAGTCAAAGTTATACCCCGTCACAATCGGTCTTCTAGCAGTCGTCTTATCTTTAAAGTATTCATAATAACTCAGGGCAAGGAAGGAGCCTTGGATATTGATAATATTGTCAAAACCATAACCCTTCAAAGCTCGGATAGCGTAGTAACTATTCCAAGAGGTCCGACAATGGATATAAACCGGCTTATCCTTTGGAATCTCCTCTAAGCGTTCTCGAATCTCATCTAGGGGAATATTTACCGCACCGATAATATGGGACTTGTTGAAGGCTTCTTTTCCACGAACATCGAGAATAAACGCACCTTCATCTACCAACTGACGAACACTGGTCACTGGGACTTGTTGATAATCTCCATTGAGATAGTTGAGGCCGACAATTCCAGCAAAATTCACCACATCTTTTGCTGTTGAAAAAGCAGGAGCATAGCACAATTCTAAGTCTTTCAAATCATCCAGATAGCCACCGAAGCTAATCACTGTCGCAATGACATTGATATTCTTAACAGGATTTCCCTTACTGATTGCCTGAGCTCCTAATATTTTTCCACTGGGATATTGATAGAGCAATTTGAAATGCATCGGTGCTGCATCTGGCATCAACCCAACACGGTCATTTGGAATAACCAAAGCAACCCGATAATCAATCCCTTCCTTCTGGCAATCTTTTTCATTTAGCCCTGTACTAGCTGCATTCAGACCAAAGACACGGATACAAGAAGAGCCAATGACGCCACGATTGCGATTTTGTTTTCCCGAAATCGCATCTGCTACATTGCGCGCTTGTTTTTGAGCCGGACCCGCAAGAGGTAATCGTGTCTTTCGCCCTGTAATCTGATGCACGACTTCAATAGCATCACCAACTGCATAAACGTCTAGTAAATTTGTCTGGTAGTGATAATCCACCTCGATAGCTCCAGTCTCACCTAGTTTTATGCCTGACTTGACTGCAAACTCCACATCTGGGCTGACACCGATTGCTATGATAACTGCCTGAGCTGGTAATCGCTTGCCACTATGTAAAATAACTTCTTCTGCTGTGATTTCAGCAACACCATCTTCTAAGATTAGCTGCACTCCATTGTCATAGAGTTCCTTGTGTAGCATCTGAACCATATCATCGTCAAAAGGCGTCATGATTTGCGTGCTGGCTTCAACAAGGCTCACTTCTTTACCAGAATGGCGCAAACATTCTGCTACCTCGACACCAATAAAGCCTCCGCCAATCACAACGATTTGCTCTGCTTTTGACACCTTCAAATGCTGATCGATGTTGCGAACATCTGACACATTTTTCAAAGCGAAAACATGAGAGGCGTCAATACCCTTGATGTTAGATGGTCGAATTGCCTTTGCGCCAGGCGATAAAATGAGGGCATCATACCAGTCATGAAAATCTTCACCTGTCTCAAGATTTTTGACAATAACCTTGTGTTCATCTGCAAGAATCTCTACCACTTCATGATGAACTTTGGCATCCAGATTATAGGTTTTCTTAAAACTCTCAGTATCATAAAAAACCAGGTCCTCTACATTTTCGACTTCTCCACTGAAATAGTTTGGCAAGCAACAGTTAGAGAAGGAAATGTCATAGCCCTTGTCGTAGATTTGTATCTGACTCCTTTCATCAATTCTACGAAGACGGGCTGCAACAGAAGCTCCACCTGCAACGCCACCGACAACAATATATTTTTTAGTCATCGCGACCTCCTTTGTGATTTATTTCTCAAAAAACATTCTAACATTCAATTGATTGATTGTCAACGATTTCAAAAATAAAAGAATGGACTTTCTTTCCATTCTTCTAAGATTTATTCACCTGTTCCCCTAACTGTCCAGGCAAAGCAATTTCTCTTTATAAGGGGATGTAGCACTATCTATCACTAGCATAACAAAAAAGGGTCTCAAAGTAACGATTTCGACCCTTTTCCCAATTTTTAATCAAAAATATTTCCAACTTCTACAGAGACTTTACTATTTTTGACATCAATCTCTGAGACGCTTAGGAGAGACTTATAAGCAAAACTTTCTCGACTTTCCTGAGTATTGTCTGCAAAAACAGCCACACCAACCAAGGTCGAGTCAAACTCTGTCAACAGGCTAGTCATCCCGGTGATGGTACCTCCACCTTTCAAAAAGTCATCAACGATAAGCACGCGACTATTAGGCTTCAAGCTACGCTTAGATAAAAACATTTTTTCAATGCGATCACTAGACCCTGATGCGTAGTTGACTGATACTGTTGAGCCTTCGGTAATTTTCAAATCACGGCGAACAATGACAAATGGAACATTCAGAACATTGGCAACAGCATTGGCCAAAGGAACACCTTTAGTTGCTACAGTCATAACCGCATCAATCTTTTCACCACGAAAAGCATTGGCAATAATACGGCCAACATTTTGCAAAATAGATGGTGTGCTCAAAAGGTCCGACAGGTAGATATAACCTCCTGGAAGTATACGGTCACTCTCTGACAAACGGCGGCAAAGATCCTCAACAATGGCACGCGCTTCTGCCCCACCAATTCCTGGCGTAAAAATCACACCACCACTGGCTCCTGTTACCGTATCAATCTGCCCGATCCCTGCCTCTTCAAAAGCTTTTTTGATAATGGCAATATCTTCTGAAATCGATGATTTGGCAGCTTGGTACTGCTCTGCAAACGTGTTGAGACTGGTTAAAATATAAGGATTATTGATGAGGTAGTTTGAAATGACTACCATGCGTTCACTGCGACGTAGTTTCATTTTTTCTTCTCTTTCTTGGGTAATGTTACTATTATTATAGCATATAAAACGAAAAAAGCGAGCATTTTATTCTAAAATGTTCGCTTTTTAGTTCTTATTTGTACTTAGGCTTGTAAAAAGAGCGGTTATCCATGGCAAAAATTTTACCAGTCATTTCACCCTCTGACACACGACTAAGGGCTGTCAACATCATCATCATTTCTGCGTCGATATTGTCAATCATATGGATAATCTCTGCTTCCATGATACGTGGACGGACAGGGCTACCGTACTCCAGTTGCCCGTGATGACTGAGGATGACGTGACGAAGAACAGTTACTTCTTCTTTAGTGTCATCAATTTCAAGCTCTGTAATAGCCTTGGTAATTTCTTCATTGATTAGGGCAATATGACCAATCAGATTGCCACGAACTGTGTATTCTGTATTGTCAGGACCTGTCAGTTCAATCACCTTGGCAAGGTCATGAAGCATGATGCCCGCAAAGAGGAGGCTCTTGTTGAGATCTGGGTAGATATCGCCAATGGCATCAGCCAAGCGCACCATGGTCGCTGTATGATAGGCAAGCCCTGTCTCAAAAGCATGGTGATTAGTCTTTGCAGCAGGATAAAGGAAAAATTCTTTGTCATACTTGCGGTATAAATTTCTGACAATCCTCTGCCAGGTTGCATTTTCAATGCGGAACATCATTTGTTCCAGGTAATCTCTGACATCGCTGGCTTTGACAGGTGGCTTTTCCTTGAAATCAGAAGGATCTGATGGTTCCCCTTCTCGAGGATGACGAAGCACCAGTTGATTGACCTGAGGTGTCCCATTATAAACCTCACGGCGTCCTTTCATAAAGACTACCTTACCAGCTGTAAACTCCTCAACATTATAAGGTTGAGCATCCCAGAGATTCCCCGAAATCTCGCCAGAATCATCTTGAAAAGTGAATGCAATATAGTCTTTTCCCGCTCTTGTCTTTCTAAGCTCTGCCGATTTAATCAGATAGAAGCCTTCAAAGAGCTGGTCTTGTTTCATTTGATTGATTTTCATTATTATTCCTCCTCTAGGAAAGCCTCTTCCTCCTCAGGAGGAATGTTTAATAGGGATAGGGTGTTCTGATCTTGATAAGTTTCAATAGTGCCTAGAGCTCTGATAATGGCATTAGTGCGTGTGGTTAAAAGGCTATCAACAGTTTTACTGGCTGTATTGAGCTGTTTTTGTGCCTTAAGGAGCAGGCTTGAAAACTTATCAAACTCCCCTTTGACATTGCCTAAAATCTTACTGATGTCATCAGCATTTTTCTGAAGATTGAGCGTTCTAAAACCAACGGACAAGGAATTGAGCAGAGCAGATAAGGTTGACGGACCAGCCACTACAATGTTTTCTTCCCGACGTAGCCCATCAAAGAAAGCAGCCTGTCTAACCACTTCAGCGTACAGCCCTTCTGTCGGTAAGAACAAAATACCAAAATTAGTGGTTTCTGGAGGATTAAGATACTTGGATTGAATAGCTTTAGCAAACCGTTTAATAGAGGCCAATAGATGTTTGCGATGAAGGTCAATCTGCTCCTTATCTCCAGTTTCATACGCATCCTCCAATCGATAATAGTCTTCCAGAGGAAATTTCGAATCAATAGGCAGGTAAATATAATCTCCTTGGCTTCTTCCAGGGAGTTTAATGGCATACTCCACACGCTCGCTCGAACCAGAAACAGTGCTAAATTCTCTCTCATACTGATGCGGTGTCAGCAAATCTTCAATAATTTGTCCTAGCTGTAATTCCCCAAAAATCCCTCGCGTCTTGGTATTTGAGAGGACTTTACTGAGAGAGCCTACATCCTGAGCGACGCTCTTCATCTGACCCAGACCTTGGTTGACAGATTCCAATTGTTTGGAAACTGTTTCAAAAGAAGCTTGCAACCGTGTTTGCAGTGTCTTCTCCAATTTTTCTTCAACAGTCTGACGCATTTGCTCAAGGCGTTGCTCATTAGAACTTTGTAGGTCCTTGACGGACTGTGTCAGATTTTGATTAATCAGGGCCAGACGTTGGTCGGACTGATTACGGCTTTGGGTCAGGTTATCATGTAAGGTTTCCCTGATGTCGTTTAGTTGAGTATATAAATCTGTTTGTAGGCGATTGAGTTGTTGAGCAAGAACAAGCTCCTGCTCCTTAGACAAATGAGACAGCTGATAAGAGAGCTGTTCGGATAAGTTATCTGCATTGTCATCTAAGGTTTTTGTAAGACCTGCTCTTAGCTCTGCTATTTTCAGCCACAAGACAAGGGCTAGTAGAAGACTGGCCACAGCTATTATCAGTAGTAATATATCCATTCTCATCTCCTGTCCCTAGTTCTCATGACAATTGCGTAACCCGAAGGCACTGTGACCTCAATAGGTTTATTCGTAAAAGCGTTGCTGGTGTATATTTTTTTTTGGAAAAAATTATCCTGTGTCAGTGGGTATTGAGCACCTAGAATCCTCAACTCCCCTTCTCCTTCTAGCATAAAGGAGATGTAGGAGGCTTCCTTTTCAGGAAAAATGCGGTGCTGCCCTGCTGGTAAATAGCTAATCTGGTTTTGCTGATCTAGGAGACAAATCTGCCTCATAAAAGGGGCAATAGCAGGGTCTGACGGCAAAAACAAATTCGCCATCATGTGGTCAACGCGGCCCCCAAAAGCACCAAAAACCCTTACGTGAGCTTTTGGGTAACGGTCAAAAATGAGCTTGATGGCTAATTCGGCATCCGTATCATTTTTCTCAGCAGGCACCTGAGTAAAGGTCTCTGCGGCCATTTTGATGCTTTCTAACTCGGCAGTTGACACGGAATCAAAATCTCCAATTGCCCATGACAAACTAATGCCATTTTTCAGCAGAAAGAGACAAGCCGCATCCACAGCAACATAAAGGTCAAAATCCCTTGGAAGGTCAGAACAGTCTCCTGCTAATACTAAAGCAATCTTAGGCATCGAGGGCATCTCTCAAGGTCTGTACTTGTGCTACTAGGTCCTCTGCTTTAAAGAGGTAAGATCCTGCCACAAAGACATTCGCACCTGCATCTGCACAGGCTTTGATGGTTTTATTGTCAACACCACCATCTACTTCAATATCAAAAGATAAACCTCTTTCCTCGCGCCATTGCACCAGACGGTTAATCTTTTTCAGGCATTCTGGTATGAAGGCTTGTCCACCAAATCCTGGGTTGACGGTCATGATCAGCACCTGATCCACCAAATCAAGAAGAGGTTCAAGCACCTCAACCGGTGTTCCAGGATTGATTACCACACCAGCTTTCATACCTGCGGCTTTGATCTTTTGAAGAGCGCCATGGATGTGAAGTGTTGACTCGGTGTGAATGGTCATGATATCAGCACCAGCTTGGGCGTAGGCACCTACATAGCGTTCTGGATTAACCACCATCAGATGAACATCAAAAACAAGTTTTGAATGCTTACGCATGCTGGCCACGACATCTGCACCAAAGCTGATATTTGGCACAAACTGACCATCCATAATATCAATATGAACATATTCAGCATCTGTCTCTTCAATGCGACGCAACTCACTAGCAAAGTTGGCATAATCCGCGGCTAAGATAGATGGAGCAATCGTGTATTGTGTCATGGTAAACCTACTTTCGTTTGATGATTTTTTTATAAACTTCCCGACGATTTTCAATTTCGGAGAGAATCTGTAGATAATTATCGTAGCGCACCTGCCAGAGCTCTTTGGCGTCAAGCGCCTCTTTGACGGCACAATTTGGTTCATGGGTATGGGTACATGACCTAAATTTGCAGGAAGGACTGAGCTCTTTAAATTCTGGAAAGGCTGCGTTGAGTTCTTCAGCTGTTGACACCTCATAATCCAGCGATGAAAAGCCTGGCGTGTCAGCTATTTTGCCACTATGAACATTATAAAGACTAACTGCACGAGTCGTGTGACGACCTCGACCAAGACTGTCTGAAATTTCTCGAGTTGCAAGCTCTAGGTCGGGAGCAATTTTATTTAGCAAAGTGGATTTCCCAACTCCTGTCTGACCCATAAAAACCGTTATCTTATCTGCTAAAAGTGGCAACAAGTCATCCAAATCATAGCAAAAATCATAACCAATCGCTTGATAATGCGCTCGGATACTGTCCATCTCCCCCCTACTCTCTAGCAGGTCAAGCTTAGAGATGTACACGATAGGTTGAATACTTTTATGTTCTAAAAGCACCAAAAAGCGGTCTAAAAGGTTGCTGTTGAAATCTGGCTCCTTAGCCGACATGATGACAACGGCTTGGTCAATATTGACAATGAGAGGACGCACCAAGCTATTTTTACGCTCATGAATGGCTAAAACATAGCCTTCTGAATTTTCCTCAGCCGAAAAATCGACAATATCTCCAACGTAGGGCGTTTGCCCTTTTTGACGAAAATTCCCACGCGCCCGTGTCTGATAAACCTGCCCATTTGCCTCCACATAGTAGAAACCTGCCAGAGACTTAATAATTCTTCCTTGCACATGCACTCCTAAAGGGTTTGATACCTCTATTTTACCAAAAAAACAAGAAAATGGGATGAACTGAGAAAGATATCTTAGCAAAAAGAGCCTGAAAGATTCAGACTCTTGCTAAACTAATCATCATTTCCTAAAAGCCTGGGGCACTAAGATGATGCCCAATACCAAGCTAAGTATTCCTAGGATCAAAAAGGAGGCCGAGGCATCCGGAGTTAGCTGTGATATGAGCTGTAGCACAATCGCTGCTCCGCCACCTCCAATATTACACCCAATCAGAACAAGGCTCGTTGCCTGTCCAAGCTGCTCCGTTTTAAAATGTTCTGCTACTTTATGAAAGACCAGAGTCACTCCTAAACTGTAAACAAAGCCTGTTACAATAGCCCCTATGGCAATCAACCAGAGGGAGGTCCCTTGCCAAAGCAAAAGCATTCCCAACCCCAAAATCAACACCACTGCTGGCATCAGCCATTTCTTTAAAGCCCTCGAAATCGGGCCAAACAAGGCACCTGAAATAATCCCCATTAACATCATAATGCTGAGGATCATACTCGTTTCTCCTGGTGTCCCAAGCTTGAGCTGATCAACAAAAACGGGTATTCGAAGCGTATTTCCTGTATTAAGGAGAATGACAAAACCAGCATAGAAGGCAAGTCCGATAAGATAGAAGATTTGACGCCCTGTCAATGCGACCCTAGCTACTGTCTTTTCAGAGCTGATTTTTGTTTTCTGAGGAGCAGGAATAAAGGCGAGATATAGACCTAAGCAGATTAGTCCTGCTAAGTAGACAAGGTAGGATATTTCCCAACCTAGGACGAGCAATTGCCCCGCTAAAAAGGTTAACATCGCTGACCCTAAAACTTCCGTCGAGCCACGCAAGCCCAAAAGGTGTGTCCGCTCCCTACCCTCGTAATAATGGCTAATGATATTTATCGCATGGGCATTAATCAAGCCACACCCTACACCTAAAATCAAACGAGAACAAAAAACCAAAGGGTAGCTCTGACTCAATGCTGGCAGAACACCTCCGACACTAATCAATAACAGACCTGTTATCAAAGCTTGTCGTTCGGTAAGATAACGCTCAAGGATGGGATTAAGCAACAAAACCCCTAAAATCGCAAAAGAAGAAAGTGAAAATAAGATTTCAACCCAGCCAGCAGAAATACCTTGCTTTTGGTAAAAATCAAGCATGGCTGGAAGTGCAGACGAAACTGCGAATGGGGTTACGAGCATAAAAGATAGCCCTAGTAGGCTAATCTTTTTCATCAAGTCTTTCATAATACTCCTCAATAGTGTTATAGCACGGCTTCAAGGGCATCCATATCTGCCTGAGTTGTTGACCAGCTGGTGGCTAGTCGAATCACTGTGTGCTCATCATCGTATTTTTCCCAGAAACTGTAAGCAAGCGATTTTGCCAAAACTTGAAGTTTGCTGTTTTCAACAATTAGAAATTGCTGATTGGTGGGACTTTCGAGATAGAAGCGGTAGCCTTTTTCCTTTAGTATACATTTGAGCTCTTGCGCAAAAGAAATAGCCTGACACCCAATTTCTGTATAGAGATTGTCGGTAAAGAAGCGATCAAATTGCACCCCAAAAAGGCGTCCTTTAGCCACCAAAGCTCCATGTTGCTTCACAATGGGGGTGAAATGTTTAGGCATATTCTGTTTGGTGAAAACAACAGCCTCACCTGCTAGCGCCCCAAGCTTGGTTCCGCCGATATAAAACACATGGCAGAGCTTAGAAATAATGGGGAGCGTCAGCTCATTTTCCGGTGAGCCTAGGGCATAGCCTAAGCGAGCCCCATCCATAAAAAGAGGAATCTGGTAGCGATCACAGATCGCTGACAACTGCTCTAACTCATCTTTCGTATAAAGCGTGCCATATTCGGTCGGATGTGAAATATAGACCATCCCCGGGAAAACCATGTGTTCGTGATTGCCATCTGCATAGAAATCGTGAAGATAAGTAGCAACATCCTGTGCTAACAATTTTCCATCCTGATGAGGCAAGGTTAAGACCTTATGACCTGAAAACTCAATCGCTCCCGCCTCATGGGTCGCAACATGCCCCGTATCTGCTGCTATAACACCCTCATAAGACTTGAGAAGGCTATTGATGACAATTTGATTCGTCTGGGTGCCTCCGGTCAAAAATTGGATTTGAGCTTCTGGACACTCACACGCCTGGCGAATTTTTTCAATTGCTCTTTGTGTGTAAGCATCTGCACCGTAACCGGCTAGATTTTCCTCATTGGTATCGACTATGGCTTGTAAAAGAGCTGGGTGGACACCCTCATTATAATCATTTTCAAAGTGTAACATCGCTTAAATTTTTCCTCCTAGATTTTCCTCATTGGTATCGACTATGGCTTGTAAAAGAGCTAGATGGACACCCTCATTATAATCATTTTCAAAATGTAACATCGCTTAAATTTTTCCTCCCAAATTGTTAAACCACCAAGCGCAAGAGAGCAATCGTGACACAACCAAGAACGACTGCTAACATAACATTTTTGGTTTTTAGCATCACCCAAAGTGTCGGGATAACTGCTAATAGCTCTGCTAGCTTAACCGTCGGAAACTGTCCTACTTTTGTGTCAAACAGACTCGCTAATAACAAGGCAAAGATAATGGAAATTGGTAAAAAATTAAAAAATTTAACCAACTTTTCAGGTAATGTCACCAATCTAACAATAAAGTAGGGCAATACCCTAGGTAGCCAAGTCACCAGCGCTGATAAGACAATCGCAGCTAATAGATAGGTACTAGTCATCAATCATCACCCCCACAAAACATGCTGCAATGGTCGCAAGTAGCACCGCTAGAGAGGAGGTCATCACATAGGCTGTTGCAAAAAATGTCACGGTCACTGTTGCGAGAACCACAAGAATCTTTCTCAAAGGCAGACGTAAGGCCATCCCCTCTAGCTGACCTGAAAAAATAGCCACAAACATCGCAATCAAGGCAAAATCAATACCTAGTGCTACCGGATTTGGAAGCATTTTGCCGATTAAGCTACCAAGGAAGCTAGCAGAGCACCAAGCGATATAACTGGCAAAATTATTGCCATACATCCAGCTTGTTGTGTAGGGCTTTCGTCTCACTTCTTGACCCAGTAAAACCCCGTAGCTCTCATCAGTCATAAAGGAGCCAATCAAAATCTGTTCCCAGAGCTTTGCTGTCGGAAAGAGGGTAGAAACATGTAAATTCATCAAAAAGTGGCGGAGATTTGTCAGAAAGATTGTCAGGGCAATCATGTTTAAGTCAGCTTTTGCAAGCAGTAAAGCACAGAGCACAAACTGACCCGACCCTGAATAAATCAAAAGACTTGTCAGCAGGCTCTCAAAAGGTGTGAGCCCTGTTTCACTAGCCACAATACCATAAGCTAAGCCTATGGATAAATACCCTAAAACAGTAGGCACAGCCGCCTGTGCTCCTGATTTCCAACTGATTGCCGTCATTGCCATCTCCTTGACTTAATTGTTTTCTATTGTAGCACAAAGAAAAGGGCTTGGAAAGGATTAGCAAATTTTTTCAAAAAAGATTACTAAACCATAAAAAGGTCTGTGGCATCAGCCACAGACCTTTTCATATCACACATATCTGATGATAAGGCTACTAAAAACCAGATCCGCTTGAACTTCTAGCAATTTGTCCTTGACTTCATGCCCCAGAGGATTTTCTATGGAGCTAAAGACATTATCGCCCACGACTTCAACACGCCAGTTTTTAGGGACATAGAGAGTAGCTGATGAAAAAATTGCATCCAAGTCAAAACTAGCTTTATCCCCCAAAATGACAGCATTATCAAAATAGATATTGGTGCTACCAAAAACCACATTTGCATTCCCATGAATAAAATTATCATCATTGATATAGCGGGTACTAGAGCCGATGACTTTGCCTACAAATCTTACCGGCTCACCGTCAACACTCACATAGCTCTGCCATTTCGCTTTTTTTGGGAAAATCAAACGAATCCCAAAATAAATCAAAAGTGCCGCTACAGCCATGCTCCAAATACCGACCTTCAACCAATGGTACTCACTGTTAAGCGTAATAAAGGCAATCGCTGCACCTATATAAGCCGAATGAAGGTTCTTTTTAAGCAGATGAGTCAAGCTCTCCACACTCATATAGGCAACTAGTAGTAATTTCCATATAGGCAGACCCAAGTCAGGCAAATGATTCTTAAACAGTATCATGCCTGCCAAACTAATCAGAATTAATCCCCAAAATAGTTGTTTCCCTTGCTTCATCTTTTACCGAACCTCCTGAAGTTTTTCTTTTAACAATTGGTAATAATGTCTAGAAGCATGTACTTGCTTATGCGTCTCATAAAAACGAAGGGTGCTTGTGCCTGAAAAAGACTTATCCAAAGAGTAAATCTTTTTAACATTGACGATGGTACTTTTAGCTATCCGACAAAAGTAGCTAGGCAATAGGTCTTCAAGCTCATATAGTTTTAACCGCACCTCATAAGCCTGGTCCTTTGTATGCCCATAAATCTTTGTGCCTTCCGTCTCAAAAAAGAGAAGGTCTGATAAGCTGATAAAATACTCGCTAGTCCCCTTATAAAAGGTCAAAGGAGGACTATTGACCCGACTGATAAGCCCTTGTAGCTGTTCGATTTCTGGTGTTAAACACTTGGTGCGAATCACAACCTCAGACGCATCCAAGCTATCATCCAGTTCAACCCTAATTTTCATAGCTTCTCCCTTTCCTTTGTGTTTTCATTATAACAAGACGATTTAGAAAAACAAGGAGATTTCAGCAAGTGGTTCATTTTTAAGGGTAAGTGGTTCATTTGGCTTTGGAAAATGGCAGAGCAAAAGAGCAGGTTTATCTCCTGCGAGACGTTACGGAAAGACTTTCTTGATGACTTCTCCGACTGTCGTCACTCCAATAAGCTCAATGCCTTTTGGGATATCAATCCCTGGTAGGGAATTTTTAGGAGCATAAATCCTTGTGAACCCTAGCTTTGCTGCTTCATTAATCCGCTGTTCGATACGGGTAACGCGGCGAATCTCACCAGTCAGACCAATCTCTCCGATAAAGGCTTCTTGGGGATTGGTCGGCTTTTCCTTATAGCTGGAAGTAATAGCCACCGCAACAGCAAGGTCAATAGCCGGTTCATCAAGCTTGACGCCACCAGCTGACTTAAGAAAGGCATCTTGATTCTGCAAGAGCAGACCACAACGTTTCTCCAAAACAGCCATAATCAGGCTAACACGGTTAAAATCAAGACCTGTCGTCGTGCGCTTAGCATTTCCAAACACGGTCGGTGTAACCAGCGACTGGACTTCAGCAAGAATAGGACGACTGCCTTCCATGGTCACGACAATAGCTGAACCTGTAGCACCATCTAAGCGCTCTTCCAAAAAAACTTGACTGGGATTGAGCACTTCCACTAAGCCACCTGACTGCATCTCAAAAATACCAATTTCATTGGTCGAACCAAAACGATTTTTAACAGCTCTTAAAATGCGGAAGGTATGATGCCGTTCTCCTTCGAAGTAAAGCACAGTGTCCACCATGTGTTCCAGCATCCGAGGTCCTGCCAATTGACCTTCTTTGGTCACATGACCAACAATAAAGGTCGCGATGTTATTCGTCTTAGCGAGTTGCATGAGCTCCGCTGTCACTTCACGTACCTGTGATACAGACCCCTGAACCCCTGAAATCTCTGGACTCATAATGGTCTGAATCGAATCGATAATCAGAAAATCAGGTTGGAGGGTTTCTACTTGGCTACGGATAGCCTGCATATTGGTCTCAGCATAGAGGTAAAATTCATTATCAATATCGCCTAAACGCTCACTGCGCAATTTAATCTGCTCCGCTGATTCTTCCCCTGAAACATAGAGGACTGTCCCTTTATCAGCCAGTTGGGTCGAAACTTGCAACAGAAGCGTGGATTTCCCAATCCCAGGATCGCCTCCGATAAGCACCAGACTGCCTGGCACAACACCGCCACCAAGTACGCGATTAAATTCGTCCATATCCGTTTTAACGCGAGCATAGTTAATAGATGAAACGTCTTTTAACTTAGTCGGCTTACTTTTTTCACCAGTTAAACTGACACGGGCATTTTTGACTTCTGCTACCTCCACTTCTTCCTCAAAAGATGTCCAGGCAGAACAATTTGGGCATCGTCCTAAATATTTCGGAGAGTGGTAGCCACATTCTTGACAGATAAAAGTTGATTTTTTCTTAGCGATGATTACTTCCTCTTTCTTTGTTAGATAATGCTTCTATTATAGAGTATTCGGCATTTTTTAGCAAAAGCAGAAGCTTAGTACCAAAAACAGATAGCCCAAAGACTATCTGTCATTCTCTTATTTCCCCGTTGAGCCAAAGCCACCCGTCCGAACGCCTTCGGCTTGATCACCGTCAGCCAAAAGGAAGGGAACAAAAACAGCCTGAACGATTCGCTCACCAGCTTCCACCACAACGGTTTCTTCTGTGATATTTCGCATCTGGGCAAAAATATGACCTTCATTGGCTGGATTGCCGTAGTAGTCGCCGTCAATAACTCCGACCGAGTTAATCAGAACCAGCCCCTTCTTGCGAGGATTGGACGAGCGGTCGTAGAGATAGAGGACCTCACCTGCCTGCATATAGGCTTTTACACCTGTCGGCACCAGCTTAATCTCGCCTGGCTCCAAGCTGACCCTCTCCGCAGCTTTCAGGTCGTAACCTGCTGCGTGGGCCGTCTCACGCTTTGGTAATAAATTTTCATCTGTAAACTGGCTGACCAGTTCGAATCCACGGATTTTCATGTTTGTTTCCTCAATTTCTTCTATACATGCTACGTTCCCTATTATAATTGATTCGCAGACTAAAAGCAAAACTCCAACCTAATGGCTGGAATTTTGATTTTATTCAAACACAAACTGGTTGTGGTAGAGTTCGGCATAGAAGCCGTTTAGTTTGAGGAGTTGGCTGTGGTTGCCTTGCTCGATAACTTTTCCGTCTTTGAGGACGATGATTTCGTCCGCATTGAGAATGGTTTTGAGGCGGTGTGCAATGACGAAGCTGGTCCGTCCTGCGATAATAGCCTCCATAGCTTTTTGAATTTTGGCTTCCGTTACGGTATCAACGTTAGACGTTGCTTCGTCCAAAATCAAGACTTGTGGATCTGTCAAGAGCGTACGGGCAATGGAAATCAGCTGTTTCTGACCTGTCGAGAAGACATTCTCATCATCGGTCACAAAGGTTTCATAGCCCTCTGGCAAGCTCATGATGAAGTCGTGGATATGGGTGGCACGAGCTGCGGTTTCCACCATTTCCTGCGAAATGCTTTCATCACCAAAGCGGATATTGTCCGCAATAGTACCCGAGAATAGCACCGATTCCTGCAAGACAATACCAACCTTATCCCGCAAGCTGTCCAAGTCATATTCTCGAATATCGCGACCATCAAAGGCCACACTACCACCATTGACATCATAGAAGCGGTTAATCAAGTTCATAATGGTAGTCTTACCAGATCCCGTCGGACCAACGACCGCCACCATCTTGCCCTTAGGAGCAGAGATAGACACCTTGTCCAAGACCTTCTGACCTGGCAAGTAGCCAAAGTCGATGTCCTTGATTTCAACGCCTTCTTTTAATTCGGTAAATAGCGGAGCGTTTTGAGGGCGAACTTCCTCTGGCTCATCAAACATTTCCTGAATACGATGAGCACCTGTGAAGGCTAGTTGCAATTCTGCCCAGCTGGCAGCAACCTGCATGATTGGCTGGTAATACTGTTGCGAATACTGAACAAAAGTCACCACCAGACCAAGTGCGGCAGCTGTTTCCAGCGAGCTATCGTTGAGAACAATGCTGGAACCTGCAAAGATAACAATAGCCGTATTGACCAAGCTCAGACCATTCATAAATGGGAAGAGAACACCACCAAACAAGCGTCCCTTGAAGGTCGTACGGCGAACCTCTTCATTGAGTTCCAAGAAACCTTCAATCGTCTCTTCCTGCACACCTTGTACAATAATCGCTTTTTGTCCAGAAATCTTCTCATCCATGTAGGCATTGAGCTTAGATACCGCAGCCTGTTGCTTATCCGTATATTTCCGTGATAGGCGGATGATAACGACCAAAGCAATCAAGGCAACTGGCGTGGACGCAATGGTCACCAAGGCCAAGCGAGTATCCTGACGGAACATCATAATAACCATACCAACATAAAGAGCGATGTTGGTCACCACTTGGGTCAAGGACTGGTTAAAAGCGTTTTGGATATTGTCCAAATCACTGGTAAAGCGAGAAAGAATATCCCCGTCCTTGTGGCTATCAAAGAAGGCAACTGTCAAACGTTCCAGCTTGCCAAACAAGCCCTTACGCATACGGTTGGTCGAATGAGCCACGATACGCGTGAAGAGGAGAGTGTAAATCAAGGAAGCCACAACCGTCGCCGCATAGGCAAAGAAAAGATTGAGCATAACCCCGTTAAAATCAGCCATGTCTGGTTGAAAGTCAGCCTGACCAGCTTGATTGGCCATAAAGTAAGCCTGCCCGATTTTCCCCATCTCCGCAATGGCATTTCCAAGGAAAACAGGTGTCTTAACCTGCAAGTAGGTCGCTGCCACAATGGCTAGAAAAATCACAGCAAAGGACAGTTTATAGCGTTTGAAATAAAACCAGAAAAAACGTAACGTCTTCATCTATTCCTCCCTCCCTTTCTGTGTTTCGTAGATTTCACGGTAAACGTCATTCGTCGCTACCAGCTCAGCGTGGGTACCTTGGCCGATCAGACGACCTTCATCAAGTACCAAAATCTTATCAGCTTTGACAACAGAAGAAATCTTCTGGGCAACGATGACAGTGGTTGTCCCTTTCAAATCATGGTTGAGAGCCTCTTGGACTAGTTTCTCAGACTTGGCATCCAGGGCAGAAGTCGAGTCATCCAAGACCAAAACCTTAGGCTCGCCAATCACACCACGTGCAATGGACATCCGCTGTTTCTGACCACCAGAGAAGTTATTTCCACGTTCTTCTACTTGGCTCTCATAGGTATCATCCAAGCGGTCGATAAATTCTTTGGCTTGGGCAATACCTGCGGCCCGCTCCAATCTTGCACGATCAGCACCAGGAGCCCCTTGACGCAGGTTATCCGCAATGGTCCCCGAGAAGAGAATAGCCTTTTGCAAGACAATCGATACCGTATCACGCAGGGTGTTCTTGCTGACTTCTTTCAAGTCCCGACCACCGATGGACACCGTTCCTTCTTGCGGGTCAAACAAACGCGGAATCAGTTGAGCAAGAGTAGATTTACCCGCACCTGTTGCACCAACCACACCGACCATTTGCCCTGGCTCAATCTCAAATGAGATATTTTTCAAAGTCGGCTCCGTATCGTGTGGATAGGTAAAGCTAACATTGTCAAAGACAATCTTACCAGTCAATTCTTCATCCGCCACATCCTTGAAGGTCATAGCAGGCTCCGTATCCAAGACCTCACTGATACGCTTAATAGAAATGGCAGCACGAGAAGCCTGCA
The DNA here is from genome assembly GCF_000423745.1 of Streptococcus plurextorum DSM 22810. Lineage (GTDB taxonomy): Bacteria > Bacillota > Bacilli > Lactobacillales > Streptococcaceae > Streptococcus > Streptococcus plurextorum. The sequence goes on from NZ_AUIO01000014.1 coordinate 30,158, forward strand.
TCCCCATGAAGCTAGTCATGATAATGGCAAACATGATTTGCATGAGGTAGCTCATAAAGGAAGTAAAGCCACCAACTGCTTCCATATTGGTTTCCAACATCCCGGACACCAAGTAGAGCGATGCAAAAATCGCCATGTAAGAGATAAACATCATCAAGGGTTGCAAGATAGCAAAACCATAGCCGATAAAGAGGTTGAGGTCCAAGAGTTCATTGGATACATCCTTGAATTTCTTGTACTGGTTTTTCTCTTGAACAAAAGATTTGACCACACGGATTCCACGCAAATTTTCCTTGGCAATACTGTTCATCTTGTCCATGAGGGATTGGAATTTCCCAAAACGTGGTCCCATTTGCCCCATAACAACCGCCATAATGGCCATAATCAAGACCACCATGACAATAATCATCCACCAGAGTTCTGGCATGGTCCGCACCGCCATGATGAAGGAACCCACAAAAAGAAGGGGAACCCGTAGCAAGATGGTAAAAAGCATCATGGTCAAGTTCTGAATCTGGTTCACATCATTTGTCATCCGAACGACCAAGTTCCCTGCATTAAACTCTTCGACGTTAGCATAAGAAAAGCCCTGAATCTTGCGGAAGGTTTGCTCACGAATATCCGCAGACACCCCTTGTGAAATTTTCGCCGCAGCAATGGTATTGGCAAGACCAGCCAAGAGACCAATCCCCGCAATCACCAAGAGCAACTGGCCCACGCGGACAATTTCATCCTTGTCATTGGCCAAGACAGCTGTCAAGACATCTTTTAAGTAGTTGGGCTGCAAGAGGGTTGTAAGGACGACAACTGACGTCAAGGCAATACAGGCCAAGGCATACCATTTATAACGCAAAATGGCTTTTTTATACATGTTTCTTCTCCTTATAATTCCTAATATTTTCTTTTAATTGATTGGCCACCTGCTTAATCAGATGAAATTCTTCCTTTTGAATCCCTTGAAAAAGCGAGCGGTGCATTTCTTCATGGAAGGCTTCTAGGCGACTAATCTTGCTCTGGCCTTTCTCCGTCAAGACCAACTGCTTATAGCGTTTGTCAAGCTGAGAAGGCAGGACCTGGATAAAGCCATTTCTTTCCATTCGCTTGACCAGATTACTGGCAACGGATTTGGAAATGCGAAGTTCGGTTTCAATGTCTTTGACAAAGGTTTCAATATCCGACCGCTCCGCTATGAAACGCAAGGCCCAGCCCTGTGGACCTGCCAGGTGTTCCACATCATATTCCTTGGCAATGGTTTCACTGATTTGTTCAATCTGATTGAGCAAGTTCCGAAAATCTGCAATGGTATGTCCCAAGATAGCTCCTTTCCAATCAATTAATTAGCATGAGGACTATTATAGTTTTCTTGAGAACTATTGTCAAGTTTCTGCTCTGCCATTTTCCAAAAAAAAGTATCTATGATATAATGGAGAAAATACTGACATAGGGGAATCTTATGGAGAAACAAACCATTGCTGTTCTAGGACCTGGGTCTTGGGGAACAGCACTTGCACAGGTCCTCAACGATAACGGGCATTCTGTTCGTATCTGGGGAAACATTCCAGAGCAAATCGATGAAATCAACGAGCAGCACACCAACACACGCTACTTCAAAGACATTGTCCTAGATGAAAAGATTAAAGGATATAAGGATTTAGCGGAAACCTTAGACGGTGTGGATGCGGTGCTCTTTGTCGTGCCAACCAAGGTAACCCGTCTGGTTGCCAAACAAGTGGCCCAAACCCTCAAACACAAGGTGGTTATCATGCACGCCTCAAAAGGTTTGGAGCCCGATAGCCACAAGCGACTTTCTCAAGTCTTAGAAGAAGAGATTCCAGCGGAACTTCGTTCTGAAATCGTTGTAGTTTCAGGACCAAGCCATGCGGAAGAAACCATTGTCCGTGACTTGACCTTGATTTCTGCCGCTTCTAAAGACCTGGAAACGGCCACCTATGTACAAAATCTCTTCAGCAACCGCTACTTCCGCCTCTACACCAACAACGATGTTATCGGCGTGGAGACAGCTGGAGCTCTGAAAAATATCATCGCAGTTGGGGCAGGAGCCCTTCACGGCTTGGGATATGGTGACAATGCCAAGGCCGCTATTATTGCCCGCGGTTTGACCGAAATCACCCGTCTCGGTGTGAAAATGGGAGCCAACCCTCTGACTTACAGTGGACTTTCTGGTGTAGGGGACCTGATTGTAACTGGTACTTCCGTTCACTCTCGTAACTGGCGAGCAGGGGATTTGCTTGGTAAGGGCGAAAAACTCGAAGACATCGAAGCCAACATGGGCATGGTCATCGAGGGAATTTCGACCACCAAGGCTGCCTATGAACTGGCACAGGAACTCGATGTTTACATGCCTATTACTCAAGCCATTTATAGCGTGATTTACCAAGGTGCTAGCATTGAAGATGCCATAAAAGAGATTATGTCTGGTGAATTCCGCCAGGAAAATGAATGGTCTTGATAAAAGGAGAGGAATATGACTAAAATAGTTAGAAAAGCTGTGATTCCAGCAGCAGGTTTGGGAACTCGTTTCCTGCCTGCAACCAAGGCACTTGCCAAGGAAATGTTGCCAATCGTTGACAAGCCAACCATTCAATTCATCGTTGAAGAGGCCTTACGTTCGGGCATCGAAGACATCTTGGTTGTCACTGGTAAGTCCAAACGTTCAATTGAAGACCACTTTGACTCAAACTTTGAATTGGAATACAACTTGAAGGAAAAAGGAAAAGATGACCTCTTGAAATTGGTTGATGAAACCACTGGCATTCGCCTCCATTTCATCCGCCAAAGTCACCCTCGTGGACTGGGAGATGCTGTCTTACAAGCCAAAGCCTTTGTTGGAAATGAGCCATTTGTGGTAATGTTAGGGGACGACCTCATGGACATTACCGATACAAAAGCAGTACCACTGACCAAGCAACTCATGAACGACTACGAGAAGACCCACGCATCCACCATTGCGGTCATGCCTGTTCCTCATGAAGAAGTATCTGCCTACGGTGTCATTGCCCCACATGGTGAAGGTGTGAACGGTCTCTATAGCGTTGATACCTTTGTTGAAAAACCAAAACCAGAAGACGCCCCTTCTGACCTGGCCATTATCGGTCGTTACCTCCTGACACCTGAAATTTTTGAGATTTTAGAAACCCAAAAACCAGGTGCTGGCAATGAAATTCAGTTAACAGATGCCATCGACACTCTCAACAAAACCCAGCGTGTTTTTGCCCGTGAGTTCAAAGGCAACCGTTACGATGTCGGAGATAAGTTTGGTTTCATGAAAACTTCTATCGACTACGCTCTTAAACACCCTCAAGTCAAAGATGATTTAAAAGACTATATTATCGAGCTAGGCAAAAAACTCGAAGGAAAAAGCAAGAAATAAGCACAAGAGCTTTTAGCTCTTCTCAGATTGAAGAAAAGGTCTCTTCTAGACAATTTCTTCAATCTTTTTTCATTGTCAAAATCAAAAAAACTCTTAGAAACACTGGAAAAAGTGTCTCTAAGAGTTTCATTGTTATTTAGCTGATGATCCTTCAAAGGCTCTATCAACAACTTACCTTTAAACTGCCTCTTGTCCTTAAATTACCAAATGATGATACGATCTTCTGGTTCACGCCACATTCCGTCCCCTGACTCTACCCCGAACGTCGTATGGAAATCGTCAAAGTTCGGTACTTGGACATTGGTACGTAGTTTGCCTGGTGCGTGGACATCAATGGAAACAAGCAGTTTCAAGTATTCATCACGAGCCTTCATGCGCCAAATAGTTGCAAAATTGGTAAAGTACTCTTTAGCAGAGAAGTCAGCGTCTTTCTTAGCCGCCTCAAGTGCTGCTGCAAGTCCCCCTAAATCCGCTACGTTTTCAGATACGGTCAACTTTCCATTAACCTTGCTTCCTGCAAAATCAATGCCATCAAACTGGGCAACAACCTTATCTGTACGTTCTTGGAAAGCCTTATAATCTTCTTCTGTCCACCAATTATTTAAGCTACCATGCTCATCAAATGAAGCACCATTTGTATCAAAAGCATGGGAAATCTCATGAGCAATGACCGCTCCAATACCGCCATAGTTAGCCGATGAGCTTTGCTCCAAACTATAGAACGGTGCTTGTAAGATAGCCGCTGGAAAGACAATTTGATTTTGTTGAGGGTCGTAATAAGCATTCACCATATGAGCTGGCATATGCCACTCGCTTCGATCCACAGGCTTATTCCACTTGCTCCAACTATGAGCAACCGAGATTTTAGCCAGATTTTGTGCATTTTCAACTAAAGTCAGCTGATCATCAACCACTTTTTTAGCATATGTTTCTGGTAATTTTTCAGGGTAACCAATATGCGGTGTAATCACATTTAGTTTTGTAATGGCCTTGTCTCGTGTTTCAGGATTGAGCCAATCATTTGCCAACAAACGCTCCTTATATACCTCAATCATAGTAGCTACTTTTGCTTCTACATCCGCTTTGGCCTCAGGGGAGAATTTTTGTTTAGCATACCAAAGCCCCAGTGCCTGATTAAATGGCCCTTGAGCCAAATAGAAAGCTGCTTTACGCTTATCCTGAGCTTTCGGTGTCCCTGACAAAGCTCTGCCATAAGCCCCTGATAGCACTCGAATCTCATCTGTCAGATAAGCCGTATAGCTAGTCGCCGCACCTTGAATCAAGACCGCTTTGAGCAGTGGCCAATTAGCTTCTGAAAAATACTCTGCTGCAAACTCTGTCCAAAAACGCTCTTCAGGAACAATCACCTTGTCGGGCAGCTGTCCTAAAATCGCTGTAAATATCGTATCCAACGGTAATTCAGGCGCTAATGGTGTAAAATCAGCCCAGTCATAAGGATGATAAAGCTTAGCATACTCTGAAGCTTCTTCACTTGAGAGCACATATTGAGCCACTTTAGCATCTAGTGCAATGCATTTATCGAGCATGTCAGTAATGTCTTCTGATGAAAACTCAAATTTTTCCAAAAGTTCTTCCTGACTCTTGCGCCAAGTGGCTAAAATCTCTGCTCCACCTTTTGACTCATCAGTGTAGTAGCTAGTATCTGGCAAAATCGTATGTGGAGCATGTGCCCACAGGACATTTGTCCTAGCATCCATAAAATCAGGAGCAACGCCAAAGAAAAATAGATTTGGCTTAACTGCCATCTCGTAATCAGCAATACGCTCTGCAAATTGAGCAAAAGAATCGAGCCCTTGATACTCCGCAATCAAAGCGCGTACAGGATCAATTCCCGCCTCTTCACGCGCGTCAAAATCCGCGACCTGCTTATGAAAGGTTACAAAGTTTTGCAAAATGCTATCGTCAGGTACATTTTTGCCTTGTAGCCAAGCATCCGTCGTTTCTAACATCAACTCCTCAATTTCATCTGCCAAGTCCGAAAAGCCACCTGTGCGAGGTTTATCATCAGGGATAACTGCTGTTTTTTCCCACTCACCATTAATAGCATCAAAAAAGTCATCTTGTAAACGTACCATTTGCGTCTCCATTTCTTTTTTATGTCTTCATTATAGCAAAAATTCCTGATGAATGGTCACTTCAAGATAAGTGGATAGCCTTTAAAAACCATTCACCGTATCAGATATCCTCTCTAAAAAGTCAAAAAAACTGCCCTCAGACAGTTTTCAAATGTTCTATATCGATGATCTTATCACAGACCGTCGCCAGGAGCTCCTCATCATGCGAGATGAGAAGGACCAGCTTCTGTTCTTTTTTTAACAAGGCCAGTATCCTAGCCAGTTCCTTCATCTGAGCCAGATCCAATCCGCTAGAAGGCTCGTCAAAGATGAGGATATCCTTATCCGCCAATAAGCTGGCTACTATCATCACACGTTGCTGCTCACCGCCTGACAAGCTGACTGGGTGTCTGTCCAGCAAATCCTCCAAGCGAAACCGACTGATCAACTCCTCATCGAGCCGCTTGCCTTTCTGCCCCAAGGTCAATTCCCTGCGGACCTTTTCAGCAAAGAGTTGCAGGTGGACATCCTGCATGACAAAGGCTGTTTTTTCCAGACGCTTGCGGGCTGTTATTTCTTGCCCCTGCCAAGAAATACTGGCCTTCTTATCTTCTGTCAGTCCCACCAGATAGTTGGCTAGACTGGTTTTGCCAGAGCCATTTGGGCCAACTAGACCCACTACCTGCCCTGGTGCTAGACAGAGCTGCTCTACCTGATAGAGAAATTTGCCAGCTGGACTAACTGATAAGTTAGAAAGAGACAAGCCTTCTTGGTCAGACACAAACTGACTAGCCAGCTCTGCTATTGCCTGCCGATAAGGCTCTGCATCATAGCACCGCAAGCCCATGTCCTGACGGCACTCCTCTGTCCGATGGAGGAAGTCGCTAGCTGGATAATCCGCCACCAGCTGCCCCTCCTGAAAGTAGAGGTAGCGGTCTGCCAAGTCGCTCAGATAGGCCAAGAGGTGCTCGGCGATGATAATGGTCTTGCCTTCTTTTTTCAGTTTATGTAGGACTTCTCGGACCTTATTGACTGCCTCCTGGTCCAGATTGGCCGTTGGCTCGTCCAAGAGCAAGATGGGACTGCCCTGCATGGTCGCTGTTGCCAGAGCAATCAACTGCTTCTGACCACCTGACAGCTGAAAAATTGGCTTGTCATAGAAATCTTCCAGTTGAAAGAGACTATTGACCTCCTGCAAGCGAGTTGCAATTTCCTCCGTCGTCAGTCCCTGATTTTCACAGGGAAAGACCAGCTCATGCAGGAGTTGTGTATGGAAAAACTGGGTGGCTGGATTTTGAAAGACAGAGGCGACCTGGTAGGATAGGTCTTCTACGCTGGCTTGTCTGATGTCCTGCTCCCCAATCTGCACCTGTCCTGTCACCTGAGCTGGATAATATTCTGGAATGAGCCCGTTCAGTAACTTGAGCAGGCTGGACTTACCAGAACCGCTGGGACCGCAAAGGACCACACACTGCCCAGCTGGAATGGTCAAGTCCGCAATCTGCAAAGCTGGCTTGTTAGTACCTGCATAGGTCACTTGGAGATGTTTTATCGTGATAGCCGTGTCCATAGAAGAAAAATCAGACAACATAGGCAGAGACTCCAATCTAGCCAAGTCCAACGCGACTTGACAAATTCACTGGGACGTCCGTCCATAGCCATCCCCTTGGTCAAGGTTGCCACCGTCAAATCCTGGGCGGTTACCAAGAGGGAAAGCATGAGGGGGACTAAAAAGTATTCCAGATAGCGTAGCGGTTGGACAAACAGAGCCCATCTGCTGAGAAATATTCCTCTGACCTTCAAGGAAGCCTGGATATGCCTGGCGTCCGACTTAATAGCTGGCAAAAAGCGAAACATGACGCCCAAGGTCAAAAGGAAGGTTTCAGGCAACCGCCATTTCCGCAGGCCATGAATAAGGTCATAGCTACTGGTGGTCATAAGAAGCAAATGCCCTGCCAGAAGCGGTGGCCAAATGTAGCCTATCACAACTAACAAGTGTGTCAACCAAGCTGGAAGGATTGACCAATAAGATAGCCCTAAAAAGAATCCGTAGCCAAGAAGTCCGACAACTGTCATCCTAGGCTTGCCAGAAAACCAGAAAAGCAGGCTCAGTCCAGAGACCAAGACTGCATTTTCCAGTCCGCTCAGCCGCATCCCATAGGTAAAACTGGTGAAGGCGACCAAGAGAATTTTACTGCGTGCATCCAGTTTCATCCGACCAAACCTGAACGATCAAAATAGCGTTTGACCATGTATTGTCCAAAGAGGCCACTCAGACTAGCTGCCAAGATAATGGTAAAGGATAACCAGAGGACATTGGCAGGTGTAAAGTCCAGCATAACTCGGGCCACATACTCTGCTGATTTACCACGAGCCAATAGACTAGCTTCATAGGCATCTCGCATCAGCCACATGAGGATAATAGGTCCCAGGTTGCCAAAAGAGAAGACCACAAAGCTGAGGAGATTACTCCATTTGTTCTTATAAGCACCAAGCTTGGCCACCCAATCTCCCAGCAGACCAAAGGTCAAACTAGGCAGAAAGGCCGCTGTCATATAGCCTGACAGGAAAAAGAAGCATGCCATGACCGCACCAACCAAACTAATGGAGCCAAACTTGCCAACCTTGGCAATCAAGAGCATATAGACTGGACCAGCCAAGAGGGCTGCAAAAGCTGGAGCATACATCATATTACCAGACCGGTCAAAAAAGACACCGATCAAGGTCCCCAGACCCACACAAAGAAAATACAAACCAGCAAAGGCCCCCGTCACCATGAGGTCCTTAATTTTTAATTGTTTCATTTATCGTTCCTTTATAAAATTAACGCAATAGGAATACGGTCAAATTGACTCTAAAGATCAAAATGTATAGGAGCCATAGTCATTCAGTTTACTTTTAGTACTAGCTTTACCAGTCTGGGAATAGACTGGTAAAGGTTGGAAATAAAACGAACGAAGTTCGTGTCAACAACCGCAGACATAACTGAAGTTAGGCAAGGTGAGTTAACGACGTAATAAAAGCTAAAATGATTGACTATGTAAATTTCCATTCTCCAAGCGGAAAATAACATCCGCACAGGCCATGGTCGAGCTTCTATGGGAAATCAAGAAGACCATGCCCTGACAGTGTTCCTTGACCAGCTGGATAAAGCGGGCTTCATTGAGCGAATCTAGGTTACTAGTTGGCTCATCAAAGATATAACAGTCCGCATTTTTGAGCAGAGCCCGCATGAGTTCCAGGCGTTGTCCTTCTCCTGCTGAAAAGTCACTGGCTTCCACAAGCGTATCCAAGCCCTGCGGTGCTGCCAAAATCCGTTCTTTCATGTGGCATTTTTCTGCCAAGTCCATGATGGTTTCATCCGACACATCTGTCCGACCCAAGAGGAGATTTTCCCGAATGCTCTGGCGGAAGATTTGTGGCACCTGTGGTACATAGGCAAAATACCCCTGCAAATGTGCCTTATCTACCTGCCGACTATCCAAGCCAGACAGGCGGATTTGGCCTTGCTGCCAATCATACCAACGCATGATTAGTTTCATCAAAGTCGATTTTCCTGCACCGGACTCACCGACCAAACCAATAATCCCCCCCTGTTCAAACTGGACAGACAGGTTCCGGTAAAGCCCTGTTTCTCGGTCATCATAGTCAAAGTCCAGTTGCTCAATAACAATATCTTTCACGCTGACCTCAACAAGCTCACCTGTTCGCTCTGCTTCTTTTTCATCCAAAAGGGCATAGATGTTGCGACCAGCATTCATAGCCCGCTTGAAACCAAGAGGCAGACGGCTGAGCTCTAAGAAGGGAGCGAAGGAGCTGGTAAAAGAAACCAGCAGAGCCACACCAGTTGCCGAGTCCAAACTCTGACTGCCCACCAAGTCGAAGGTCAGCCAGGCAAAGCCCATGATAGACAAACCAACCACCAAGAAGGAAACGGCATACTGCATGAAGTTAGTTTGAGCGACCTTTCGCTCCTGACCATTGACCTCTTGGCTTTTCTGCGTCAGCTTGGCAAAACGAGCATCTGTCTGCTGGAACTGCATGAGGTCCTTCATGCTCTTGAGACTTTCAATAAAGTAGGAAACATAGCCCTTGCGACTGGCATTTTGCTCCTTGAGCAAGGGCTGCAGTTGTTTGGCAAACTGATTTGGAATAGCAATCGCCAACAGAGCATAGGTCCCCAGAGCCAAGAGGGCCAAGCCCCAGCTGGATAGACCAAAATAGACTGTCAGACCAAGTGCCACCAGAATCCCTGTACAAATGGGAGCAATGGTATGGGCAAAGAAAACCTCCAAGGCCTCAATGTCCTCCCCAATCATCTTAAGCAGGCTACCGCTGTCCTGTCGATCCAATTTACCAGGAGCCAGGGCCCGCAGTTTTGCGAAAATCAAACGACGATAGGCCGCCAGGGTATGAAAGGCCACATAGTGACCAAAGTAATGCTCACCATAGCGGAAGGCCCCCCGTAAAAGAGCTAGGAGAATGAGGATTCCCAAGGTCCATAGCGGAGCAGGATTGCCAGTAAGAGCATCAAAAGCCAGATAGACCAAGATGACTGGAATAGCAATGGTCACCACCTGTCCCAAGACCGCAAAGCAAACCGCCACCGCAATCCGCGGCAAGAGGTGTTTCATGGACTGCAAGAGTCTCGGAATCAGCACACTTGTTGGCATTTCTTTCTTATCCATAAACGGCTTCCTCCAATTCTCTTTGTTGATCGACCAGCTGACGATAAGCCGAGCTAGTCTGATAAAGCGTGGCATGTTTTCCTGTCACAGCCCCCTCCGCAGACAGGAAGAGGATGTCATCTGCCTGCTCCACTTGTTTCATCTTATGGGTAATGATGATGACAATGGCATCTTTTGCCACCAGATTTATCAATTCGTAAATCAAACCTTCATTGTCCTGATCGACGCTGGACGTCACCTCGTCAAAGATATAAAGGGAGCGTTTGGCCAAGACCGCACGAGCACAGATAACCTGCTGGCGTTGACCAGGCGATAAGAATGCACCATCATCACCCACAATCGTATCCAACCCGTCTGGCAGATTCTTGACAAACTGCAAGACCCCATGCTGATCTACCCAAGCCAAGATGTCCTCTTTGGACCAGTCACAAGCCATCCGCAAGTTATGGTAGATAGACTGGTTGAGTAGGGTTGACTGACCCGATACATAGAGGACCTGCTCATTCAGAGAAAGCTGACTGATACCTGAAATCTCCTGCTCACCCAAGTAAATAGCTCCCTTATCCGCCCGCAAGCGTCCCAAGAGCAGCTGGGCCAAGGTCGTTTTCCCCTGACCAGACTCACCCGCCAAGGCATAGACCTTTCCAGCTGTCATGGTCATGGAAATATCTTTTAAGACTGGCTTTTCTCCGTAGGCAAAGGCCAAATCTTCTAGTTTTAGACTGTCAAAAGCAGGCACATGGACAGAATCGATTTCCTGCTCCGCTGTCATGCTGTCCAAGAAACCAAAGATGCGATCCGCCATCTTGGTATTCATCATCACCAAGTGCATACCGTAGCCCTGCTCCCGTATGGGTGCAAAAAACTCCGTCGCAATGAGGACAAAGAAAAGCATACTAAAGAGGGACAAATTGCCTGCCGCTAGGCTATTGACCGCCACAAAACCAGACAAGCCAATCCCCAGATACATGACCGCATCCATGTAGCCCACCGCCTGTAGCTGAAAGCTGAGTAGCTCCATAGTGGCATCGCGGAAGTCCTCGGCCTGCTCATTGAAGGTCTTCTCATAAGTCGCGTCCGCCTGATAGGAATAGAGGGTATTAAGCCCCTTGAGGTCGTCCAGGAAAAGATTGCCCACATCCATATAGGAACCCCAATAGCGATTCATGATCCGCTTGGACCGCTTCTGCATAGCGATAATGGAAATGGGAATCAGGGGCAAGGCCAAGATGAAAATGACCGCACCCAGCGAGAAAATCAGAAAAACCAGCAAGAGAACGGTCGCACAGTTGAACTGGGTCCGCAAGGAAGAAGCCATGTAGTAGGAATAGTAGGTATCCAGGCTATCAACCCCTTGTGAAGCGATGTTAAAGACATCTGCCGCTGTCGCTTTTGACTCAAACTGACCATCCTTAGCCAAGAGGGCCTCGAAGAAGGACTGCTTGAGCGAATCCCGTGCAAACTGGGAGCCCAGCCCCTGCAAACGCTTGGCAATCAGAGCCACACCATAGCCAAAGGCATTGAGCCCCAGCAAGATGAGGACGAAGCGTACTAGATCAACCTGACCACCCTCATAGTAGGTCACAAAACCCTTAGCAATCAGGTAGAAGGAAATAATCCGCATCAAAAATTGCACCCAGGATAGAAAGGCTGCCAAATAAACCAGCTTCATCTTGGGCTTGATGCGTTCTTTGAGCCGCTTCAAGAGGGCTTTTTTCTTTTCTCTGGAGATTTTCTCCTGTTCTTGTGCCATAATTCTCCCATTCTTTTTAATCGTTTTATTTTAATTTCCCCTGTGAAATAGAAGATATAGAGTCTTAAAAGACATCACCAATAAACAAAGACAAAAGCTTGTCATCTACAAGCTTTTGAATCAAAGGATTGAACGGTAGGACAATGGGGTTAATTTATCCCACTGACCCTTCCATTTCATAGGCGATGAGTCGGTTCAACTCAACCGCATACTCCATTGGGAGTTCTTTGGTAAACGGCTCTACAAAGCCCATAACAATCATTTCTGTAGCTTCTTGCTCCGACAGTCCACGGCTCATCAAATAGTAGAGCTGCTCTTCGGAGATTTTAGATACCTTTGCTTCATGCTCCAGTGCCACTTGCGAATTGTGAATTTCATTGAAGGGAATGGTATCTGATTTTGAAATATCGTCCATCAGAATCGTATCGCATTCGATGTGTGAGATAGATTTCTTCGAATCCTTATTAAAAGTGACTTGCCCGCGGTAATTAACCACGCCTCCATTTCTGGCAATGGATTTCGAAACGATTGAAGATGAGGTGTGAGGCGCATTATGTATCATCTTAGCACCAGCATCTTGGTGTTGCCCGGCATTAGCAAAAGCGATAGACAACATAGTTCCACGCGCACCTTCTCCGTCTAAATAAACAGATGGGTATTTCATGGTCACCTCAGCACCTAGATTACCATCAATCCACTCCACAGTGGCATTTTTCTTAGCTGTGGCACGTTTGGTTACAAGGTTATAAACATTATCCGACCAGTTTTGGATAGTCGTGTAACGCATATAGCTGCCTTCCAGGGCAAAAATTTCCACGATAGCCGCGTGAAGACTAGCTGTCGAGTAAGTCGGTGCTGTGCAGCCTTCAACATAGTGCACGCTAGCACCTTCATCAACGATAATCAGAGTGCGCTCAAACTGAGCAGTGGCTTCGTTATTCATGCGGAAGTAAGTCTGAAGCGGGATGTCGCATTTGACCCCTTTTGGCACATAGATAAAGGTGCCTCCTGACCAAAAGGCTGAATTGAGGGCTGCGAATTTATTGTCCGTTGGTGGGACTAATTTTGAAAAATATTGTTTGAAAAGGTCTGGATACTCTTTCAAAGCCGAGTCTGTATCGGTAAAGATGATGCCCAGCTTGTCATATTCTTCTTTCATATTGTGATAAACCACTTCAGATTCGTACTGAGCTGACGCCCCTGCGAGATAGGCACGCTCTGCTTCTGGAATACCAATCCGCTCAAAGGTTTCCTTAATTTTTTCAGGCACTTCATCCCAAGAACGAGCAGGTTTATCCGATGGTTTTTGGTAGTAGGTCAAATCATCAAAGTCGATACCTGAAAGATCAGGCCCCCACTCTTGCATTGGTATTTTGTTAAAGGCTTCAAGAGATTTGAGACGAAAATCAAGCATCCACTCAGGTTCACCTTTAGCTGCTGACATGTCACGAACAACTTGTTCGCTAATCCCTTTACCTGTCGAATAAATCGGCGTCACATCATCGTGAAAACCGTATTTGTATTCCCCTAAGTCGATGGGTTTTGGTTCTACTTTTTCATTTGTTTCAGTCATAATCTTTCCTTTTTAAAGGTTTTGGTTTTGATAAACATGGCAGAGCTGATAAGATCAGGCAATAAACATATCAGCTAGGCATGTCTTTAGTGCGATGTCATCTCACTACGCTCCACTCTCCAACTTTATCAGCTACTGATGTAGCGTGATAAAGGACGCAAGTTCCTATGGTAACTTGCTAGGAGACTGACTAGCTCGCCTTACGCGGTGGCATCGACCGCTTAGGCTCACGTCGCAATTCCCCCTTCAGTCAGCACTTTCATTTCGTTCTAGTGCTTTCTTCAGGGCATTCCAAGCTAAGGTCGCGCATTTGATCCGCTGTGGAAATTTGGCAACGCCTGCCATGAATTCAGCATCCCCTAGCGCCTTTGTGTCAAGGCCAGTTTGCCCTTGAACCATTTCAGAGAAGGTCTCTGCTAAGGCTAAAGCGTCAGCCTTGGTTTTGCCGATAACAGCATCTGTCATCATGCTAGAAGAAGCTGTCGAAATGGTGCAGCCTTCTCCTGCAAAGGCAATGTCTTTAATAACGTCACCCTCAACTTTAACCGTCAAAGCAATAACATCTCCACACGTTGGGTTATTGAGCTGAATGGCTTCAACCCCATCTAAAACACCGTGATGATGCGGGTGTTTGGAGTGATCGGCAACTACTGCCATATATAAAGAATCTAATCTAGAGAGTGCCATTAAAGAACTCCTTTGTTTTTTGAATAGCGTCAAGTAGCTTGTCACAGTCTTCTTTGGTGTTGTAAACATAAAAGCTGGCGCGGACCGCAGACGAAATCCCCAACGAATGAATGAGTGGCTGGGCGCAGTGGTGTCCCGCACGAACAGCCACCCCTTCATAATCAAGAGCCGTTGCCACATCATGCGGATGAAGACCTTCAATATTAAAGGCAATCACACCGGTATGCTGATCTGGACTTTGTGGCCCGTAAACCGTCAGACCAGTAATGTTTTGAAGCTTGGGCAGAAGGTAGTTTACCAACTCCTGTTCATAAGCATGAATCTTCTCCATACCAAGACTTGTCAGGTAATCAATGGCCGCTCCCAGACCAATAGCACCAGCAATATTTGGCGTCCCTGCTTCAAACTTCCAAGGCAACTCCTTCCAGGTGGCTTCTTGTTCATAGACAAAGTCGATCATCTCGCCACCAAACTCAACTGGCGACATGCGATTGAGCAACTCTTCCTTGCCATAAAGAACTCCTATACCTGTCGGTCCCATCATCTTATGCCCAGAAAAGGCGAAGAAATCACAATCCAAATCTTGTACATCAATGGCCATATGGGGAATGGACTGAGCACCGTCAACCACCATATAAGCACCAACAGCATGTGCCCGCTCTGCGATTTCCTTGATGGGGTTAAGGCAGCCAAGAACATTTGAAACCTGAGCTAAGCTGACAAACTTTGTCTTAGACGATAGCTTAGCTGTCAAATCAGCCATATCCAGCTGCCCTTCTTTCAGGTAAACATAAACCAACTTAGCACCCGTTTGCTTGCAGACTTCTTGCCAAGGGATAATATTTGAGTGATGCTCCATAATCGAAATCAGCACTTCATCTCCCTCTGACAAGACTTCTTTGGCAAACTGAGCGACCCAGTTAAGCCCTGTCGTTGTCCCTCTGGTAAAAAGGATTTCCTTGGTTGATGCTGCATTGATAAAAGCGCGCACCTTTTCACGCGCCGCTTCATAATCAGCTGTGGCGCGCTCTGCTAATGTATGCACCCCGCGGTGCACATTGGTATTATTGGTCTCGTAATAATGCTGAAGAGCCTCCAAAACTTGACGAGGTTTTTGAGTCGTTGCCGCATTATCAAGGTATACTAGGGGTTCGTCATTGATGATCTGGTCTAAAATCCCAAAATCCTGACGAATCTTTTTAGCGTCTAACAATGACTTACCTCCTTACATGTCACTCATCTGTACTGATATCTTCAACAAATTGATTCAACTGCCTATCATAGTAATAAGCCTGGCCTGCTTGTTCAAGAACTGTCTCCAACAGTGGCTCAATCATTAAGACATCATCAATCGTTATCAGTCTGGCACTTTCTGGGTCTTCCTGTTCCTCAGGGGTCTCATAGCCTGTCAAAAATTGCCAACCGCTATCTTTTTCATGGTGCAAGTCTTCATTACGGATTGCCCAGTTGATTTCACGTCTGCGGAGACAATCAAGTGAGACAATGGCTAGTTTTTTCATGTCGTAGGATGATCCCGGTGTTAGGATAGTGGCGATATGTTCCTCTGAAAAGACAAGTTCATCCATGATGTTAATGGTCGTGATAAACTGAGGTTGATTGGTCAAAATCCCCTTGTAATGACCATCAGTGATAGCTGAAATCTCAAGCCACATGCGTTCAGCATTGCAACCATTTTCCAAGGGCTGATTCAATCGAAAAATCAACCGCACCATGTCCCCAACCTTCAAATTAGCAACCTCATCTGGGCTAGGAATGAGAAAATGTCTAGGATCAGCTTGGTTGCGCTCAGCAACATTTTCTAAGGTATAGGTGACACTATCCTCGTTACTACTTTTTTTAAGAAAATCAAACAAGCCCATTCTCTATCTTATCCTCTTTTCAAACCTGAAAAAACCATCTGGAAATTGCGCCAGCATATCATGTTCCCCATCATCAAAAAAGGCTGCTTCTTTGTGAAATGGGTTGTAATAGTCAACAATATGAAAACCACAACGATTGACATAGAAGTGAATATTACGCTTGTCATAGTAAGGCGTCATTGTTTCCCAGACCTCAACCTCAGGAAAAGCCTTTTCAACCGCTTTCCAAGCCGCTTGCCCAATCCCTTTACTATGAAGATTTGGGAAAGTGAACAGGGTATCCAAGTCACCACGCTTCCCATTAATCAGAAGGATTAAGCCGCCTACAGGCTGACCATCTGCATAAATCCAATAACCTTGTCCATGCTCCATAGCATGCTGAATCGTTGATCTAGCGATAATTTGCCCATCTTCTTCAAAGTAACTGTGGCGCTCTCCAAACTCTTCTAAAGCTCCATAATTAAAGGCTTCCTGATTGGCTCTGATAAATGCTTCTTGGTCACCGATTGCTATAGGTACCAAAGTCACTGCCTTCTGATTGTCAGTTGCCATTCTAGCGATTATCCAATTTCCTATCTAGTACCGCAATCATTTCGTCGCGCACTTCTTTGACTGGAATTTCAGTGATAACAGCTCCCAAAAATCCTCGAATCACAAGACGTTCTGCGGTTTCTTGGTCAATCCCACGGCTCATGAGGTAATACATGTCTTCTGGGTCAACTTGTCCAATAGAAGCTGCGTGACCTGCGGTCACTTCATTTTCGTCAATGAGGAGAATTGGATTGGCATCACTACGCGCTTTGTCAGACAGCATGAGCACACGACTTTCTTGCTGAGCATCTGCTCCTTTTGCACCTTTAATGATATGACCGATACCGTTAAAAGTTAGCGTGCCTCGCTCCAAGATAACCCCATGTTGCAAAATATGCCCGACGGAATTATTGCCATAGTTGGTCACACGCGTATCAATCCCTTGTACCTGACGGCCACTCGATGCCGCAACCACCTTAAGGTTAGCGTGGCTACCATTTCCAATCAAATCAGAATCAAAATCAGCTACCACATTGCCTTCGTTCATGACACCAAGCGCCCAGTCAATACTCGCATCATTTGCCAAGCGACCACGACGACTGATAAAGGTCGTGACGTTCTTCCCCAAACGATCAATGGCTGCAAATTTCACTTGACTGCCAGCTTCAGCAATGACCTCAACACAAATATTAGCAGACACTTCTATTGCCCCATCGCCAATGGTTTCAAAACGCTCGAGATAGTTCACTTTAGCGTGTTTGCCTGCAATGATGAGAATATGCTTGTTAAAAGGCACAGCACTATCACTATCTTGAAGGAAAATCCCCTCTACAGGAACATCAATCTCGACATTTTCTGGCACATAAAGAACAGCTGCGCTGTTGAAATATGCTGCATGGTAAGCCGCTAATCGGTGTTCATCAAAAGCAACTGCAGACCCTAAATACTTTTCAATCACTTCTGGGATTTCTTCTAAAGCCGCGTGAAAATCAGTGAACACTACACCTTTGTTGATTAATGCCATAGGCAACTGTTCAAGGACAGTCTGCGTTCCCACTTGGACGAGCTTTGGATTGTCTCCAAGGGCTGTAAAGTCTGGCACATTATCGGTATAGTCAGACTCCGCAATGTTACTATCACCAAGATTCCAACGGTGAAATTTGACGCGCTCAATTTTAGGTAAATCCAGCTCTGCTATTTTCTCAAAAGCCGCCAAACGACGGTCTTGTAACCAAGTAGGCTCCGCTTTTGCTTGAGAAAAATGTAGAATATCTTGTTTAGACATGTTTATTCCTTTTTCGTTTTATCTGAGAGATTTTTCTGCAACAACAATATCGTACTTTTTGTCATGCACGATTTGACCGGTAGGGACAATGCCCTGTTTTCTCCAAAAGTGCTCTGCCTGAGGATTGCCTTTGACAAAACCTAGGCGCACTTTATCAAAATGACTCCTTAAGACGTCAAGTAATTCAGTGATGATAAAGCTACCCATACCCGTTCCTTGCGCAGCTTTATCAAGCATGAAAAAACCGATAAAAGCTGTCGCATCATCAGGATAAGCCTGAATCAAATCCAAAACTGCAATTAAGTTTTCTCCCTCAAAATAGCCTAAAAAGTACTTATCTTCAGCCTTTTTCCCCTTAGGGAGGGCACTCATATCCTCTAAAACCAAAGATAGGGTAGGCTCTGGTGGACAATGCTTAAAATACAAGGGATTACTTTGGTACACAGACAGTATGCGCTCTATATCGTCTGAAATGAGTTGACGAACAGTAAATCTTTGTGAGAAGCGATCAATGGGAAGCATAGATTTCTCTAGTCTAATTCTTCGTGGTAGTCAATACCAAGCTCTTCAGCAATCTTAACATAACCTTCTTTTTCCAAGCGGGCAGCAAGTTCTGCACCACCTGAAAGAACCACGCGGCCATCCATCATAACGTGAACCACATCAGGTGTGATGTAGTTAAGGAGACGTTGGTAATGGGTGATAATCATAGCACCAAAGCCCTCGCCTCGCATAGCATTAACACCTTTTGACACCACTTTTAAAGCGTCGATGTCAAGACCTGAATCGATCTCATCAAGGAGTGCAAATTTTGGCTCAAGCATGAGAAGTTGTAGGATTTCATTGCGTTTTTTCTCACCACCAGAAAAGCCCTCGTTAAGGTAGCGCTCGGCCATTTCTTCTTTCATGCCTAGCAATTCCATTTTTTCGTCCAACTTGGTGATGAAATCACGGACAGAAATCTTGTCTTCGTCTTCTTTACCAGCATTCATCGCTGCACGGATAAACTCAGCATTGGTAATTCCTGGAATTTCAGATGGGTATTGCATGGCTAAGAAAAGTCCCAAACGTGCACGCTCATCAACTTCCAATTCCAAAATATTCTGACCGTCTAAAAGGATTTCCCCTTCTGTCACTTCAAAGCTAGGATTTCCCATAATCGCTGCTGACAGCGTCGATTTCCCTGTCCCGTTAGGACCCATAATCGCTGCCACTTCCCCTGTTTTCAAGGTCAAATTGACCCCTCTCAAGATTTCTTTGTCTTCGATAGAGACATGTAGGTTTTTGATTTCAAGTACAGACACGATAGACTCCTTTTTTATTTTCATAGTGTTTCCATTATAGCAAAAAAGCCCTAGAAAGGCTTTTCTTCTGCTTATTTCTTTTGCTTTTGTTCAAAATATTCTTTACGATAAACTGGATTTCCAATAAGTTTCAAGAGGGTAAAGAGAGGAGTACGTTTTTCACCCCAAATTTCCAAACCTTCTATAAGCACCTCCAAGCCAAGCAAAAGCCCTAAAACTAATAGGATACCCCCTAACCGCGTCGACACATTCAAAAGAAGGGAAGTCAGGGAAAAGAGCAGAGCAATACCATAAATAACCAAAACAGCTCCCTTATGGGTAAATCCCATGGCTAGCAATCGGTGATGCAAGTGCATCTTGTCTGGCTCATAAAATTTCTTACCTGATAAGGTCCGTCTAATAATGGCAACAAACGTATCTACAATAGGAACACCTAAAATGATAACTGGGGTCACAACCGCTACTGCCGTTGCGTTTTTTAACCCTTGAAGGGATAGAACCGAAATCATAAACCCAATAAAGAGCGCCCCCGTATCCCCTCCATAAATCCAAGCAGGGTTGTAATTATAGGGTAAGAAACCTGCAATCGCTGCAATCAATATAAAAATCGTCAGGGTAATAAAAAGATTGGTATCAGTCAAAAAGAAGTTAGACACCAGCCCCATCGTCGACAGACTGATAATCGAAACACCGCTAACCAGACCGTCTAAACCATCCATAAGATTAACCGCATTGGTAATCCCTACAATCCAAAGAATGGTCGCCACAAAGGTCAATACTGGATCAAACTCAATCAAAGGACCACCAAATGGAATCTTGAACGAATCAAATCGGAATTCAGTAAAATACCAAATCAAGACAGCTGCTAAGATGATACCGAGTAGCTTTTTCTTAGCAGTCAGCTCGACAACATCATCAATAAGACCAGTCACAGCGACAATCAGACCTGCACTAACAACAGGTAACATATAGGAAAAATAAGTCTGTCCGTGCACCGTTTGATGAACGGCCATAGGCATAAATACCATCGTAGCCAGCACAAAGGAAGCTACAACTGCTAACCCCCCCGCACTGGGCATAGGAATTTTATTGATTCGGCGAGCATTTGGATGGTCCACTGCCCCGATTTTAAAAGCTAAGACGCGAACAATCGGCGTTAACAACAAAGATAAACAGAAGGTTGCAATTAAGACTAAAATAAAGTCTAAAGAGAAAGAAGCCATTAAGCCACCTCAATCGCCTGCAAAAGCCCTACTGCATCATCTAGCAAAAGTTGTACCCCATGTTCTTGCAAATAAGATCTTGTTTTGCTAGCTTTTTGAGCATGCTCAATTAAACGAGCAAATATGAGATTGGCGTAATGAGCTGGTTGATTTTCAAGTGACACCAAAATCGTCATGTAGTATTCTTTTTCAGCCTTGTAAAGCTCTGAGGCTTCTACAGGAAAATCAATCGTTCTAACGAAAGACAAGACCTCTTCAAAATCTGAGAAGCTTAACACATAGTGGACATAGTCCAGCTCTTCTTCTGCTTCAGAAACATCTGTGTCTTGAGCCTCTTCAGCAGCCTCGATTTCTGCCAAGCGTTTGTGAGCATCCACGTCTCCTTTTTCAAGCATTTTTTGCTCTAAATTCTTGAAAAATTCTTCTGGAGACATTTGCGACATGTCTCCAAAATCAGCAAAATCTTCAAAATTCAAATCTTGGCTAATTTCTGACTTAGTAACAAACACATCTAAGCGATCTTTCCTCGGAGTCACACGAAAACTGAGCATGCCACTCTGCTTAAAATTATCTGGCAGGTCAAGCTCATCCATGACTGTATAGAAAAATTCTTCTGTTTTTTCCTGTGGAATTAGAAAATCGTGCATGGCCATGCCACGTTCTTCCAAGTCTTCCAAACTTATGGTAATTTTCAATGTGGTTTCATTGATTTGTTTCATTTCCATGGTAATACCTCGCACGGGTCTAGTTATTTCATTATACAGGAAAGGTGCGGAAATAGCAATTTCTGACTTTCAGATACTCTTTCCATTACTTAGCTCTGCCATTACAAAAAAGAAAAAGGCAGAGAGCCTTTTTCTTATGCAAATACAAAGGACAGACCTGCATAAGCTAGCAAAATCAAACCAAGCACTATGCGGTATTTCCCAAAAATAGTAAAGGTGTGTGTCTTAACATAGTCTGTCAGGAAGCGAATAGCATAATAACTAACTACAAAAGCTGTCACACTGGCAATCACTAATAAAAAGCTCTGCGAAAACGTCAGCACATTTCCATCAAGGAAGAACTTGACTGCTTTGAGACCACTGTAACCAAACATCGTCGGGATGGCTAAAAAGAAGGTGAAATCCGCAGCCACACTTCTGCTGGTCCCCAGTAAAATCCCCCCCAAGATTGTCGCACCTGAGCGGCTAGTACCAGGGACAATACTGAGAACTTGAAAGAGCCCAATATAGAATGCTGTCCTGTAAGACATTTTTGACAAACTGGTTACCTTTGGCGTCACATCTTTATCCTCAATTAAAATAAAGGCAACTCCGTAGATAATCAGCATGAGAGCAACCGTTGGCATGTTTTGAAAATACTTTTCAAACCAACTGTCTAGAGGAAGTGCCACTAAAATGGATGGGATACAGGCAATGAAGACTTTAACCCAAAGTTGCCAGGTTTTCTGAACCTCAAGAGCGGTTTTCCCAGGCTGAAATGGATTGAGCCGTTTGAAATAAATGACAATAACTGCACAAATAGCTCCTAGCTGAATGACAATGTTAAACATGTCCATAAATGCTTTACTCTGGTTGCTGAAATTGATGAATTCCTGAACCAGTATCAAATGCCCCGTACTCGAAATAGGTAGCCACTCTGTAATACCTTCAACGATGCCAAAAAAGAGGGCTTTTAAAATATCAAAAAACATATTGTCTCCTTGTTGATGTCATACTAACAACCATTATACCAGATGGGGTGCACTTTAGCAAGAGCCTCCACCCCCACCTCCTCCACCGCCAGAAAAACCTCCGCTTCCGCCACTCCCACCAGAGGAAACGGAAAAATTAGCATCGGTGTTAACCTGATGGGAAGTCATCGTCAAATGATGAGATGATACAAGCAAATAGGTCGTCAGGTGGAGGTTTAAGCGCTCCATATCCTCAGGTAGCGCAATCTGATGCACCTTCAGGTAGCGTTCAACCTTCTTAGCATAGCCTAACAAATTCGCGTATACCAGCAATCTATTCCAAACCACAAGCCCTTCTAATTCCACCGTCTCAAACTTGTTAATGTCATCCATCATCCGTTCAAAGCTCTGCCATTGTTCCAAGCGATAAGCACCTTCTGGACTGATAGCACCTTGCTTATGATAAGTCAGTGATAATCGACTTAGGATAAGCGTCACCACAAGTGTTAGGATAGTCAATAAAAAGTAGGCCACTGATAATAGACTTGCATTGAGTAGAAAATAAAAGCTAAGCCCTCCTGTAACCAAACACAGGAAGCAACCCATACCTGATGCCCAGTCAAGTTTCCTTTTTTCGTCCTTGGTCAACTTACGATAAGGAACAGGTCTCTTGGCTTTTTGTGTCTCACCGGCTACCGCCTGATCAATGGCTGCTAAATTCACAATGATTTTACGACGAATCTTGCTCGCCTGACTTCTGACCATTTTTTCCAATTGTGTGCCCGAGTACTGTTTGCCTAGTTTCTTAACCGTATTCTCCTCATACTTAAAATCAGAAAACAGCTTATCCAAAGCCACCTCTAAACGATCGCCAAAGGCCATATTTAGAAAAGCAAGGTCGGACTTAGTGGTTTTATCTAAATCAACCAGTTTGAGATACGGCACCGGCTCTCTCTTATCAAGAGATAAAATGCCTCGATCAAGCATATCCAAGATCATTGCCTGAACAAGATTATCAAATCGCACCTTTCCAGATTTTGGATGCTCCACCAATTCTTTAAAGGTTACTTGATAGATTTCACTTGCTAAAACCGCAGGAGATAACTCTTCTGGAACTTCGTATAGCCTTGTTTTTCCTAACTTAGGTCGGTATTTATCCAAATCTTTCTTAACTTTAATGAAACGCCACACTTGACTAATAACGATTACCAAAATAGTAGCTGGTAACATGGTTCCAAAAGCAGTCTGTAAGAGCTTGCTTTTCCTTGCAATTGCCTTCTCAGTCTTCTCGATTCGTGACAATGCTTTTTCAGACAGAAGAGCGACCTGATCCGTCAAAATTTCCTTGTCCCAATAGGCATGTAGCTCTAAAACGCCACTCAGTGAATCTACCGACACCTGATACATCCCTTGATCTGTGCGACTAACCTGGGGTTGCCCTTTAAAGTAACCACGATGCGCCCAGAGTTCACTCTCGTCAGTCACACGGTCTGTTTTAATCGTAAAACTTACCTTATCAATGGTTTGATCCCAATCACTAATTGGTTTCCAATTGAGTTCAGCGACATCCTGGTAAGGAAAGAGGAGATTGGCTAACTCCCAAACGACCTTGACCGTAACACGATCACCACTTTGCCCGCCATTATATATCTTCAAGCGATAGCCATCCCCAAGATAATCAAAATCAATCTGACTTGCTGAAACAGCTGAACCATTCTTTTGGATGACAACTAGTGGCTGTCCTAGAATATCAAAACCTTCTGGCATATTTCCCGCTGTTCCCAAGCTAATATACTGACCGTTATAATCAGAGTCATAACTAAAGGTCACAAGTTGCGTAAAGGTTGCCCCATTGTCCTCATGAATCACTAGTTCTCCCACATAAGAATCAATCGTATAATCGACTTCCGCGGCATAAACGCCCTGGGAAAATAGCAGAGCAAAAAAGATAATGACTAGGCTGATTACTTTTTTCATGCTGACCCTTCCTTCAAAGTGATGTTATTATTTTATCACAATTGGCAAATTATCGGGCATTTCCCATTGAAAAGTATAGAACTTTCCTGTAAAATGAATAAGTATAACTTTTATAGGGGTATAAAAATGAAAAAACGATTACTTTCCCTCTTAGCCTTACTCCTTATGGCTTTGACTGGTTCAACAGCTGCGCTCGCAGCCGAAGAGGATAACTATCTCCGTGTCGGTATGGAGGCAGCCTACGCTCCATTTAACTGGACGCAAAACGACAACTCTAATGGAGCAGTTGCTATCGAAGGAAGCAGCCAATACGCCAACGGTTACGATGTGCAAATTGCTAAAAAAATCGCAGACAGCTTAGGAAAAGAACTTTTAGTGGTCAAAACCGAATGGGATGGTCTAGTCCCAGCTTTAACCTCTGGAAAAATTGACCTCATCATCGCAGGCATGAGCCCGACCGAAGAACGTAAAAAAGAAATCTCCTTTTCTGACAGCTACTACACCAGTGAGCCTGTCATCATGGTGCGTAAGGATGGCAAATATGCTAATGCAACTAGCATTTCTGACTTTTCTGGCGCCAAAATAACAGCCCAACAAGGTGTCTGGCACGTCAACCTCCTGTCACAAATGCCAGGTATTGAAGCGCAGACACCAATGGGAGATTTCTCTCAAATGCGACAAGCTTTAGAGTCAGGCATTATTGACGCTTATATTTCTGAGCGACCAGAAGGGACGACCGCTGAAAATGCTAACGCTGCCTTTAAAATGCTCTCTCTAGAAGAAGGCTTCCAAGTGTCAGAATCAGATGCTGCCATTGCAGTCGGCCTCCGAAAAGATGACGATCGCATCGGCGCAATCAATCAAGTGCTTGCTACCATTTCAGAAGAAGACCGTGTCGCTCTCATGGATGACATGATTGGAAAACAACCTGTTGAAGAAGAAAGCGACACAGAAACCAGTCAACCAACTTTCTTCCAACAAGTCTGGAGTATCCTTAAAAGCAATTGGCGAGAGCTTCTTGCTGGTACCGGAACGACACTCCTTATCTCCATTACAGGAACCATCTGCGGTCTCATCATCGGTCTTTTGATTGGTATTTTTAGAACTGCACCAAAAGCGACAAGTAAAGCAGGCGCCTTCCTTCAAAAAATCGTGGGCGGACTCCTTAATATCTACATCGAGGTTTTCCGTGGAACTCCTATGATTGTACAGTCAATGGTCATCTACTACGGAACAGCACAGGCTTTTAATATCAATATCCCTCGTCTCTGGGCAGCTATTTTCATCGTGTCCATTAACACAGGTGCCTATATGTCTGAGGTGGTGCGTGGTGGTATCTTCGCTGTGGACAAAGGGCAGTTTGAAGCAGCTACTGCGCTCGGCTTTACCCACGGGCAAACCATGCGCAAGATTGTCTTGCCTCAAGTCATCAGAAATATTCTCCCTGCCACTGGTAACGAATTTGTCATCAATATTAAAGACACCTCTGTGCTCAATGTGATTTCAGTTGTAGAACTCTACTTCTCTGGAAAAACTGTCGCCACACAGAATTACCAATACTTCCAGACCTTTACCATTATTGCAACCATCTACTTTATTTTGACCTTCACCGTCACTCGCATTCTACGTTACATCGAAAAACGCATGGATGTCGATACTTACACCACAGGTGCCAACCAAATGCAAATCGAGGAGATTCCACATGTCTAATACCATTTTAGAAATCAAACATCTGAAAAAATCTTATGGGCAAAACGAAGTCCTCAAAGACATCTCACTCACCGTTGAAAAAGGGGAAGTCATCTCCATCATCGGCTCTTCCGGTTCTGGGAAGTCAACCTTTTTACGCTCTATCAACCTTTTAGAGGAGCCTTCTGGCGGTGAGATTCTCTACCACGGGCAAAATGTTCTTGAAAAAGGCTACGACCTGACCACCTACCGTGAAAAGTTGGGGATGGTTTTCCAATCTTTTAACCTCTTTGAAAACCTCAACGTCTTAGAAAATGCAGTTGTCGCACAAACCACTGTCCTCAAACGCGAACGCTCAGAAGCTGAGGCAATCGCTAAAGCAAACCTTGAAAAAGTAGGACTTGGCTCTCAATACTGGACAGCAAAACCTAAGCAACTCTCTGGCGGGCAAAAGCAACGTGTGGCTATCGCCCGTGCCCTTTCAGTAGACCCAGAGGCCATCCTCTTTGACGAGCCAACATCAGCCCTTGACCCAGAAATGGTAGGCGAAGTTCTCAAAACCATGAAAGCATTAGCCGAATCTGGATTAACCATGCTGATTGTCACCCATGAGATGGAATTTGCTAAGGAAGTATCA
>NZ_AUIO01000015.1 GCF_000423745.1 Streptococcus plurextorum DSM 22810
CAAGATAATCTCAAGATAACTTTTCCTGCAAATACCTATTTTATTGCATTTCTAATAGTCTATTCTGGGAAAATCTCAAGATAATCTCAAGATAACTCTCTGTTAAAGGAGTTCCGATTACAAGTATTCCATACATCAGATTTTATTATTAACAAAATGCTACTTTTGTCAATAATTCCTCCTGTTTCTTTTTTAATTATTGACAAAATAGCGTTTTTGACAATAATTGTTCCTAACCATAATTCTGTTTCTTATCAAAATGGCTGAAATGCTCACAATGTTTCTTGTCTGATAGTCCTGTTGCATCACTACCTATACTTGTCTAGACAACTTTCAAAGTGATATTCTCAAGATAGCACTAATTCGCAGTTAATAGGATGTTTTAGTTATCTCTGTTATTTAGTTTTTCAATTAGCGTGAATTGATTTTCTATTTTTTCCTGAGAATAAATAGCATCGATGTGTTGCATTAAAAGACTATCAGGTTTGTAATTATATCGCAAAAGAAAGTTAGAAAGTGCTTTCTCGCTTCCATATACTTGTGTTTCATATAAAGTGGCAGATCTATTTGCCACATCTATTGATTTAAGTAATTCTAAAATATTTGAAATTTGTTCATCATTTAGCATCAAATCAGCCATAATTAAAAAATCTAAAAACTTTACCATTGTTTCTTTTGTTAGGAAACTAGTTATTTCATGGTCAATATATTCCCAATAGTCGCTATACCCCAACAAATAGCCAACTGACACTCCAAAATACTCTGCTAATTTTTGAGCTTTATCTGGTTTGATAGCGTGTTTATTATTTTCCCAATTAGAAATTGTCATTTTTGAAACAAGCTTCTCACCTTTTTTTAAATCCTTATTTAATTCAAAAGCTAATTCATCCTGAGTTAGCTTTTTTTCTTGTCTTAAGTCTCTGAGCCTATTCTTAATAGTATCTTTCATTGTTATTACCTCAACATGATTATAACTGGATATTTTTCTTTTGCAAAGTTTTTTTATATTTTCAGTTGACAAGTAAAGTTATTTTTTATAAAATGTCACCAAGTAAAGAAAAACTTTACAAACATAACAAAAGGAAAGGGGAAAGAAAAATGCTTATTACCTCAAACCAAGCAAAAGCAATCCGTAGAAAACAGGCTGATTTAATGCTGACTAACCAGATTGCTTCAAAGCAAATAGGTATCAATCCGATTACTTATCGTAAAGTTATCAATGGTGGTGAAGTAAAAAAGAGTATCTACCAGAAAGTTATGGAATGGCTAGTAGAAGACTACTAATCTAGATGTTACTTAATTTGACAGTTTCTAAATAAGTCATTATTTTTAGCCAAAAACTTTTACTTGCTACCTAAGACAGTATCAAGAGGTTTGTTGCTTTTCTCCTTATTTATTTGTTCAAACCCTTCTTACTCCTTGTTACTGCTCTAGGTGGCAAGTACAGAAAAATACACAGAAAGGAAAACTATGGAACTAGTTTATATGGACGGACGGAAAGAGCCGTATACACTTAGTAGCGTTGTAGCAGAATGTGCCAACATCAGCCATCACGCAGTACAGGAACATATCAGAAAACAGAAAGATAGACTTGAACGTTACGGCAAGGTCTCATTTCAAATGCGACCTTTACCGAGTGGGCAACAGGCAAAAGATTACATCTTAAACGAACAACAAGCAACATTGCTGATCACGTTCTTAAAGAATATCGAGCAAGTCGCAAACTTCAAGGAAAAACTAGTCAAGGCATTCTTTGAAATGCGGGACGAGCTGGCCAACTTCAAGATCCAACGAGCCTTAGAAAAGCCAAGGCGAAAAAACTTACTTGAAGCAATCAAGAACTGGGAGAATGCACCCAAACAAGCCTATGCCTCTGTAAATAATCTGTTGCTAAAGGCAGTAACTGGAATGAACGCCAAGCAGTTGAAAAACAAGCGTGGCGGACACAACGGCATAGATAGCTTGACAAGTGATGAACTGACAAACTACCAGGCTTTTGAAGATGTAGCGATAGCTCTGATTAACGTGAATATGCAATACGCTGACATTCGAGAGTTAATCATGAAAAAGCAAAAACTATCTGAATGATAGGAGGGGATAGACATGGCATACCTGCCAGAAGAACGAGAAACAGTCATCAACTACGATGAGCTAGCAGATACCTGGACATTTGAAACCAGTGTCCGCAGGCACATTACCAAGATTGAAAAGCGTATCGAACTATACGACATTCTTTCAGAGGAAATCGATGAGCGAGGAAATCGTATTTACATCAGAGTTAAGATGATCGACGGAAATATCAATCCATTTGCAAAACCAAAATTGAAATTGACTGAAGAACAACGAAGGGAAAGAAGTGAGCGAGCTAAGACACGTTTTAAGGTCACAGAGTAAATAAACTTATTACTTCTAGCATCTTGAAATATCTTTCTAGGGTAAATATACCATCCCACTACTTCACTTCTTCAAAATGAAGATAATACGCGTTAAAAATGAAAGGAGGAAAACCATAGGCGGACTAATCTATTTAACACTAAAAAAGACCGCTAAAAAACTAGCGGACCTAATAGAAACGTTATTTGAGTAAAAGAAAAGCCCAAAGTTTGACGACAGACAGGCTTTTCCAAAATATTACTAAACAAACATTTAATCAGCAGGCAAGCGATTAAAAGGGATTTAGTAAACAAATCTGAAATGATTATACCACAGAAACGTGGAATGTGCTAGCAAGTAGAGGGCAACTCTTAAAAATGCAGAGAAAACAAAAGAACGAGGATAAAAAATGAAAGATAGAGCTAATGATATTTTAGTCGATTACGAAGGACTTTGTGGACAACTTACTGATGTACTGGAAGTGTTGGATTTTGCAAATGCAGGGCATAGCCAGGCTATTACATCTGCTATTGTCAATACTTCCATTCACGCATTACAAAAGATTATCGCAGATCATAAAGAACTAGCTAATGAATACAGAGAAGGATTTTAAACATGACTGAGGAATTAACACTGACTTTTGAACAAACGTTGATTTGACTTGCCATACTAACTCCAATAAACCTCTTTATTTGGTTTGGCATTGGTTTGGGAACATATCAGCTCCATAGCAAGCCTAAAAATACGCCAGAGGGTAATAACTCCAGACGGCTGACTAATGCGAACTACGGGGCTTATATTCAATCACAAAGCAGATACTATAACTAGGAGGCTATCCATGGAAGACAAACTTGCCCAATTTATCAAACAAAATCCCAAACTTTACTCACTAATCATGAACTATCTTGAAGGGAATATCCCAAAGGAAGAAGTCGATAGATTTTTAGCTATGGACGAAGAAGACAGTAAGGAGTGGGTTATGAAACAAATGGAGATGTACTCGTAACATACATGAAAGGAGAAAAACGATGACTGAAACAACTCTACCCAATCACTTATACAAGGTATTCAAGCTAATTCCTTTAGGAATGACTCTACCAATATCCGCTACGGACCTGGCTCTTCACACGCATTCAGACGTTCGGACAGTACGGGAGAACATCCGTAAATTGATAATTGACTATGGCATTCCTATTTGTGGCAACCGTGACACTCACGGAGGCTACTATATCCCGCAAAATGATACCGAACGACTCGCTGGGGTATTGCCACTTCAACGGCAACAGAACGAAGAATACAAACGCATCAATGCTTTGTTGAATGCAGACCTGAACGATTGGAGGAAATATCGAAATGTTTAGTTTAAGCAAAGAGAGCGAGCAGGATCTAACTCATGGATTACTAGACCTCATCAACAACTACCTGGAAGGACGTGAAAAAATCCAACCTAAAGCTTTAGGTCTAATCACTGCCCAGCAAGTCTTAGAAGAGTTAGAAATAAACCCAAAGACCTTGAAACGTTGGGAAGACAACGGGTTAAAACGATACCAACCACCACTAGAAGAAACCAGAAAAGTATTTTATCGAGTAAGTGACATTCTGATATTTTTGGGGGTGGAGAATGGCAGATAACAAAAAGTATTATTACTTAAAGCTGAAAGACAATTTCTTTGAAAGTGATGAGGCAATCATTCTGGAAAGTATGCCCGACGGCTATATTTATAGCAATATCCTTTTGAAATTGTATCTACGCAGTTTGAAAAACAACG
The DNA here is from genome assembly GCF_000423745.1 of Streptococcus plurextorum DSM 22810. Classification (GTDB taxonomy): domain Bacteria; phylum Bacillota; class Bacilli; order Lactobacillales; family Streptococcaceae; genus Streptococcus; species Streptococcus plurextorum. The sequence continues at coordinate 4,143 of NZ_AUIO01000015.1, forward strand.
GGCTACTAATGTTTAACGACTTAATTCCCTATAATGCTCAAATGCTTGCGACAATCACACGGCATCATGTAGGAGTTATCGAGAAGGCAATTCAAATTTTCCAGCAACTACGCTTAATTGAGATTTTGGATAATGGTGCAATCTATATGACCAATATCCAGAATTTTGTGGGTCAATCAAGCACAAACGCTGATAGAATGCGAGAATCTAGACGACAAATACAAATGTTGAACAAATGTGCACCAGAGATAGAGATAGAGAAAGATATAAAGTTAGATATAGATTTAGATATAAATAAAGAGATACATTCCGAATTGAACAATTCTGCTGAACAGAGTTCAGCGTATGTTTTTCCAAATTGGCTTAATCAATCATCTATCGATGAACTGAAAAAAGTCAGTCCAAAGAATTATCACCTTTACATCCCTATCCAGTACCTCAATCAAGAAACTGGACACACTTATAAATTTATAGCTACTCACACCAAATTCATTCAAGCTAGATACAAAGACGGCTATATTCTTGAGGACTTTAAGAAAGTTATTGACACTAAAGTGACACAATGGGGAAATGACAGTCAAATGGCAAAATATTTACGTCCCAAAACCTTATTTTCTCCTAGCAACTTTGACAGCTATTTGAACGAAACTCCAAAACAGGGTCAATCAAGCAACAATGATAATCACCCACCACTACCATTCTAGGAGGTAATCCAATGGATCTATTAGACCAAAGAAAAATACTTGAAGAATGTTGCTCCAAACATGGAAAACAGCTCTGGCAAATCCAATTTCCAGACAGAGAAACCAAAGAACTGAAAACAAGCATATTCTGCCCAATCTGTAAACAAGAAGAAAATACCCTGCGTACAGAAGAAAAACTTCAGGAAGCAAGAAACAAACAAATCTATATGAAAACGTATGATGTTCTGATGCGTGATAGCCTTGTACCTACTGAGCTGAAAGAAGCTAGTTTTGAGAACTTCAAGGCTGATACTGTAGAAGAAAAACAAATGCTTGAGTTTGCTAAAAATCAAGTTGAGAAGTACAAACAAGGTATGATGGGCAACACGCTGATCACTGGCCAGACTGGTATCGGAAAAAGCCATCTATCCTTCTCCATGGCCAAGGCAATCAATGAACATTTCAAGGAGATTGGCAAGCCTAAGAGTGTTTTATTCGTCAGTCTAACCGAGATCATCAAGCAAATCAAAAACGGTTGGAATTATGGCAAAGGGGCAAACCTGACAGAATTTGATGCCGTTGAACAATTGACAAAGGTTGATTTTCTCATCTTGGACGATTTGGGAGCAAAGAATGCGAGTATTGCCCCTAAAAGCGACTGGGAGCAAGATTTTCTATTTGACATTCTCAACAACCGAGAAACAACGATTATCAACACAAATCTGAATAGCCAGGAAATCAAGACCGTTTACAACGCACGAAATGCAAGCCGAATTTTCAAAGGACTAGAAGGGAACTCATTCAAGGCCTTCAGTATTTCAGACAAACGCTACTCAATCAACAAACTAAAACAAGGAGAACAAACACCATGACCGAACAAGAATATTTTGCCCAGGCAGAAAAAGAGCTGGAGGAATTAAACCAGCAACGAGCCGACTTCATGACTATGGACTTCAAAGAACTCAATGAAGCCGATTATATAAATTTTTTGACCATTGGAAATCGGATTTTTTCCGAAGATACCACTTTGAACGTGTACGAACTCTATAAACATCCAGATACCAGATCCAAATGCTTTGCGACCATTGCCAAAATTGCTTATCACGTTAACAACATGTTTCAGACAACAGACCGCATGGAGGCAATGATTGACAGTCTAGAACTACACTTCCAAAATACGGTCAAGAAATTAACACTTCAAACAGACAGCGACAAGTTGGCAGAACTACTGCTGGAAATCAAGAAGGATAATCCGAATATGACGGCAGAGCAGGAAGGCCAATTTATACGAGATGTAGCAGTTAGTGGATTGTTGGCAGAGGAAAATTAGAGTATGAAACCAAAAAATCATGCTGAGGCGACTAGAAATTACTTAGAATACGAGCTAGAAGAAAAATACTTAAACATCAACAGACTCATTCAAAAGAGAAAAACATATCTACTGCAGGGATACGAAGCCAAACAGATGAATATGAAACAGTTTGATACATCGAAAATAAAAAGCGGATCTCATTTCAACTACGCAGAAAACATGGCACTTGAGTTTTCTAGCGATATCGTTATTCAAAAGTTAGAAGGGTTTCAAAAATGTATCGATGAGTTATTAAAAAAACTAGAGCCAGATGACCGTGAAATATTTGAATTACGGTGGGGGCACCAAAAAAGAGACTGGGAAGAGATTTATCACACTATGCAACTTGGAAAGACTGGATATCTATACAGGAAAAAGTCTTCTATCCTAAAACGTAGAGAGATAATCTTGGGTAACTTTGCCCGTCTTTTGGGATATCTTTAGAACGTGATTTATTTCAACTATCCATAACGAGGAAGTTTCTAGTTAATTTTAAAGGAGTAGTTCAAAGTATTGGTATATCTGATTTTAGGGGGTGAAGCAAAACTAGATACAATGTAAGATATGACTAATTCAAAAGGCTATGAAAAAGATTATTGACAAAAGAGGGTTTGAAAGGAGAGCTTCATATGGTTGATTGTAAGGACACATATTTTTTTTAAAAGAACTTAACAAAGAAATAAGCAAAATAGATAAAGAGCTTGCTCTAATTGATAAATACATAAAGACCATAGAAAAAGAGGGGATAAAATGCGGATTAGGTATCCACCAACGGTATCAAATACTAACTGATAAAAAGAGACTGACAAAAGAAATTATTAAAGGAATTGTCTCAAGGTTTCCACTTGGAAAGGAAATAAAAGAACAATTGGAATTACAGGAGACCAAATAATATAAGGAGGAAAAAATGAAACCAGCAAATACTAAAAAGTTTGTAAAAGATTTAAAAAAAGAAATCCACAAACTTGATATTCAGATTAACTTAGCTAAAACTGGTATGGATATTGCTGAAAGTCTAGGGGATAAAGTTGACTATAAAAGTAATAAACTAGAATATGATAAATTGATTGTACAAAAGAATATAAAGAATGACTTACTACAATCCACGATAAATAAACTACCAATGGATAAAATGGCTAGAGCTACAAATAAAACATTTCAATAAGATTGGGGAAATAACATGAAAACACTACAAGAAATTTTAAAATACACTCAAGGGCTAAAGGATAAAAAAGAAGCTAAGATTGCAGAATGCAAACAAAATATATATGCAACAAAAAAACGAATTGAGGAAGTTAAGGAACTTATCAACGTTGCTGAATCCGAGGTAGATGTAGAAAAATTTAATGATGGAAAAGTAGAGTTGCAAAAACTGGAGAACGCTTTAGAACTCTATGATAATCAGCACGAACGTTTAGCAAGTGAGAAACCTCTTGACGAGGTAGAGGCAAAAGAAATATATGATAAGTTTAATAAGACTATTGAAAAGGAAGATAGAAAACTAAATCAAGAGGCTTTACAACATATCAAAGCTCTAAGAGAACTGGCTGATAAATCAAATAACATTTTTATAAATCAAGACCAGGTAAGAAGTATTTTGCAAGAATTAAGTGGAGCTCAACTTTATAATTCTTATTCTAATACTGATCATGTAGGAAATCTTTATAATAAAATTAAACATACAAAACTAGCAGAGGAAGCTGGACAACCAAAAGAAACTGAATTTAAATTTTTAAATAAAAATTTTTAAATAGTGTGTCTTAAGAGAGAGTTTTTCTCTCTTTTTTAGGTATACCCCCCTATTTCAATTTTGTGAACGCTAGAATAATAACGGTGTCAATCCTCTTGTGTACCTCTCCCCCAAAATTGATGAAAATTGATACAAAAAACTAGGCTAATAACCAAAAAAAACCTAGTTTTGGATTATGCAACTGTAAATATCCTTTTTGTAATAGATCAAATGTTATAAGAAACTAGTAATCTTCTTTATCATTCATTGTATAAGAGAGTTGATAAAGCGATTTATTTCAATAGTTTCATTTATGAGAAGTTCCTGGTATTCTTTAAAGCTTTTGTTACTATGAAATTCAATTAATTCTTCAAAAAACTCATCAGGATTGCTAAAAACCTCTAAAGGAACATTGGAGATTTTATAATGGAAGACATTGTTTCTGAAAGATTGATTGATATTTAAATGCTTTTCTTTGTTATCTATAATTTTGCTAAATTGTTCTTTTTGAAAATTCGATAAACTAGAACTATATTTTTTATAAACTAGTCTTAATGCTGTAATACTCACTAAATAGCATTGGATTAATGATCTAGTGAAGAATTTTTCTTTTGACTTTAAGATATCAGGTATTACATAGAGTATAAAGTTATTCTGACATAAAATATTAAAAAGAAATAGCTGTGTTTCAAGAGGGAGGCTTCCTGTTAAGAAATTTCTTCTTTTTTTATCGAGTAAAAAGAAATCTTTTAGTACAAAATCGCTGGAATTTATACTTTCAATAGGAGTAGTTAAAACTGTTTTTAAATTTGTTGAATTAATTAAAGCACCTAAATTTTTGCTATATTCGAAAAAGAGAGAGGAAGCTTCGTTTGAAAAATAAGGGAGTTCCTTTCTATCAGTCTTAGATAGAATGCTCTCTAAGTATATATGGTATTGATTGGTATTGGCATAGGGAATACCTTTGTAATAAAAAACACCTAAATCTTGCTGGCCAAGGATACGGATAACTAATTTTTGAAGTATGCTATATTCTTCGGACATCTGTGAGTAAAATATTTCCTCTATCTCCAATATGGACTTGATAGCTTTATTAAACTTTTTATCTGAATATTGTTTATAACTAACTCTTACACCAGCAATAATTTTTTTAAGTTCCTGTTTTCCGATATTTGGGAATTCTTCAAGACACTCTTCAGGTAAGAAATGCAGTATACCATCGCTTAATGAGGATACAAATGGAAGGATTCCGATTGAAATTTCAGAATATAGTTCACGTTTAAGGTTCACTAGGTTTTCAAGCAATTGCCTTACTTCAGCAGTTTCATTTAGTAAAACCCAAAAAGATATTTTATCTAGCAGATCCATAGTACTCCTTTTAAAATTGAATTTGACTATTAAAACACTAAAGGTTTAATAGAATTGTTGCAAATTATTGAGTATGAATTTATTGTTATCATTGTATCATTCTTTATTCATGAATAGAAATTGTTTAAGAAGTTATGGTATACTAATATTAGTGATTTTCTATGACCGTGTCTTAAATGATACGGTTATTTTTAAAAGTATATTAAAAGCACCTTTGAGGGTGCTAGTTCTTGCCTGCTGAACTCATAAAATTTGTGGAATTTTTAGATTGTTCAAGGTTGTCAAACGTTGATTTGATAACCTTTTTTCGTTGTAAAACTTGTTCCCCCTTTTGTGGACTTTGTAAGGGAATCTAATACATTCTAATACAATATGACATCCAAGAAAACCTAGTAATATCAAGGTTTTTGGGGCTTTAACTCCTTCTAATGATAATCAACTTTTTATCTTTTCAAAATTCATATTCTTATCATACCAAAAAGAGAGGCGGTTGACAAAAACCTCCTCTTTTTAAAGCTAACAAAATTCAATGGTTCGCCTTTGGACGCCCCTCATCAAAACTATTCTTCACCCTTACCAGTCTCCACATCCTCTCCAACAAAAGAATAAGCATACTCTTCACCACTGACTAAGTTGACCTTTACCAGAAGAATGTTCTCTTTTCTCTCCCAACTACTGGTCGCCTGATCAAAGGTCAGCGCTCCGCTATCGCCAGTAGCCATATCAGATGTTACCTGAGCAACCAGATAAGCTACGCTAGAAGCGCTTTGAGCTTGGTGTTGCCTTTCTACCGCTAACACGCGCCCTAAGTAAAATTGTAAAAAAAGGACAAAGATAGCAGACATTAACAACGCATAAAGCAAGATGCCTGCTTTAACCTTTTTATTCAAAAGCATAGACCAAGCTCCTTTTCATGCCGTTATCAAAGGTTAGATTGATGATTACCTTATTGTTTTCTTGGGAAATAGCAGAGCTTTTTAAGCCAAAGAGCATGGGCTGATAACCTCGACCATCGGCATTGGTTTTCCTAAAATCATCCTTGGACGACTGTCCAAAAGCTAGCGCTTGATTGACCTTTTTGACGTAGAGTTTATTGTGCGCAACTTTCGTTAAAGTCGTCCCCTCTAGCTCGGTCTGTAATTGCTGACAAAAGAGTAGCCAGTCTTCCTGACGATTGTTAACCAAGTAGTGAACCTGGCTAGACAGCACTTTAGTTAGACTTTGATAAAGCTGCACAGAACCTGCTATCACAAGAAGCGCTACCAAGCATTCTAAAAGTGAAAAAGCAGGCAATTTAATTCTTTTCAATCCGTAAAACCTCTCGTCCTTCTTCAATAATCAGAAGCCCTGCCGCTGTTCTCACTACCTGAACGGAGATGCCATTTAACATCAACTGAGACGCTTTGGTCTGCACAGCCATTGTCGCCACAGCGAGAACTTCCTGTTCGTGCAGACTTTTAGCAATGCGCTTTTGATCTTTAACAACCTGCCCCAACATCAGCGAAATAATTGTCACAAAAACACCTAGAGCAATTAGACTCTCCAGTAACACATAGGCTTTAATCTGTCTTTTTTTGATAGTTACCACTCCCCATGTATAGTTGATAAGTGACCTTTTGGTGATCTGTCACAAACCGAATCTTAGATAAACTAGAATTGCCACCTTTGCTATCAAAATCTAGCGTCTTCTCTTCCATGAGCTGAATCCCTTCTGGAATCGTGAGATGCGTGTAACCATTGCTAATCTGTTTGGCACTTAATTGTAGCCTTATTGGTTTTCTCTGGGTCGCACTCAATCGCTGACTATCCCGATAAAGATGTTCAAATGATAGAAAGAATAGCTGTTCTTGAACCTTTTCAAATACCGTGGTCACCTGACCTGATAAATTCAGAACCAAAAAAGAAACAATCAAAAGCGTTAACAAACTTTCCAAAAGGGTAAATGCTCTGACCTGCTTACTTTCTAGCTTGGTAATCATTGTAAGTTTCTAACTGCTTGTCTGTAATATAGCCAGCCGAGGCGAGTTCGGCAACTGTGGCTGATTTCCCATTTTCTAACTCGTAAAGTTGCAATTGACTTTCGACAACTTTAACGATAGCTGCTGATCCCTTCTCTTGAATAACCTCTTTTTGCTTGGTTAAGTTAGGCACAAAAAGTAAAATAAGAACGCTTATAATCAGCAGAACAACTAACATCTCTGCAAGTGTAAAAGCTTTAAGAGACGTCGCTTTGAGTTTTTTCCATAACTGTTTCATTTAAAAATATCCTCCCATATTTTGGTACATTGGTAGCAACATGGCCACATAAATCATAACAATCATCAGTGCTACAAAAATAAAAATCAAAGGCTGAATAATCTGAGTGCTTTTATTAAGACGGCTGAAAAAAGTAGACCAAGTCTCTTCAGCAAAAATAGCCAATTCACTCCCTAGCTTTGATTTCATCTCTCCATACTCGATAATCAATCCTAGTTCTCTCAGAAAAAATGGATAGTCTAAGACTTTACTATGGAAATCTTGGCCAGATAAGAGAGCTTCCTCCATATCCTTACCGATTTCTTGAAATAACCGAGATTTCTGATTCTGCATCAGTTGGGTGATTCGCGCTAGCTCCACACCTTGTCCGATTAAATTCCCCCACTCACGAGCATAGTAGGCTGTTAGATAAAGCTGCACCGCTTTCCCCACAAAAGGAAGACGAGACAATTTGGTCCACAACTTCAGGCGACTTTGCCGTCTCATCAGCAAAATAATAACGACAACGAGTAGAGCCGTCATCAGAAATGTCCCTATAACAATAGTTGGGAAGTGACTAATCAGACTGGTAGCCCAGTTGCCGCCCTCTAGTTGTGGTAGCAAGTAGTTTTTTAAACCCAGCATGATAATAACTAAAAACATCAGCAATACAAGGGGATAGGTCGCCACCTCAATCACTTTTTGCTTAGCCTTATGCAAACTTGCTAGATAATCATCAATTGTTTGCAGACTTTTAAGCGTATTGCCGTGAATATCAGCCAGAGATAGTTGGGTCGCCACCTCATCTGAGAAGCCAAGATCTGCCAACATGTCCGACAAACCGCAACCATTTAAAAGACTAAGACGCATTTGCTGAGTGTGCTTTTCTGGTAACAATTGACTTCGTTCTAAAAAACTAACCATCTCGGTTAGATTAAATCCCGAACTCATCAAATTAGCTAAAAGTTGAATGATTTTGCGTTGGGATTTCAGTGGTAATTTTTTCGATTTCCCCTTCTTCAGGACTGAGATATCCGTCTGCAACCAATTGCGCAATTTGTGCATTCCACTGGTCTGGTTGATGGTTTTGGAAGTGGTCCGTGGCATAATCAATGACACCTCCTTTCCCGATTAAACGTTGATAAGCAATACCGCTCAAACAATTTTTCAATTCTGCTTCTGACACCCCTAGTTCAATCAATCTTGCGTAGACACCAGGGATACTTTTAGCGTGAATGGTTGAAAAAACCACCGTCCCTGTTAAACTCGCCCTAACCACCGCCCGTGCCGTCTCACTATCACGAATTTCTCCGATAATTAAAACATCCGGTCGATGACGAAGCGATAGTTTTATCAAGGCTTCATAGGTCATGCCGATGCTCTCATTAAGCTGAAGTTGAAGCATAGAAGAATCTTTGATTTCAACCGGATCCTCAATGGAAATGACCTGATGACCTTTAAAGCGCTCCGAAATCAGTTGGTGCATTAGGGTAGTTTTGCCACTTCCAACCGGACCTGAAAACAGATAAAGGCCACGACCAGATAACTTTTCTTTGATGGTTTGTAAACCATCAAACCAATAATTCAACGTCACACGCTTGCTAAAAAGGACACGGATGACGAGACTCTCCAAGCCACGGTAATCCCCAACACTAGACAGCCTAAGCATTACCACCTCGTCCTGTGACAGCACATAATCACAGGAGCCAAGCTGACAGCGGCGCTTCTCTCCAACACTCATGCCTGATAGAAATTTAAAATGACTGATGACACTAGCCATTTCAGCGCTATCATGCTCTGCTATAAGCCTTCTTTCATCTCCAATACGCATATAAAGGTGGTAACACCCTTCTCTAGGAAGAAAATAAATGTCCTGCGCTTCTTGTTTTAGGGCTTCATAGATAATGTTCTTGGCAATTTCTTGTACCATAAAACCTCCTTACCTGACTATTCGCAGGCAAGTAAAAAAATCTTGCCAACTGACAAGATTTTTCAATTTAGTTTTTGAAACTATGAATCGGAGCTGGAATCTGACCACCACGGTTGATAAAATCCACAGACGAAGCCTGATTTACTTGCATGACTGGAGCTGTTCCAAGCAGTCCACCGAATTCGATCATGTCCCCTTCTTTTCCGAGCGGAATAATACGGACCGCGGTCGTTTTCTGGTTGATAACTCCAATCGCCGCCTCATCCGCAATCATAGCCGCAATGGTTTCAGCTGGCGTTGTTTCTGGAATAGCAATCATGTCCAAACCAACAGAACAGATAGCTGTCATCGCTTCCAATTTTTCAAGGTTGAGCGAGCCATTTTGTACCGCCGCAATCATACCCTCGTCCTCAGACACAGGGATAAAGGCACCTGACAAGCCTCCGACCTGGTTGCAGGCCATGACTCCACCCTTTTTGACTGCGTCATTGAGCAAAGCTAGGGCAGCAGTCGTTCCGTGCGTACCTACGGTTTCTAAACCCATTTCCTCCAAGACCCGAGCCACTGAGTCGCCAACAGCTGGCGTCGGAGCAAGGGACAGGTCCACGATGCCGAACTTGACACCCAGGCGTTCGCTAGCCATATTGCCGACCAACTGCCCGATACGGGTAATCTTGAAGGCCGTCTTCTTAACGGTTTCTGCCACCACATCAAAGCTCTCGCCACGCACTTTTTCAAGGGCACGCTTGACCACACCAGGACCAGATACACCTACGTTGATGACCACATCCGCCTCGCCGACACCATGGAAGGCGCCCGCCATGAAAGGATTGTCCTCGACTGCATTGGCAAAGACCACCAGCTTGGCCGCCCCCATATCAGAAGCCTCCGCCGTCTCCTTGATGATCCGCCCCATGTCTCGCACAGCCGTCATGTTGATGCCCGTCTTGGTCGAGCCGATGTTGACCGAAGAGCAGACTTTTGTCGTTTGGGCCAATGCCTGCGGTATAGAGTTGATGAGGATTTCATCCCCTTTTTGGTAGCCCTTTTGAACCAGAGCTGAAAAACCTCCGATAAAATCGATGCCGATCTCATGAGCCGCCTTGTCCAAGGCATGAGCCAAAGGAAGATAATCCGTGGCATCCGTCGCTGCACCAATCAGAGCAATAGGCGTTACCGACACCCGCTTGTTGACAATGGGAATTCCTAGTTCCGCCGCAATCTCATCACCGACCGCTACCAAGTTCTTAGCCTTAGTCACAATTTTGGTGTAAACTTTCTCCGCAGCCTTATCAATATCCGAGTCGATACAGTCCAAGAGGGAAATCCCCATGGTAATGGTCCGAATATCGAAGTGCTGCTCCTCGATCATCTCAATGGTTTCTCTAACCTGTCTAATATCCATGACCGCTCTCCTTACAAATTGTGCATGGCATCAAAAATCGCCGCACTTTGAATGTTGATTTTCACGTTCAAGGACTGACCAAAGGCATCCAATTCTGAACGAAGTTGCGTGAAATCTTTCTTCTCATCCGATGACACCACCGCCATCATGGTAAAATACTCATCCAAAACTGTCTGAGAAATATCATCAATATTGAGTCCCAATTCCGCAATTTTGGTCGCAACACCCGCAACAATCCCTGACTTGTCCTTACCGACAACTGTAACAATAGCTTTCATCTGAACACCTCTTCAAAATTTTCATTTATTGTATCATAAATATGCAGAAAAAGGTAGAAATCGTCTAGTTTCTACCTCTATCATACGTATTTATAACCCCTGCTGCTTCTTGTAGTCGGTCACGGTCATGCCTGTCCAGTTTTTGAAGGCACGGCTGAAGGCATTGACCTCGCTGTAGCCAATCAGACTGGAAATCTCCTCTGCTGGTAATTTCATCTTGAGATAGGAGAAGGTCATGGCCTTTTGAACAGCTTGCAGTTCCTGTTTGAAGCTGGTATTTTCAGCCGACAGGTTACGTTGCAGGGTACGGACGCTGACACCAAGCCTATGGGCAATGTCTTCTACCAAGAAGAAGCCGCTTGGAATGGCCGAGTAGAGTTCCTGCCTACAATGTTTTAAATTGCCGGTTTGTCACACTAAAACAATTAAATAAAATGACTAAGAGGAAGTAAAAGTAAATAGCTGTACTTCCTTATCTATATGACCGAGTCTTTTTTGCCAAAAGTCAAAAAAGACTCTCCTTGCTATTCTCAATGAAAACCAGATTTTTCATTGGCTGCAGCAATCCTGGACTGCTCATATCGACCAATCCTCCTTGATCGAATTCCGCCACTTCCATCATATCTATCAGCAGCAATTCGCCATCGAAGTCATATTTCATCTCCTACAAGCTTAAGCCTATCAAGGATTCCAAGAAAGTCCCTATCAGATGCGGAACGTGGCTGCTAGTATTGCACGGGAGCTGACAAAGGAGGTTAGGGTGTAAGTTTAACTTTCTAAACATATCAAATTGCCCTGTGTGGAGCTGATAAATGCTCTCTCCACCGGGCATTTTTGGTAAGCCGAGAGAATCTGCTCGACTGAAAGCTTCTTTCAACCCTAGCGTCTAGTCCAGCTCACGGATAGGATTGTCTAAGAAAAAAATCAATGGCTCTCGGTGCGACCACATCTTCCCCACCACCACACAAACTCCGACCGCTTCTTCGTCAATTTCTGCATGCAGTTCGTTAACGAAGTAATCCTTGGGATGTTTTAACCAGTTTAAGATTTGCAAACGATGTTCATTAGCTAATGCTTTGAAGATTTCAATAGTTTCTATGAGTTTATTATATCGTTTTTCTCGATATGTCAATCGGTTTGCTTAAAAAATAGCAAAACAGGAAACCTGCTCTGCTATTGTCCAAAGAAACTACTCTTTGGTTGGTTGATAAATGATAAGCCCAAGTCCCATAAATCCAAGTAAGAAGAGACTAAGCATCCATACTTGGTGACTGCTATTTCCAACCATAGAAATGGTTTGACGGAGTCCTGAAACGGAATAGGTCATTGGCAAATAGGGTTGAATGACTTGGAAGAAACGAGGGCTGAGTTCAATCGGATAAGTACCAGCACTTGAACCGAGTTGGAGAAGTAAGATAATTAAACTTGCAAAGGAACCGAAGCGATTGTTCCAACCGACCAAGGCTGTAACAAGGGCCATAAAGGTCCACGAAGCTAGAAAAATCAATCTTAAGGTAGCTAGAGGATAAGCTGGGGCTATTCCAATCAAGAGAAGAACACCATAAAGAATAAAGGCTGCTAGACTGGCTATCGTACCATTGAGCAACAGTTTTCCTTTAGCCCAATCCCAACGAGTTTTATAGGAACGATTATCAAGGTGTTTGACAAAAATAACGTTTGCTGATAAAGCCGCAACCATCAGCGCAACTGATACCATGTAAGGAGCCATACCCACACCGTTGGTCTTCACGCTGTCTTCATCTCTGTGCTCTAAGGCTACTGGCTGTGAAACTGCTTGAGCGTTTTTCTCATCTACAGAGACAACTGATAATTGTTGACTAGCATCACTAAGCGAATTTGTTAGGGTTTCGCTACCAGTACGAAGGCTTGAAATACCACTTGTTAATATTTGACTTCCGTTATAAAGCTGATCTGCTCCTGAAATCAATTGCTGGCTACCTGAAGCAAGTTGTCCTGAGCCACTGACAAGTTGACTGGAGTTAGATGCCAGGGTTGCCAATCCTGATGTTAACTGGCTACCTCCTGATTGGATGCTACTATTATTCGCAACCAACTGAGCTCCGCCCTCTGCTAATTGGGCAACACCTGCGGTATAGGCTGTCACCCCTGACATAAGCTGACTAGCTCCACTTGATAATTGTGTTTGAAGTTGACTCACACCACTCGTCAAGGCTTGAGTTCCTGGTAGAACTTGTTGGGTCAAGGCGGTGTTGACCTGACTCAAGCCACTTGATAGGTTTTCAATGGCTGTTGTTGCTCCTGGTAGAACTTGATTGGCAGCCGTATTGATTTGCCCCACTGCTGATTGCAACTGGCTCAATTGTGTTCCCATGCTAGAAAGACTTTGTAGACTAGTCAAGGCTTGACTCAGTTGAGACAATTGCCCCAAAATCGTTTGGGCTGCTGTTGCCGTTGTGGATGGTGAATTTTGCACAGCACTAACCAATTCGACTTGCTGTTCAGCTGTCAAGTTCTGATAGGTAGCCGTTGCTTGCAAGGCTGCAATGCTGGCTGTTTTATCAGCTTGGGCTGCAGTCAACAATCCTTGAGCTTGAGCCCCCATCTCTGTCAAGAGGCTAGATAGAGTAGAGGTATCTACTGCAAGTCCTCCGATACTTGAGAGGCTATCATTTAATTGATTGATGGCTGCTTGCAACTGAGGAAGCCCTGTCAATAAGGCCTGTATTTGACTAGACTGTTCAGCAGACAAACTAGTTGAACTAGCGAGTTGCTCCAAGCCTGCCTGCAATTGATTGGCTCCTGTTACCAGTTGTTCAACCTGACTTGCTCCTGTTTGCAATTGTCCCACCCCAGCGATGAGCTGAGAGGAATTGGCATTTAATTGCTCCGCACCTGAAGCAAGACTCGCTACCCCATTTGTGTAGGTTGTTAAGCCGCTGGAAAGTGTTTGACTGCCTGTCGCAGCCTGATTGACTCCATCTGTATAAGACACAAGACCGGTGGCCAATTGGTTTGCTCCTGTCACCAGTGATTGACCTGATGAAGATAAGGTAGATAGGCCTGATGATAAAGTCTGACTTCCGGTTTCTAATTGACTAGCTCCATCTGTCAATTGTTGACTTCCATCTGCCGCTTCAACCATACCAGTTTGAATCTCTCCCATGCTGTCAAAAACAGCCGAAGTGTATGTTTCGGTAATCATCTCTGAAACAGATGCTTTTAATTTCTCCATAGCTGATTCGCCCATCTTAGAAGCGACAAAGCTGTGACCCTTAGAAGTTTGGTAAGAAATTGTTAGTGGCTCAGGCTGATCAGTCAAGAGACTGGATGCTTTTTCTGATAAATCTTCTGGTAGGGTGATGACCATGTAATAATCCCCTTCTTCCAAACCTTTTTCCGCATCTTTTTCTGATACAAAGTGGAAATCCAGGCTCTTGCTCTCTTTCATATTATCCACCATATCATCACCAATGGTGAGGGTTTTATCTTGAAAGCTCGCCGACTGGTCTTGATTGACAACTGCTACAGGCAACTGATCTAAGCGCCCGTAAGGATCCCACATAGAAGTTAGAAAACTAATATTGTAGAGAGCTGGTACACAGGCGACACCTAGAATGGTGAGCAGGGTCATTGGTTTTTTGAAAATTTCTTTCACTTTTTCTATCATAGGTTTCTCCTTTAGACATACTGTCCAAAAACTGATAAAATACATTATACAAGTATCCATTTCAAAATCAAGTAAGAAGATCAGTTTTTTAGACAATGTGTCTAAAAATGTTCAAAAGGAGAAACAATGGGAACAGATAATCGAAAAGAACGGACTCGGCAGGCTATTTTGGATGCAATGGTAACCTGCTTAGAATCTCAAGGTTTTAACGAAATTACAACCACGCATCTAGCTCAGACAGCTGGCATTAGTCGTTCCAGTTTTTATACTCACTATAAGGATAAATATGAATTGATCGATTCTTATCAACAAGGTCTCTTTCACAAATTAGAGGTGATATTTAATCGCTATGACGGCAATCGCCAGTCATCTTTCTTAGAAATCTTTGAATTACTCTATCGTGAAAAGCTGCTCTCAGCTCTACTTACCCATAATGGTACACAGGAAATCCAAAGTTTTCTTATCAACAAAGTCCGATTGCTTGTTGAAAACGATTTGGCAGAACGTTTAGGAAAGGAAGACCTACCCCCACTTGAGAAAGAATATCGGAGTATCTATTTTTCACATGCCTTTTTTGGAATTGTACAAGCATGGATTAACAGAGGGAAAGAAGAATCTCCTCAATATATGACCGATTTTCTGATAAAAATGTTACCATAAATATTCTTTTCCATCGCCAGCTTTTGTTTTCAACAAATTTTCATAAATGTACACTAAAAAAGTATGGTATAATAAACTACGCAAGCGTTTTCCAAGGAGAATATGACATGATTCAAGCAGAACACCTTTCCAAAACTTATGCCATCATTGATAAGGAAGTCGGTTTAAAAGGTTCGATAAAGGCCTTTTTCAAACCCAAGAAAAAGAAAATTCCAGCCGTTCAAGACATTTCCTTGAAAGTTGAAAAAGGAGAAATCATCGGCTATATCGGCTCCAATGGCTCTGGTAAGTCGACCACCATCAAAATGCTGACTGGAGTCCTCTTCCCAGATCAAGGCCAGGTCCGTATCAACGGACTCAATCCGCAAGAGCACCGCAAGGCTGTCAATAAGCAAATCGGCGTTCTCTTTGGACAAAAATCCCACTTGGATTGGAACTTGCCTGTCCAGGAATCTTTTATCCTTCACGCCAAAATTTATGATGTTCCAGATAAGGTATTCAAAGAGCGATTAGCTGTCTTGATTGACCTATTGGACTTGGCAGATATCATGAAACAACCGATTCGGAATCTGTCACTAGGCCAACGGGTTCGCTGTGAATTTGCGGCTATTTTTATCCACCAACCTGCCGTTGTCTTTTTGGACGAGCCAACCATCGGTTTGGATGCCAGCGTCAAGGAGACCATTCGCTCCTTCATCCGCTATATGAATCAAGAATACCAGACCACTTTTTTGATTACTTCCCATGATATGAAAGACATCGAGAGCCTCTGTGAGCGGATTTTTATCATTGATAAGGGCAAGAAGGTCTACGATGGTTCACTGTCCGTCCTCAAAGAACGCTTTTCTACAGTCAAGACCATCCTCTTTTCCACAGAAAAACCAATTGAAAAAGACTTGCAGTTGGAGGGCTGGGCATTTGAACGACTAGATGATTTTCA
This sequence comes from Streptococcus plurextorum DSM 22810, assembly GCF_000423745.1. GTDB lineage: Bacteria > Bacillota > Bacilli > Lactobacillales > Streptococcaceae > Streptococcus > Streptococcus plurextorum. The sequence continues at coordinate 20,371 of NZ_AUIO01000015.1, forward strand.
TTTTGAAATCCACTACCAAAGCAAGTTCTGGACCAGTGCTCAGGTGATTGAGCAAGTCTTCAATCATTATGCGATTGAAGATGTTACCATGAAAGAGCTAGAAATCGAAACCATGGTCCGCCAAATTTATGAGGAGGGTATTCATGCGTAAGTATCTCTACATGACCCGCCTGACCATGATGAACGCCATGCAATACAAGGCATTCTTTGTGGCGACCTTCATCTCACTAGCCGTGAAAATCTTGGTGGCACTCTATGTCTGGAAGACCATTTTCTTTACCCAATCAGACGTCAACGGTTTTACCCTACAAACCTTTACGACCTACATCATTTTCGCCAATTTACTAGCCAGTTTAAATGCCTTCTCACTCGGGGAAGATTTATCCTACAGCATTTTAAAAGGAAGTATTGCTGGAGAATTTCTCAGACCCTACTCCTTTATCCTAGCGCTCTTTTTCAAAGACCTTGGCAATAAGCTCCTAGAGCTGATAAAATTTGCCTTGGTATTTATCGGTATCTTGCTGATTCATCAAGATTTCTACCTACCTGACGGAAAAACCATACTGCTCTTTCTCGTCAGCTCCATCCTTGGCATGTTTATCGTTCAACTACTGGATATGGCTTTTGGTTTCTTAGCCTTTTTCACGGTCAATGCCTGGGGAGTAATGCTCCTACGAAACGGGCTCTTCAATCTAGCCTCCGGAGCCCTCTTGCCACTGAGCTTCTATCCAGAAAGTATGGAAAATTTCCTGAAAATCCTGCCCTACAACTATGCTGTGAATATCCCTGTTTCCATCCTACTGGGTCAGGAAAATGATATGACAGCTCTGGGGCTTCAGATGCTCTGGATACCATTTCTGGCTCTTTTCATAGCCACTCTTTGGTCTCAGGCCAAACGTCGCATTGTCATTTTCGGAGGGTAAGATGAAAAAATATATCAGCCTCTATTTGTATAACATCAAGGTCTACATGATGGCTCAGATGTCTTTTCGGGTGGACTTCTTCATCGGGCTTTTCTCATCGTTGATCGAACAAATTGTCTATCTGATTTTCCTCAATATCCTCTTTGGAAATATCAAGGAAATCGCTGGTTTCAACTATGGTCAAATGCTTTTCATCTATGGAATAGCGACCGTTGGTCGCTCCATTCATTTGATTTTCTTTGATAATCTCTGGATGTTTGGCAGTCGCTACATACGACAAGGCGAATTTGAACGGCTCCTCCTCATGCCTGTCAATCCTCTCTTTCAGCTGATTTGTGAACGCATCCAGCCACAAGGTATCGGGACAACCCTTATCGGTGCTATCGCCCTGGTTCAAGCGTCTAATGAACTGAGCTTGGAATGGCACTTTGGAAAACTGATGTTACTGGTTTTGGTTGCCATTTGTATCGGTCTGCTCTATGCCGCTATTCAGTTGGGACCGACTGCTCTTGCTTTTTGGATCGTGGAGTCATTTCCTCTAACCATGGGGATTTTCGCACTGAATCAAATGGCGCAATATCCTCTTAATATCTACCCAAAAATCATTCAAATGTTATTGATTTTTGTTTTCCCTTACGCCTTTACAGCTTATTTCCCAGCCCTCTACTTTTTAGACTTGTCTATGTGGGGACTCATTTTACCACTGGTTGTGGCCTTGCTCTTTACCATCAACTACAAACTCTTTTGCTACGGCATGACCAAATTCACCAGTGTCGGAAATTAACAAGATGCCTTTTTTCCATTGAGAAAGCGTCTTTTCCTCTTGAGGCGGAGCATGTTATAATAGTCTTATCAAATCAGTGACAAACATCTGACCACGCTTATTTACAGAAACTGAAAGGTGCAGCTACGTCATGTCAACCAAAAACAACCGCATCCACCGCTTACGCATTCTCTGGCATATCCTGAAAGTGACAGGGTTTGCGACCTTTCTCACTTCTTTTTTTAGTTTTATCTTTCTGTCGGCGGCTTTGCTGATGTGGTTTGAGCCTAACTTGACTAACTATGGTGATAGTTTGTGGTATAGCTTTGTAACGGCAACAACTGTTGGTTACGGAGACTTGTTGGTGACAACTACCCTTGGACGCATCATCAGTATCATCTTAGCCATTTATGGCATTCTCTTTTTGGGAAGTCTGTCAGGCCTTGTGGTCAGTTACTATACCGAAGTCAGCAAGTACTATTCTCTAGCTGTTGAAAATGACAAGCAAAAAACTGGTTCTTAAGAGCCAGTTTTTTGTTGATTCTGAAAAATTAAGAAAATCTTTCTTCCTAGTAGCATTGTTCCAACGATAAGTAGGGAAACAGGTGCGAGTCCCATCGGAAAGAAAAGACTGATAAAAATACCTGCCAGCCACTCCTTTTCAAGGAGGGCAATCGCCATGGACAAACTCACAACTAAGACAACAAATAAGCTATCCACCTGTGGAAAAACTTGCGCTACCGCAAATCCCTGTAAAAATGCCGCAAAGGTTACCGGAAAAATATCTCCACCAGTCCATCCTGTCCATAAACATAAGTCTAGGAAAATCAGCTTAGCAAAGGATAGGATGACCAGAGTGAGAACAGGCGTTTCCATTCCTAATGCTACGATGGCATGCAAGCTGTGTTGCCCAGAAAACAGTAAGGTCGGTGCCAACATGGTTACCCCAAAGATAACAAAGGCTCCCAGACTCATCTTGATAGATACAGGAAGGTTTAACCTGTCTAAACCTGAACGAATCAATGGCTTTAACCAAGCATAGCCTTTTCCAACAGCATAGCCATACAAGCAAAGCGGTAAAAAGAAGAGGATATCCATCAGTGACCAACTGGTCTCACCTAACTTGGTCACAAAAGACGGCTGATCTGTCAACCTCATCATTATACAAAATATAAATAAACCGTTAGCAATCAATAAGTTTCGCAGGCTTTTTCCCAGTTGCTTCTGGCTAGCAGGATAAGACAAAAGATAACGACTAGGGTGACAGAGTTGCTGTATCCACATCATCAAACCTTGACCATTGATCTGTTCCCAGTTGGCTTCAAAATAGCGCAATTTGTCTGCCTGCCAAACAGAATAGGCAATTACCGCTCCTAGCAATGGCGCCTCCGGACCAACTCCAGCACCTGAAATTAAAATCACCAAGGCTAAAACAAGACTTCGCCAAGTATTTTGATAAAACACCGTCCCTTTTTGGCTCAGTTCATGCAATAAATCATGGCTAGTTTTTGGCAAATTTCCCCATTTGCTCTTTAAAAAAATCAAAAGCCCCGTCAAAATCCCTAAGACAAGAAAGGCATAAACCGATCCGAAATGGAACTGATGTGGCAGACTTTCCCACAAAAAATGACTGCCTAGCTTTTCAGCCATGATAAAACCATAGGAAATCATGGCAATCACACTACTATAAACCAAACCAATAGCGGTCAGGTGAATTTCTTTTTTTCCTAACATACTCTACCTACAAGAAAAAGGCAGTATCGCCTCTTTTCATTATTTTATTTTGAAGAATTGAACAATCGCCACAATCCCTTGATAAATAAAGACAAAGGCAATGGTGTAACCAATAAGGACGCTTGTCATCAATGGATGTCCCATCATGATGATACCAGCAATAATACCTAAAATACCAAGCCATACAAGCGGTGTCCCAATGGACTTGTCCGCTTTGCGCACCTTAAATCCAACTAACAGTTTTGTGATACCATTTGTCAAAGCCCAGAAAGAGATGATAAACGGGACAAAAGTCACCATTTCAATGAAACTACCTGAACATAAAGTAAGGGCCAAAATCAGCGTGACAATCCCTCCGAAAAGATTCCAACCATGTTTTTCCTCTGCTTTGAAGTAATTGACAATCTCCGAAATCCCCTGAACAGCAAATACAACTGCAAACAAGAAGGTCATTGATGCTAGACCAATAGCTGGATTTGCCACCATACGAACTCCAGTCATTACCGCAAAAATCCCCGCTAGTAATAACAACCATTTCCAATTTTTCGACATTATTCTCTCCTTTTTGAGGCCTTAATCCTCTATAATTCCATAAATCATCATATCCAAAAGTTGCGACAACTGATTTTCATAACCTGAAACCAAGTCCATCAAACTCTTATCCGAGGAAACGGTTAGGTAATAAGAACGAAACATGTCCTGAATCAATCTCAGATAAGCCATCGCGCGCTTCTCATCAATTGTCTCCTTGAGTTTGGATTCTGATAATAATTTCTGACAAACCTGGTCATTCAAATCAAGAAAAATCGCCTTTTGAGGAGCAATCTCTACCTCCAATTCCTCTGGAGTAGCAATCATCGCTTCAAAGAAAACATGACTATGCTCTGGGTAGTCCTGATAAAATTGGTGACGTCTTTCCATATAATCAGCTAGAGACGGCACTTGCCCTTCTTCCCCCAGAAACAAGGTCAAGGCTTTTTCAAAACTTTCCTGAACACATGCCAGATAGAGGTCTGACTTTCCTGAGAAATTATGATACAAGACACCCTTGGAAATCCCGTCATTCTTACAAAGATCATTGATGACAAATCCCCTGTAGCCTTTTGACGCAAATTCATGCAAGGCTGCAGCGATAATTTTTTCTCTACGAAGTCTTGTTTTCTCTTCTTTTCTCATGGCCTTTCCTCCAACGAAAATAATTATAGACCATTTGGTCTATAATGTCAAGCCTTAATGTTAATTGCAAACAAAAAAAGGACTTGGCAGTGCCAAATTCCTTTCACTAAAATCTTTCCAAAATCTTATCAATTTTCACCATAGCTTCGTCATAGATAGCCTCAGCCTGACTTGGATCGGCCGATTGCCCCTCGATAAAGACCTGATGACTGTCTTCAAATCCAAGAAATTCAAAGACAGACTTGATGTACTGGGCTGCAGGGTCCTTGCCTGCATAGACGCCACCGTTTGACTGGATATGGAGAAGTTTTTTTCCCTTGACCAAGCCGACAGAGCCTTCTGGCCCATACTTGAAGGTCAGACCTGCGACGTTAATGGTGTTTATCCAAGACACCAGCTGGCTTGGCACATTGAGATTCCAGAGAGGGTTGACGATGACAATCTTATCTGCTGCAAGAAATTGCTGGGTCAAGGCATTGTAACGATCCAATCGCTCTCTTTGCTTAGGACTAATACTTTCACCTTTTTTGACAGCTCCCATAGCCTCTAACAAGGACTTGTCCAAGGCTGGAACCTGGTCCTCAAAGACATCGACGATTTCTATCTTATCCTCTGGGTGCAAACTGGCGTAACGTGCTTGAAAGTCTTCCAAAGCTCGTACCGCGTAGGATTTTTTGGCGTCTAAGGGATGGGCTTTTACAATTAAAACAGTAGACATCATCGCGCTCCTTTATCACTAATTATTAATAAATTGATTATACTCTTTTTACGATTAAAGTCAATCAATTAAACCCGAAACGCCACTAGATGAAGAGCCTCCTAGTGACTATTGACACGCTATAAGTTTCCTCCTTAAACAAGATCTATTACCCAATCGCAGAAAAAAACATTGCCCGCTCTTCAAAACAAGACCAGACAATGCTTTGTTATTATTTCGCTTTACGAAGGTAACCGTAAAGAATACCTGAAACCACTGCACCAATTGCCACATAAGCAAGGTACAAGAATGGGTTAGATGTCAAGGCGATAACGAAGATACCACCGTGAGGAGCCATCAATTGAATGCCTGACAAACCAACCAAGGCACCTGCAAGAGCAGAACCAGCAATAAAGCTTGGGATTGCACGAGCTGGGTCAGCAGCACCAAATGGAATCGCACCTTCAGTGATGAATGACAGACCCATAACGATGTTTGTCAAACCTGAGTTACGCTCTTCTTGTGTGAATTTGTCTTTGAAAAGAAGAGTTGCTACAAAGACTGCCAATGGTGGAACCATACCACCAGCCATAACCGCTGCCATTGCAACAGATCCACCATTTGCAACAGTCGCTGCAAGCGTACCTGTACCGAAGACATAAGCTGCCTTGTTGACTGGACCACCCATATCGACTGCCATCATACCACCAAGGACAAGGCCGAGGAGAATAGCAGAGCTACCTTCAAGACCTGAAAGGAAATCGTTCATACCAGTGTTGATAGCTGCCATTGGGATGTTGACAAAGAACATCAAGAAACCAGTGATAGCTGTACCCAAAAGTGGCAAGAGCAAGATAGCATTCAAACCTTGAAGTGATTTTGGCAAGTTACGCAATGCGTTACGAAGCACAAGCACCACACCACCTGCAAGGAAACCACCAACAAGGGCACCCAAGAAACCAGATGATACACCAGCAAGGGCTTGAGTCGCTTCACCACCAGCTGCGTAAGGGATTTTACCAAATGCAAGACCGCTGCTAGCAATTGCACCAGCTACGAAACCTGCAACCAAACCTGGTTTTTCAGCGATTGAGTAAGCAATGTAACCTGCAAGAAGTGGCAACATGAAGCCAAATGCTGCTTGCCCAATCTTCATGAACATAGCTGCGATTTCGTTGTATGAACCAAGACTGCCAAGGCTATCGTTCGGCACACCGATGAGATTATCTGCCAAGAAAGCAAGGGCGATCAAGATACCACCACCGATAACGAATGGCAACATTTGAGAAACACCGCTCATCAAGTGTTTATAGAAGGCTTTACCAAGACTGAGTTTTTCTGAAGACTCCGCAGCCGCAGTTGCTTCTGTTGCAGTATAAGCAGATGCTTTACCGTCCAAGATGATGTTGATCAATTCTTCTGGTTGCTTGATACCAGCAGCAACTGGACGAGATACCAATGGTTTGCCATTGAAGCGAGGCATTTCAACAGCCTTGTCTGCTGCGATGATAACACCAGCTGCATTTTTGATGTCTTCAGCAGTTAGTTTGTTGCCAATACCTGAAGCACCGTTGGTTTCAACCTTGATGTCAACACCCATTTCAGCAGCTTGTTTCTTAAGTGCTTCTTCTGCCATGTAAGTGTGGGCAATACCTGTTGTACAAGCTGTAACTGCTACGATAAATGGACGGTCACCACTTGGAGTAGCAACCACTTCTTCAGCTGCCTTATCTGCTGCTTCAACCTCATCAAAAATAGCAATCACTTCTTCTGCAGAGTTTACTCCACGCAATTTATCTGCAAAACCTGGTTTCAACAAATATTTTGACAGTTCAGCAAGAGCTGCCAAGTGTGTGTCATTAGCACCTTGAGGCGCTGCAATCATAAAGAAGAGGTCTGTTGGTTGACCATCAAGCGAAGCATAATCAACACCCTTGTTTGATTTTGCAAAAAGAACAGCTGGCTCAGCAACAACGATATTTTTCGCATGTGGCATCGCAATACCATCACCCAAACCAGTAGTCATTTGCTCTTCACGAGTCATGATGCCTTGTTTGAAAACATCAAAATCATGGATAATCCCTTTGTCAAGCAGATTTGAGATCATCTCGTCAATAGCTGCTTCTTTTGAGATGGCTTGAAGATCAAGCAACATCAGCTCTTTTTTCAATAAATCTTGAATTTTCATCGTTTTTCTACCTCTACTTTTTCATAAGTTTCTTTAATAAATTCAATGCCTGCCAAATCATCTGAAAAGGCTGTTGACGTTCCACAAGCAACACCCCACTTAAGAGCTTCTACCGGATCTTTTGAGCGAACGTATTCGCCAGTAAAGCCTGCCACCATAGAATCACCTGCTCCAACAGAGTTTTTCACAGTTCCCTTGATTGGCTTTGCAAAATAAGCCGCCTCTGGAGTAACGAGCAGAGCACCGTCACCTGCCATCGAAACGATAACATTTTTAGCACCTTTTGCGATGATTTCCCGTGCGTATTTTTCCACATCAGGCAAACCTTTTAATTCAACACCAAAAATCGCTTCCAACTCATGGTTATTGGGTTTGACTAACAAGGGCTCATAAGCTAATGAATCCAATAGGGTTTGTCCTTCAAAATCACAAACAACTTCTGCACCAGCTTTTTTAGCTACAGGAATGAGCTCTTTATAAACTTCATTTCCTAAATTTGCTGGTGCGGATCCTGCAAAGACAACCGTATCTTGATCCGTCAAAGAGGCTAAAATCATTTTTAAAGCTTCAAGTTGATCAACTGTCACAAAGGGACCTGCACCGTTGATTTCGGTCTCCTGATCAGCTTTTATCTTGACGTTAATACGAGTGTCCTGGTTCACGGTCACAAACCGACTAGAAATATCCTCAGCAGCCAAGCCATCGGTGATAAATTTCCCTGTAAACCCACCGACGAATCCTGTCGCTGCCGTCTCATGTCCTAATCGTTTTAGGACTCGACTAACATTTATCCCTTTTCCTCCAACAAACTTATCGTCGCTATCCATACGATTGACACTACCTAGTTCAACCCTATCGATACGAACAATAAAGTCGATAGAAGGATTAAGAGTTACTGTATAAATCATACCTCGATTACCTTCGTTTTCTCCTTTATACTAGCAAGCCATTTATTATCAGTTTGATTGATGATAATGGTCGCATTTTCAATTGGTGCCACATTCACAAAAGAAACATGACCGATTTTTGAAGAATCTGCCAAAACATAGGATTCCTTAGCACTTTCAATGATTAAGCCTTTAACAGCCGCCTCGTCCATATCTGGCGTCGTAAAGTAGCCTGTATCAAACCCATTCATGCCTACAAAAGCCTTGTCAAAATTGAGATGTTTAATCTGCTGTATCGCCATATTACCAATGCTAGCATCCGTAGAGTGTTTGACAAGACCACCGATAATAATGGTCTTAATGTCTTTTTCAACCAATCTAGCTGCATGATGAATAGAATTGGTCACAACTGTGACATCATTCCTATTCAAATGCTCAACAAGGAGAGCATTGGTCGTTCCTGCATCGATGAAAATAACATCGTTTGGCTTGATAAACTCTAGCGCCTTATGAACAATCCTCATCTTTTCTTGAACGTTTTTGACAGATTTTTGACTATTTGTGAGTTCTTCTTGTAAATGATGTTTAAGCTCAGCTCCTCCGTGCACTCGGTGAAGTTTTTGCTCTGCTTCTAACTCGTCCAAATCCCGTCTAACCGTCGATTCAGAAGAGTCTAAAAGAGGGATAAGTTCCTCTAAACTGACAAAACCCTGCTGGGCTATTTTATCTAAAATAATTTGTTTGCGTTCAGATTTTAGCATTTCTCCCCTTCCTGCAATCGTTTACAGTTATTATTATACCCTAACCCCTTCTCCTTGTCAATCAAAATCTATCAAAATCTTCCAAAATCTATCTCGACAACCTTATCATCATCAAAAATACCATCCTAGTAAGGGATACTTTTCTCAGAACAACTGATAAAAAGGCCTGAAACACAATCGTTTCAAGCCTTTTGATAATGTCACGAGAAGATAGGAAAGAAGAACTTTTCAGTTAATCTTCACTGGAGCAAAGACGCCGTCCTGACACCGATGCTTTTTAAGCCACAATCGCTTTAGCCACTTCCTCAACCGTCATGCGTGAGAAATAGTGCGTCGTGTCAATGCTCTGCAATTTTTCCAAAACATCCGCATACTCATAACGTGTCCCGATAAGGAGATTTTCAACATCCGATACATCGCCGATACCAAAGAAATCTCCGTAAATCTTAAGCCCTTGAATCACAGAATTTTCCGCTTGGACGTAGCTAGTGATCTTACCAGCTGGGTAACGAACGCTACGCTCAACCGTGTATTCTGGTGCTTTACCGTAAGTCCAGTCCCAAGTCGAAAACTGCTCGTCACATGATTTTTGGATAGTAGCAAGCTCGTCCTCAGACAAGACATACTCGGTCATGTCTGGGTAGTGTTCTTTCATCTTATCCAAAATCTTATCCGCAAATTGATTAACCGTGATTTTTTCAGGCAGTTCATTCAAAATGTTTGTCACACGCGCTCGTACAGACTTAACACCCTTAGACTCGATTTTGTCTTTTGACACCTTCAGCGCCTCACCTAGAACGGTCATATCAACATCAAAAAGCAGACAACCATGGTGCATCATACGCCCTTTGTAATAGGCTTGCGCGTTCCCACAGAATTTCTTGCCATCAATTTCAAGGTCGTTACGTCCTGTAAACTCCGCTGTCACACCCAAATCTGCAAGGGTTTCAATCACTGGTTGAGAGAAGGTTTTAAAATCAAATGCTCCCTCCTCAGATTTATTTGAAATGATGGTGTAGTTAAGGTTATTCAAATCATGATAAACCGCACCACCTCCTGATAGGCGACGAACGACATGAATCCCGTTTGCATCAGTGTATTCTTTATTGATTTCTTGCACCGCATTTTGATGCTTACCAATAATGATGGCTGGTTCATTTATCCACAAGATAAAGAGTTCGTCTTCTTGCTGCAATTCCTTGAAGGCATAGGCTTCAAGAGCGATGTTATAGGCTGGATTGTTACTTGTGTTTACGATATATTTCATGAAAAAACCTCCAATTTCTTCTTTCTCTATTTTAGTGAAAACGGTCGCAAAAAACAAGCCTTACGGCTTGCCTTTTAATGGATTTCAATATCGCCAGAGGCACTGGTCACCGTTAGACTGGCTTGGTTTTTTTCTGGCTGATGATGATAGGTGTTATTTTCACCAGAATGGCCAAAAACATTATACTCTCCCCAAACTGCTGTAGCAATAATGGCTGTGATCGCCTTTTGATGGTCACTCAGCAAAACCTCAACTTCACCATTGGCTACCTTAATCGTCATATCTGAAAAATCAGTTTCAGCAAGCTCAACGTCGCCATTGCTCAAGTCAAAGACTGCCGTTGACACTCGGCTAGCACTCATCTCCATGTCGCCATTTGCAAGTTTCCCACGGACTTCGTCAATCCGACTACCTGTCACGTCTAAATCTCCATTTGTCAACGTTAAAACTCCTTGCGACACGATACCATCTGTGATGTCTAAGTCACCATTTGATAGTCGAGCCAAAAGCGCTGCTATCTGCCCACCTTTGACCTCCAAATCACCATCTCCCAAAGTCACGCTGACCTTATCAGCAACCAGTTGAAATAGGGCAACATCCGAATGTTCCGACGTTATCTGCAAAGCAGGCAATACTAGCCCCCGTGGTACCAGCACCTCCATCCGGCTGATACCTGTAGAAAATTTGCTAAAATTGACCACTCGGGAAAGAAGCTGGGCACTCACGACCCTACTTGTAGCAGGGAGTCGATCCAATTGTTTGATGGTCAAGACACCGTCCTGTTCAGTCACTGATAGGAGATTAGACAGTCTATCGTCATAATTGACCGAGACTTTAGGAACGTCAGCCACCTTGATTTTAAGGTCGATGTCTATGAGCTCGGCTGTGATTTTATCAGCCTGTACCCAGTCAGTTTGAACAGATACTGGTTCCTGAATTTGTTCCTCCAAAATATCACGCGCTCTCAGTTCTTCAATCAATTCTTTTGCCACCATCTCTGGACTTCCCAGCGCAGCTATGGCCTCCAAATCATCACCTGCCTCAGCCACATACTCTTTGAAAAATGCTAGCGCCTCCGCTCGTGTCTCGGTTGATAACCCATCTAGCTCCTGTTCTAGCGCTGCTAAAAATGCTTGACCTGTCATGCTTGACCTCCTTTTGCTATCTTGAGAATGGCTGTTGAGTAGCGTAGCCATTCCTCCTCCAAAAATACCAACTGCTCACGTCCTGCTGACGTCGGCTGGTAATACTTACGCTGTCTGCCTTGATGAGCCTCTGTGTAGGTGCTGAGCCAGCCGTTTACTTCCATCTTTTTCAAGATAGGGTAGAGTGTCGACTCCTTGATAGGCGTGACTTGTCGTAACGTTTGGCAAATCTCGTAGCCGTAGGACGGCGATTGATTTACCATACCTAACACCAAAAACTCAATCACTGGCGATGGAACGGGATAATACATCTGTCACCTCCATGAGTTTATTTTTCTTATATGTTTATTTTAAGCATATATAAATAATAAACTGATGACCGCACATTGTCAAGCCCTAAGTGCATAAAAATCAAAAAATGCTTCTTATTATCAAGCAATGAAGAAAAAGACCCTGTGTCGACGAGCTATGTCTCTTACCTAGTTTGAGTTAAGCGTTAGCTAGTTCACTATAGCGACCAGGCGTTAAAACACGGATTTTAATCAAAAATCAAACGAAACTCACAACGAAAAGAGCTACTGCTCGATAATAGCAGTAGCTCTTTTCTAGTTTAAGACTTAGAAAGTTCTTATCCTCAATGATTTATTTGGTTCTACGACCAAAACGCAGTGGTTGACCACTCTCTAATACGTTGAGCAAATCAACCTTTAGAAGTCTACTCAACTACGCAGAGGTGAGATGGCAACATCACATTTCTTAAAAGTTACCGTTCTCTGACTTATTTATTTACGTTTTGGTGGGTTGTGGATTGCCACGCCAAGAACGTCAAGGAAGGCTTCATACATAACCTCTGAGAAAGTTGGGTGACCGTGGATAGATGCTGCCACGTCGTCAACTGTCAACTCAGATTCCATGATGGTTGCGGCTTCGTTGATCATTTCTGCTGCAACTGGACCAATGATATGAACACCAAGAACTTCATGGTATTTCTTATCAGCGATAACTTTAACGAATCCATGTGCTTCGTTAGAAGCAATGGCACGACCGTTACCAGTGAAGCTGTTGCGACCGATAAGGATATTTTCTTTACCGTATTTCTCGATTGCTTGGTCTTCTGTCAAACCAACCATAGCGATTTCTGGGTGTGTGTAAACCGCTGCTGGTGTGAAGTCCAACTTCGCTTTGTGGTGGTTACCGTGAATAGCATTTTCAGCTGCCACTTCACCCATACGGTAAGCAGCGTGTGCCAACATCTTAGTACCGTTGACATCACCTGGTGCGTAGATACCTGGGATTGATGTTTCTTGGTATTCGTTGACCTTGATACGACCGCGGTCTAGTTCAAGGTTAAGATTTTCAAGACCAGCCAATTGTGGTACACGACCGATTGAAAGAAGGGCTTTTTCAGAAACGATTTCTGAGCCGTCGTTCAATTTGATGGTCAACTGGTTGTTGGCTTCAACGATTTCAGATACACCAACAGATGTCAAGAATTTCATACCTTTCTTAGAAAGGACTTTTTGCAATTCAACAGACACTTCGCGGTCCATACCTGGAATGATACGGTCAGCCATTTCAACAACTGTGACTTCTGTGCCGTATGATGCGTAAACCAAACCAAGTTCCACACCGACTACGCCACCACCCATAACAGTGAGTGACTTAGGAATTTCACGCAAGTCAAGGATATCATCAGAAGTCAATACCAACTTAGAATCAATACCTGGGATGTTGATGCGTGATACTTTCGAACCTGTTGCAAGAACGATGCTACGACCTTTGATGACCTTGTCGCCAATCACAACAGTCTTATCTGGATTTACTTGACCAAGACCATTGAAGATGGTTACCTTGTTAGCTTTCAAGAGACCAGCTACACCACCTGTCAAGGTCTTGACAACCTTGTTCTTGAAGTCGACTGTCTTGTCCATGTCAACGGTGTAGTTGGTTGAAGCAAGGTTGATACCACGCTCAGCGGCAATCTTCAAGCCGTCAAGAATTTCAGCGTTTTTAAGGTAGGTCTTAGTTGGGATACATCCCTTGTTCAAGCAGGTACCACCAAATTCTGATTTCTCAACGATAGCGATTTTACCGCCCAATTGAGCACCACGAATAGCTGCGTAGTAACCAGCAGGACCACCACCGACAACAACCATATCGTACTCGTCAGCTGCCAATTCAGCCTTAGGAGCTTGTGGAGCTGCTGCAGGAGCTGCAGGTACTTCCAAACCAGCTGCTTTCAAGTCAGCAGTTGCTTGAGCAACTTCAGCTGGAGCAGGTGCAGCACCCACTTCAACTGTTTCACCTTCTGCACCAAGGTAAGCAATGACTTCAGTTACAGGAACTGTTGCACCGTTACCGTGAACGATTTTCAAAAGAACACCTGATTCTTCCGCTTCCAATTCCATGCTTGTCTTGTCTGACATCATCTCCAAGATAACATCACCTTCGTTGACAAAATCACCCTCTTGTTTTTTCCACTCGATGATTTCGCCTTCTTGCATATCGACACCAAGTTTCGGCATAATAATTTCAATTGCCATAGTTATGATACCAAGAGCGAAGAGAAAGCGACTGAAAAATTAGGAAATCGTAGAAAATCCTGATTTTCTAAACGATTTATCTATTTTTCCGAGCTTTCCGCTCGGGTTCAATTGCTAAAACTCTCTCGCTCTTATTCCCTTTCTTTATTTTCTATTCAGAAATCTACATTCCGTTATTTTCGACCAATAAAACCTTATCAGATCAACAATTCCAATGGATTTTCCAGCAAGTTCTTCAAGTCGACCATGAACTTAGCACCATTCATACCGTCAACGATACGGTGGTCAATGGTCAAGCAAAGTGCCATGATTGGACGGATTTTGATTTCGCCGTCGATGACAACTGGTGTTTGAACAGTTGCCGCAACACCAAGGATTGCTGAGTTTGGTTGGTTGATGATTGGGTTAAAGGTTTTGGTACCAAACATACCCAAGTTGGTGATAGAGAAGGTTGATCCTGACATTTCAGCACCCTTCAACTTACCAGATTGAGCCTTCTTGATAACATCTTTTGAAGCTACCACGAAGTCAGACAAGCTCATCTTATCTGCACCGTGAACAACCGGCACCACCAAGCCTTCATCCAAACCTACCGCGATACCAAGGTTAACAAACTTGTGCAACTCGATTTCCTGTGCGTCGTTAATCAATGATGCATTGAGGTAGCGGTGTTCTTCTTTCATCAAGGTACGCGTTACCGCAAGACCAATCAAGTCTGTAAAGGTCACTTTCAAACCAGTCTTGTTCATGATTGGCTCAAGAACCTGCTTACGCAGTGCCATGAGGTTGGTCATGTCAATATCGTAGTTAAGCGTAAATGTCGGAGCAGTCAAGTAAGAGTTGACCATACCTTTTGAAATCGCCTTACGCATTGGGCTCATCTTGATGATTTCAACGCCTTCTGGCAATTCTTTAGCTGGTTTTTCTTCTTTAGGAGCAGTTGCTGTCGCTTCTGTACTTGCTGCCGGAGCTACTTGAGCAAGGACATCTTCCTTGAGGATTTTACCATTGACACCTGTACCAACAATGGTTGTCAGGTCAATACCCAAATCCGTTGCAATGCGGGCCGCAAGCGGTGTTGCCTTAGGAGCTGCACCCTTGAAGTCTTCAACGTCAACCTTGTGGACACGGCCATTTGCACCAGTTCCTGGAACAAGACCCAAATCAATACCAAGCTCACGTGCCAACTTACGAGCAGCTGGAGTTGCACGCACCTTGCCACCACCTTGTGGCTTAGCTACCACTGCTTGTGCAACGATAACAGGTGCGCGACCTGCCGGCACTTCCTCAATCGCAGCAGCCGGCTCCACGACAGGAGCACTTCCCGCTTCGACTGTTTCACCTTCTGCACCGATGTAGGCAATAACTTCTGTTACGGGAACAGTTGCACCGTTTCCATGAACAATTTTCAATAGGACACCTGACTCTTCTGCTTCCAGCTCCATGCTGGTCTTGTCAGACATCATTTCCAAGATGACGTCGCCTTCATTGACGACATCGCCCTCTTGTTTTTTCCACTCGATGATTTCACCTTCTTGCATGTCCACACCGAGCTTAGGCATAATTACTTCAAAAGCCATGTTTGAATTTCCTTTCTATGCCTTAGTTTCCTTTGTTTGCCATTTTACGCAAACCAGCTTTGATTTTTTCAACATCTGGCAGAATCGCTTGCTCAAGTACACGTGCATAAGGCACTGGCACATCTTCTGATGCCAATCGAACAATTGGATGGTCAAGATAGTCAAAGGCTTCACTTTCAGTTACAATTGTAGCGATTTCACCAATAAAGCCACCTGTCTTGTAAGCATCATTGACAAGCATCAATTTACCAGTTTTCTTCACAGATTCAATAATCAATTCTTTATCCAATGGGATAAGGGTACGTGGGTCAACAACCTCAACGCTGATACCTTCTGCAGCAACTTCTTCAGCCGCTTGAAGCACGCGCTCAAGCATACGGCCATAAGATACCACTGTAATATCAGTACCTGAACGTTTGATTTCTCCCTTACCAAGTGGCAAGTAGAAGTCTGGATCCTGACTCACTTCTTCTTTTTTACCGTAAAGAGCTTTAGGCTCCATAAAGATAACAATGTTGTTATCACGGATAGCTGACTTCAAAAGTCCTTTGGCGTCATTGGCATTACCTGGGGCAACAACCTTGATTCCTGGGATATGCGTCAACCAAGCTTCAAGAGATTGTGAGTGTTGTGCCGCCGAACCAATTCCTGACCCTGACGCTACACGGTAAACAACTGGCGTCTTAAGACCGCCACCAAACATATAGTTGTTTTTAGCACCATTGTTGACGATAGCATCAAGCGCAATGGTAATAAAATCCATGAAAGTAAGGTCAATAATTGGACGAAGACCTGTGATAGCCGCACCAACCGCTGCACCAGCGATAGCCGCTTCTGAGATTGGCGTGTCTTTAACACGTTTTGCACCAAATTCCTCAAGCATACCAACAGAGGTTCCAAAGTCACCACCATAAATACCAACATCTTCTCCCATGAGGAAAATTGTTTCATCTTTACGCATTTCTTCGCTCATCGCAAGGTTAATCGCCTCACGCAAAGCCATCAATTTTGTTTCTGACATAATATAAGATACCAAGAGCATCTGCCACAAAGCCAAAATAGGAAGAAGCCTGAAAACACATTTTCAAAGCAACTTGTCATTTTGTCTCTAGCAAGCAGCTCGGGTTCAATCACTTAGACAGAACTGAACCCTATTCCTTTCTTCAATTGAATCGTTTCGTTTTCTCGTTAAACTAAAGCTAAAACCTATCTTAGTCCACCCAGATATCTTCAAAGGCTACTGAAAGCTCTGGATCTGGACTATTTTGAGCAAATTCGTAAGCATCGTCAACTTCCTTCTTAACTTGTGCTTGGATAGCATCAAGCTCTTCATCTGTTGCGATTCCTTCTGCTGTTAAGTATTGACGGTATTTGATCATTGGATCTTTTTTCTTCCACTCATCAACCTCTTCTTTTGTACGGTAAACACCAGCATCCGCTGTTGAATGTCCAAACCAACGGTATGATTCAACCTCAACAATCGCTGGGCCATTACCACCACGAACATGTTCAACAGCTTTGCCCATTGTTTCATAAACCGCAAGCACATCATTACCATCTTCACAGTAGAAACCAGGAATGCCATAAGCCTCTGCACGTGTGTAAAGGTGTGGCGTGTTTGTCGCATTTTCAATGCTCATTGAGATACCATAACGGTTATTGATGATGAAGAAAATCACTGGAAGTTTCCAAGTTGCTGCCATATTGACAGACTCATGGAAAGAACCTTCATTTGTCGCGCCATCTCCTGAGAAGGCAACAACGATATTTTTCGTCCCTTTATATTGTTGCGTCAAAGCTGCACCAACAGCCATAGCGTAACCACCACCAACGATACCGTTAGTTCCATAGTTTCCACGTTTGAAGTCCGCAACGTGCATGGAGCCGCCACGACCTTTTGACACACCTGTTGCTTTACCAGCAAGCTCTGCCATCATGCCATTCAAATCCATATCTTGGGCAATTGACTGACCGTGACCACGGTGGTTTGAGAAGAAAATATCATCATAGCTCAAATGTTGAACCGCACCAACGTTAGCCGCTTCTTCCCCAACTGAGAAGTGCGTCATCCCTTGGACAAAGCCGCGACGAACCAATTTATTGATACGCAAATCGAATTCACGAATGCGTTCCATTTTTAGAAACATTTCTAAATGTTGTTCTTTTGAAAGTGTAACCATTATGGCCTCCATATAATCATATTACGCTAATATCATACTTGATTTTTTCACAAAGTGCAAGATTTTGAACCGAGTTTTCAAAAGGTTTTGTAGCGCTTACACGTTGTTTTCGTTTGTGATTTCACAAACTTTCAATAACCATTCATTCCCCTTTGCCAGAATGCAAAAAAACCACCCTAAGGTGGTTTTCAGCATCATACCGTTAAAATCAATGGCTAGTTACTCTACTGTCAATGAGAGTTCATAAGCTTCTTGGATAAAGGTATCAATTTTCCCTGAAGCTTTCAATTCCTTGAGCACTTCATTGATAGCTTCTTTCAAAGAGGTATTCCCTTTTGGCACTGCAATGGCACTGCCTAAGTCATCTTCACTCTCTTTCAATGTCACATTTGCAATAGCAAGGTCATCGTGTTTTTCGATATAGCCTTTAGCAATCGTTTCTTCCAAAACCACTCCCTCTATTTTGCCATTTTTCAACTCTAATACCATCTCAGGTACCTGCGTCAATGAAACCAGATGACTTCCTGTCAATTGCTCTGTTACAATAGGTTCTTGAACAGAACCTTTTTGTGCTCCTACAGACTGACCTGAGAAGCTATCTGCAGATTTGTATTTATCTAAGTTCGATTTTTTGATAACCACTACATTAGCCGCATTATAATAGACATCTGAAAAGTCAAAGCTCTTAGCACGCTCTGGAGTTGGTGAAATACCAGAAATAGCCATATCTGCTTTTCCTGATGCAAGACTTGCCAGTACATTGTCAAAGTTCATTGCTGAAAATTCAATCTCTACACCTAACTTCTCTCCAATCGCTTTAGCAATTTCAACGTCAGCCCCAACAATTGTGTCCTTACCATCTACCAAAGTCTTAAACTCAAATGGTGCATAGTCCGGGCTGATAGCTACTACCATCTTTCCTTTTTCTTGGATGTCTTTCAAAGATGTTTCACTACTATCTTTAGAAGCGCCTCCGCAAGCCACAAGCGAGAGTGCTGACACAGTTGTCAAAGCTACCGTCATTAATTTTTTCAATTTCATATGTAAACCTCTTTTTGTATTTTTATTAGTATATTTAGATTATATTTTATATTTATTCATATGTCAACCCTTTTTGTGAATTTTTTTTTAAATAAAAAAACTCCTATCAATCGATAGGAGCTACTAGTTATGGTTTAGTGATTGGCTAAGCTTTAAATTTCTTAAGGAGGTTTATCAAAAGAACTTGCTCTTCGTCTGATAAGACTGAGAAAATTTCTTCTACTTTTTCGATGTGCACAGGGAGGGCATTTTCAATAACCTGGCGACCATCAGCTGTCAATTCAATCCAAAAAGCTCGGCCATCACTTTGACAGACCTGACGTGTTACCCAGCCTTTTTTCTCCATATTTTTAATAACAACCGTCATATTACCAGAAGTCGCAAGGGTACTTTCAATAAGATCCCCGACTTTCATCCTTCCTTTAGCATATAAGACATCTAAAACGCCAAATTGCGCAGGAGTCAAGTCAAACTCTCTAAAACTTTCTGAGGCCTTAGTATCAATCGTTCGAAAAGCCTTACGCAAAACAACCATCGCTTTTACAGCATTATTCTTGAAATCAGTCATTGTGTCCTCTTTATCACTATATAGTAAAATTTTATCAGACTATCCTTGATATGGCAAGCAAAAACGAACACCTCATAAGATCCCAAAAATAGTGGGGAGATGTTCGTTTCCCTAATTATCAATTTAATGAGACAGTTCCTTCACTTTCTGCACTGCAGAATCCTGATCCATGTGACGCATAAAGCGGGCTAGGTTTGGATAGTCTGTCCATGGTTTTGGTGTCTTGACAGACCAGCGAGCCATGACGTAGGCGTAGGGATCTAAGACCGTCCGCTTGTTTTGATAGACATGGTCCGTGTCCCCAATCAAGCTATCCAAGTAGGTCATAGCTCTATCCACTCGAATGTAGCCTGCCTGTACCGCCTCATCAAGTGCTGTGGCAGATTTTGATACCGTATAGCGATTCGGTGTAAAGACTGGCCAGAAGGCTGGGTGGAAGTCCCCTGTCAAAAAGCCAATCAATTCATTGAACTCCGACTGAGCTGCAGCTCCTGGGTCGGCTCCCAAATCACTCGCAGGATAAAGGTCCGCAATATACTGCAAGATTGCACTGGCTTAAGTGATGATACGGTAATCTGGCACATCCAAGGCGGGCACAGCCCCCAGAGGATTGACCTTGAGGTATTCAGGTGAGCCAAGTTTTACCTTTTCCACTTCATAGTCTGCACCTGCCCATTCCAGAGCAATCCAGCAGGCAAGGGCACAGGTTCCTGGAGCATAATACAATTTGCATCTGACTTCTCCTTATAACTTTATCAAAAGACTGGATTGGCCCTGTCTCACATCACAATCACATTAAAGTGGTGGTTGTCTAGATCCGTAAAGCTGGCACCATAGAAGCCGTAAGCATCCGTCGGACGACCTGTAATCTGACCGCCGTTCGCCTCGACACGCTCCACCAAACGATCCACTTCTTCTTTGCTTGCGACATTGATTGAAATCAACACTTCATTGCCACTGGTCGCAACCTGAAAAGGCACACGCTGGGCAAAGGTATCTGTCTGCATCAAGATCAGATTCCCCCCTCAGGCAAGGTCGCTGACTTGATATCACCAAAAGTCACCACCGAAAAACCAAGGGCTTCATAAAACTGACCCGCTTTTTCAAGGTCTGCTACGGCTAGATTCATCCAAAATGACTTCATATTACTCTCTTTTCCATTTGATAGTCCCAGTATAGACCTTTAGTTGCCGTTGGTCAAAAATTCTGACTATCAGAACTCTGATACCATTAAGTGGTAACCCATCGTGCAACCAGAGCGCTGACAATTTTAGGCAACATAAAGCTGGTGGAAAACTAGAAGAGGTCATCAAAAAGGCTAAGCTGATTGTCCTCAGGCATATTACCTAAGATTCCCATTTCATCTAATTTGTCAACCAAAGTAGATGATAAGCCTCCACGCTTACGAAGTTCCGTTTTAGAAAGGAATTCTCCTTCTTGACGTGCTGCCACCAATTGCTTAGCAACGTTCTCGCCTAGACCATCCATAGCTACAAATGGTGGAATGAGGGTATCACCTTCGATAAGAAACTCTGTCGCATCAGACTTATAGAGATCCAGCTGACCAAATGTAAAGCCACGCTCCATCATCTCATTGACGATTTCAAGAGTCGTAAATAGGTCATTTTCAACATTACTTGCTTCGTTGCGCTGTTTTTTCTCGGTGATGTCCTTCATTCGAGCCTTGACGGCGGAAAGACCTGCACACATGGTTTTTAGCTCAAATGCCTTGGCACGGATAGAGAAATAGGCACAATAATACATAATCGGATGATGGACCTTAAAGTAAGCCACACGCAAAGCCATAAGCACATAGGCAGCTGCGTGGGCTTTAGGGAACATGTACTTGATTTTCCCACAGGATTCGATATACCAGTCTGGAACGTTATTATCCCGCATGGCTTGGATATAACCATTGCGCTCATCTTCAGAAATCTTGAGCCACATGCCTTTTCGAACCCGCTCCATGATGTTAAAGGCCATCTTAGGCTCAAGTCCCGCATGCATGAGGTAAACCATGATATCATCTCGACAACCAATAACCGTTGACAGAGTCGCAATGCCCTGCTTAATCAAGTCTTGTGCATTACCAAGCCAAACGTCTGTACCATGTGAGAGACCAGACAACTGCAACAGCTCTGCAAAGGTAGTCGGCTTGGTCTCTTCCACCATGCCACGTACAAAATTGGTACCGAACTCTGGAATACCAAGCATCCCCGTCGGTGTCCCAATCTGCTCCGGTGTCACTCCTAAAATCTCCGTACCTGAGAAAAGCGCCATCACACCCGGATCGTCAGCCAATATTGTCTTTGGATCAATACCTGACAAATCTTGCAACTTACGTACCATCGTCGGATCATCATGCCCGAGGACATCAAGCTTTAAGACGTTTTCATCGATATCATGGAAGTTAAAGTGAGTGGTCTGCCAAGCGGCATTGACATCATCTGCAGGAAACTGCACTGGTGTAAAGTCATAAACGTCCATATAATCTGGAATAACAACGATACCACCTGGATGCTGACCCGTATTTCGCTTAACACCTGCCGCACCTTTAGCTAAGCGATCAACCTCAGCATCGCGATAGAATTTTCCATAATCACGTTCATAGCCTTTAACAAAGCCATAAGCTGTCTTATCAGCAACCGTACCAACAGTACCTGCACGGAAAGCATACTCTTCTCCAAAAATCTCACGAACATCTAGGTGAGCGCTCGGCTGATCATCCCCAGAGAAATTCAAATCAATATCTGGTACCTTATCCCCATCAAAACCAAGGAAGGTCTCAAAGGGAATATCCTGCCCATCTTTTTTATAAAGGGTGCCGCATTCTGGACAGTCTTTATTTGGCAAATCATAACCAGAACCGTAAGAGCCATCCGTGATGAATTCGCTGTGTTGACAATTCGGGCAGACATAGTGCGGTGGCATAGGGTTAACCTCGGTTATGCCAATCATCGTTGCCACAAAACTAGAACCAACAGAGCCTCGAGACCCTACCAGATACCCGCGTTCGTTAGAGCGGTTAACCAGCATCTGGGAGGCTAAATAGATCACCGCAAAACCATTTCCCAAAATAGAGGTCAGCTCTTTTTCAATACGAAGGTCAATGATATCAGGCAAGGGATTACCATAAATCTCAAAAGCCTTCTTATAGGTCAGCTCTGCTACCCGCTCCTCAGCTTGAGGAATGTATGGGGTGTAGAGGTCTTTTTTAACCACCTCTACCTCATCTATCCTATCTGCAAAGGCGTTAGTATTTGTCACAACTAGCTCATAGGCCAACTCTTCTCCTAAAAATGCAAACTCATCTAGCATTTCATTAGTCGTCCTAAAATGCGCTTCTGGCAGCGGAGCTGGCTGTGCGTCTTCTCCTCGGCCAATAGGGCGGTTAATCATTGCACCCTGTCCCAAACTGCGCACAATAATCTCTCGGTAAATAGCATCCTCTGGCTCAAGATAGTGGACATTTCCCGTCGCCATGACAGGCTTATCAGCAAGACGACCAACTTCAATCAAATCACGAATCAGCTGACGGACACTTTCTTCATCCTTAATCAAATCTTTAGCAACAAGCGGTGTATAGATTGCTGGCGGCATTACCTCTATGAAATCATAGTATTTAGCCACTTCAACGGCTGCTTCGATACCTGACGACAGCAAGGTATCAAAGACTTCTCCTTCTGAGCAAGCCGTTCCAAGCAGAAGCCCTTCACGATGCTGGTCTAAGACTGTCCTTGGAATTCTCGCCACACCTTCAAAATACTTGACATTAGACAGACTAACCAGCTTGAAGATATTCTTTAAGCCTCTTTGATTTTGAACATAAATCGTCGCATGTTTTATGCGGGCTTTTTTATAGGAATCATCCGAAAGTAACCTAGTATTAAGCTCTTCAAGATTTGTGATGCCGTGTCTATCAAAAACATCATTGATAAAGATAAAGAGCAAACGCCCCGTCGCTTCAGCATCATAGTTGGCCATGTGATGGTGTTCTAGCGATACTTGAAAACGCTTGGTCAAAGGCCCCAAACCATGACGCTTGTACTCGGGATAGAGGTTTCTAGCAAACTCCAATGTATCGATAACCGGCTGACTGATGAGAGGTAACCCCTCTCGCTCATAATTAGCATTCATAAAGCCCACGTCAAAGGTCGCGTTATGAGCAACCAATACCGTATCTTGGCAAAAGGCTTGAAATTCCTCCAAAACTTGACGCAAAGGTTTTGACCCCTTGACGTGATTATCAGTGATGCCTGTCAGCTCCGTGGTAAAGGAAGATAGCGGGTGACCAGGATCGATAAATTCATCAAACTGCTCAATAATATTGCCCTTATACATCTTAGATGCCGCAATCTGAATCAAACTATTATGCACCGCAGATAGTCCTGTCGTTTCCACATCAAAAACTACATAGGTCCCCTCTTTTAGGGCCATCGGTACCTCATTATAAGTAATAGGCACCGAGTCTTCAACGATGTTGGCTTCTAGACCAAAAATAGCTTTAATTCCCGCTTTGCGCGCCTTGTGATATCCATGCGGAAAACTCTGCACATTGGCATGATCCGTGATGGCGATTGCCTTATGCCCAAAACGTTTTGCCGTATCAATCAAATCCTCAACTGTCGGAAGAGCATCCATCGTTGACATGTTGGTGTGAGCATGGAGCTCCACACGCTTTTGATCCTCTGGCATCAAATCCTTGCGAGGATTATGGACAATCTCTTTGACCTGTTGCACATTCATGGTTAAAGACTTGGTAAACGCATTATTCTCAATGTTCCCCTGAACACGCAACCAATTCCCTTTAGCAATCATGTCAAATTTTTTCAGTTCATCATCATCCTTCACCCACTTCTGCATGGCAAAACTCGATGAATAATCGGTCATTTTAAAGGTGATGATATGCCGACCAGTTTTGGTCGATTTTTTTTCCACATCAAAAACCAAGCCCTCAAAGGTAATACGATTTTCTTCTGTATTAATATCAACCATTCGGGTAATCTCTGCCTTATCAAATGCCGGCTTCTGCTTCGCTAGGCGTTCTTTAAAGTCAGTAGCAGGTGCTTCTTTGACTTCCACTTCTGGAGCCATAGCTTCCAAGGATTTTTGAGCCTCCAAATTATCCTGAATAGCCTTTTCGACCAAAGCTTCTCGAGAAGATGTAAACACTTCCTTGAGTTCCTGAGTCATTTCCTCGTGAGATTCGATATCAAAAGCAATTCGGCCAAAACCAAAAGCCTCAAACTGTTTTTCCAAGCTAGGAAGATGGATTTTCCTAAAATGCTCATTATTAACAAAAGCTGGCGCTTCAATAATGACTTTGTCAGCCATAGTTTTAACAGTCAGATGAGCAAAAGAAGCTTTAAAGCTAGCGTTATTACACAAGGGCAACTCGAAAGCCTCTCGATAGTAAGCCTGCAACAACTCCTCAGAAGCACTGCTATTTTCCGCCTTAATATCAAAAGTCGCTCGAATATCTGCTTTCTCAAAGGTCTGCAGCAAGCGACTAGATAGTTCACGATAAGCATCAATCGGCAAAATTTCAGAAAATGCAAAATGAAATTCCCAATGACGACTGAGACTATGAACGGTCACCTCAAGAATATCCCCAGACACAAAGACACTTGAACGTCTCCATTCAAGTGGCATCTCAATTTGTTCCATCAGCTTATTAAAAAGTTCCGACATAGCACACTCCCCAACCTCTAATAACACTATTTTATCACAATTAACAATAGGGAACAAATTCAATCCTTACTTTACATTCTCAATACAGATTTCATCAAATACTCAAAAATCAGCCATTAAACCAGTCAACAGCAAGTAATCTCCTATGGTAACGTATAGACGTAACGATCTAACCCAGATAATTAAGAAACAAAGCATTCAAGTCAGTCAGTTTAGCCCCAAATACGATAACTAGCAACAAAACTAAACAGGTACTATAATTTAAAGAACAAACAATAAGGTATCTTTAGCGTTAAAGAGTTTCATCAAAGATGAAAATAGTGAGCAAAAGTTGACCCAAAAACAAAAGAAACGTTGATAAATCAACGTTTCCAAACTTTAAGCTATACCGGCGGCCGGGGTCGAACCGGCACGTCCTTGCGGACACTGGATTTTGAGTCCAGCGCGTCTGCCAATTCCGCCACGCCGGCTTAAAGATTTAACTGGGGTAGCTGGATTCGAACCAACGCATGAGGGAGTCAAAGTCCCTTGCCTTACCGCTTGGCTATACCCCAATAATAAAACAGGCGAATGAGGGGAATCGAACCCCCGAATGTCAGAGCCACAATCTGATGTGTTAACCACTTCACCACATCCGCCATGAACACGGGCAGTAGGAATTGAACCCACACTGAAGGTTTTGGAGACCTTAGTTCTACCTTTAAACTATGCCCGTAAAAAATATGGAAAGAGAGGGATTCGAACCCCCGAACCCGAAGGAGCGGATTTACAGTCCGCCGCGTTTAGCCTCTTCGCTATCTTTCCAAAATCTGCCGAGGACCGGGATCGAACCGGTACGAAGGTCACCCTTCGCAGGATTTTAAGTCCTGTGCGTCTGCCAGTTCCGCCACCCCGGCGCCTCAAGCGAATGACGGGATTCGAACCCGCGACCCCCACCTTGGCAAGGTGGTGTTCTACCACTGAACTACATTCGCATTGGATGCCGGCTACATGACTTGAACACGCGACCCTCTGATTACAAATCAGATGCTCTACCAACTGAGCTAAGCCGGCCTATTATATATCCTATATGCGGGTTAAGGGACTTGAACCCCCACGCCCGAAAGCGCCAGATCCTAAATCTGGTGCGTCTGCCAATTCCGCCAAACCCGCATTCATGACCCGTGCTGGGCTCGAACCAGCGACCCATTGATTAAAAGTCAATTGCTCTACCAACTGAGCTAACGAGTCGTAAATATGATGCAAACATCGTTTGCTCTATTTCCAACTTCAAAATGCCTAACAGTCATTTTGAACGGTCCCGAC
>NZ_AUIO01000016.1 GCF_000423745.1 Streptococcus plurextorum DSM 22810
TCCTGTTAAATCAGGTACTGAAAGGCGGTAGACGGATTTGAAACCGTTGGTATATCAAGGGTTTATGGCTATTTGCCCACCATTTGCCCACCAACTAATGAATGTCTGCTAAGACTCCTCGTACTTCTGCATGATGTTTTTCTTTCATTTTTTCAAACTGGTGGGCATAGACTTTCAAAGTTATCAAAATAGATTTATGTCCTAGCAGCTTAGAGATGCTTGCAACAGGCACTTCCTTGAAAATGAGATAGGAAGCGTATGTGTGTCTTAAAGTATGCGGATGGACATCTCTCTTTACCATTCGTTTCAGAGCTGTATTTGTGGCTCTATTTGACGCTCCGAATAAGATACGACCATCTTCATTCTCTTTCCAGTAATGCTCTTTAAAATTGAGCAAGTGCTTGGCTACGTTGTCATTAAAAGGTATCTCTCGGACGGATTGTTCATTCTTTGTCTCGCTAAAATCTTGAGAGTCAGAATAGTCCCAGGTGTTAATAACAATAAAGACTTGCCTTTCAAAGTCAATGTCATCCCAAGTCAACCCCATAGCCTCAGCAAACCTCATCCCACTAACAGCCAGAATATAGAGCGTCATGTGTGAAATATATTGAGGATTCTCTTGCGTTTTTGAGATGACGTAGAGGTATTCATCCTCTTCAAGATAACTTTCAGCCTCTGGCTTTTTTTCTTTTTGAGATTTAACCACAGCCCCTTCCGTAAAATTCGATGGAATGAGTTGATCACGGACAGCGATTTTGACAGCTGATTTAATGTGATAGTGTGTCCGCTCAATAGTATCTTGTGCATACTTGGATCCGAACTTGTTTAAAAATTCTTGGTATCGGATAGGGGACATCTCTTTTAGTTTAATTTGACCAAAATACTTGATGATGTGTTTTCGAGTTTGTTCGTATGAATTCCATGTTTTTTTAACAACGTGCGGTCTCTTATACAGTTCCGCCCAAGCTATGTAATAGTCAAGTAATGTGATATCGCTATTCGACATAGGAGCAGTTCGAAGCTCAACTTCCCTTTTTTGACCTGCCGCTCTTGCTTGCGCTCGTGTTTTAAAACCACTTCCGAAAGCCTCGTGTCTTTCACCTAAACTATCGCGGTATACAACGCGGTATTCGTAATACTTCCCTCTTTTTCTCGTCGATGCCATTGTTTTCACCTCATTTTTCTGTTAAAATGGGTATAGTAAAGAGACCTACTGCAAAGCAGGTTCTTGACTCTACCAACCGCCTCATGCTCTCGTCGACCAAAATTTGAGCATGGGGCTTTTTTGTTTATTCTACAATCAATTCGCCAACGGGGATGATGTCTTGAGTTTTTGATGATTTTGCAATCAAGTCATACTGATCAGCAGAGATTTCATATCCAAAATTTATCACCGTTGTATCGTCCGGCAACTTTTTAGCCAGTTCGGAGATAGACATACGGAGTAATGTGATGGCATTACTTTGGTCAGTCGTTGCAGTATTTGAGTAGACGGCATCCAATGCTTCTTTTGCTGCTTTTTGTGATTCTCCTGTCAGCAAAACTCGGATGATGTTATGCCCATCTGGGTATTCGGAATCAATGACATCATTTTCAATCTCTACGGTAACTTCTCCAGTATTTTCTGGGTCAAGTGTTGACTTGATTTCAGCTACAATGCTGTCATACTGGCTATTATCAACCTTGGCTTGCGTAGTTGTTTCTGATTGTGTCGTTAGTGCTTCACTTGTTGATGTTGTTGATTCATTGCTTGATGACGAACATGCCACGAGCGTTGCGACTGACAATAGCGTGATGGTTCCTGTTAGTAGTTTTTTCATGTGTTTCTCCCTTTAAATCATAAAAAGCACCTATACAAAGTACAGGTGCTTACAGTGGAGTTGAATTGCTCCAAAATAATGTTTCAATGGTAGTAGGTACTACCAAGATTTACCTGTATTATATCACTATTTGGTTTCTTTGTCAAATTTCAGCCACTTTCCAGAAAGCAATTGTTTTGCTAGTGCCTGGTCAATGTTGTCCATAATTTCTTTGGACAAAGAAATCTTACCTATTGGGTCGAGGTCATTGATTGGCTCAGCTATTTTAAGTTTGCTAACTGATGTAATGGAATCTATTTTAGCATACGATACTTTATCATAGTTAGCATAGCGAGTTTTTAGTGAAGTGATCTTATCAGTATCGGCTTGAAGCCATTTTCTAATGGTATCAATTTCTACTGGGACAAATTTCCCGTCTGGGTCATGACGATTATAGTAGTCTAACCATAGTCTAGTTTGTTCAGTATCTTCATTTGGCCGATAAATATAGCCCCCTTCTGGCAAATTGAAGCTTGAGAGTTCAATAGCATCTGTCAGCTTAAAGAGTTCTTTGATTTTATTAACAGCCGTCTCATTTTCGTTCATTATCTCTGAAAAGACAGCTTTCCCTATTGAGATATTATTTTTCCCTTTTTTAGAAGTTAAAGGTAGTACTGTTAATTTTCCATTGTTTGGGTGATCTTTCTTATCTAGGACTATTCCAAAATGAGAATTTGAAAATTCTGTCCCTGTATTTGTCCCAAAATGGATAAAGACGATAGTTCCTCGTTTATAGCGATTATATTTCTGAGGTCTGTTGAGGTTTTCAGTCCGAAAAATCTTAGCTCTCGTTATCTCTGATTTTGCTAGATTATTGAATTTTGGATTATGTGGGTGATTGGCAATTTTTAGCAGCATATCTCTTGCTGCTGTTAGTTGTTGTTTGTTATCCATTTTCCTCCTTTCCCATCAGACATCAATATCATAATACTTTTGTAGCAAGTTATTGCCTTGTTTGAATTTTTTTACAAGGTCGATGGCTGATCGTCGTTGTTGTTGTTCGTCCAAAAGGTGTTCTTCATAGGTGAATATCCGATAGTGGACAAAGTCAACTAAACGATTAAAGAGGGCTTTATCGCTGATGGTGTTAGCTTGTCTGATCTCCTCATAGGTGTGTCCATTTTTGAGGTGCCAAACCATGCGGTTGTTATTGATATAAAAGAGTGAGGCCATGGTGCTAGCTTCGGTCTCTAGTGGGTTGTCTAGGTAGTTGCTGGCACAAGCTAGGGCAACTTCATCAGACCGCCCTGTGCTGAAGTGTGCTACGATGTGGGCGAGCTCATGCAAGATGGTAAAGATAACTCGGCGTTTGATATGTGTCTGATTGATATAGACGAGGTATCTATCTTTTTCCTCATCATAGATGGTAAAGCCGTCGTTATGCTGACAGATGATGTCATCCAAGTAGGTGACATCTGAGTTAGTGACTAGACCTCGATATCTGACGTGCTCTGTGCTAAGTAAGCCAACAGGTGGAAGTCCTGGGAATGGATCTTTTTCGAAAAAGACAAAATGAATGTTATAGGTTCGTTCAAAGTGATTTATGATGTGCTGAAAGGTGACCTGTTCAAGTGGTAGGCTATTCTTTTTAGCAGTTGCTTCAATCACGGGAACGGCGTAGTCCCAATGTTGGATATACTGTCTGAGTGGTATGACTTTTCTAGCCATAGTTACCTCCACTTGCTCTCATCATCCATGATGGTCTTAGCCGTTACCATCATGCTTTCAATCGCTTTGTTAAATCGAATTTTGTCTTCCTCGGTCATATTGTGTGTCTGATTTCGGAAGGCAGCTAGTAATTGTGTTTCAGCAGGAGAAATGTTATTGTCTGCTGTTTCATCACTGGCAATCCGTGGATTATCGGTGCGACCGAGCAGGTAATCCGTGCTGACGTTGAAATAGTCAGCAATTTCTTGAAGCCTATCAGACTTAGGATTTCCTCTTTTCAAGCTATACAAATAATTTGTACTATATCCAAGTCGTTCTTCAAGCACATTCAATGAAATTGCTTGTTTATCAGCTAATTCTTTAATTCTATCGAATGCTAAAAACATTGAAATATCAACCTTTCCAAAGCACACGAAAAAATATTTCTAAAACTAGTTATAAAATCGTTGACAAATTTTAGAATTAGTTATAGAATTATATTCGTAAGCTAAACAGTTAGCGAACAAGACAAGCAAAAAATAAAGCCTAAACAACTGATTGGCGTCGGTTTTTAAGGGTTAAGCCTAGCTTTAAGCAGGTCTTTTCTCTATGCCTTTATTCTAAAACTAGTTTTAGAATTTGTCAAGAAGTTCGCTAACTTTTTAGCAAAAATAATAAAAAGGAGGAAAAAGATGAGTGATACAGCTCAAAAAGAGGTTAGAATTTTACCTCTAACCTCAGAAACTGTAACGGCTATTGGTTCAGCCATTCATGGTACTTTGCAAGAAGACCTAAAGATACGTAAAACGAAATCGGATATACAGCTTGAGCAAGTTCATCCAGAGTTCTAGTTTCTTCAAGTTTTTTATTTGCAGAATCCAAAATCTTAACAACTTCATCATGACTTAAAGTTGTTAAGAAATCATCAAAATTCTTCACGACTTATCCTCCTTTCCGTGATGATAAGTCAATTATATCAAAGAAAGGAAAAACATGAGTCAACAACAGAAAAAATGGATCCAGCTTGTTAAGGACAAGCTGGAAGCGGAAGACATGACGCAGACACATCTTGCTCGTGCTTGCGGGGTTGCTAAGGCAACTATCTCGGAGCTTTTGAAATACGGCAAAGGAAGTGACAAGCTGAAAAATAAGATATCTGATGTCTTACACATAGACGAGAGTTGGACGAGATTGGAGGACGAGTGATGAACTATATCCGAGATATGACTCCAACCGAAATCAAGGTGTTGAATGCCATCAAGAACGGTGCCAGCTATGACTTGCCCATCCAGGCAAGAGAGTTGAGGCAAGACATCGGGCTCAGCAAGCGAAAGATAGAGGAAGTCATTGAAAGCCTCAGAGTAACCTTTCGTCAGCCGATTGTTGCAAAGAAAAACAAGCCAAACGGCTACTACTTGCCACGAAACAAGGAGGAGCGAGATGCAGGGCTTGCCCCTTATCGGGCACAGATACGGACGGAGCAGAAGAATCTTGCTGCTGTCATGTCTATCAATCTGGATGAGTATTGGCAAACAGAAAAAGCCTGACGGCAATCAGGCTTTAACATAAACAATTTACAAGGAGATTATACCATGAATGACCTGATGAATCAACTGCTGGATCAGTTTGAAGCTGGTCTGATGGATAGGGCGCTCAAAGTCATGCACGTTGTTATTGAC
The DNA here is from genome assembly GCF_000423745.1 of Streptococcus plurextorum DSM 22810. Lineage (GTDB taxonomy): Bacteria > Bacillota > Bacilli > Lactobacillales > Streptococcaceae > Streptococcus > Streptococcus plurextorum. The sequence continues at coordinate 5,186 of NZ_AUIO01000016.1, forward strand.
GAAAAGCGGCGCTTTCCCATGGAACTGAACAAGTCGGAATGCGCTGAGATGTTGCTTGGAACTAAGGACACGGCGACATTCGACGCACGCTTTAATAGTCACAGGGATTTCCCACGGATTGAGGGGAAACGAGACAAATTTCCTCGTGATGCTGTCATTGACTGGTATCACGAGAATTGGCAGAAAACAGCTATTTAGCAAGAGGAAAATTATGAACAATTTACTAATCATCGTAACAGGAACGGTCGTAGCTGTATCATTTATTAAGCTGGTCATCGCTCATATCAGGCTACGACATAAATTAAAAGAACGCGAAGTAGCTAACAGGTCTCTTAATGTTTGCGATTTTAGACCTAAAGGTTTTATCGACTATAAGACTGGTCGTCGTGTTGACATTGACCCAGAAACTCGCAAAGAAGTTTTTGTGGATTGAGGTTGGCGATGGAAGAATTACGAGTTTTACCTCAAGATGTGGCGGCTGAGCAGTCGGTGCTGGGGGCTATCTTCATCAAGCCAGAGGTACTTGTGACGGTGGCGGAGCATCTGACACCAGCGGACTTTTACAAACCAGCCCATCAGACCTTATTCAAGGTCATGACGACCTTGACCAACCGAGGCGAGGCTATTGACATTGTCACGGTCAAGGCAGAGCTGGAAAGCCAAGGCGGACTTAATGCCGTTGGTGGGATTCCCTATCTGACTGAGATTTTGAACGTGGTGCCAACCAGTGCCCATGCGGAGCATTATGCCAAGATTGTGGCAAAAAAGGCACAGTTGCGTGCTATCATCGGCAATCTGTCTGACTCTATCGGCAATGCTTACGATGAGGACATGGCTATTGACGAGATTATCGCCAAGGCGGAGAAATCGCTGATTGAGGTTAGTCAATCCAGCAACAAGAGTAGTTTTCGGCCTATTCATGACGTACTGATGGAAAATCACGAGCACATCGAGGAGCGGGCTAGTCAGAGTAGTGTCGTCACTGGAACGGCTACTGGATTTTATGACTTTGATAAGCTGACAACGGGTTTGCACGAGGATAATTTGATTATCCTTGCGGCACGTCCAGCCATGGGGAAGACGGCTTTTGCCCTTAACATTGCCCAAAATGTGGCAACCAAGTCAGGCAAGCCTGTGGCGATTTTCTCGCTGGAGATGGGTGCAGAGAGCCTGGTGGAGCGTATGCTTGCTAGTGAGGGGACTATCCTGAGCCATCACATCAGGACGGGGCAACTATCAGCAGAGGAATGGCAGAGGTTGGTCTTTGCACAGAGTCAGCTAGCGGACGCGCCTATCTTTATTGATGATTCGGCAGGTGTAAGGATTACAGACATCAGAGCTAGGGCACGGCGCTTGGCACAAGAGATGGACGGACTGGGCTTGATTGTCATTGACTATCTCCAGCTTATCCAAGGGTCACGGTCGGATAATCGTCAACAGGAAGTGTCAGAAATCTCACGGCAGTTGAAAATTCTTGCTAAGGAATTGAAAGTGCCTGTTATCGCCCTGTCTCAGCTTTCTCGTAGTGTGGAGCAACGGCAGGACAAGCGCCCTATCTTGTCAGACTTGCGAGAGTCAGGCAGTATCGAGCAGGACGCTGACATCATCACCTTTCTCTATCGTGATGACTACTACCAAGAGCACAAGGACGCTCAGGTAGAAAGCAATCTGACGGAGCTGATCATCAAGAAAAACAGACATGGAAGTCTGGGAACTGTCAAGCTCTATTTCCATAAGGAATACACCAAGTTTTCAAGCGTGAAGGAGGAAGGAAATGGCTGAAACATTTTTCAGGAAAGAGGTTGAGAAATACCAGTACATCCAGCTGCCTAAGTGGCTCTTTAAAGAGCCTTATAAGAGCCTGTCAAGCAATGCCAAGCTCATGTATGCCATGCTCTTTAATCGGCTGAGCTTGTCGCTTGATAATGCTTGGCACGACACAAAAGGTCAGGTTTTTATGTACTTTACCAATAGCGAATTTTGCGAGGAATTGGGTTGCTCTGAGAACACTGTGACCAAGACCAAAAAAGAATTGAAAGAGGCTGGGCTTTTACTGGAAGAAAGACAAGGATTGACAAAACCCAACCGTCTGTATATCAAAGGTCCAGAATCTAGTTCAGAACCGCAAAATTTGGGAGACAGAACCGTAAAAACTACGGCTCTCGACCCTCAAAAAGTTCAGACAATAAAGACTGATATTAGTAAGACTGATATTAGTAATAATATCTTGTCGACTTGCAAAGAAATTTTGGATTACTTAAACAATGTAGCTGGTAGGAATTTTCAAGCGAAATCACGGAGCCATCAGAAGGTTATCCAAGCACGACTAAATGAAGGGTATAGCTTGGAAGATTTCAAAAAGGTGGTTGATGTGATGACAGCTAGCTGGAAAGGGACTGACTATGAGCAATACTTGCAACCGCAGACCCTCTTTGGCAACAAGATGGACAACTACTTGAACAAGCCGATGCCGAAACAGGCGCGACAGGCAGACGATAGGACAGACGAAAGGTTGGGCTTTTGATGACATTTCAAACGAAGAATGTGCTGGACGAAACCTGTGAGGTCCACGGTTGTCAGCTTTGGTTGACCAAGGTACCGATTAAGGGCCAACTGGAAGAACTCAAACAGTGTCCAGAGTGTACCAAGGCAGCTATCAATATCTTTGAAAACAAGCTGAACAGTCAGAGCAAGGTCAACAATAAGCTTGCTGATACATACGCAGTCTTTGAGAGAGACAGTCTGGTATCTGACAAACTAAAAAGTAAAAGCCTTGAGAATTATGAGGTCAAGGCTGATATTGACCAGAAGGCTATCAATTTTGCCAAGAGGATTGAGCAATTCTACCGGCATGAGGGCTTTGGCAATGCCATTGTGACAGGGCCGTCAGGAGTTGGCAAGAGCCATCTGACATACGGCTTGGCCAAGTACATGAATGAGCAATTCAAGGCTTACGGACATCCGAGGTCGGTGCTCTTTGTATCACTTGTCACTCTCTTTACCAAAATCAAGGAGAGTTTCCACACAGACAACGGCTACTCACAGGCTGAGATGATTGAATTACTCAGCAAAGTTGATTTTCTCTTTTTGGACGACCTTGGGAAAGAGAGTCGTAAGGCTGACACTCGCAACAACGAGTGGACACATCAGATACTCTATGAGATTTTGGACAAACGGAGCAACACGATCATCAACACGAATCTGACCAGCAAGGAAATCAAAACCTTGTATGCAGATGATTACGGAAATGGCGCCTTATCCAGTCGGATTTTGGAAGGTGTGGTGGGTAACAGCTTTGCATATCCGAAAGAGACGGAAGATAGGAGGTATTGATGAGTGAATTTATCAATGCAGACTGTCTTGAAGTGATGGCCAAATATCCAAATGGTTATTTCGACCTTGCAATTGTAGATCCACCGTATTTTTCAGGGCCAGAAAAAAGAAGATACTATGGTCGGAAAGTTAGCCCTATTGGAGTCAAAAGATTATATGGTGAAACATCTGAGTGGAAAGTACCTGATAAGGATTATTGAGGATGTTATGGGATTTAAGTTACCTTACCTAAACATCACAAGGTATAACAACTATGATTATCCACTTCAAAAACCTACAAAGTTTGCTAGCAATATCAACTTAGATTTGAAAAATGAAATCATTAAACAGGAAATCGAATGGGGACATTTTTCAAAGTCATACAATGAGAGGTCAAATATACCTCAAAAACTTGTGATTGAGATATTTAGCAAGGTGTATAAGGATTTTATTAAATTATATGATTGAGCTATATTTTATCTTCAATGGATATCGCAGACATCATCTCGGAAACTTTGTTCAGGTCCAGGATGCTATCGATGCACTCAAAGCACACCAAAAATCATCATCAGCTATCAACAATCCACGTTTTCGCAAAAGTATGAGTGGAAATACTATCAGGATTGATTATGGGGCAGTTGATTGTTATTACTTGATTACAGTTTCAAAAGAAAAGGAGAAAGAACAAAAATGACTAAAACGTTAGATGAAAAGGTCCAACAGTGGTTTATCGACCGTAACTTACACGAAGCAAATCCAGTTAAGAAGTTTTAGAAACTGATGGAGGAAGCTGGAGAATTGTTTGAAGGTGTTGCCAAAGGCAGGTCTGATCTGATTAAGGATGCCCTAGGCGACATGCAGGTTGTCTTGACTGGTCTGGAATTGCAGATCAAGAATGGTGCCGACATTCGAGCGACACCAGAAGAGATGGAATTGCTGCTGATGGTTGCCAGTCTTGGCAATCTCGCCAACAAATTACACAAGCATGTATTTTACGATGAAACCAAGACACCACTAATCAAGCCAGATTTGATTATGCTACACAGCAACATCCATTCTGTCGCTATCCATAATTGCACAACGGCTGATACTTGTCTAAAAATCGCTTATGACGAAATCAAGGACCGAAAAGGCAAGATGGTTGACGGGGTATTTGTGAAGGAGGCGGACTTGTGAGAAAGACTTTAACAGGTATCGGTAACTTTTGCATTTTACTGTCAGTCCTCGTGACACCTTTGTTGATCATCTACAAGATTGACAAGCTAGATGCCAAGATTGAGCAACCCAAAATCATTGTCTATCAAGTAGACAATGCGGGTGCTGAAATGGTTGGTACTGTGACAGACAAGGAAATTATCCAAAGAAGGTACATTGTGACGGTTGGAGCCTATGGGAAATTTATGGTCACTAAAGAGCAATATGACCAAATTAACATAGGCGATCCAATACCAAATTTTCTGAAAGGACGTGGGAGTTGATGACACATTGTGATTTTACGACTAAGCGATTAAACATGCCAACTAAAGAAGGTCAGTTTACAGGGGTTAGGGTTGTGCATGACAACGTGAACAATCCAAGCCATTATCAAGGCAACTATGGTATGGAGTCAATTGATGTACTTAGAAATTTCATGACACCAGAACAGCTGAAAGGCTTTCATCTCGGAAATGCCTTGAAGTATCAGCTACGCTATCAAAAGAAAAACGGTCTGGAAGACCTGAAAAAAGCAAGAAAGAACCTTGATTGGTTGATTGAGGAGGAGGAGCGAAAGCATGAAGCAGAATGAACTAGCTTGTGAAGACTGCAAAATCATTTTATATGTTGACAAAAAAAAGATGAAACAGATTATAATTCGATTTTTCAAACGGGTGTCTGTGGTGCTTGCCTGGTCACTCGTGTTGAGAATGGGGAGGATTGGTAATGAAAATTAGACTACCTTACATTGAACCGATTGAGACAGAGAACTTGCCTGATGATCTTGAAACTCTGGTCAAAAAGAGTTTTACAAGATTTACAGAGGGCACAAATAAAGATTATACATTTGCTGATAAGCTGTTGTACTTGGATAATATGCGACGGTTTTATCTCAGAAACTACACTGATACTAGTTTTGAAATCACAAAGTTACTAGGTGAAAATTTTCGTTATCAGTTAGATGAGTATGACGATGTTTTAGATAAAGAAGATGTCTTATCTACGGATTTTACGGAATATTGTTTTGATAAGGGATTTATGCCTTTGAGCGATACTTGGGATAAATGGTCTTCAAGCGCTGATACCAGAGCCAAGAAAGCCATTGTTGAAATCATTAAGATTGTCATCAATTTTGAATGGGAGGGAGACCATGAACAAACGACAGCGGAACAAGCGTAAGAAGCGTGAACTTGAGCTCATTGCTCAAACGCTGAACCATATCGCTGGAGCAGTTGAAAAAGCTGCTGATAATGTTGGGTACTATATGAGTCAACTGACAGAAGATAAACCAGAGTTAAAAAGCTGGCGAGATGGCTATGTGGACGGAACTAACAACATGGCTCAGTCAGTTAGAACTGTGGTTGATAATTTTATTGAGGAGGTTAACAATGATTAACAATGTTGTTTTAGTCGGTCGGTTGACTAGAGATGTGGAGCTACGCTACACACCTAATAATGTTGCAGTTGGAGCCTTCAACATTCTGGAAAAGCGTGACAATAGTGCTAACTATTCAAGTATGGACGAGCAAATGCCACCAGGGTTCAGCGGCCAGCCGATGGATATTACAGATGACGACTTGCCGTTTTAGGAGTGTTGCATGACCGCTGATATTGTCCAATATATTCCAAAATATGATATTTGCCACGAATGCCATAAGAAAGAAGCAACTAAGCTTTGCGATTTCGTACTTGGCGAATCACGAGTAACATTTTTTCGAAATTATAGCCTATTCAAAGAACAAAAAACAGGGATTATTACATGCGACAATCCACTCTGTGACAGTTGCTCAAATAGATTTCATGGCATGGATTTATGCAAAAATCACTTTAAAAAAATTACAGGAGGAAAATAATGAAATTTCAAAAATTACTATCAACCGCAATTGCACTCGCAAGCATCATGACATTGGCCGCTTGCGATGCCACTACTTCTACAAGTGCCTACGAGGATAAACAGTCCACATTGGCCTTGGCTGACAATTTCTCTGATGAGCAACCAACACCGACCGACATCAATTATTCTCTTGAACGGTACAATCTCATTCGACGTGCATACTGGGTCAACGGTCAACGCGAAAAAGCTGTGCAGTTACCCTCAAAAATCGAGAAGCCAATGGGCTATATCTTGCTGATGAATAGTTCAGCAGTTGTCGGGACATTCACAGTAGATGGCAAAGTTTCCTCCCTAAACTCATTCCTAACACCAGACTCGGAGTATTATGAGTTGGTTTCAGGAAGTGATTTTACAAAGGAAAATGAATGGCTTCCAGATGTGGACGGCTCCTATGGAGAAAACGACAATGGCATTTTCTTTTTCACAGTAGATGGCAAGTACATCGAATGGACAGGGGAATACTTGTATTCAGACATTCCATTTGAAGTGACAAATCCAATTGTAAACGTGACAGGAAGAGGACAATGATGAAAATGAAAGAGTCTGGATGTTTAATCTACATTGTTGCAGCAATTGTCTGCATAGTGCTGTGGATATTTTCTCCACAGATTCGAGGAATATTGAATCAAAAGGACTATGAGGTCCAAAGGGTCAACGAGCAAACATCATATAAAATTCGCAAGAATGTCGAAGATACTGCACGAAGTATGATCTCGTCTTATCAAAATGATAAATTAGCATACGAGCAGTACAAGGATTCCGACAATAAGGAACATCAGTCGTGGGCTCAATCCTACAAGCAACGTGCCAATAGTACCGCAACAAAATACAATGAGTACATCCTGAAAAATTCCTATGTCTGGGATGGGAATATCCCGACTGATATTGATGTAGAACTGGAGGTAATAAATGACTAAAATTATTGGATTCGGGCGTTGTTTTTGCAAAACTACAATGGCTATTTTGGAAAGTCATGCGACAGGTAATCAGATTATCTGTGCAAATAATAGAATTGCAAAGCATACCTCGGATTACGCAAGACAACTTGGCTATACTATTCCTCAGCCAGTAGCAGCTAATGATCAAAAAATGCCAATAATCACCAGCACTCTCAATAGAGCTGGTCTTGGTGTTGTAGTCGATGATGTTGAAATGGTTTTACGAACACTGTTAGGCTGTCAAATTGACACAATTACATTTGATAGTCCGAATGTGATTAGCCCTGAAGACCGCTACGTTGAAGAAATAACTGAGCTTAAAAAGGAGTTGGCAGCTTGCTACCGAGAAAAGGAAGAGGACCAAGTTGCCATTGAGACTCTTAAAGATAAATGCGTGGACCTCATGCTTGAAAATGCTGACTATGTCTGGGACGAAATGGCCAGGGAAGTAGCGAAGAAAAGGGCTAATACGAGAAGATGGAGGGCGAAGGCATGTATTTGAAGTACAAGCAAATGCAGATTGTTAAACATGCTTTGCAGCACTACATCAAAAGGAAAGGTGCTAGCGAACATGATGTAATGGTTGAACAAAATCTTTTAAAAAAGGTCACGCAAGAAATTGATGACTTTAAAGAGAATGTGATGAAAAGAACATCTTGAGGTTACGCATGAATAAAAGAATCAAGAAGAAAAAAGCTAAGCAGGCTTTACAGCGTGAGCAAGAAAGACTAGCTCAAGAATTGGCTCAGCTAACTCCTGAACAGTTTGAAGAGGTCCGGAATACTGTAACTATTGCAATTAGGAAAACAGGAAAAACCATTGCTTATATTTTTGATGTCTTAGTGGCATTTTTCAAGAATTTGGAGGTGACAATTGAAGAAACTGAGCGACAGAGAACTCAAAACGCTAGACGAGGAATTGTTCAAGTTCCGAGGTATCCAGCGAACCATAGATTTACGAAGGCTGGAGTTGACAACAAGAAATCCAGACAGTCAAGGCGGTCCTTCAATCGGAATCAGCAAACCTACAGAAACCGCTGCTATCAAACTCGCAGATGATTCGACATTGAAGTTCTTGGAAGGTTTCAAGGAGATTGTGGACAAGCTACTTGCTAACCTAATCGACGAAGACAAGGAAATCTTTAATCTACGCTGGCAGTACCCACAACTACGCTGGGAAGAAATTGCAGACCAGAAGTTCATGAGCCGTGCTACCGTCTACCGTCGTAGAAGAATCATTTTGGAGCAATATGCAATATTGAAGGGTGAGTTGTAAAATGAGAAAAAAAGTACCTTGTATTCTCACAGAAAACGATTTATTATTGTAGCATGAACTTCTGAAAACAAAACGCAGTCAACATTCTGGGAGATATCCTTAATTTTTAAAGAAAGAGTTGTTTCAACAGAAGTCATAGCAAGTCAGTCATTAAGGCTGGCTTTTTCGTTTAGTCGAAAGGAGGTGAGACCATGAACAGAATGGATCCAATTACCGACAGAGATGTTATCCATGAAATTGAAGACTATTTGAGAGAATGGAATGAGATGTACTATCTACTCTTTGAAACAGCTTTATATACTGGATACAGAATCACAGATATCCTGAACATCAGAGTAAGGGATGTACAAGGATGGGATATCAAGCTCAGGGAAAGAAAGACCCAGAAACTCCGTGAAGTCAGAATGACTCCAGAGCTCAAGAAATCCATGCGTGCTTTCGTAAAAGGGAAACCTCTTAATCACTTTGTATTTAAGAGCAGACAAGGGAAGAATAAGCCAATCAGCAGACAGCGATTCGACCAGATACTGAAGCACGTTGCCACAGAGCTAGATATCGATAACATAGCTGCACACTCAATCAGAAAGACATTCGGTTTTTTCTATTACCAAAAATTTGATGGAGTTAACGACTTAATGACCATATTCAACCACTCGTCAGAACGAACTACGCTTATTTACATCGGAGACAAACAAGTCACTTTCAAGAAGAATATGGCCAAGTTTAAAATCTGACTCTTTTTATTTTTTAGCTATTAAGTTTGTCATATTGAAAAGTTGTCAAACTTAAAAATAAAAATCTTAACAGGTGCAATTATATCAACAGTCCAAGGGCTTTCGCTGAGTTTAACAGAATATACAGTATGACAAACTCAAGGGACAAATTGGTATAGTTTTGAGGAGGGGTATAAATGATTTTAGATGTACTAAGATACACAGTCCAAAAACTCCACTCGTCAAAGATGAGAAAAAAGGGTACTTGTTTTCTCACGAAAAAGAGTTTATTATGGTACCATAGATTTCTTGTATGAGAGGGACAGGTCGTTGACTTGTCCTTTTTGCATTGTCAAGGAGGAACGTATGGCACACTATTACAAGCCAGTCAGACAATCCTTGAAGACTAGGAAGTGGGAAAAGTTCCGAGACAAGATGATGAGGAAGTCTGACTACCTTTGTCAAGAAAGTCTGAGATATGGTTTATCAGCTCCAGCTGAAATGATTCATCATATCTTTCCTGTGTCTGAATATCCTGAACTTGAATTCGTAGAATGGAATTGTTTAGCGTTAACTAATCGCAAACATAATACATTTCATGATAGAGTCAATGATAAGGTTGTCGGTCAGGGAATTTATTGGCAAAAAAAGAGAAAGAAGGAATTTCAAGAATTTTATGGGTACCCCCCCACTTTTTGAAATTTTCTTGAGCGTCTTGGGAACCGGTGAAGGGAACTTTTTCCAAGTCGGGAGCCGTCAGACAAAAAGGGGGTAAAAACTCAGCGATTTTGTAGAAAGGGGGTTAGTTTTTGGCTAAACCAATTACAGTGAAGTCAATCAAGTCAAAAGTGGTCAAGCAGATGAAAGACTTGGGAACCTATCGAAAAGAATTTGAGATGATCATTGACATCTTTGCTGGAATGTTGTTTCAGTATCAAAAACTAGCTCAAGACTATGCTGACATGGGCTATCCTGTCACAGATGTCTATGTCAACAAGGCTGGTGCTGAGAATGAGAGGAAAGTTCCAATCTTGACTGCAATGGAAATACTCAGGAAAGACATCTTGAGCTATTCTAACCAGCTGATGTTGAATCCGAAGTCACTTGGTGAGGTGGTCGAACAAGACAAAGGCTCGCCACTAACAGAGGTTATGAAGTTCAAGGATGAATTGAAAAAGAAGCGGGTGAAAGATGGATAAAGACTTTGAAAAACGTTTTGCCGATTTTCGCCATGCTACAACCAATCTTGGAAAAGCTAAAGCCTATGTTGATTATGTCCTGAGCTATCAAGAGGAACATAACGAAGAACGGATTTTGGCTGCCGAACGCTTTTTGAGGGATTTGGAAAACCCAGCCTATGAGCTTGATGAGGATATAGTGGATTTTGCTGTTCACTTCATCGAGAACTCTATAGTCCATCAGCAAGGTGATGACATGTTTGCCATGTCTATCCGAAACAAGCCTTTGATTTTGCAACCGTGGCAACATTTCACAGTTGTCAATCTCTTTGGGTTCTATCATGCTGGGACGAACGAGCGTAGGTTCAAAGAAGCGTTGATAATGCTGGCACGAAAAAACGGTAAGACCAGTTTTACTGCAGCTATCGCTCTGCTTTATCAGATACTAGATTCTGACAGTGGTTCAAAGTGCTATATCGTGGCCAACTCTGTCAAGCAAGCACTTGAAGCCTTTAATTTCATCAAGTTCAACGTGGAGCGTTGGAATGATAAGTCTATCCGTATCAAGGACAATAACCAGGAACACTCCATCACAGCCAATTTTGGTGATGATGGGTCATTCTATATTCAGGCCTTGGCTAATGATGAGAGCCGTTTGGACTCTCTTAATGGGAATGTCACAGTTATTGACGAGGCTCACACCATGCGAAATTCTAAGAAGTATGGTCTCATGAAGAAAACAATGTCAGCATACCGAAACAGTATGCTTTTTGTTATCTCTACGGCTGGGGATATTCCAACTGGATTTCTCGCCAATCGTTTGAAATACTGTCAGAAGGTCCTCAAGCAGTTAATCAGTGATGAATCGCTATTCATCTTCATTTGCAAAGCCAATCAGACTACTGATGGCGATGTTGGAGATTATCTGGACGACAATGTTTTGAAGATGGCGAATCCATCTTGGGGTGTCACGGTGTCCATGCCTGCTTTGAGAGCTGAGGCTGAACAAGCCATGAATGATCCACAGACCAGGAATGAGTTCTTCAACAAGACTTTGAATGTCTTTACTAACTCTATGAATGCCTACTTCAATCCTGACGAATTTATCGCTAGTGATGCTTGTTATGATTGGAGCTTGGAAGAGCTGGCACGCTTGCCGATTAAGTGGTATGGTGGGGCGGACTTGTCCCGCTTGCATGACTTGACCGCTGCTGCAATCTATGGCATCTACAATGACGGTGAGAAAGACATTGACATCTGTATCACTCACGCATTCTTCCCTCGCGTCAATGCTCAGAAGAAAGCTAATGATGATGGCATTCCACTCTTTGGGTGGCAGTCGGATGGTTGGTTGACAATGAGCAACACTCCAACGGTACTCTATGATGATATCGTCAAGTGGTTTATCGAGATGAGGCAGAAAGGTTTCAAGATTGCTGCTGTCGGTATGGATAGAAAGTTTGGTCGTGAGTTTTTGAGTAAAATGAAAAAGGCTAAGTTCAAGATGATTGACCAACCTCAGCTCTTCTATCTGAAATCAGAAGGCTTCAGACGGATTGAGTTCAAGGTTAAGAATAAAGAGTTTTACTATCTACATTCTGAGGCCTATGAATACTGTGTCAGCAATGTCAGAGCGATTGAGAAGGTGGACGATGCGGTGCAATATGAGAAATTAGACGGTGACGGTGGTACAGCAAGGATTGACTTATTTGATTCCAGTGTCTTTGCATGTATTCAGGCTCTTGCTAATCTCGGTAAGAACCAGAATGTGATGCAATTCTTTGATTAGGTTAGAAAGGAGGTGAGAAAGAATGGGTTTCTTTGATAGGTTCCGTAAGAGAAGCAAGTCGCAGTCGACTGTGAGTATGCTTAGTCACTCGGATTTTGGAATTATCTTTGAGGGTGATGGTTATGTGCCACTTGCTAGGAATCCTGATGTGATATTGGCTGTCAACAAGATTGCTGATATGGTGTCGAATATGACCATACATCTGATGGAGAATACAGACAAGGGTGATATTCGTATCAAGGATGGTTTAGCTCGGAAAATTGACATCAATCCTTGTGCACACATGACCAGGAAGACTTGGATTTTCAAGATTGTGCGCGACTTGTTGCTGTATGGCGACGGTAATTCTGTCCTTCATGTCGAATACGACCCTGTGACAGACTATATTTTGAACTTGAGACCCTTCCCGATGGATGAGGTCTCTTTTAAGTCCAATGATTTAGACTATGTGATTTGCTACAAGGGTAGGGAATACGAGCCAGATGATGTTGTCCACTTCGCAATCAATCCTGATCCAGACAGCCCTTATGTCGGAACAGGGTATCGACTGGCTTTGAAGGACATTGTCCGCAACCTAAACTTGGCTACTCAGACCAAGAAAGGTTTTATGAGTGGCAAGAATGTTCCTAGCTTGATTGTCAAAGTTGATTCATCCAGCGATGAGTTGGGCAGTCAAGAAGGCCGTGACAGAATTGCTAAGAAGTATTTATCCACAAGCCAGTCAGGAGAGCCGTGGATTATACCTGATGCCCTTATGGAAGTTGAGCAAGTCAAACCATTGAATCTGAATGACATTGCTTTGAATGAATCGGTTGAGATTGACAAGAAAACAGTAGCTGGGCTTTTAGGAGTGCCAGCTTTCATCTTGGGTGTTGGAGAATTTAACAAAGAAGAATACAACAACTTTGTCAATACAACGGTCATGAGCATTGCTACAACGATCACTCAAACATTGACAAGGGATTTGCTAGTGTCTAGCAATCGTTATTTCAAGTTCAATCCACGGTCGTTGTACTCTTACGATATTACTGAGCTATCAACGGTGGCTCAGCAGATGACAAACAGTGCTGCTATGCGTCGTAATGAATGGCGAGACTGGGTTGGTATGACTCCAGATCCTGAAATGGATGACATCATTGTTCTTGAAAACTATCTGCCACAAGGTGAGCTAGGCAATCAGAACAAATTAAACAAGGAAGGAGGGAATAACGATGCAGAAACGTAAGGCTTACATGGCCACGCAATTTCAAACTCGTGAGGAACAAGAGTCTGGCGATTTGATTTTGAGTGGCTACTTTATCAAGTTTGATGAAGAGACTGAACTTTGGCCTGGTTATTTTGAAGTGATTAAGCGTGAGGGTGTTGAGAAGGCTATTAAAGATGCCGACATCCGTGCCTTATTTAACCATGACCATAGTTTGGTACTTGGTCGGACTGGAAATGACACAGTGCGGCTCGGTGTTGATGATGTTGGTCTGTTTGGCGATATTATCATCAACAAGGATGACCCACAAGCGGTCGGTGCTTATGCTCGTGTTCAACGTGGGGATGTGATTGGTTGTAGTTTTGGCTTCTTCCCAATCAAAATCGACACGGAAGTGCGTGATGACGGTTCTTACTTGGACACTATCTTAGACCTTGAAATCTTTGAAGTTAGTCCTTGTACTTTCCCAGCATATCCACAGACTGAAATTGCTGCACGTCAGAAGGACTTTGAATGTCAACTACGTGCAAATCGTGAAATGCTTGATAAGCGTAAAAAAGAAATAAAGGAGAAATTTAAGCTATGAATAAAGCTCTAATTTTTGGTGCTCGTATGCGAGCTAAAGCTACGAAAGTAGTTGAACTTGAAGAGTCCATCAAGGACTTGCAGAAACGTACTGCTCTTGAAGCAGAGAAGTTGGAACGTGCTGAGACTGAGGAAGAAGTGTCAGCTGTTGAGAAAACTCTTGAAGAACTTCAAACAGAACTGGAATCCAAAGAAGCTGAAAAGGCTGAATTGGAGAAGGAAATTGAAGACCTTCAAACGCAAATTGATGAACAAAACCGCAAAGCCCCTACTTATGAAGGAGGCGACGACCGTGGAGGTAAGAAGAAAATGGAAAAACGTGAAGCAGTTGTCGCTTATGTCCGCTCTATTGGACAGAAGCGTGAAGGAGTTAAGACGACAGATGTAGGTGCTATCATTCCTAAAGAAGTCTTGCAACCACAAAAAGAACCTGAGCGTCAGAATCCATTGCTTAACCTCATCCATGTGGTGAATGTGTCAAGCGGCTCGGGATCATATCCAGTTCTCAAAAAGTCTAATCGTAAGATGGTCGAAGTTGGGGAACTTGAAGAAAACCCAGAACTTGGTAAAACTAAGATCACTGAAGTTGATTACAAAATCAAGACCTATCGTGGCGAACTACCACTCTCTCGTGAAGCTATTGAGGACGCTCAATATGACCTTATCGGTATCATGCAGGACGATATCCAAGACCAAGACGAACAAACAAAATTGGCTCTTGTTGCAGACATCTTGAAAACTGCTACCGTTGTCAACGCTTCTGGATATGACGGCCTTAAAGACATTTTGAATGTCAAAATCAAATCAGTCTACAATAAAGTCCTTGTCGTCACAGACTCAATGTTCAATGCTTTGGATAAAGTCAAAGACAAAGAAGGTCGCTATATGCTGCAACCAGACATCACATCACCTACAGGTTACTCATTCTCAGGCAAGCCTATCTATCCCATCGCTGACGAGCTGTTCGGTTCAGAAGGCGATATGAAATACTTTATCGGAGATATTCATTACTTCTTGACCTTGTTTGATCGTATGGAGCTATCTGTTCAGTGGGAAGACAATCATCGTTATGGTAAGAACCTTGCTTCATACCTACGTTTTGATGTTAAGAAGACTGATGCTGATGCAGGTGTGTTTGGTACTTACACCGATGCCGTTCAGTAAGGAGGTAGTCAATGGTTTACAAAGTTATCCGTCCTTTTAAGGACTTAACAGATCCAGACAAACATGATTACGCTTTGGATGAAACCTACCCTCGTGCTGGTCATAAACCTTCGGATGATTTTATCCAAGGTTTGCTGACTGGCTCAAATTCAGCTGGGTCAATCTTTTTGGCTACAGTTGATGAGGAGCCAGAGCTCCAAGAAGGTGATAAGTCTACTGAAGAAGAACCTGAACTTCCAGAGGGCGACAAGCCTGCTGATGAATCAGTAGAGAAACCAAAGCGGAAGCGTACCACTAAGAAAGCAGAGGGATAGTCATGGACATTGATCAGCTATTAGAACTGCTTAAACTGAAGCTAGGCATTTCAACCACTCTCAGGGATAAGCCGTTGGAGAAAATTCTTGAAGCCGTTATTTCTGAATTGTCACAGACTTTCGGTGTTGAATTGGATTCTAAAAGAGCTGATCATGAGATGTTTGTGGTTGATTTTGCTGCTTATCGCTATGAAGGTGGTGTGGACATGCCACGTCATCTTCAATGGCGATTACATAATCTGCAAGTTTCGTCAAAAGGAGAGACTAGCGATGTGGAATCATGAAATCACTCTGATAGCAAAGAGAATCACTGGGAAAGACAAGTTGAAGCAGAACATCACTGAGGAAGTCAAAACTGTTCTGCTGTGTCGCAAGAAGTCAATTACCAGGTCAGAGTTTTACCAAGCCAATCAGGCAGGCATTCGTCCAAGCCTGGTTGTTGATATTCACAGTTTTGAGTACGACAATCAAGAGTTGGCTGAATTCGAAGGGAAGAGATACCACATCCTCAAGACCTATCCTGTTGATCTTGAAACTCTTGAATTGACCATGACGGAGAAGCTATCATGAGTAAGGACTTAGCCAATGAGATTGCTAAAGCTTTAGCTGAGTATTCATCAGAGATAGAAGATGAAGTAGACCTTATTGCTGAAGATGTGGCCAGTGAAGCCGTGGACGAACTGAAAGCGACTAGTCCTAAAAGATATGGTAAGTACGCAAGGAATTGGCGGTTTAAAAAGAACGCCAAGGGGTCTTATGTGGTCCACAATGCTGCACCAACTTACCGACTTACTCACTTATTGGAAAACAGTCATTTGTTACGAAATGGCGGCCGTAGTAAAGCCCAGCCTCACATCAAACCTGTTGAAGAAAAGGTCAAAGAAAACTTTGAAAAACGGATTAAGGAGCTTGGTCGATGAAGCTATCAGAATTTGCAGATATTTTGGAACAGGCTGGTTTGCCTGTAACCTATCGAGCATATCAAGAGGGGAATGTCCCTGATATGCCTTACCTTGTGTATTTTGAATCTAATCCTATTGTCAATTCTGCCGACAATAAAAGAAACCACGAAATTAAGTCAGTGGTTGTTGAGTTGGCATTTGAGAGAAAGGATGAGGATTTGGAGGAGCGTTTGGAAGAGCTATGGTCTAACCATGAGCTCTTTTTTGAAGCTCAAGAAGAAACTTTTATTGAGACTGAAAGGCTCTATGTCAAGCCTTACACAGTCTATCTCTACTAGAGGAGGAATGACATGGAAAATAAAGTGACCTATGGTCTGAAAAATGTACACGTTGCACCAATTACTAATATTAGTAGTGAGACAGGGGTGCTAACTTACGGAGATATTTTCCGTTTCCCTGGTGCCATGGAAATCACTCTTGAACCAAAAGGGGAATCAGGTTCGGTTGATGCTGACGACATCGCTTATCACTTCATGAACGCTAATGAAGGTTACGAAGGCAAGTGGAAAGTAGCACACATCATCGAACAATTCGCTACCAAAATCCTTGGTGAAATCAAAGATACTGAGACAGGGGTATTGACAGAAAAAGGCGATGCAGGACCAACACCGTTTGCTCTGATGTTTGAATTTTCAGGGGACAAGAACAAGACCCGACATGTGCTCTACTATTGCTCTGCTAGCCGTCCAGCAACTGGGTCTAAGACAAAGAGCGGTACAAGCGTTAACGAGCGGGAATTGACTTTCAATGCTAGCCCACGTCCACTTGATAGCGTTATTAAACGTTCAATCACTTCGGCAGACAAGAAAGAAGTCTATGACAATTGGTTCAAGAAAGTCTATGAGCCAGCAGCAGTTGGTGGATAAGGAGGTCCTACATGCGTAAAATCATTCCAATTGGTGATCAGGAGTATGAATTGGCCACAAATGGCTATACTCCTATCGCTTACAAGGAAGAGTTTGGGAAGGACTACTTCCAGGATCTATTTTCAATGTTGAACAGTCAAGCACTCTTGTCTGAACTGGATAAGTTGGAACCTGGTCAGGAATTGCAAGCCAGCAATATCGACATGTCTGTTCTTGCTGACTTTGATATGACGTTCTTCAATCGTCTTTTCTGGACCTTTGCCAAGTCTGCCAACCCTCGTATCAAGCCTTATGCTCAATTCTTCATGGAAATGGAAGAGTTCCCTATCCAAGAAATCGGTCGAGACCTGATGGAAATGTTGAATGCGAGTATGCAGACAAAAAAGAAACAGACTCGTCAGAATCTGCAAGCGATGAAATCTTTACAGTAGAATCCTATCTCTCTTGTTGCAAGGAGACAGGTTTATCCATTGATGACCTGAAGCATATTTCAATCGGAATGGCTCTGGATTATCAGACGGATTATGTGAATTTACGCAGTAAAGATAAGGGTGGCGAAAGAAAAGCTACTCAAGAAGATTTTGACAACTTTTAAGAAATTAGCAGTGCTGAGAGAGTGATTCTAGGGTCAAGTTCCTTGTAGTAAGTGGACTTTCGGTCATAGATGAGCTTGTAAGCTCTGCTATTTTTCGTTTGAGGTGGGAGGGTAGGCAATTTTCAAAGGAAAGGAGGAAACAAATGGCAAGTAACATCAAAGGAATTAAGATTGAAATTGATGGGGACACGCAACCCTTGCAGAAGGCTCTGAAAGATGTCAACAAGAATGCTACTGAAGCAACCAAGGAGCTGAGACAGATTGACAAGGCTTTGAAGTTTGATACTGGCAATGTAACCTTGCTGACCCAGAAACAGGAAGTCTTACAACAGCAGGTATCAAATACCAAGGAGAAGCTTGAAACTCTGAGACAAGCTCAAGCACAGGTTGAGAAGCAATTCCAGAATGGAGACATCGGAGCTGATCAGTACCGTGCTTTCCAACGTGAATTGGAAACTACTCAAAATGTTCTCAAGGGGTATGAGAATAAGCTTGAAAATGTTAATCGAGCTCTGGCCAATAATGGTCAAGCTGTAGAAACTAATGTCAGCCAACTGAACAGCCTACAGAGTGAGCAGAGTCAGTTAGCATCCGAAATGGACAAAGTGACCAGTGCTTTCAAACTACAAGAGAGCGAGCTCGGTCAGAACGCTTCCGAGTCTGAGAAAGTTGCCCTTGCTCAGAAGAAGATTGCTGCTCAATCTGAAATTGTGGAAAAACAAATCTCGAACCTTGAGCGTCAACTTGAGCTGACAAAGAAAGAGTATGGCGAAAACTCCACTGAAGCTAACAGGATGGAGTCAGAGCTTAATCAGGCTAAGACAGCCCTCAACAATCTCAACAATGAGATGAATGAGACCAAGGCTTCTGCTGACAATGCTCAAGATGGCATGAAGGCCATGTCCGACACTATCAGGGCTGAGGCACTGCAACAGACCAGTGAGAAACTTGGGGAGCTATCCCAGAAGATTCTTGAGGTTGGTGCTGATTCTATTGAAGCAGCTGCTCAGGTAAAGGCTAGTAATGCACAGTTTAGCACTGTATTTGGAGACATGGAAAGTCAGGCCAGGCAGTCGCTGAATGCCATTGGGGATGAAATGGACATCATTCCAGAGCGGTTGCAAGGGTCATTCACTCAGATAGCTTCTTTCGCCAAAACTTCTGGAATGGACACAGCTGAGGCCTTGGAGCTAAGCACTCGTGCAACCAGGGCGGCCGCTGATGGTGCTGCTTTCTATGACAAGTCAATTGAGAGTGTCACAGAAAGTCTCCAATCATTTCTGAAAGGGAACTATGCCAATGATGCTGCTCTTGGTATTTCAGCCACTGAAACCACAAGGAATGCGGCTGCTAATAAACTTTACGGAAAATCATTTAATGAGCTAAGTGAAGCACAGAAACAGCTGACACTTCTTCAAATGGTTGAAGATGGTAATAAACTATCAGGGGCGCTAGGACAAGCACAGCGTGAGGCTGACGGTCTTGAAAACGTGATGGGTAACCTGAAACAATCTGGGACTAATGCTATTGCCGTCATTGGCGAGCCAATCCTTGAAATGTTGATACCAGTTTTTCAATCTCTTGCTGAGATTGTCAATAAGGTGGTTACATGGTTCAGTAAGCTCTCAGCACCTATCAAACAAGCTATTGTAGTATTTGTTGGAATCCTGGCTGTCGTAGGGGCATTATTGCCAGTATTCCTAGCCGTACAAGTTGCAGCGGCTGCAATGGGGACAACCGTAGTCGGAATGATTACAGCCTTTGCTCCAATTGTGGCAACAATCATAGGCATTGTAGCCGTTATTACACTTCTTGTCATCGGTATTAAGGAACTTTGGCAGAATAATGAAGGTTTCAGAAATGCTGTTACAGAGATATGGAATGCCATTATGTCTGTCATCAATACGATTGTTCAGCAAATATCTGATTTTGTGATGTCTATCTGGGGAACCTTATCTACCTGGTGGGCAGAGAATCAGGAATTGATTCGGGCAACCGCTGAGACAATTTGGAATGCTATTCAATCCGTCATTCAGACTGTCATGGGCATACTTGGTCCACTTATTGAAGCTAGTTGGAACAACATTCAATTGGTCATCTCAACAGTTTGGGAAGTTATCAAGACTGTTGTTGAAACAGCCATTAACGTTGTTCTAGGTATTATCACGGCAGTCATGCAGATCATCAATGGAGACTGGTCAGGTGCTTGGGAAACAATAAAAGGTGTTTTCTCAACTGTCTGGAATGGTATTCAGAACATTGTTCAGACAATCCTATCCGCTATTCAATCTTTTATCGAAAATGTGATGAGTGGTATATCTGGAACGATTTCAAACATTTGGAATTCTATCTCAGGAACAATTAGCGGCATTCTAAGTGGGATATCAAGTACGGTTTCAAATATCTGGAATGGTATTAAGGATAGTATTTCCAATGCAATCAATGGTGCAAAGGACGCAGTTTCAAACGCAATCAATGCTATCAAAGGATTCTTTAACTTTGAGTTTAAGTGGCCTCATATCCCATTACCACATTTTAGTATATCAGGTTCCATTAACCCACTAGATTGGTTAAAAGGTGGATTACCTAAAATTGGTGTTGAATGGTATGCGAAGGGAGGCATCTTGACCAAGCCGACAGCATTTGGCATGAACGGCAACAATCTTATGGTTGGTGGTGAGGCAGGTAATGAAGCTATCTTACCGCTTAATGATAAGACACTCGGAGCAATTGGCCGTGGTATCGCTCAGACAATGGGAGGTAGCACACCAACCATCAATATCACTATCACAGGAAATGTAGTACGTGAGGAAGTTGATATCACGAAGATTGCCAATCAAGTTGCTCAGCTTATCGCTGATGAGCTACAACGTAAGACACAACTGAAAGGAGGGACAATATGATTAAGCATAACGAACTAGTGATTGACGGTGTGAAGACATCGTCTTTCCCTTTCAAAGTGATTGTACATGAGTCCCCTTCTGTCACGTTGGGAGACAGCAAGACAAATCTACTGGAACATGACGGCATCAGTGGAGCGATTGTGCAGACTAACAAGCACCGGGGGGTGATTGAAAAATCCTACACAATCTATCTTGTCAAGCCAACAGAGGAGCAATTGAACAAGTTCATGAGCTTGTTTATCCGCGAGAAGTTTTGGCTTGAGAATGAGCGTGTGAAGACTACACGGCTCTGGTGCTACAAGGTCAGTGTCACGGATGTCGAACAAGAGAAACCTGGTCTTTATGTGACCAAGGTAACCTTCACTTGCCACCCTACCAAGTTTTTCAAAGCCACTGACACCCAGACCTTGACTGGGAATGGGATTTTGAGGGTGCAAGGGTCAGCTCTTGCTTTTCCGAAGATTACAGTGGTTGGTCAGAGCGCTTCTGAGACATCCTTTACGGTGGGAAATCAAGTGATTAAACTTGAAAAACTCTCAGAATCGCTTGTAATGGTCAATGATCCTGACAATCCTAGCTTCAAGACGGCAACTGGCAAGCTCATTAAGTGGGCTGGTGACTTTATCACGATTGATACGAGCAAGAGTCAGTCGGTCGGTGTCGTGTTGGGACCAGGCATCCAGTCGCTAAAATTTGAAACAGTTTGGGGGTGGGCGTGATTGCTGTATTTACTTGATAAAGATGTCAAGACGGTTAAATGGAACGGTATTCCGCTACATGAAGCGAGCTCTGCTATTGTCAAGGAAGAAATCAATGGCGATTTTGTATTGACTGTCCATTATCCTATCACGGACACCGGGATCTATCGGCTTATCAAAGAAGATATGCTGATTAAGGCGTCTGTGCCTGTGTTGGGCGCTCAGCTGTTCCGTATCAAGAAGCCTATTGAGAATGACGATAACCTAGACATCACTGCTTATCATGTTTCTGATGACATCATGAAGCGGTCTATCAACCCTCTTAGCGTGGTTGGTCAAGGTTGTGCTATGGCTCTCTCTCAAATGGTCCAAAATGCTAAGACGGACCTTGGGACTTTTTCGTTTACAAGCGACATCATGGACAGTCGGACCTATAACACGACTGAAACGGAAACGCTCTACTCAGTCCTATTGGACGGTAAACACAGTATTGTTGGAACGTGGGAGGGTGAGCTTGTTCGTGACAACTTTGCTCTGACTATCAAGCGTAGCCGTGGTGCTGACCGTGGGGTTGTCATCACGACACACAAGAACCTCAAGTCTTACCAGCGAACCAAGAACTCACAGGGTGTTGTCACACGCATCCATGCACGGTCAACTTTTAAGCCAGATGGTGCTGAAGATGAAGTGACGCTCAGAGTGACTGTTGATAGTCCACTAATCAACTCTTATCCCTATATCAATGAGAAGGAGTATGAAAACAACAACGCTGAAACCGTTGAAGACCTGAGAAAGTGGGCTGAGGCTAAGTTTACCAATGAGGGCATTGATAAGGTCTCTGATGCCATTGAGATTGAAGCCTATGAGCTTGATGGTCAGGTTGTCCATCTGGGCGATACGGTCAACATCAAGAGCAGGAAGCACGATGTAGACCTCTACAAGAAGGCTATCGCTTATGAATACAACGCTTTGACGGAAGAGTATATCTCTATCACGTTTGATGACAAACCTGGTGTTGGTGGCTCTGGTGTATCTAGCGGGGTGTCTAATGCTGCCGATGTAATTTTGACTGCTAATCGAAATGCTCAAGAAGTAGCCATTGAACGAGCTGTCAGGAATGCCAACCTAGCCTTTGACGCTGAATTTGACAAGCGATCCAAAGCAATCAATGATGCTATTGAGCAATCAAAAGCGGATGCTGAGGTCTACGCAGACAAAGTACGTCAAGATATCGCTCAAGATTTAGATGATTTTGAGCGCGAATATCGAGTTAACAAGCAATTGCAAGACCAACAAGTAGCTGATATCTTATCAACGGCTCACTCAAGCGCTAGTCTTGCGACTGACGCCAAAAGTTTAGCGGAACGGTCAAAAGCTGAGTCAGTTGCAGAGGCTACTCGTTTAGTCGAGATGGCTAAATCGGCGACTGATGCAAAGATGCAGTCTATTGATATCAATATCGATACGATAAAAAATCAATTAGCTACAAAAGTATCTCAAATGGATTTTGATGCGGTTAATAACCGCTTGACATCAGCAGAGACAAGCATTGTTACCCAAGCAGGGCAAATTGAGCAACGACTGACGAGAGCACAAGCGGAGCAGTTATTATCTGATAAAGGATTTGCGACGACAACGACTGTCCAAAACATTGTCAGAGAGACCGCTGATAGTTTTAACAGGACAATCAGCGAGACTAAAGCTCTGATACCCACAGATTTTAATAGTCGAAATCTTGTCCAAAATGGGGCATTTCCGACCGAAATCAACCCATGGACTGGCGACTTAAAAGTTCATAGACACGACTTTTATTATCGTAATGGTAAAACCTTATTTGTGCTAGATACTGACCAGAGCCGAGAGTTGTTTGCAAAGACTAACCGCTTTGAGCTCAAACGTAACACAGATTATACTCTATCATTTTACGGATTTGCCAGTTGGAATGTCAGCTCAATGGATGTTAACTTCTATGGTCGTAAAAACAGCGACAGCAACGACTGGACCCATGCGGATGAAATCATCAGCAGTAAGAGACTTAGCCCAGAATATGCAGAGTATGTCACAGTTACTTTTAACTCTGGAGATAATGACAATGGTTATTTGCGCTTTGACCACAATGGGTCAAACGATGGCAGTATGTCCTGGTTGTTTTTTGCCGAGGTTATGTTGGTTGAGGGTGTCACTGCTCAAAAGTGGGAACCAGCTTTTGAGGAGCTGATAACAGAGACAAAATTTCACGATGTTCGAGATACTATTGACAGCCATACACGCACAATTGGAGATCAAGCTAATGCCATTAGCCAGGTTGTG
Source organism: Streptococcus plurextorum DSM 22810 (assembly GCF_000423745.1). Taxonomy (GTDB): domain Bacteria; phylum Bacillota; class Bacilli; order Lactobacillales; family Streptococcaceae; genus Streptococcus; species Streptococcus plurextorum. The sequence continues at coordinate 29,080 of NZ_AUIO01000016.1, forward strand.
CAGACAGCGCAAGGATTGGTTACACGGGTCAATGATATGTCAAGTTATTTTAATCTTATCTATGATCCGACGAACTATACCAAATATAAAGCGAGGGAACCAGAATCGAATTTAGCGCTTGTCGGGACAAATGATTATAAATTACTGCGTATTACACAAACTGGTCGTACAAGCAACGGTTGGAGAGGTTATCAAATGCCAATGCACAGCAACAGATTTACGGCAGGCGAAAAGTTAAGCTATCGCGTAAGTATTTGGGTAGATAGATTGCCGGACGCTGCAATTGGATTTGAAATAAAAAACAATTGGGATATTGTTGCCCAATTTTTTATCCAGCCAACACGAACCGGTAGCAATCAAATATTTACTGGAACTTTTACTGTAAACAAATCAATTGTTTTGACAGACGAATGGCCGTTCCATGTTTGGGTCGAAAAAAATGGAATTGTTGCTATTGGACAACTATCTGTTGTCAGAGGCGATATCCCACCGACAAGTTTTGTTGATAGCACATCATCAATGTTGTTAGCTACCCAAACACAAGTCAACACACTTGCTGGGTCATGGTCTGTGCAGAATTTAAACGGTGCGGGCGACATCTTATCTCAAGCCAATCTATCATCGTCTCAATTTTTGCTTGAGGCGGCTAAAATTCGTTTGAAAGGTAAGACATTAGCTGACGAAATCCAAGCCATTGATGGTAAATTTGGCACGCTCTTTGTAGCGGACGGTACCTTTGGCAAGCTTAATGCCAACGTTATCAGCGCCCAATCCATCACTGGTGCTCAAATCAAGTTTGACCAATCATTTTTTAATTATCTTAGCGCGAACGAAGCATATCTAAAACAGATATTTGCCAAAAACGCATTTATCACACAGGTACAATCCGTAACACTATCTGCTAGTAAAATTTCGGGTGGAATATTAACAGCAACAAACAGAGCCATGGAAGTCAATCTAAACGCTGGTCAAATTATGTATTACACAGACCAGGCAGCGCTCAAGCGCATCTTAAATGGTTATCCTACACAATTTGTTAAATTTGCAACGGGGACAATTACTGGCAAAGGTAATGCTGGTGTTACGGTCATTGGATCAAACCGATGGAACTCCGAATCTTCGAATGATGGTGGTTTTGTTGGGATTAGGGCGTGGAATGGTAATGATATTGATATGATTGATGTGGTTGGTGACACAGTAAGGTTAGCAAGCTCTGCTTATGATAATTCTGATGGATGGGAAATTTTGACCACACCAGGAAATTTAAGGATAGACGCCCACAGAGCAAGTGATAGACCTAGCTCACGTCTCAATATTGGAGATATCCATCTGTTTTTCAAAGATACCAATACCTATTTTTCGCTTAAGGATATTTTAACGACTTTTAACAAAAGCATCCGCGATTTAGGCGGTACTTACTTTACAACATTATAGAGAGGGCTAAAAAATGAACCAGGAACAACAATTAGAGCAAGCGCTACGCTTGACTATTAGCGATTTAAGCCAACAACTGTCAAATGAGCTCACGACTAAAAATGTGCTTGCCATCCAATTGACAGACGCTAAACAACAAATCGCACGTTTGATTAAGGAAAATGAAGAATTGACCAAGCAATTAGACGAAGCTACAAAACCAGACGAAGGAGAAAAATGACTATGACACTGGAAGTAAAAAAAACAACAAAACTTATTGGCAATTTAAAAGTAGGTAACGAAATTGTCAAAACATATACAGTTGACATTGACGAAAAAGGAGTATCAACAATCACAGAATGGACGGCCAATCCTGATTTATATGCAACTAACCGTCGCGAAATGCGCAAACAAGAAGCGGAATTTAGACAAAAACGCTATGAGGTCGAAGATGCGATATTGGCAGAATTGGAATCTGTTGAATCTGAAACTATTGAAGGGGGAGAATAGATGCACATCAATATGTTTGACTTTTTTAGAGATATGATCGCGACGGAAGATGGTTTAATTATCTTTTTACTTGGCCTAATCGTCATCATGGAAATTGTCGATTTTCTGTCGGGGACCTTTGCTGCTATGATTAACCCTGATATCGAATACAAATCCAAAATTGGGATTAACGGGTTAATTCGCAAGATGATGGGTATTATCCTACTAACTGTCTTGATTCCCATGTCGGTACTTTTACCTGAACAGACAGGGGTGGCTTTCCTCTACACAATCTACGTCGGTTATCTAATTCTAACGTTTAAGAGTTTGGTCGAGAACTACGGAAAGGCCAAAGGAGATACATCTGTCTTTAAAAATGTCACAGCAGCGCTTGAGCGCTTGATTGCAAAAAAGGAGGATTAAAATGCCAGTAAACACCGAGACGGCCATCAGGTGGATGGCGGACCGTAAAGGTCGTGTCACTTACTCAATGGATTATCGTAATGGTCCAAATAGTTTTGATTGCTCCAGTTCGGTCTATTTTGCTCTCATGTCCGCTGGAGCTATCTCAGCAGGATGGGCAGTAAATACTGAATACGAGCATGACTGGTTGATAAAAAACGGTTATACACTCATAGCAGAAAATGCTGACTGGGATGCACAGCGTGGTGATATCTTTGTATGGGGCCGACGTGGTCAGTCTAGCGGCGCTGGTGGTCATACTGGCATCTTTATTGATCCTGACAACATCATCCACTGCAACTACGCTCACAATGGTATTACCATTGATAATTACAACCAAACGGCTGCTGCTAGCGGATGGATGTATTGCTACGTTTACCGCTTGGCCAGTCAAACCAGTGCAACGGGTAAAAGCCTTGAAACCTTGGTACAAGAAACTCTTGCAGGGAAATATGGCAACGGAGATATCCGAAAGGCAGCTCTTGGCAATCAATATGAGGCTGTCATGGCAGTCATCAATGGCAAAGCTACGACAAGTCAAAAGAGTGTTGATGAGCTTGCTCAAGAAGTAATCCAAGGCAAGCACGGTAATGGCGAAGCTCGTAAAAAGTCACTTGATAGTCAATACGATGCCGTGCAAAAACGGGTGTCTGAAATCCTCAAAAAACAGCCCTCTGAGCCGTCAAAAGGAGCGGAGGTAAAACAGACTACGGAAACCAAAACAAGCCAAAATGAGCCAATTGAGCAAGCGACAGTCACCAAAGAAGAGGGAGACCTTTCTTTCAATGGTGCTATTCTCAAAAAAGTGGTGCTGGATAAGATTTTGGCTAACTGCCAAAAGCATGACATCTTACCAAGCTATGCCCTAACCATCTTGCACTATGAAGGGCTTTGGGGAACTTCAGCGGTCGGCAAGGCTGACAATAACTGGGGCGGTATGACCTGGACTGGTAAGGGTCAGCGCCCTAGCGGTGTGATTGTCACACAAGGCTCAGCCCGTCCGTCAAATGAGGGCGGTCACTACATGCACTATGGCAGCGTCGATGACTTTTTGACAGACTGGTTCTACCTCTTGCGAAAAGATGGCTCTTACAAGGTAACAGGAGCTAAGACTTTCAGCGAGGCAGTCAAAGGCATGTTTAAGGTCGGCGGTGCGGTCTATGACTATGCGGCAAATGGATTTGATAGCTACATTGTCGGAGCGTCAAGCCGACTTAAAGCCATTGAGCAGGAAAACGGGTCACTGGCCAAGTTTGACAAACAGACCGACATCAGTGACGGTGAGTCTGACAAAATTGAGGTAACCATTGAGGGGATTGAAATTTCCATCAATGGTATTACCTACGAACTGACTAAAAAGCCAGTTTAGCTTAGAAATACGATAAGACAAAATAAGCCCTCAGCAATCGCTGGGGGCTGTTTTTATGTTAGTCATTGTGGATTGTGTTGTAGTATTCGGTAATCTTGATAACCTTATCAAATGACATGCCACCAATGTCCGTTCGTCCCTTGACATAATTTGCCAAAGTGGACTCAGAAAGACCTGTAGCTTGTGCGATTTGATAGCGTGAATGGGTCGTGAAGAAGGTCATTATCTCTTCTTTTGACAGAACTTGAATCATGGATACTCCTTATTTGTCTCTTGAAATCCAGAGATAGACCAGAAAGACGAAGACAAAAATTATTAAATACTTCATTTTTTTGATGTGTTATGATATACTCAAAGTAGGTCAAGGGGGCTTTGCCCCCATTCCCTACTGAACCTTACTTAAACTTCCTTGGTCGGGCTGTTTTTCGAGGTTCTTTTTTTGTTGCCTTGATGACTTCCGCTAGACCTTTGAGGCTAGCACCTAGACCAGTTAAGGCGATTCCGATTGAGCTTATCAGCTCAGGTATTTCTGAGAACTTCATAACTTTTTCCTTTCGTTGATTTCCAGAGTTCTTATCTAAGGTAACCTCCCCTTACCTTATGTCTATATTATACCGTTATTTTTAACGGTAGTCAAGTATTTTTCAAAAGTTTTTTGATTTTTTGGAAGAAAGTTATGTCTAAATAATTCAAGAGAGTTTTGCCCACCATTTGCCCACCAACTTTATCATATTTAACCGAATTTAACCGAATAAAAAAACCAAAAAGCCCGACTTTACGGGCTTTTTGTTCTGTTAAATCCTGTTAAATCAGGTACTGAAAGGCGGTAGACGGATTTGAA
>NZ_KE384086.1:0-26046 GCF_000423745.1 Streptococcus plurextorum DSM 22810
CCTGCTCTTCCATTTTCAAGAAAAACGAGCAACTGAATGCTTTGAACTCATTGAAGACCATTTGAAGCTCGTCAAGCAGCCATTTTTGACCGTCTTCAAGACCTTTCTCAAATACAAAGCTTACATCATCAACGCACTTGAGTTGCCTTATTCCAATGCCAAGTTGGAAGCGACCAACAAGCTTATCAAGGACATCAAACGCCAAGCTTTTGGATTTCGAAACTTCAAAAACTTTAAAACTAAAATTCTCATCGCTTTGAACATGCAAAGAGAGAGAACCAATTTGATTCTCTCTCGTGCTTAGTTATAAGTCACCCACTACAGTTGACAATGAGCCAAAAAAGCTGATCCCAAAGGATCAGCTTTTTTTAGTCTTCGTTTACGAATGGCATAAGTGCCATCACGCGAGCACGTTTGATAGCTGTTGTTACTTTACGTTGGTTTTTAGCTGAAGTTCCAGTAACACGACGTGGAAGGATTTTTCCACGCTCTGAAACGAAACGGCTAAGAAGCTCAGTATCTTTGTAATCAACATATTCAATTTTGTTAGCTGCGATGTAATCAACTTTTTTACGGCGTTTGAATCCGCCACGACGTTGTTGAGCCATGTTTTGTTCTCCTCTTTATATTTTATATTCGTTCATTCCTTAGAATGGTAGATCGTCATCTGAAATATCCATTGGATTTGAATTGCCAAATGGACTCTCATCTCGACCAAAGTTTGGTGTTTGTGCAGGCTGCGATTGGAAACTACCAGCATTACCACCAAAAGATGGGGCTGACTGATAAGAACCACCGCTACTTCCTTCACGTGTAGCACGACTTTCCAACATTTGGAAATTGTCTGCAACAACTTCTGTCACATAAACACGTTGGCCCTGTTGATTGTCGTAATTACGCGTCTGAATGCGACCAGTAATACCAATCAAAGCACCTTTTTTAGCCCAATTCGTCAAGTTTTCTGCAGGTTGATTCCAAATCACACAGTTAATGAAATCCGCCTCACGCTCACCGTTCTGATTTTTACGGTTACGGTTAACCGCTAGTGTGAAGGTTGCGACAGCTACTTGGTTTGGGGTGTAACGAAGTTCTGCATCGCGGGTCATACGACCAACTAGCACTACATTATTGATCATAAAACACCTACTTATGCGTCAAGCTTAACGATCATGTGGCGAAGAATATCGCCGTTGATTTTTGACAAACGGTCAAACTCGCTAAGAGCTGCATCATCGTTTGCTTCAAGGGTAACGATGTGGTAAAGTCCTTCACGGAAATCTTGGATTTCGTAAGCAAGACGACGTTTTTCCCATGCTTTTGATTCAACGATAGTTGCACCGTTGTCAGTCAAGATAGAGTCAAAGCGTGCTACCAAAGCGTTTTTAGCTTCTTCTTCAATGTTTGGACGAATAATATAAAGAATTTCGTATTTAGCCATTGATATGTTCCTCCTTTTGGTCTAATGCCCCCAGGTCCTTGCCTGTGGGAAGTGAGGTTATTCTCACAAGATATTATTTTACCGAATTTGCGCTCTTTTTGCAAGGATTTTATTAGTTTTTTTGAAAATTGCTGACCCAAACAAAACAGAACTAACCCTAGGGTTAGCTCTGTTTGAAGAAAAAGTTCTTTTGATACTTTTCTTAAGTAGTGCGGACGTTGGCGACTTCCTCCTTAATTCCATACCTAATTTTTGAGCCTAGAGCCTCAAAAATTCCTGGTGGCGTCAGTACTAGTAGTCACGCCACTTTCACCAGGTCGAAAAGTATCTGATGTGGCTCGCTTTCGCTCGCAAAATCGGGAATCCTATCTCAAACTAGCAGAGCTTTACAGTTTGTTTAAACAGAAAATAAAGTTTGCCTACACTCTAGCGTGGGATTGAGGAAAAAGTCCACTTTGGACAATTTTCTTCAATTTTTTCTTTATGGTGAAAATCAAAAACTCCCAGAAACATTGAAATATCAGTGGTTCTAAGAGTTTTATATCTTACAATGCTATCAAAGACTATTCAATTTTTTATGTTTTTAGGAGTTTGTCTACACTCTAGAGAACTAACCCTAAGGTTGGCTCTGATGATTCGGTTGACAGCTCTGCTATTATTTAAATTCCCGACGAAGGAATAAGATATTGGCTAGGCCTGCTAACGCCATTGATACGATAAGCGCTGAAATGCTTGATAGGTTTAGGAAATCTCCTGTTGATGAAACGGTTTCCGACAGCTTCTTGATGAAAAGATAGGGAGTGTAGACGTCTGCATCTAAGCGAAGCAAATTCCCTAGGAGTAGGTTAGCAAGGCTTTCAAACATTAAAACATAGATAATGTAGAAAGTATTGGTCATGTAAATCTTATCAAAGAAATTGAAGAAAACCAAAGGCAGTGCCGCAGCAAATAAGTAATAAGGCAGCTGATAAAAAGCAGTTGTTAAAAGTTGGCTGTAAATCGTTCCACCTGAGAATACCTGATAAACAAAACTGCTAAAGGTATAGGCTAGGATAACAAGACCTAGGCTGGTACCTACGCTCATTACCCAGCGGTACCAGAAGGTTACTTGACGGCTTTGGGTCTTAACTAGACTGTTATTGATTGTTCGTTGTGCCAAATCTTCGCCAAAGAAAATTTTCCCTGGTGTCACAAAATAAAGAGGTAAGAAAGCCGATAGGAAAGAGACTAGTGTCTTTGAAACTGCTTCTACTGGTAAGTCTCGAAAAGCATAACCTGCCGCTCCAGATAGTGCTAACAAGAGAATTAGGGTAACAAGACCCAAACGCTCCTTACAGATACGGTAACAATCCGCTTTAAAAAATTTAAACATATCTTCCTCCTTACTGTAACAAACCTAGGTAATAATCTTCAAAACTAGAACCTGCTTGATAAATCCCTTTAATCTCAACACCCAATCCTGTGACTAGATTAATCATTTCTTGGACACTGATCACAGGTGCGATGCTAAGCTGATCGCCTACGACTTCAAAGGCTAGACCTTGAGCAGTCAAGACTGACGCAACTAAGGCATTATCCGCGGTTTCAAGATGAATACGACTTTCTACTTCTGCCTTTAAATCCTGTTTGGCAACATCTTTAATGACTTTCCCTTTGTGCATGATCACAAAGCGGTCAACCACTAACTCAAGCTCTGATAAGATATGACTAGAGATAAGGACCGTAATCCCGTAGCTATCACGCAGATTTAGAATAATATCACGCATCTCCTTAATTCCTGATGGATCCAGACCATTAATTGGCTCATCCAAGATCAAGAAATCTGGAAAATCAATAATTGCAAGGGCAATAGCCATGCGCTGACGCATCCCAAGTGAAAAGTTTTTAACTTTCTTTTTGCGGTCTACATCCGCCAAACCAACAAGACCAAGCACTTCTTCAATACGTTTATCAGCATTTTCTAATCCAATCTGCATCGCTAGATATTTCAAATTGGCGTAGGCAGACATATTTGGATAGAGAGCTGGTGACTCAATCAAAGAACCAATCTTATAATGTTGCTTTTTATTGATGCGACCTGAACTGGCGTTGATAAGGCCAGATAAGATACGGATAAGGGTCGTTTTTCCGGCACCATTTTGCCCGACAAGTCCGCAGATTTCTCCTTTGTGAATGGCAAAGCTGACATTTGAAAGCGCCGCTTGCTTACCGTACTGTTTACTGATACTATCAATCTGTAATAGAGTTGAAGACATACTAGTCACTCCTTAGAATTTTGTTTTATTGTATTTGTGTCTCCATACAATAAATATTTATGTATCAATAATACCATACAAAAAAATAAAGTCAAGAACTTTTTTGAAAAAATAAAAATCCCACCTAAACGGCAGGATCAGTAGGTTCAGTTTGAAAAATAAATCCTTTTGATGCTTTACTTAGCTTACTTTTCTTGATGTCACAATGTTTATGGCAATCATAAGCCTGTCTAGCCATCTGTACCTGTGATAAATGCCCAAAACTCCGATAACTGTATTGTAATCGTATCTATCACTTTTTGTGTACTGGTGGAATAACTATAGGAAAACACACTCTAACTACGCATATAAATAGTTTAACGACAGGCTTCGGCTTCCTATTAGTCCTTGCCTATCACAAACGCCCGCTTGACTCAGCGGGCGCCCTTTCTTTATTAAGTTGTTTTCATTAATTCATAAGAAACAGAGGATTTTAAAAATCTCCGTTACGATACCGAGAACAATTAAACCTTAGCATAAGCGTCCTCCTACTAAGTCATGTTCAACGAGCTTCAACTGCTCTAGGTTAAGTAATGTCAACTTTTTATGATTAGCAGTCCAGGCTTCTAGCAGATTTTTTGATACCGTTCTTTATTCTTTTACCTGCTGCTTTTTCTGAGTTATCTTAATTATTAAACTGGTCTTTCTTTGAGTTTGTTAGCTCTCTTCCATGATGTAATGGCAGAACATCCAAATTTTCTTGACTCAAGAAACACCTACACCAAAACGACACTAATTTTTATCTATGACCCATAGGGCCTTACCAATCTCCGTTTTTATATCTTGCAACACACATAAGACCCTCCTCTATTGAGAATGCACAACCTGAGTTACAACAGTAATGATTATTTTTACTTTTTTCACAGAGTTACGATAAACTGTTAGCATCCTATGTCATTGGATTCACTCCCTTGTAGCTATTTTATGCGACATGGAGACTAGTCTCCGTTTTTATACCGACTAAGATTAAAAACCATAGGATTTTCCTCCTGATAAAGGCTCCTAATTTCCAACTTCCAATGAGAAATTCTTGTCATCTTACCTATCACTTTATAGGTAAGTTTTAGGCGTCGCCGTTACGATACCTACTTCGATTAAAGATGATCATTTCCTTACCTCCTTAATCATTTCTTTTTATGGTTTCATTATATAGGAAGCGCTTTCTCTTGTCAAGTTTTTTGAGTTTTCTGACAATTTTCGTTTTAACCGAACATTTTAAGGCTAATAGTTGCCCAAGGATGATTTTATGTCGTTTAGTTCGGTTATCACGAACATCATCTTGATAAAACTCTCATTTCCACACAAAGAAAGTTTCTCACGCTTTTCTGTAAGGCAATTAAAACACTTTCTTTGGGAGCTCGGATATTTCTCAAAAACAGAGACCTTTGGTACAATGATGTTATGATAGATTTTAACGATTATGGAATTACGATGTGGAGCTCTGATAAAATCGGAGATTTTAGACGAACTTTACTTGCTTGGTACGATCGTGAAAAACGCGATTTGCCTTGGCGCAGGACGTCGGATCCTTATAGGATTTGGATTTCTGAAATTATGTTGCAGCAGACTCAAGTGGTGACTGTCATTCCCTACTATGAACGTTTTTTAGACCTCTTTCCAACGGTTAGCCATTTGGCAGAGGCCCCTGAAGAACAACTCTTAAAAGCTTGGGAGGGACTTGGCTATTACTCTAGGGTACGCAATATGCAAATCGCTGCTCAGCAGATTATGTCGGATTACAAAGGACATTTCCCTCGTACGCACGAAGACATTTCAAAGCTAAAAGGTATCGGTCCCTATACTGCAGGCGCCATCTCTAGTATCGCTTTTGGACTACCCCAACCAGCTGTTGATGGCAATGTCATGCGAGTAATGGCTAGACTTTTCGAGGTGGATTATGATATTGGCGACCCTAAAAATCGGAAAATTTTTCAAGCCATTATGGAAATCTTAATTGACCCTGAGCGACCTGGAGATTTTAATCAAGCTCTGATGGATTTAGGCGCCGATATTGAGTCTGCTAAAAATCCTCGTCCTGACGAGAGCCCTATTCGCGCCTTCTGCGCAGCCTATTTACATGGCACTTATGACAAGTATCCCATCAAAGAACCTAAGAAAAAACCACGCCCCGTAACCATCAAAGCTTTTGTGATAAGAAATGCCAAGGACGAGTTTCTCCTAGAAAAAAATAGGGACGGTCGCTTACTTGGCGGATTTTGGTCCTTCCCCATCATGGAAATAGATACTAAGACCCAACAGATTGATCTTTTAGAAGAGGAACTTAGCCCTAATTCCCTAACTCCCAAACTAGAGTTTGAGAAAACCTATCTACTTGTTCCAAATTGGTCAACCAAAACTTTTTCTCCCATCAAGCATACCTTTAGTCATCAAAAATGGACCATTGAACTCTTGGAAGGTTCTGTAGATACAGCTAATGTTACGGAACACCGAGAACTCCGCTGGGTTTCTCTGAAGGATTTTGATCATTATCCTATGGCGACACCTCAGAAAAAAATGATACAGACCTTCTTTGACGATGCCTCTAATACAAACAGCTAATACGACTCATAAAAAAGCTGAACATCACTGGCTCAATTGCCTTGATGTTCAGCTTTTTGATTTTTTAGGACTCAGTCTTCAATTCGCAAATTATTTTGACACCACAAGCATCGATTTAATGGCTTTTCGGTCAGCCATATCGCGATAGGCCTGATTGACATCATCTAAGGCGTAGGTGTGGGTAAAAACCTTTCCAGGATTGATCTCTCCATCCAGTACAGCTTTTAAGAGACCTCCTTTGACATAAGTCGTCACAGATGCCGAACCACCTCCAATAGTAAGGTTCTGAGCAAAGGTGGAACCAATCGATCGATTACTATAATGAGGCACCCCTACGTAGCCTATACGACCACCATTATGCAGGACTCCGATGGCCTGCTCGATAGCAGCTTCTGTCCCGACACATTCAAGGGCGGCATCAGCACCACCTCCTAAAAGCGCTCGAACTTTGGCAATACCTTCCGCGCCACGCTCAGCAACCACTGCTGTTGCGCCTAATTCTAGGGCCAGCTGTTGACGGTCTTTGTGCCTACTCATCATGATGATTTGAGAAGCACCGCGCATTTTGGCAGCAATCACCGCACACTGTCCAACTGCACCGTCCCCGATAACCACCACTTTATCCCCTTTTTCTACCTGAGCTACACGCGCAGCATGATAACCTGTTGGCATCACATCAGCTAGGGTCAAAAGGGATTTCAACATACCTTCTGAATAATCAGATGGTTGTCCGGGAATCTTAATCAAAGCCCAGTTGGCATAGTGGAAACGCAGATACTCTGACTGGAAACCACCTCCCCAGTTGGTCGGAGCAGGGTGATTGTCACAAGTCCCATCAAAACCTGCACGGCAAGCCGCACATTCTCCGCAACCATGTGTAAACGGCGCGATAACAAAATCCCCCGGAACTAATGTGGTGATATCTGAGCCCACTTCCTCAACAATAGCCAAGGCTTCATGACCAGAATTCAGCGTATGGTGCTCACGAGCATCTCCATGCGCATAAGACCAGAGATCCGAACCACAGACACAAGCTCTGACAATGCGTAAAATGACATCATCACTAGCTTGAAGTTTTGGTTTTTCAACGTCTTCAATAATCATTGAACCGGCTTTTTCAAAAATAGCTGTTTTCATCGTTTTTTCCTTTCTTTGTTAGCCTCAAGGCTAGTTTGATAAGTCGATATTTTGTGATCCAATCGCTCGAGAGCTGCCAGTTGTTCGTCGATACGTGTCTGTAGTTTTTGACGCTCGTCTTGTAAAATGGCTAAGCGTTCCGATTGAGTACCGTCTCCTTGACGATATAGGCTCATATAACTGATTAGAGCATCAACCGATACCCCTACGGAGCGAAAGCATTTGACAAATTCGAGAGCATCTAAATCCGCCTGATGAAATTCACGAATACCTGACGACTGACGCTTAACCGGCGAAATCAAACCAATTCGCTCATAATAGCGAATGGTATCTGCTGATAAACCGACCTTCTCAGCAGCATCTTTTATATGCATCTGCTACCTCCATTCTTAATAGGTCTATTATAAACCTTGGAGTCCACTCCAAGTCAAGAAAAAAAATAAAACAGGTAGGTTTTTACCTGTTTTTGAAGGCTTTTACCTAAGCTTTTGGTACATACGGCGTAATATAGACCTGTCCGTCAAGGTATTCTGCTAGGAAAATATCTTTGACTTGATAGCCTTCCCGTTCCAGTTGTTCCAACAACCATTCTTGATTTTTACCAATCAAATCCAACACATCTTCGTTGATATGGGTATTGCTGATAAGTGGAAACTTGGGATTCTGGGAATGTTTGTCCAAAATTGTCAAGCTACCATTTGGCTCCATAATGGCACTTTTAATATCTCTAGTTGACTGTAAACCAGCCATGCGAATATGGAGCATGAGCTGGTCAGCCGACAGACCGACACGGGCACAATTTTCGACATTTACCCGACCGTTCTTCACCAAAACGACAGGATTTCCCACCACCAAAGACTTAATCCACTTTTGATTGACCAATAATTTCACGACAATGACCACCAAGGACCAGATTAAGAGGACATTGATAAAAGTCAGTAGGGAAATGGTGCTATTGTAAATAACCCCTCCAATAATCCCACCAAGGACATAGTTTTGAATTTGATTGAGGGGCGTGTTGGCAGAAAACTCATACTTCCCTAGGATATTAATCTGCAAAATCATCACAAAAATCCCAATAATAAATTTACAGGCTACTAATAAATACAAATCCATATTCTACTTCTCCCCGTTGATATAAACATTATGATCAATAACGTGCGTACGAACCAAGGTGTAGGAATTGTTGTCACTATTGAGGTTTACTGTGTAATTTTCTTCATTGTACCGTACGATGATGCCGTCCTTGAGAGTGGTTGAATTGACATAGACCTCTTTCTCCGACACATGATTATCTATGGCGATACTTTTGATAAATTGTGTCAATACCTGAGATTGTGTAAAGTCTTGGTTATTTTGCATATAGTCTTCAATCTGAATACCCAAGATAATGAACATTAAAATCACCATACCAATACTGATGTCTCGCAAGCGAGTGTTGAGACGATTTCGCATATAGCAAAGCACCGTCGCCGTCGCCACAATCAGCAAACCAATCAGTATAATAGACCGTAGAACAAGATTGAAGGATTGGTTCTGAATAATGTAATCTAAATCATAAAAGTTCATGCAACTAATAGTCCCTTCCCGTATATGATTTTTCCATTATAGCATATTATTACCCAACAAAAAAGATGGATATATTCAGCGAATGGATGGGAGTCTAGCAATAACTTACTAACTGAAAAAACATCTGAAAGAATCAAATGTTTTTCGTGCTTTCAATAAATTCCTTAACTAACGTTAAAATCTTGTCCTCATGCCTCCTGATTACCTCACTATTCCAATTGTCATCCGAATTTCCAGTAAGTTTAGCCATCCATTGCAGTTTTAGACTTTGGTTCCCAAATATCTTTTCCCATTGGCTATACTTGGCCTGAGGTCTAGAGTTCCCAAACTTCGAATTTTGACTGTCCGTGATAATACAAAGGTTTCCGAAAGAATGAAGCAAACTATCAGACATTCTTAACATCCCACTATCTTCAAAATTTGGATTCTGAGGATACCAATGTTCAACGGAACGACGATAAGTGAATCTAAAATTCCTTGAATCAAAAAAGTACTCCTGTAAATTGTTTTGATTTTTCCATAAGACATAATCAATAAAATTGAAAGCATAGATAGGCATATTAGGGTAGCATCTAAATTTTCGACCATCTTCTATAAATAACCGTCCTTCAGCATATCGAACTGCCAACGCTTCTAGAAAAATTACAAACTGGTGTCCAAATACTTCATCCTGCAAATGCTCAACATTCTCGAATAGATAGACCAAAGTCTCATATAGCCAACGACTATCTCGATTTGATGTAAAGGTCACTGCAAACATAGACTGAAGCATAATAATGGTATCATTCACTGCTTTATCCGAAAAAGTATTATTCTCGAAATGTTCTTTTACAAAGAAATCTGTATTTTTCCGATTGTCTCTTTGATACTCATAATAAGTACCTTTGCTAAGAAACCAATCGTTTTTTGACCGCCTTGATGTATCTTCGCTTGCATTTCTAATGACATAGTTATCAAATAGATGTCTAATACTTAATAAAGTTTCCGAGAAGTAAATGACCCAATCCCCTCCTTTTTCACTCACCGTAAAGACATCAAGAAGTTTCTTATCATCTAACTGAACATCTTGTGGGGGAATATTTTCAATAATAGAAACAGTATACAAGAGTAGCGTTTCAAAGTTAATTACGGTTGTATATTTTCCAGTCTCTTCGTCGTCTACGATGTCATCAAATACCAATGAACTTGAGTCTTCTAGGGTATCTAATATACTTTTTTTTGAACTATTTGTGTTATCAATAAATCGATAGATATTGGCTAATTTATAATTTGAAAAATGCCAACCAAAAATGTTTTCTCTTTCTTTGAACGTTTCCTTTCTTTTCCTTCTCATTTGAAATGCTTTAACTACTGGTTCTTCGAAATCTGCACAGGCATCCCAGATCTTAGCAAACTTAGCAGCTTCTTCATCATCAAGCTTCGCCATCAATTGAGCCTTAATAATTTCATGAGCTTCCAATTGCTCCCCTCTTGAATTAAACCGCTCAAAATAAAGATTCAAATCTAAGTCAGTAGGTAGCATATTTCTAAAAATAATGACGTGTTGAAAGAGGTACTCCGCATATACTGTCACTTCCATTTTAAACTGTTCGGACAGAATTTTATTGAGTGCTGATTTGGTGTTTTGGTAACCTCTAATAATCTCATCCATATTCTCAAATTCAGCACTGCTATTCTCAAATAACTGCTGCAAAGAAGCATTGGACTGCTTACGCGCTTCAAAATTTAAGAGTTTCAAGTCAGGGATCTGAATGTGATACTCATTTCTCAAAACCAATGCCAACAAAGTCAAAGCTGTTGTTCTCTGTTGTCCATCAATAATATGGTACATATTTCCTTTTTGATGAACAACCAGTGTTCCGATATAATAATCAGGACGTTTTTCACGTTCGTTGTAAGCATCTGCTATGTCAATAAGCAATTGCTCAATCTCATCGTATGTCCATGAAAAATTTCGCTGATAAAGAGGAACAATGTATTCATCTTCCGTCAGAAGTTTTGTAACTGTCAAAGTAGCTGTCTTAGTCATTTATTAAGCTCCTCTTCTTCAAGAATTTTCTCCAAGGTAAAATGTTCAAATTGATCACGATTGATTTTCTGCAAAAAATCGCTTGGTGTACTAGCATGATGTAATAGCTGAAATAATTTTTGAACTGTACGCCGTTGAAAAATTCCACCCGCAGCATAGTTGGCTAAAGTGCTATCATAAATGGCACGCGCTTTTATACGTGGATAATAGGCCCATATAAAAATTGTTTCAACAATATCTTTATCTAAAGCTCCGTGACCAAACCTATCCACAAAAAGTAATACTAGATTATCGAATAAATTTCGATTCCGGTTATAACGTTGTTTAGTAGAATGTAAAATCTTTAGCATTTTGGAGTCTAGACTGAGATTTTCAAACCAAGTTTCTCTATTTTGAATCATTTTATGTGACTGATTAATGTAAGAGAAAAAATACTCTCCATCAATAATTGGCATCGTTAAAGAAATAGGATAATCAATATTTTGTTCTTTTAATAGTCTAAAAAGATTCAGATAAGGGTAATCATTATGATGTAAACCGACACCTTTAAAATCATCGATAAAATCTTCTGTAAAGCGAAGGTATGAACCCTGACGACGTTTAGTCAACCCAGTTTCACCAATTGACCACCGCCGCACTCTAAAAAGATATTGGTTAAATAAATCTTTTAAATTGACCTTTTCGTCTGTAACAATTTTTTCCCAATTTTCGATCAAATCTTCACTGATTTCAGAGGCATTTCTCAAATGATAGGCTTTAAGCAGGTCGTGTGGCTCTAGAGCTTTTCCTCGATTGTTTTGAGAATCAAAAAGTTGGAAAGCTTCAGATAATCGATTATGTGGCATCGTAATAATAGTAATTTCACAATTTTTAAGAAGAAAGTCACATACTTTTTGAGCCTTTTCATCATCTAGGTCAATCAGTATTTTCCACTCTTCAAAATTTTCCTTAGCATGTTGACACGAAACCACGTCAAATTGTTGATTCAGTAACTGCTGAGCACCGATATAATCATTCAACTTTCCTAAAGCCTGTAAAAATAATGCAATGGAAATAGTCCGTTGTTGTCCATCAACAATATCTAAAGTTTGTTTTTTATCATGTAAAATAAGAGATCCAACTTGATAAATGCCCTTTTTAGAATCTATAACTTCTTTGACATCATAGAATAAGTGGCGAATGTGTTTACGTTGCCATTTATAAGGGCGTTGATAATTTGGGATATGGAGCCTATTGTCCTTCAAAAGTTCCTCTAACATCATATGCCTCAAAGTAATATCAGTCATTCTACTTATTCTCCTATTTTTTCTCTACACTTGCATTCGGAATCATTTTCGCATGCATTTCCGCAGCTGTTTTATCGTAAAACGGTCCTGCAATCGTATTCCCAAATTGATCTAGCACAATCCATTCTTGCATATACTTCCCCTCCTTTCAATCAAGAGTTATAGTACTGATACACTCATTCTAATACATAAGATGGACAAATAGCGTCTATCTCTCTAAATTTTATAGTTTTCTTGCATATTTTTTAGAAAATGTTTCATATCTTCTACAAGCGAACTCGGAGAAAGCACAGTTAGGGCATCTGCCTGACTTAGCAACCAACGTTTTAAGCCTGGTGTATCTTGACTGACAAATTCAATCACATTGCCTTCGGAGTTGATTTCGATAATCTTTGCTGTCGGGAATTGATCCAAGACAATGGTTGGATCATAGCTAAATCTGACTCTTATGGTTAATTCCCGTCCCATAAAAGAATCCACGCGCTTATTCCGTACCTCACCATCTCGAAACTTTTTGCCATAAGAAATATCCGGTTTCTTCTCAGTCGAAAGTTTCCAGTCTAAAATCCGATCTAATTTTAAAGTCATATAGGATGAATGTTTTAGATTATAAGCTACAAGGTAAAAGTAATGACTATCGTAATAGAGTGACACAGGAAATACTGTATGTTTCTTTTCTACATTGTAGGGAGATTGGTAACGAATATCTAATACCAACTCCTTACGAATGGCTTCAGACCATTCCCAAATCTTATCAATCCTGTTTTGAGTATCTGAAAGCGGGGCATAGTTTAATAGTTCACTGGCGATAATGGCAGAAATTTCTTTCTGCTCATCTTTCGATACTAGAGTAAATAAACTATCTAGAACAGCCTTATTTTCTTCCTTATTCAAAGCACGATTTTCTAGCAAAATCTTAGAAATGGTTAGAATTTCCTTTTTGTTAAAAAGAGATTTCCCTTTTAAAAAGCGAGTATGGTGCTTAGGATCATAGGCTAACTCTGCTGCAATCATCGGCTGACTTTCGATAAATCCTCCTAATAGAGCAAAATCTCTCTGAATTGTCTTCTCACTGACTCCAAATTCATCTGCCAACTGTGACTTTTTCAGATGTGCTCCTGATTGTAAACGCAAAAATATGATTAGTAGTCTTTCTTGGTCGTTCATATAAGCCTCAATTCTAACAAGATTATACCACTCTTAACAAGTCAAATTCAATAAATTTCCTTGGTAGAGAATCTTGCTTAATAGATCATTTGAATTATCAAACTCGCAACCAGTTACCAATAATTTCCCACCTGTTTTTAGGTAGCTTTCTAAAATTCTTGCCAACTTATTCTGAACTACTTCGGTACTATTATAAAATTCTTCAATGTTTTCAATCATCACAACATCAAATTCTTCTAGAAAATGAACATTTTGTACTATTTCTAGCACTAGACTAACTCCAACTACTCGTTTCACCTTCTTATTTATCTCTCGATAGTAAAATTCTATGTGGTCAACAAAGCTCCTTCTGATTTGATCGACATCTGAAATAATATATAAAAGTTGTCCGATATAACTCTTTTGTGGGATTCCAAAAAAATCACTCACTTCCCTATTGATACTGTCAAAAGAACTTCTCACCTTAGTATCTGAGTCCAAATTTCTGTATAGTAAATCTATAAATATTTCTAAAATTTCCATATCATTAAATACAGCGTTTTCGTTCAAACCATTGTTTTTCATGTGCAATTCCTTTCTTCTATCCCTGTAATCCAAAACCTATTAACCGTTGAGTTGATTCCAACTCTGAAAATTCTTGAATGGCGTTCTTAATATCAACTTCTATTACGACATTCATCTCTGTTTCATCCAAATCCCTATTACCTATCCTTTCCATTACCCGAGTCGCCTGTTGATACAAAATAGCTTCTATTAATTTACGAACATAGCGTCCATTACCAAAATGTTCATTTCTAACACGACTCGAAAAGTGCGAGCGCAATGCACTCTCACAGCTCGATTCAATGGAATAGCCCTTATTACTCAACATCATTCTAAAAATTTCATACAGTTCATCCACAGAGTAATCTTCAAAATGAATGTTTTTTGAAATTCTAGATTGTAATCCTGGATTCGTATCTATGAAATTGTGCATCAAATCTTTATAGCCAGCAAAAATAACAACCACCTCATTGCGACGATTTTCCATTTCTTGAATAATGGTTGGTATAGCTTCATTGGCAAAATCTCTTTCACTCTGTGGAATAAGACTGTAGGCTTCGTCGATAAACAATACACCACCACTTGCGCTATCAAACACCGTTTTTATTTTTGGCGCTGTTTGACCAACATATTCCCCAATAAGATCTGCTCTTCCAACCTCTACTATCTTGTTTTCTGCAATCAAGCCATGTTCATACAGGATCTCTGTATAAAGGCGAGCTACCTCTGTCTTACCCGTCCCGGGATTACCTGTGAATAGCAAGTGCCCGTTACTTTCCTCAACATGATAGCCTTTTTCTTTCCTCAGTTTCGATAGTTGTTCAAAAGCAACTTGTTGTCTGATTAATTTTTTTACAGAATGAAGACCAGTCATTTGATGCAGCCTCTTCTCAGCTCCTCCGCAGTCGCCTATAGATTGTTCCTGCTGCAAACTAAAGTGCCCAAGATCAATCAATCCATTTTCTTGACAATAATTAGTTGCCACCGCATATTCATGGATTCTCTGAACCATTCGTCGAATATCTTTTGCATTGTTGAGATTTGAAACCTTTTCTACATACTCCCTAACAATTTTCTTGTCTATACTAATTTGTCTTTTTGCTAATAGTTGAATAGCAATTTCAACTAGTTCATCATGTGTATAAGGCGGGAACTCGATTCTATTTACATTATAGTATTCCTCCTGTAATTCTATTTCTATTTTTTTAGCTTCTTCAGTAGATTGGGCAATTAGAATACAAATATTATTCTCCTTCTTTGTATTGATATTAGCGAAAAGTTCTAATTTAGGACGAGCCCTTGCTTTAAAATAGTCATAAACCACTGGAAATTCTTTTTTTTCAATCTTAGGAAGAATATATTCACTGCAATGAGTATCAACTGCTTTCAAGTTGAATAATCGTTCTAAATATTGGAGAGCATATTTTCGCCCACTTCCTTTTTGACCATTGAAAATTAAGAAAAACGGCTCTTTCGTATGCGATTCTAAATAGTTTGATTGGTAGTCTAAATAGTTTATAAGATTCTGAATGCTATTTTTAAAGTCGCTGAGTCCAATCATATTTTCTGACAACACATCTGCATTCGGAACAAGCCCTTGCTTATTTTCCTTTGATTGCTTCAACAAAAAATAACCAAATTCTCCTAATTTTTCACGCCCAACTTTTTCAATAAAATCATCTTCAGTTATTGAAGAATAGCCATCTATATTGACATCCACTTTCCAGAGTGACTGAACCTTTTTTGTTATTTCTCGTTTTGTATTTGCAGCTCCCGTTACAATAAATAAATCTTCTTTTTCTTTCAAAAAATACATCCAATTATTTTCTTGTGTAAAAGATTCGCTAGGTCGCTCTAGTTGCTGTACTTCTCCCATAAGCTTGATATGATAATAATTCATCTTTATCCCACCCCTGTTCTTATGTTTCTATAGAAAGTATATAAAAACAGATAGACATAACTTGTCCACCTGTTTGATTTATTTTCAAAATAAGAAAAACAGACAGAAAATTTCTGCCTACTCTGCTTTTTTCCCTTAAAACTTACCTAGGTTGGTCAAGTCTTTTTTGTTTGGCATGACTTCTTTGTTGTCCCAGTGCTCGACAATCTTTCCGTCTTTGAGGCGGTAGAGGTCAATGCCAAAGGTGAAGCCGAGCCTATTCAAACCTGGGTGACGGCGGAAAAAATTCAAGGAATCAGCTTCTATGGGGACAAGATTTTGCTGTCCCAGTCTTATGGGTCGAAAAACTCTGTTCTTTATATCTTTGACAATCGCTTGTCAGATCCCAAATTCGACTTGGGAACAGACGATGCGATTGCCAGCCTGACCTTGCCACCTTACCTAGAGCAGATAATTGGGCATCAGGACCAGGTCTTCTTGTTGTTTGAATCAGCGTCGCATAAGCACCGTAAAAATCCCCTCCTCTTCCACATGGATCAGATTATCAAGATTAGCATTGCGGATTTGATTCCTTAGATAGAAAAACGAACGCTTTCCGAGAGGAAGGGTTCGTTTTTTGGTCAGTTTTAATGTAAGAAGCAGTTTCCCACTTCTTTTAGGTTATGCCACTTAGCTCAACTCTGCTACAATTGCTTTGATTTGATCTTTAGTGTGTACACCTGCTACTTGCTTAACCACTTGCCCATCTTTTTTGAAAAGAAGGGTCGGGATTGACATGATGCCAAATTGCTGAGCAGTCGCTGGGTTGGCATCCACATCAATTTTAACGATTTTGAGTTCGTCTTCGTCCAATTCTTCTGATAACTGATCAAGGATTGGAGCCTGCATAAGGCAAGGGCCACACCAAGTTGCCCAGAAGTCGACCAAAACCAGACCTTTTGCTGTTTCAGCTTCAAAGGTTGCATCTGTTACTACCTGTGTCATAATAATCTCCTTTGCTCGGGAAGTACCTTTGTCTTCCCATATTTAGTGATTTTATGATAACGCAAAAATAGCAGAAAAACAAATTTCTGCTACGTCATTTTGTACCTACCCCTTAACCGCGAAGTACAAGCCACTTGGACTTGCAAAATTAAAGTTAGGGAAGGGCTCTTGATTCACTTGGCTGCAAGTGTCCGTTAGTTCAGCGATTCTAGCTTGAAGCGCATGAATGTCATCTGACTCAAACAAGATACTAGGTGTCATGTCAATCACTTCTGGTGATACCTGTCTGATGAACGCTTTGGCATAAACCGTGATTGTTACCGTTGCGTCAGCATGAGGTTTCATATTAAACGTGTCAAATCCCATGACTTCCTCTTCGTGTGTTATCACAAAACCTGCCGCAGACCAAAAGGCTTTTTCAGCTGCCACATCATCAACATAAAGCATTAGACCAAATTCTTTTGTAAACATTTTTTATCCTTTCTCTCCTCAAGGGTTAATAATCATTACCTCTTAGAGTGACATTATCATATCATGGGGTAAGTTTAAAAGCAAGCCCAAAGATCAATCACTAAAAGCGATTGTCTCCAGATAAGAAAACATCACGTGATGGCTTTTTCACTTAAAGCATAAATAGCAGGCCACCACATGCTAGTCCGCAACCATAAGCAACCAGGACATCCTTTGGGTAATGGACACCACCAAGCACCCGACAGACCGCCAACACAAGCGATAAGCACAAAAAGAGGATGCCCAAGCCAAAGTGAACCTTTAAAAAGCACATGCTAATAATGGTAGCGGAAAAAACATGACGACTAGGAAAGGATTCCCCTTTTTCAGATTTGGAAATGATGGGAAAAAGTTCCCAAGCTTCGTAAGGACGCGGCACATTGAGCCACTTTCTAAAAATGGAGAGAAAAAGAAAGCCCGCTAAAGGGACCAGGATAACTGGCAAGACTGCTCTGCTATTTTCCCATAAAAGAAACATCAAAAGACAGGGATAGGCCACATACATCAGCAGGGTAGTGGCTGTGTTAAGCCCTATTAAAAGGCGAGCCAGACCAGCATTTTTTTGGAAGCGGTGCGATACTCTGGCATAAAAATCAGCATAGTTTTTCATGACTTTATTATAGCACAAAACCCAGCTAGGCTGGGTTTTGGATATTTAGACTGTCTACTCGTTAGCATTATTGCTGGAAGTAGACGGGTCTTGTTGTTGAGTAGTATTTGATGACTGATTGTTACTATTATTACTGTTAGGAGCACCTGGTGGAGGAGTCATTCCCTGACCGTTACTTCCTGGTTGACTTCCTTGCGACGGAGGAATCATCCCTTGACCATCAGTTCCTGGTTGACCTCCTTGTGACGGAGGCACCACCCCTTGACCATTTGGTTGACCTGAGACCGCTGACACTCCGTTTGCCGGCTTTAAAGCCGTTGTTGCCTTTCCTACTTCAACCCCTCCAACAAAGCTCCCAACCAGACCTGCAACAGCTGCAGTAGCTATCCAAACCTTTGATTTTGACTTGGTTTTTTCGATAAATGACATCTGATTAACCTCTTTCTATAACAATTTTTCAAATCTAAGTTCCAAAATATCTTCTGGGATAGTCTTAAGATTTGATAATGTCAGTTTATCTGATGAACCTTAAAGTAGGCTAAAATGACCGAATTTTCTGTAAATTACTTTAGAAAATCAACCTTCAATCACTCCCTATGCTAGTCTGCAATCCCTTGCGGCATACGATAACAATCACTATTGACGACTCCTCATGAGTTAGACTAGAAGCGAAAATGTGTCTTTACTCTCCTTCATATTTTTCAATGATTTGAGCCACTGATTTTCCTTTTGCCAGCCAATCCACTAGCTTGTCTAGCCTGCGAATTTCCTGCATCAAGGTATCGTCTAGCGCTTCAATCTGAACACCACAAATCTTTCCTGTAATTTTACTACGGTTTGGGTTAAAAGCTGGCGCTTGACGGAAAAAATCACCGTAGGTCATGTCACTCTTAAAAAGCTGAGCAATCTGATCTAGTGAGTAGCCCGTCAGCCAAGCTGTCACTTCATCAACTTCTAAGGCAGTTCTTCCTTTTCGCTCTGCCTTTGCCACTAAAGCCTTATAGACCCCTGAGAAGGTCATGTCGTAAATACGATGTGTCATGAACTACTCCATAAAGTCTATAATATCTTCAAGGGCCAGCGAGGAATCACAAACCACTTTTGCCATGCCTTTTTCTGCTACAAAAAGAGCTGGTACTGTGGCAATCCCATAACGCTTACGAAAGGCAGTTAACTCCTCTAATTGCACCTTGTCCTCACTATTGAGATAAGCAACTGCTTTTCCTGTCTCCGCTGTAGCTTGAGCTAATTTAGGCGCAAATAAGCGACAATAAGGGCAGGTGGGACGACCTAAAAATAGAATAATCTTTTCTTCCTCTTTGGCAATGAGATCACGAACAGCTGACACTGTTGTTGGGGTAAAGTGGGCGACGGCTTCTTCGTATGCTTGCATGATAAACTCCTTTGTCATTTTTTACTATCTTTATTATAGCATGTTGAAGGACATTTTCTCGAATGCTAGCATCCTGAGCTAAATTCTCAAAAAAACAAGAGGCTAGAACACCTGTCCCAACCTCTTATATCACTCATCACAACACTCCTTAGCCTAAGGTCGCAATAGTACACCCAGAACCTCCTGCCGTTTGAGGAGCGTATTCAAAATGCTTAACATGCCTATGACGACGGAGATACTTAGTCACCCCTTCTCGAATAACACCAGTACCAATACCGTGAATAATGTCAACTTGGCTCATGTTATTAAGAAGGGCTTGGTCGATAAAGGCATCCAACTCTTGCATGGCTTCTTCGTAGCGCTTGCCGCGAAGATCCAGACGAGCACGCGGACCAGAACTAGCCACTGCTTTTTTAATCACATTGACCTGACGCGTTTTGGGTTTCTGACTCTCTTCTTGTACTTTAACGAGATTAAATTCCTCCTCAGTCAGAGTCATCTTGATAATCCCTACTTGAGCCTCCCAAGTCCTGTCTTTAACTTTCTTGGTCAGCGTCCCACGTTGCCCATAAGCCGTTACGATGATATCGTCTCCAACTTCTGGATTCTTTAGTTTTTTAGCTTTTTTAAGAACCTTATTGTGTGATAGCTGCGCTTCTGGAGCTAACTTTTTCAATTCCCCCTTAGCCTCGATGACTTCATGGGGCTTCAGAGCTGCGCGAGCGTGAAGGGATTTGAGAATCTTATCAGATTCAGCCAAGGCCAAATCGACGATGTCTCTTGCCTCTGCGGTCGCTTTCTCCACTTCCTTGTCTTTGGCATGGGCAAATTCGTTGTAGAGTTTTTTTACCGCCCGATTGAATTTTAGATTTTCCTGCTCGACCTCACGAATATGGTCTAAGCGCCTACGGCTCTCAACGGTCTGTGCTTCAAGCTGTTCAATGATCCGATTAACATCGCTATCTCGATCAGTCATCTGCTCTGCCTTCTCCACAATCACCTGCGACAAGCCCAGACGACGAGCGATTTCAAAGGCGTTTGAGCGACCTGGAACCCCTTGCATAAACCGATAAGTCGGACTCAATGTCGCCACATCAAACTCCATACTGGCATTTTCAACCTGAGCGGTCTCAATGCCGTAAGCCTTGAGTTCTGGATAGTGCGTGGTCGCCATTGTTTTGATACGATTGATTCGCAAGTGCTCAAGAATGGCCATGGCAAGACTTGCTCCCTCCTGCGGATCAGTACCTGCCCCCAACTCGTCAAACAAAATCAAACTATCCTCATCAGCATGTTGCAAGGTTGCTACCACCTGAGTCATGTGACTAGAGAAGGTTGATAAGCTTTGTTCAATGGATTGCTCATCGCCAATATCCGCAAAAATCTCTTTGAAAACGGCAACTTTCGACCCTGCATCAGCTAAAATCGGTAACCCCGACTGAGCCATAAGTTGCGTCAATCCTAGCGTCTTAAGCATGATGGTTTTTCCACCCGTATTCGGTCCAGTAATGACAATCCCTGTCAAAGCATCTGGGAAGTGTAAGTCATTTGGCACAGGGTGACTCAGCAAAGGGTGCCTAACATTAAACAGCTGAATGGTTTTATCTGATGACAGACTTGGAACCACCGCTTTTTTCTCTCGCATAAAGAGATATTTTGCACGCACTAAGTCAATATGTCCTAAAATCCAAGTATTATTCCGAATAATGTGTGCATGAGGACGGAGCATATTTGACAACTCATGGAGCACACGCGCCATCTCATGACGCTCGTCCGCACGCAACTGTGTGATCTCCTCGTTGAGCTGAACAATAGCACGCGGTTCAATATAGACCGTCGATCCAGAAGCTGAAATGTCATGGACAACACCTGGAATCTTATGGCGATAGGTGTTTCTGACCGGAAGCACCGAGCGTCCATTACGTGACGCAATCAAGTTTTCCGATAAATGATCAGCGTATTTTTTTAAAATACCTTGCAAGGTCTCGCGCACCTGACCCTCACTAGTGGTAATCTGGCGGCGAATCTTTTCAAGTTCTGGACTGGCAAAATTTTCAATAAAACCTCCATCATTGATAGCTTGGAGGCTACCAGATAGGCTTGGAAAAACTTCAATCCCCTCAAAAAGACGATCTAGGGCTTTTAGCTCTACATTTTCAAGCAAGCTATAGAAGCGGCTCATCTCTGATGACACTTGTAGGACTTTTTTCAGGTCAAGCAACTCTGGAACGCTTAAATCCGCATCCAGTTCTAAACGACGCAAGGGTTCTGAAACATCACGCAAAATGCCCATAGAAAAACCATGCTGTTCTAGAAAAATAGCTTCCATATCTGAAATTTCAGTAAAAGCCTGAGCAATCTTATCTGCCTTTATCATAGGCTCAAGCTCTCGCAATTCAGTCAAGCCTTGCTGAGTCTGAAGATGTGCTTCAAAAAGGCTCCTAACCTTGTTAAATTCTAATTGTTCAATGATTTTTGTATTCATAGCTCTCATTATAGCACACCTAGCCTCACAGTCCAAGGAAGTCAAAGGAAAAAGCCCGCAAAATCTAGAAGCCTCAACCGCCAAGAAGACTTAAGATGATTTTCATCCTCCATGACTCCTGGTCAACTACAGAGGCTTACCACAACTCTAAGCATCAGACAGCTCCCTGACCTCCTATACCAGATAAGACTCACATCACTAGATAAGAAGGCACACAAGTGCTGAAATACTTGTTAGTTGCCAATCATCGACTCTTCTGATGTCATACAAACCACTTTGCTTGACGGTAATGTCTTCCTATGTTACATTGGTGACTAACATTTATTGAGAAAAAGGAGTCATCATGACGATTTTATTTGGAATATTGGCAGGTCTCATTTCTTTTGCCATCGGCGGTGCTTGGTACGGCATTATCTTCCGCGACGCTTGGATTATAGCTTCTGGCATTGATATGGCTAAAATCGAAGCCGACCGTCAGGCGGGAAACAAGGGACAAAAGGAAATGGTGCTTTCCTTACTTTTTGAAATCCTAACCGCAATCATTGCCGTCTTTTTTATCAAAAGCTTAGGGATTTCTCCGCTTTATGCAGCTAGTCTTATGGGACTATTGTCAGCTTTAGCTTCTGTCAAAAACTACCTCTTTGAACAACGCCCTATCCAACTCATCCTCATCAACGAAACTTATAAGGTCATTTGTTTCCTGATTGCAGGACTATTTGCACTAATGGCATAAGAAAAAGCTTCAACCGAGAAGCTTTTTTTACTTATTCAACGAGAATGTTCTAGCTTCAAGGCTTACGCTTCCGGTGCTTGTTGCTCCTTGGGCCTTGCTTTGGTCTCCAAAGCAATCTCCGACAAGGCTGTTGAAGTAGCTGGTCAAGCTTTTGACTTTCTCTAGTTGCTGTGTCAGGGTCGTGACAGCTTCTCCCTGCATTTGGCTCGAAATGGTCGTGATGACATAGGTCAGTTCTCGTAGGATGCGGTCTGTGATGCTCTGTATGGCTTTTTGGCTGGCCACGATTTCATCTAAATCAAATGCTTTGTAGACCCCTTCTTCGATAATCTTTTTCAGCTGTGGTTTGAGGTTTTGCATGTCATGTGAAGCTGTTCTTGTCACTTCAAGTGCTGAGATGACCTTATCAGCGAGGGGCGTGATGGTGTTTTTGGCAGTATTAACGGTTGAATAGGTGGTTGAGGGGTAAAGCCTCCAGAGTTGTCCCCAGTAGGTTCTAGTGACTACTGGTTTTTTATCGACAAAGCTGGTCTTATCAACGTAAATGCCTGTTGTAAAGGTTGCTTGGATTGACGAAATGGTTTGATTAAAACTGGTCAATTCTGAAGACCATCTGTCCAGTGCGGTTTGAAGGCTGCTAAAGGCTTGGGTAAAGGTTTCAACCACTTCTTTGCCGTAGCGCTTGCTGTTTTCTTCAACTTGATGATCAAAGGCTTGGAGCACATCTTTGACATCATCAAAAATATGTGAGGCTTCCAAATAGGCCTTATAGCTAGGGGGAACGTTGGCGACCATCATTCCCTCAAGATTGCCACCATTTGAGAGCTGATCATGGAGCCAGTCGTCCATGGTTTGGAAATGATTGGCTAGGCTAAGGGTGAGCTGAGACACACTGCTCAGCGCTTTTTGGAGCTCTAGCAAGTTTTTCTGCTCGACGCTCAGCACTTCATCTAAAGCAAGGCTTATGCCGTCTTTCTTGCCTTCACGAAGGCCTTTTCCTTCAAAGATGGTCTCGCTTCTTTCTTTGAGGTGCTTGGCACTTTCTTCTAAGACCATGGATGATTTTAGGGCTGTTGGGGTTGGGTTGATCGGGACACCATTCTGAAAGCCACTGGTCTTTTCTTCTGTCGCGTGTTGATAGAGGGTGCTGCTATATTGTCCTAGTCTTCCGAGCTGGATGTTATAGGTTTCAAGATAGAGAGGGGCTCCTGTTGAGAAATAGGCAGGATCGGAGATGGTATCGACCACTTGCCCAGGTGTCATCAAGGTTTGGAAAATCTGCTTTTTTGCCAGTAATTGCCCCACTGAGTCATGAAGCTGGTAGAAGACTTCTGTCAACCGTGTCTCTTTGAAGCGCTGGACGATGCTTTCTTCTACCTTTTGCTTACGGGTTTCAAAGTCTTCTTTGATTTTGGTGTTTTTCTCTTGGCAGAGTTGGCAGAGCTTGATAAGAGAAGCAATCTCGACCAGAGAAAGCATTTGAAGGTTGCTGGATAAGTTCCTCAAGCTATCAGGATCCAGCTTGATGTCCTTGGCTCCTATGGAACTGATGCGACCTGAGGATAGAAAAAGGTTGCGGGGGATGAGGTCTCTCTGATACAACGATAAATCAACGGTACCATCCCCATTGACATCAACTTTTCTTAAAGCTGTTGACAGTGAGGGCTCTGTCGCAAAAAGTTGCTTTAGTTCATCAACCTGTGAACGACTGTTGATGATTTCCTCTAGACCATGTCCTCCTGAGTTAGTTAAAATAAATTCTTCTCCTAGATAAACACCTTGAAATTGGTCAGATACCTTGTTCAAAAAATCTTTTGTCGTCGTGATTCGTCCCACTTTTCCTCTAAATCGGACCATTTCCATATGCAATTCTGTCATCGTATGGGCACTTGCTATCGCTGAGAAAGGATCGCCTATGCTGATGCCTGTAAAAGTGGTAGATGGGATAAACAAAGGAGCTGAGTTGTAAACAATCGTATTTGGGGCATTGTACTTCAGAGCAACCCGTTGTGCTATATTTCCTCCTAAAGAATGCCCGGTAATGACAATATTTTCCGCACCATACTTGGTCGACATATCCTCGTAAAAAGCATAGGCTGGGTCATAGTGATTCCCCTTACCAAAGATAATGTCCTTAATGTCCGTATAAATATCCTTGGCGTACTCAATTTTTCCATCAAAGCCTTGAACATTGGGATTGGTTCCTGTATAAGCAACAATCACCTCACCTGTCGCCTTGTCTCGAAAGGCAACCCCGCTAGTCCCTGTGCTTTTGTCGTAAAAATCATTCAGGTAGGCTAGATTTTGTGGTAATGCATTTTCTTTTGTAGCCTCTCTTATACGATCATAATCCCCAGTTGAATCTTTAGGAATATCTGGATATTCTATCTGAACGCGTTCAAATTGATAGGCTAAGTTTGACGCATCCAGTGTTGGAACGCCGCTACCTGTTTCATGCACTATACTCATATTGTCTCCTTACTTATTATTAGCTGATATGGTCTCTCTAAAATAATTGCCTGCTCCATCTTCAAAAACAACTGAATAGTAATAATTTTGGTTGCTGTTACTTCCCCCAAAACTTAGGGTCGCTCCCTCTGAAAATTGTTTTTTTAACATTTCCGGAAGTTCTGAGTGGGCTAAACTATAATTAATATTAAAAGCTCCATTTTGGAAATTGTAGGATTTGTCTTTTAAATTTAAAGAAGCTAAGTAATCTTTATTAATCAATAAGTTTTGTACTAAAAACTCCTGGTAAGGCCATAAGTCCTTGGCCAAAGTTTCATCAGAAAAATTCCAGTTCCCGTTTTGATAGATAAGGGAAATAGTTTCTGATATTTGTGAAGTAGATTTTCGAATACAGACAATTTCCCCCGCCAACACTCTTTGCTCAGAAACTCCTTCAATAGTAACTTCAATCGCGAAATCGTCTTTATCAAACATCTGCTTCACCTTAAACCCATCTGGAAACTCTTTGGCCAAGTCTTCCAGATTTTTTGTGGGATAGACACGGCTAAGTTCCGTCCCAAATTTATTTTCCAACCACTCACGACTATTGCGTTCATCACATCCTGACAAAACCACTATCATTAAGCCTCCTATCACTAATAATATTAATCTAGTTAGTTGTTTCATAAAGTGCTCCTTTCATCACTTAACCTATTTATATATATTTTACCATAGTTTGTCATAATACTCTTCATTCGTAGAAAATAAAAAAAAAGAATTCGTTCCAAATTCTCTGGTTAGTTTCTATAAGGGAAGCAAGCTTGATATCCTTGGCTCCTATGGCACTGATGCGATCTGAGGATAGGAAAAGGTTGCGGGGGGTTGTTGATGTTGCGTTAAGCATGATATCACGCTTGCCATCGCCATTGATGTCCAAAGGTTTAATCGGGTTTAGATGAAC
>NZ_KE384086.1:27096-30255 GCF_000423745.1 Streptococcus plurextorum DSM 22810
GTAGAAAATAAAAAAAGAATTCATTCCAAATTCTCTGGTTAGTTTCTATAAGGGAAGCAAGCTTGAGGTCCTTTGCTCCTATGGCACTGATGCGACTTGAAGATAGGAAAAGGTTGCGGGGTTCTGTATTGGCCTGGTTCAAGGTAATATCTGCCACGCCGTCCGCATCAATGTCAACACGGGTCTGATAATTCTTTTTATCGACGATCAAGCCATATTTGTCCACTAAATTGCCGTATTGATCAAATTGCCAGGTGGAGAGGCCGTGATAGTCAAGGATATGAGTCGCCACACCTGCAAAACCATAATGAGTGTAGGTATCAATCACTCGTGCGATGCCTAGTGGGTCTCCTCCAAAATTCCCAATCCAGTCTTCAGAATTTCTATAATTAATCAGGATATCGGTATTTGCTTTTGCCCAGGCAATTTCCTCCTTAGTAAGCATATTAGAGGGGTCGGGACCGTTAAAGGTGGTAGCGCTCCATTGATTTTTGATGGCGACAAGTTGACCCAGATAGCCACCCAAGGAATGCCCAGTCGTTCCGATGTTTGCTTGAGGGTACTGCTTTTGAATCTTATCCGCAAAGGCTAAGGCGCTATCAACCTGACTTTGAGCCGTCACATTAACTGTGGTCATGCCTACGGGTATATATTAAGTCCGAGAATAACGCTACTCACATCTGTCTGACGGTCTTTTCCATCTCCAAAATTCGTCCCCGCATAGGCAATGGTGATCTGTGTGGTATCTACTTTGCCATCTACCACTGGCGCTACGGCCATTGCCTGAATGCCGTTAGCGGTGTTGTCTTCTACAGCGAGGACTCTATATTGACCATTGACTACAGTATCACCTAATTTAATGATATTCAAAGTTTTTCCAGAGTCTACTTGATAAACATCTTCTGATATGGAGTTATAATCTTTTTCGGTAATCATGATACTTCTCCTTATTCATAGTATAAAACATCTACTTTACTTTCTTGCGATACTAATTCTGTGCTATCAACTTGTCTAATCTCTTTTGAAGAAAAACGGGACGTCCTTATCTCTCCGCCGAGTTTTCCTTCAGATAATGAGAGTTTGTATTGTCCATTAATCTCTACTGTTATCCACCAACTTCCAGGCATTTCTTCATATTTAATTTTTGTGAATTTTACTTTTTTTATTGAATCGCCATCAACAAGTTCAATATGTTCTATAATATATTGAACTACTCTGTCTTGTTCTTTTTTACTTACTGTTTGTTTACTTCCAGACATACTACAACCTCCTAACATCATTAACATTCCAACAACGACCAGTGCTAACAATTTTTTCCAGTTTTTCATGGATTCCTCCTATTGTCTTATAATTAAACTAGCCAGCTTCTTTGGGTCTATAATCAACCCCTTCTTTATTACGATCAACCCAATATGACTGTTCTGCTAATCTACTATTTTGTTTATCTGTCAGCATACTACTCACCCAAGTATATAACTTCTATCTCTTCAATATTAACGTTCTCATTTTTATTTTTAGGATTATGCCTCAACAAAGGTTCAAAATCTTCTATAGGATCTAGTCCAATTTCACCACTTTGGATATTAAAATCATCTAAGCTATACGTTGAAAATACTGTCCCAAGATTTCTGTCACCATTTATTTGAATACTTAACAAGTAACTTCCTGTTGAATTATTTTTTGTAAAATTTGTAAATTCTACCTTATCAACCTCATACCCCCTTGCAATCCATCTAACCACATTATCCTGTTGCTCTTTTGTCAATGTTTCTTTCTGTGACGTCATTCCACATCCTCCTAATATAAAAATTGTGATTGCGACTACTAAACTAATAAAAATTCTTCGTTTTTTCATTTTATATCTCCTAATCACAGTTAACCACTGGTGCTACGGCCATTGCCTGAATGCCGTTGGCGGTGTTGTCTTCTACAGCGAGGACTCTATATTGACCATTGGCTACAGTATCACCTTTTCTGTACGGGGTAGGCACTTTGCCTGAATCAACTTTATAAACTTCGTCGGCAAGTGAATTATAATCTTTTTCTGATATTATATCATTCCTCCAGGTACTTAACTTCAATGTGAGCTACATCTGGTTTCTCATTAGGTGTGTCTGACTTTTTAAGAAAATGCCCATGATTTCTAGAAGAAAGCTCATTCACATAGATTTCGCCATTTAATCCTCTCAGTGTAAAATCGATTTGAATTTGATTATTTATTGTGGCATAAAATGAGTATGTTCCTGTTATTTTATTATGCTCAATTTCTGTAAACTCAACTTTCTTAATGTCCTCATAATTCTGAGCCAAATACTCCACCATTCTATCCTGCTCTTCTCTATACTTCACTTCTTTATCGCTCTCAGTCATTCCGCATCCTCCTAATATTAAAATTGTGATTGCGACTACTAAACTAATAAAACTTCTTCGTTTCTTCATTTTATATCTCCTAATCACAGTTAACCACTGGTGCTACAGCCATTGCCTGCATGCCGTTAGCGGTGTTGTCTTCTACTGCGAGGACTTTGAATTGACCATCCATTATTTCTTGGGCTTGCTGTATATGGACAACATCTTTTTTCCGCTATCTACATTATAAACACGCTCGGATATTTCATTATAATCTTTATCTGTTACCATCATATAATTACTCTCCGTAATAAACTACTTTTTTATATCAAAATTAGAAATAGTCTTTTTAATTTTGGGATATTGAGCTATAAAGTCTCTTGTATAATAATCAAGAGATATCTCACCATTAGCACCTCGTTCATAAAACATTACCTCAAATTTATCGTCTATTTTAGCAATACTGGTGTAGTAACCTGTTTTTATATTTTCTTCAAAATTTATAAACTCAATTTTTTCAACACCTTCATAATTCTGAGCTAAATACTCCACCATTCTATCCTGCTCTTCTTTGTACTTCACTTCTTTATTGCTCTCAGTCATTCCGCATCCTCCTAATATTAAAATTGTCATTGCGACTACTAAATTGATAAAAATTCTTCGTTTTTTCATTTTATATCTCCTAATCACAGTTAACAACTGGCGCTACGGCCATTGCCTGCATGCCGTTGGCGGTGTTGTCTTCTACTGCGAGGACTTTGAATTTACCGAGGGATTTGTTGTCGTTGTCATAATAATACGTGTTGTCTT
>NZ_KE384087.1:0-20124 GCF_000423745.1 Streptococcus plurextorum DSM 22810
GTGTCCGAGTCA
Source organism: Streptococcus plurextorum DSM 22810 (assembly GCF_000423745.1). Taxonomy (GTDB): domain Bacteria; phylum Bacillota; class Bacilli; order Lactobacillales; family Streptococcaceae; genus Streptococcus; species Streptococcus plurextorum. The sequence continues at coordinate 13 of NZ_KE384087.1, forward strand.
ATCTCAGAGTCGATTAGCGAGTCAGTTTCTGAATCTATTTCAGAATCAGTAAGTGAATCAGTATCAGAATCAATCTCTGAGTCTGTAAGTGAGTCCGTGTCCGAGTCCATTTCAGAGTCAGTCAGCGAGTCGGTATCTGAGTCCATTTCAGAATCGGTAAGCGAATCTGTCTCCGAGTCCATTTCAGAATCGGTAAGTGAATCAGTATCGGAGTCCATCTCAGAATCAATCTCAGAGTCAGTAAGTGAATCCGTTTCCGAGTCCATTTCAGAGTCTACATCTAATAGTCAATATCATGCAGATTCGGACACACCAGATAATCCAACAGCAACTGGTGCTGCAGGAATTTTACCAAATACTGGTGAATCAGAGAGTAGAGGGCTATTAGCTGGTCTTGGCCTGCTCTTTGGAACAGCTTTATTTGCCAAAAAGCGTAAAAAAGAGACTGAAAAGGTAACGGAAGAAAACGTTATTGCCAAAGATTTAGATTAAAGTCGCGAAGCTTGCGTGACTGAACAAGTAAAAAGATAGAGTTCTTTAAGAGCTTTATCTTTTTATTTTTGATGCGAGACAGTAAAAGTAAGGCATTACGGTATTTAATGGAGATGAAGGTAGATTTGTGCCTTGAAAAATTCCCTATTTTTTGGTAAACTAAATGGAAAAAGATTTTAGGTATATGATAGATAGAAAAGGAAGTTACACATGTCTGAACGTGGCTTATTGATAGTCTTCTCGGGGCCGTCAGGAGTAGGTAAAGGAACTGTGCGTGAAGAGATTTTTTCAACGCCAGATCATAAATTTGAATATTCGGTGTCGATGACAACACGGCCTCAACGTCCGGGCGAGGTTGAAGGGAAAGATTATTTTTTCCGCACACGTGAAGAATTTGAAGAGCTCATTAGAAACGGTCAGATGCTGGAATATGCAGAGTATGTGGGCAATTACTACGGGACGCCTCTAACCTATGTCAATGAAACTTTAGATAAGGGCATTGATGTCTTTCTTGAAATTGAAGTTCAAGGAGCTCTGCAGGTGAAGAAAAAAGTTCCAGATGGTGTTTTTATTTTCCTCACTCCGCCAGATCTTGAGGAGCTAAAAGACCGTTTAGTTGGTCGTGGGACCGATAGTGATGAGGTCATTGCCCAGCGCATTGAACGTGCCAAAGAAGAAATTGCTCTTATGCGTGAGTATGACTATGCGGTTGTTAATGATGAAGTTCATTTGGCAGCAGAGCGTGTCAAACGCTTGATTGAGGCGGAGCATTTCCGCGTGGAACGCGTCATTGGTAAATACAATGATATGATAAAAGATATTTAGAAAAGAGACTGATACTATGATGTTAAAACCCTCTATTGATACCCTTTTGGATAAGGTGCCTTCAAAGTATTCGCTTTGTGTTTTACAGGCTAAACGTGCTCATGAATTAGAAGCTGGCGCTAAGCCCACTCAGGATTTTAAATCAGAAAAAAACACTTTGCGTGCGCTGGAAGAAATTGAATCTGGTAATGTCACCATTCACCCAGATCCTGAAGCTAAACGCGCGCAAGTGCTGGCTCGCCTTGAGGCAGAGCGTCGCGCCAAAGAAGAAGAAGAGCGCCGTATTAAAGAACAAATCGCAAAAGAAAAAGAAGAAGAAGGAGAGAAAATCTAAGATTAGCCAATCTTGGATTTTTCCTTTATAGTTATAGAGTATCCGTGACTATGTCACCAAGCAACAATAGAAAGGAGTCTTATGTCTAAAATTGCTCAAATCATCGTTGATGTGCCACTCATGCAGACTGATAAGCCCTTTTCTTATCTTGTCCCAGAACATCTGACGGAGTTTGTTGCTCTTGGTTCGCGCGTTCATGTGCCTTTTGGAAATGGCAATCGCCTGTTACAGGGGTTTGTGGTTGGTTTTTTGGAAAAGGGAGCCCAAGACCTCAAGGCAGTAGTTGATGTTCTTGACTTTGAGCCTGTGCTTAATCAGGAACAGCTAGACTTGGCTGATGCCATGCGGCGGACAGTATTTTCTTATAAAATATCCCTACTCAAAGCCATGCTACCAAGTTTACTGAATAGCCAGTATGATAAGGTGTTAACAGCTAAAGAAGACTTGTCCATAGAGGATAAACAAGCGATTTTTGGTCAGAGATCCAGTATTTCTGTCTCAACTTTAGATAAAACACTAGAAAATAGAATCGCTAGATTAGTCAAAGCAGGGAAAATTCAGGTTGATTACTTAGCGACTGACAAGAAACATATCAAAACTGAACGCCACTATCGGATCCATCTGGAACAATTATCGAAGGCCGATTTGGGAAACCGTGCTAAAAAGCGTTTAGAATTACAGCAGTTTTTGTTAGCACACCCTAAGGATGGCAAAATCCCAGAGCTGAATAAAACTTTCTCTTCCCCAGTGGTGAACTTTTTTATTGATAAGGGGTTCTTAGAGGTTTATCAAGTAGAGCAAAATCGTAGTGACGATTACTTTAGTCAGGTTGAAGAGACAGCTTTTCTCAAACTCAATGCTCAACAGCAAGAAGCGGTGTGTCGTGTGACTGAGCAAATTGGCAAAGACAGTAAACCATTTCTTTTGCAAGGGATTACCGGTTCTGGGAAAACGGAAGTTTACTTGCATATCATCGATAAGGTCTTAAAGCTTGGGAAAACAGCTATTGTGCTAGTTCCAGAGATTTCCTTAACCCCTCAGATGACGCAACGTTTCATTTCACGTTTTGGGAAACGGGTAGCCATTATGCACTCTGGTCTATCAGATGGTGAAAAGTTTGATGAGTGGCGTAAGGTCAAATCAGGCAGTGCCAGAGTGGTTGTGGGTGCTAGATCTGCTATTTTTGCTCCTTTGGAAAATATCGGAGCTATCATCATTGACGAGGAGCATGAAGCCATCTATAAACAGGAGAGCAATCCCCGCTACCACGCTCGTGATGTGGCTTTGCTACGTGCCAATTACCATAAGGCAGCTCTCGTTTTAGGGTCGGCAACACCGACTATTGAAAGTCGGGCTAGGGCCAGCAAAGATGTTTATCAGCTGCTACAATTGACTCAGCGTGCGAATCCTCTTGCAACTGTTCCGAGTGTTCAAGTGGTTGATTTTAGGGATTTTATCGGTCGTCAAGAAGCAGGTAATTTCACTCCGATACTCTTGGATAAGATTAGGGAGCGCCTTTCTAGGAAAGAACAAGTGGTGCTGATGCTTAATCGGCGTGGTTATTCGAGTTTCATTATGTGTCGTGACTGTGCCTATGTGGATAATTGCCCAAACTGTGACATTTCCTTGACTTTACACATGGATACTAAGACCATGAATTGCCATTATTGTGGGCATCAAGCTGCTATTCCACGGACGTGTCCAAACTGTCAGAGTCGGAGCATCCGCTACTACGGCACGGGCACTCAGAAAGCTTTCGATGAGCTCAGTGAGCTTTTGCCAGAAGCAAGGATTTTACGCATGGATGTGGACACCACTCGTCAGAAAGGGGCTCATCAAAAGATTTTAGAGACATTCGGTAATGGCCAAGCGGATATCTTACTTGGAACCCAGATGATTGCAAAAGGGTTAGACTTTCCAAATGTGACTTTGGTTGGGGTGCTCAATGCCGATACCTCGCTTAATCTGCCAGACTTTAGAGCTGCTGAGAGGAGTTTTCAGCTCTTGACCCAAGTGGCAGGACGTGCAGGACGTGCAGAGAAAACAGGAGAAGTCATTATCCAAACCTACAATCCCAATCACTATGCCATTGCTTTTGCTAAGAATCAGGATTACGAAGGTTTTTACCAGTACGAAATGAACATTCGCAGGCAGTTGTCCTATCCGCCTTATTATTTTACGGTTGGGATAAGTCTCTCGCATAAGAGCGAAGAGGAGGTCATCAAGAAGTCCTATGAAGTTTTAGCTTTGCTGCGCCAGCAATTAAGTTCCAAAGTCATCATGCTTGGACCAACCCCAAAAGCAATTGCTAGAACCCATAATCTTTATCACTACCAACTGATTATCAAATATCGTTTTGAGGATCAGCTGGAGCTGGCTTTAAATGGGATTTTGGATTGGAGCCAGGAGACGTCTAACAAGGAGTTGCGTATAGCCATTGACCACGAACCGCAGAATATGATGTAAGCACGGGTGTATGTGATAAGAGATGAGAAAGGGTGGAATGATAATGGACACCAAAAAGCTGTTACATTTTCTAGGGATTAGTTTTGGAATAACCTGGTGTCTAGGTTGGGGTGCCATGGCAATTTTGGGAGTTAGCCAGAGGTCCGTTATTGGGAATGTTATGCACTTCTACTCAGGCTACGCCCCTTTGATTGCTGCGCTTGTTTGTCTGGAAGACAAATCGTTAACGTCTATTTGTCGCTTTATTTTTTCTGCTAAGAAAGGGTCTTGGACATACTTGTTACTATTTTCAGGGCTGCAATTTGCTGTGCTTGCCCTATCTTCCAGAGAGGCGAGTGGCTTGGTAGCTCCTAGTCTAGTTCCACTTCTCCTTATCCAGTCATTCTTTTTCTTTGGGGGTAATGAGGAACTTGGCTGGCGAGGAACCCTGCAACCACTTCTTGAGAAACGCTATCCCTTCTGGTTAGCCAGTCTTATCACAGGTCTAGTTTGGGGGCTCTGGCACTTCCCGCTTTGGTTCATAGCTGGGAGTGTTCAGCGGTTATTTCCTTTCTATCAATTTGCTATTTATGCCATTGTGCTGAGTTTTGTATTAGGCGCCATTTATCGGAAAACACAGTCTGTTTTTTACTGTAGCCTCTTTCATGGCTGGTGCAATATTCTTTTTGCTTACTTCCTTATCAAGGTCAACCTTGAATTAGTTCTAGGCTTGGGCTTGATTGTAGTATTGACTTTACTTTTAATATCTAAAAAGGAAACATTATGACAAAAACAAAATTATTATTTATGGGAACACCTGATTTTTCAGCGACTGTCCTTAAGGGCCTTTTGGCAGACGGATCTTATGAGATTTTGGCGGTGGTGACCCAACCGGACCGAGCAGTTGGTCGTAAAAAAGAAATTAAGATGACACCTGTCAAGGAAGTGGCGCTAGCCCATGACTTGCTGGTCTATCAACCTGAAAAACTCTCTGGCTCTTCTGAGATGGCGGAGCTGATGACCTTGGGTGCAGATGGGATTGTGACAGCGGCCTTTGGGCAATTTTTGCCGACGAAGCTTCTTGATTCCGTTGGCTTTGCGGTCAATGTCCATGCCTCACTTTTGCCTAAATACCGTGGCGGTGCGCCTATTCACTACGCCATTATCAATGGTGAAAAAGAAGCTGGTGTTACCATCATGGAAATGGTCAAGGAGATGGATGCTGGTGATATGGTCGCTAAAGCATCGACACCGATTCTTGATGAGGATAATGTCGGAACCATGTTTGAAAAACTGGCTATTGTCGGACGGGACTTGTTGCTTGAGACCTTGCCAGGCTATATCGCTGGTGACATTAAGCCTGAGCCTCAAGATGCTAGTCAGGCGACTTTCTCACCCAATATTAGCCCAGAAGAAGAGCGGATTGATTGGCATAAGTCGGCGCGTGAGGTCTTTAACCATATCCGTGGCATGTACCCTTGGCCTGTTGCTCACACCTTGCTGAATGGCGAGCGTTTCAAGGTTTATGAAGCGGTTGAAGTCCCAGGTGAGGGGGCTCCTGGTCAGATTATCGAGAAGACTAAGAAATCACTGGTGGTTGCTTGTGGTAGCTCTGCCATTTCCCTAAAAACAGTACAGCCAGCAGGTAAGCCTAAAATGGCGATTGGTGACTTCCTAAATGGAGTGGGGCAAAAACTTGAAGTAGGTGATTCATTTGGCCAATGATTGGAAAAAAACTGCGCGCGGTCAAGCGCTTCTAGTGCTTGAACAGGTCTTTGATGAGGGGGCTTTTTCAAATATCGCTCTCAACAAACACCTGAAGGGGAGTCAGCTGTCTGAGCAGGATAAGAGCCTTGTAACGGAGCTTGTCTACGGCACAGTGGCGCGCAAGATGACGCTAGAGTGGCTTTTGGCGCATTATATCGAGGATCGTGATAAATTGCAGAGCTGGGTCTATTATTTGCTTATGCTCAGTCTTTATCAGTTACGCTACTTGGATAAGGTTCCTGCGCATGCTGTGGTCAACTCAGCAGTAGAGATTGCCAAAAATCGTGGCAATAAAAAAGGAGCAGATAAGCTAGTTAATGCCGTGCTCCGCCGATTAGCGACAGAAGACTTGCCAGACTCAGCAAAGATTAAGCGAGTCAACAAACGCTACGCGATTCAATATTCCTTACCTGTTTGGCTCGTTAAAAAAATGATTGACCAATATGGTGAAGAGCGGGCAATCAAAATATTTGAGAGCCTTTATATCCGGAATAAAGCCTCTGTGCGTGTGACTGACCCTAAAAAATTGCTTCAAATCGCAGAAGCGACAGGAGCTGACATTTCGGTCTTATCCGAAGTTGGCTTGACAAAACCATCAGGCGCTTTTGCAACTACAGATAACTTTAAAAAGGGTGCTTTGACCATTCAAGATGAGACCAGTCAGTTGGTAGCACCAGCTATGGGGATTGAGGGGCATGAACGTGTCTTAGACGCTTGTGCAGCGCCTGGTGGTAAAACCGTACACATGGCCTCTTACTTGACGACAGGAAAAGTCACAGCCCTTGATTTATATGACCATAAGCTAGCGCTGATTAGAGAGAATGCGGAACGTCTTGGTCTGTCAGAAAGAGTAGAAACCTTGCGGCTCGACGCTAGTCAGGTTGCACAGCATTTTCCCAAAGACCATTTTGACAAAATCTTAGTGGATGCTCCTTGTTCGGGAATTGGCCTCATTCGACGCAAACCAGACATTAAATACAATAAGACTTTGCAAGATTTTGAGAGTTTACAGACTATTCAGCTTGAAATCCTATCAAGTGTTTGCCAAACCCTCAAAAAAGGTGGTATAATGGTGTATAGTACCTGTACCATTGTTTCTGAGGAAAACCAAGAGGTGGTGGCAAAATTTTTAGCCAAACATCCTAACTTTGAACAGGTTCCATTAGATCATAAACAAAAAGATATTGTTGTGGAGGGCTGTCTAGCCATAACGCCAGAACAATATATAACGGACGGATTTTTTATTGCAAAATTCCGTCGATGTGATTAGTTTCTGAGGAGGAAAGCTGAGTATCTCAGCAAATCATAGATGAAAATTACAATGCAGACGGATATTGGACTAAAACGTTCAAATAACCAAGATTCCATTAATAAATACACCAACAAACACGGTCTGGAGCTTATTGTTCTTGCGGACGGTATGGGCGGTCATCGTGCGGGTAATATCGCTAGTGAGATGGCGGTAACGGATCTTGGACGTTCTTGGGTCAATTCAGATTTTAAGGAATTGAGTAAGATTCGTGATTGGATGTTTGAGATCATTGAAGAAGAAAACCAAAAAATTTATGAATTGGGTCAAACAGAAGATTACAAAGGCATGGGAACCACTATTGAGGCGGCAGCTTTTGTGGGAAATGTTGTCATCTTTGCTCATGTTGGGGACTCTCGTGTTGGGTTGATTCGTGATGGCATATATACTCTTTTGACGAGTGATCATTCTTTGGTAAATGCTCTTGTTAAAGCTGGGCAATTAACAGAAGAAGAAGCAGCGGTGCACCCTCAAAAGAATATCATTACCCAATCGGTTGGCCAAGCAGCTCCTCTAGATATTGATGTAGCGGTCCAAGTTCTCCAAGAAGGAGACTACCTTCTCATTAATAGCGATGGTTTGACCAATATGGTATCCAATGAGGATATCACGAGTATTATTCTTGAGGAAACAGACCTAGACAGTAAAGTTCAGGCATTGATTGACCAAGCTAACTTTGCAGGCGGTCTTGATAACATTACAGTGGCTCTGCTTGAGATTGAAAGCGAGGCGACTAAATGATTCAGATTGGCAAATTATTTGCTGGTCGGTATCGTATCCTTCAGACCATTGGTCGTGGAGGAATGGCAGATGTGTATTTGGCTAACGATCTGATATTGGACAATGAAGAAGTGGCGATTAAGGTACTTCGCACCAATTACCAAACAGATCAAGTTGCAGTGGCTCGTTTCCAAAGAGAGGCTCGAGCTATGGCAGAGCTATCACATCCTAATATTGTTGCCATTCGCGATATCGGTGAAGAAGATGGCCAGCAATTTCTTGTGATGGAGTATGTTGATGGATATGACTTGAAAAAGTACATTCAAGATCATGCTCCCTTATCAAACCAAGAAGTGATTCGCATCATGAGGCAGGTTTTGTCAGCAATGACACTAGCTCATCAAAAAGGTATTGTTCATAGAGACTTAAAACCTCAGAATGTGCTTTTGACGAAAGATGGACGAGCAAAGGTGACGGACTTTGGGATTGCTGTAGCCTTTGCAGAGACAAGCCTAACACAGACCAACTCGATGTTAGGATCCGTACACTACCTATCACCTGAACAGGCGCGTGGCTCCAAAGCTACGGTTCAAAGTGACATCTACGCTATGGGAATTATGCTTTTTGAGATGTTGACAGGGCATATCCCTTATGATGGGGATAGTGCAGTCACCATCGCACTCCAGCATTTCCAAAAACCACTACCATCTATAACAGCTGAAAATGCAAATGTACCACAAGCTCTTGAAAATGTTGTTCTTCGTTCGACAGCTAAAAAGCTAACAGATCGCTACACCTCTACTTATCAGATGATTCGAGACTTGTCTTCTGCCTTGGATGATGGCAGGGCACGGGAAAAACGGGTTAAGTTTGACGATGAGGGAACAACGAAGACGACATTGCCAAAGCTAGACGTTAATGCTACTAATCCGCCTAAAGATGATCGCCCTAAAAAAATGGAAGATCGCGAGCAGGTGACACCTCCTCTTTCTGCGGTTAGAGATCAGGATCTACAAGCTCCTAAGCAATCAAGTAAGAAAAAAAGAGGACCTATAGGAACTATTGTTAAAATATTGTTAGCACTGGTTCTCATCTTTGGACTTTTCTTTGCCTACTTTTACTTTACGGAATCACAAACAGTCACCGTCCCTGACGTGACAGGTATGAGCCAAACACAAGCAGTCTCTACGCTTGAAAGTGAAGGACTCAAGCTTGGGGAGGTTTATGAAATTGAAAGTGACACGGTTGACAAAGGAAATGTTGTGAGGACCAATCCTAAGGCAGGTTCAAGCCGTAAAGAAGGTAAAACAGTAGATCTTTACGTCTCCAATGGTAAGGCTGCCTTTGATATGCCTGACTTTACAGGACAGACTTTTGAAGAGGCTAAAGCCACTTTGGTTGAGACCTATGGCATATCTGAGAGTCATATCAGCTTTACCGAAGTGACAGACAATGATGCTCAGGTAGGTACGATTATTGCTCAAACACCAAAAGCAGGCAGCTCTTATAGTCCTTCTAGTGGCAATAAAATTGTTTTTGAAGTAGCTAAGAGTGATACCGTCATTATGCCTAACTTGACCTCCGATGAGTCTGGCAATAGCTTGACATTTGACCGGGCAGTCACCATTTTAACGGCATTAAATATTTCTGAAAGCCGTATCAAATTCTTTGTTCAAAGCGATTATGGTCATATTGAAGTTAAGAATCCTACAAAAGGTAGTCTGGTTATTGGTCAAGAACCTTACTATGGAGAATCAGTATCTACGAGTGCTAAGGACGATATTATCCTCTATTTGCAGGTTCCTGACAATACAACAATTTCTAGTACGACCACGACTAGCCAGACAACAACGACGACTAGTACCACTGTCACAGAAGCACAAACAAGTGAATAACTGATGAAGAATCCACCGTTAGGTGGATTTTTTGATGAGACCAGCTTTGGTTAATCGTCAGCTAGAGGAAAATAATTTTCAATCCTTTCAAACTTTTATCTTGCAAAAATCAAAATTTCTGATATACTTAACCAGTAAAGTTTTAAAAAAGGAGTTGTTATGAAACGGAAAAAACTGGGAGTATTTGCTTTAATCCTTACCCTCATTATCGGAGTAGTTATTTTTTGGAATGTCAAAAATCCATCTGAAAAGTCTTCGGATAAGATTCAAGTTGTTGCTACTTTTTACCCTGTCTATGAATTTAGCAAGGCAGTTTTAGGTGATAGTGGTGAGGTGGAGCTTCTTGTCAAGGCTGGAACAGAGGTTCATGATTTTGAACCATCTACCAAAGACTTGACTACCATTCAAAGTGCAGATGTTTTTGTTTATATGGACGATAATATGGAAACCTGGGTACCACATTTGGCAGAGTCAATTGATACTCAAAAGGTCAATATTATTGAGATGACAGGGGAAATGCTTTTGTTGGCTGGAGATGAAGAAGCCCATGATCACGATCATGAGGAAGAAGGGCATCACCATGCTTATGATCCTCATGTCTGGCTGTCGCCTGCTCGTGCCATTAGCCTGGTGAATGTGATTAAGAGAGATTTGAGTCAGGCATATCCAGATAAGGCAGACCTTTTTGAAAAAAATGCCTCCGCCTATATTGAAAAACTTAAGGCCCTAGATGCTAACTATAGTCAAGTTCTATCAGCTGCTAAGCAAAAGAGCTTTGTTACCCAACATGCTGCCTTTTCTTATCTGGCTCTAGATTATGGTCTTGATCAGATTTCGATTACAGGGGTGTCTGTTAGTCAGGAACCAACGGCTCAACGTTTGGCTGAATTGGCGACTTATGTTAAAGAACAAGGGATTAACTACATTTACTTTGAAGAAAATGCGTCTGCAGTGGTTTCTGAAACCTTAGCAAAAGAGGCGGGTGTTAAAACCGCTGTCCTCAATCCTTTGGAGAGTTTGACCCAAAAACAATTGGATGCCGGAGAAGATTACTTCTCAATCATGGAATCAAATTTAGTTGCTCTGCAATTGACCACAGAAAAAGAAGGTGCGGCTATTGTAGCGGAAGAAACACCTGAAAAAACGGTTTATCAAGGCTATTTTGATGATGCTGACATTGCTGATCGTGAACTCTCAGACTGGTCTGGTAAGTGGCAATCCGTTTATCTGCTTCTTCTAGATGGAAGTTTGGACCAGGTTTGGGATTATAAGGCTCAAAAATCGAAAGGCCAGATGTCGTTTGCAGAATACCAGGAGTATTACACCACTGGCTATCAGACAGATGTTGACGCCATAACTATTGATGGTGAAAAGAATACCATGTCATTTACGCAAGCTGGACAAACTAAGACTTTCACCTATAAATATGTAGGTTATAAAATCCTCACCTATCAAAAAGGGAATCGCGGTGTTCGTTTCCTCTTTGAGACAGATGATAAAGATGCAGGCGACTTCAAATATGTTCAATTTAGTGACCACATTATTGCCCCTGAAAAATCGGGACACTTCCATATTTATTTCGGTGGGACAAGCCAAGAGGAGCTTCTTAACGAGTTAGAAAATTGGCCAACCTATTACCCTGATACCTTGACCGCTCACGAAATTGCTCAGGAGATGGTGACGCATTAAGCAAGGAAAAACTCAGTTGAAAAACTGAGTTTTTTTGTCACGCGAACGCTTTCATTGATTGATGAAAAGTAGTAAAATATTAATATAAACAGGAGGTGGTGGGATGAAACTGGCACATATCGATAAGAGAGAAAAAGAAAGTCGGTTTCAGTACCTAGATGACCACTTATTCAATGTCGCACAAGAGGCAAAAGCGTCTGCAGAAATAATTGGACAAAGGGATATTTTGTTCTTACTAGGACTTTATCATGACCTTGGAAAGGCGGAAAGACTTTTTCAGAAAAAAATGAAAGAGGAGCAGAGCCTACACGTGGATCATTCTTACGCGGGAGGACGTTACTTATTTCAAGAGATTGGGCAAGTCTTTCAACGTTCAGGAAGAAATCCAGATGATGCACAACTTTTTCGTGAAATAATAGCCTATATCATATCCGCTCACCACGGTGTTTATGATGTCCCTCTACCTGAGGATATGGAAGGGGCGGGGAGGTATCGTCACAGTAAGTTATTCTATCGGATTGGCCAGCCACGAGAAGACTATCATTATGAAGAAGATATAAGTGCCTATGCCAAGTTACTGGAGGAACAATTACCTAGCTTTGGTTATCAAAATGTAGATGAATTAGTGATAAAAGCGTTTGAAAATTTTCAAACTGCTTGGGCGAAATTATGTATCAACGATGACAGCGAATCGGCTTTTTATAGCTCTTGTTTTATTCGCCTCTACTTATCATATTTGAAAAATGCAGATATTTTGGATACGATCAATGCCTATGATCTTGTTATCGAGCCAAAAACTACTGAGGAAAATAGTGAACTCGTTCAGAAGTATTTTCAATCAGTAGAAGACGTTTATGCAGGATTTGGAAATCCGACTACAGAGTTAAACCGTATTCGAACGGCCTTGGGAAAACGCGTTAAACAGCGTGGAGCCACTGATTCTGCAGGTATCTACCGCCTCAATCTTCCAACTGGTGCTGGAAAAACCAACCTGTCCCTTCGTTACGCAGTTCATCAACTGACTCAGAAAAATAAGAAACGTTTCTTCTACATGACACCCTTTCTGTCTGTTTTAGAACAAAATGCGGCAGCGATTCAGGAGATTATTGGTAAAGAAGGTGTCTTAGAGCACCATTCTAACCTAGTCAGAGAACAACAAGATACCATACCTCAAAATGAGGAGTATGGAGAAGAAACAGTCAACAGTCTGATGACAGATTACCTGATTGATACCTGGGATAGCCCTGTAGTCCTTACTACTATGGTTCAGTTTTTTCAAACGCTTTTCAAGACAAAATCTGCTAATATCAGACGCTTCTCTAGCTTAGCAAACAGCATCTTAATTTTAGATGAAGTCCAGTCCCTTCCCATTGAGGTCACCACGCTCTTTAATCTAACCATGAATTTTTTGAGTAGGGTCATGGGGGCTACAGTTGTCCTATGTACAGCGACTCAACCTGCTTATGATTCGGGTTATATAAGTCACCGACTTTTATATGGAGGGGAAATGGCGGAGCAGGCAGACATTGTCACCTTAACCGCTGAAGAGCAAGCGGTGTTTAAGAGGACAGAACTCCGCAAGTTCGATGAAAGCAATGCGGTTTCCCGATTGTCTGACTTAGTCAGTTTTATCTTGGAAGAAGCAACTTCCATGCTTGTCATTCTCAATACCAAACCAGCAGTAGAAAAACTGTATAGTCTATTAGAGTTCCAAACAGACAGACCACTTTATCACTTATCGACCAATATGTGTGCTCAGCATCGTCTAGATGTTATTCAAGAAATCAAAAATCAATTGAAAGACGATGTTCCCCTGATTTGTGTCAGTACACAGCTGATTGAAGCGGGAGTGGATGTTGATTTTGAACGGGTAGTTCGATCCTATGCAGGACTAGATTCGATTGTTCAAGCGGCTGGTCGTTGCAATCGTGAAGGTAAACGTGATGTAGGTCAGGTGACATTGATAAATTTATCCAAGGAAGAAGAAAGCCTCACCTATCTGAAGGAAATCAAGCATAAAAAAGTGGCTACTGAAACTATTTTGATAAAAGAAAGATCACCAATTGATGTCGGGGCCTTGAATCGTTTATTTTTTGAACGTTACTATGCTGACAATAAAACACAATTTGATTACCCACTATCTACCAATGAATCTGTCTATGACTATTTGAGTTTAAGTGTATTCAGAGGGTGGGTGAATAGTAAAATCAAGCAATCATTCAAGACGGCAGGACAGAAAATGGATTTAATCAAAGATGACAGTATCGGAGTCTTGGTTAAATATGGTGACGGAGCAGAGAAAATTGCTGACTTGGAAGAACGGCTGGTAAGTAATCCTTATCCAAGGGAGCAAGATTTAGTTGAGATTAAACAAATGCTTAAGAGCTTACAGCCCTTTACAGTCAATCTGAGACAGTATGACAGCCGATTACAAGCTGTTCGATATTATTTAGATGGACAGGTCTTAATACTGCAAGAAGAGTATTATGATGACGAAAAGCTTGGATTAAAAAAAGAGGCAAACCTCTCTATCTTGTAAGGTAAGATAGAAAGATCTGCCAGTCTTTATTACATAAAATAAAAACATAATTTCAATCCGCATAGTCTACTATGATGAATTGATTTTATCACGATAAGAACTATAAATCAAAAAAGTCCTTCTAAGTAACTAAAATTATGTATTTTCTTTCTCATAAAATATATACATAGAATGATATATATGTTATAATGATTACTACTAAGGAGGTGAAGAGGTATAACGGAAAATGTTTTTCAACTAATAGACAAATTGTTAGAGCGATTACCAGCTATATTATCGGCCGTAGCTTACTTGGTTTTTGCTTGTCGTTCAGGAAATAAGGATAAGTAATTTCTGTCATTGGAAAAAATTATTTTTACGAGTTAGTTAGTGGTCACTGTGGTTGAAGGCTATGGTGACCACGGCTGGCTATCCTGTTAGTTAGGTTGTACATTTTTGTTGTAGTCTATCTTTACTATATAAATAAAGAAAAGGAGGAACTTGATTTTGTATCGTTCACGGAATTTTTACCTGCGGGTGAAGGGTGATCTGGCTCTCTTTACGAATCCTGCGACCAAGGGTGGTGGAGAGAGGTCAAGTTATGCCGTTCCTACTCGACAGGCCTTAAAAGGTGTGGTGGATGCGGTTTACTATAAACCCACTATCACAAATGTTGTGACAGAAGTGAAGATTGTCAATCAAATTCAAACGGAGTTACATGGCGTCCGAGCCTTGTTGGCTAATTATGGGGCAGATTTAAGTTATGTCTCTTACCTCAGCAATGTAGAATACTTGGTCAAATTTCACTTTATCTGGAATGAAAATCGCCCAGATTTAGTGCACGATCGTCTGCCAAATAAACATGAGGCTATTATGGAAAGGTCTATCAAAAAAGGCGGGCGACGAGATGTCTTTCTTGGAACTAGGGAATGTCTTGGTTTAGTTGAAGCGATTAGCCAGGAAGAATATGAAACAGCTAAAGTAGAATACGCAGATAAGACCATCGACTTTGGAATCATGTTTCATTCATTTGCCTATCCAACAGAGTCTAATCAACCGCTTCGTTCCTATTTTACAAAAACTGTTATGGAAAACAGTGTCATACGGTTTAAGGAGCAAGAAGACTGCGAGATTGTTAATACTCTCTCTGATTATGTTTTTAAGACCTCTGGTGACATTAGGTCTGTAGAAGAAGAATTTGAGATTTACTCACGAGATCAAGAAAATGAGGAAGGAGGTCGCTAATGGATTTTTTTACAGCACTTTTACGGGCTTATGAAGCAGCTGAGGACACAGGCTGGGTTGACAACGCCCAAAAATCAACCAGTCCCCTTCTACCGATTTATCATACCAGTCGTCGTTCAAATGGAAAAGATACGATAGCCGTCTTACTCGATAAAGAAGGAAACTTCATGAAAGCAGATTTTATGGCTGATGGTGAGAGTATCATCTTTCCTGTGACTTCTGACTCGGTGGCTCGTTCGGGGAAAAATCCAGCTCCGCACCCTCTGGTTGATAAATTAACTTACTATCTTTCAGAAATAGACCAAGGACAGTATGACACCTATCATCGTCAGTTGAATGAATGGATTACTCAGTGTCAAGAACAAGAAGTCAAAACATTTTTAAGTCATATCCAGCATTTTCTGTTACAGGATGACTTTATAGATAAAATTGTCCAGTCCCTCTATGGTAGAGTAACCAGTAGAGAGGGATTGAAAGTAACTTTTCTGAACAGTGATGATAGTGAAAAGACTATTGACCTATCGACGGCTTTTCTGGAATTTAAAATTGATCAATTTATTGCCTATCAAACGGTTTCTGTTACCAACTATTTGGACTTACATAAGGCTTACATTTCCTATGTGGAATCAAATCAGCAGGCAGATATCATCTGTAATATTAGTGGGAAGCAAGAAGTGCTGGCTGCCAAGCACCGCGGATTGATAGGAAATGCCAAACTGATTTCCGTCAGCAATAACATTGAAACCTATAAAGGACGCTTCAAGGAACGAGAGGATGTCTTTACCGTTGGGAATCAGACTTCGGAAAAGATTCATTTAATGGCAAAGTTTTTGTTGGAGAGTGAACATACCCACGCATGGTTAGGGTCAGGACAGCATTTGATCAACTGGTTTAGTGATGATTTGACTAATGAGACTCAATTAGATATCACTACTCCGAAAGTGGAAGAGATTGAAGATGCTGGAATCTTTGATTTTGGAGAAACATCTTCAGATGATACTCCTAAATTTCAAATAACTGAAAAGAACAAGAAAATCCGCTTATCTTTTATCCATGGTAAAAAAGAATTTGGTGACGGAGCGACTTACTATGTTGCTATCGTTAACAAGACCAATGATGGTCGTGTTGCCCTTAAATACTTTAGACAGTTAGCTGCCTCTCAACTACTAGATAATCTCAATAAATGGCAGGACAAGTATTCTTGGCAATTTAAGAAGAAAAATGGAGAGTATGCGGAGTGTCCACCTAGTTATCAGGATATTGTTTTAGCGGCCTATGGTGTAGATAGAGGTCGATTCTTGGAACTGGATAACGACAAGTTCAAGAGTGATCAGTTCCAAAAGTTAGCTACCAGCATGATTGATGGGAAAGATGTTCCGGATACGATTCTTGGTAAATTAAAAGACAATATCAAGCAACGTCAGAGATATGGTAACACATGGAACAAGGTATTATTTGTTTCCTTGGCCCTTTTACATAAAACTAATAAGGAGGAGTTTACACCGATGTTAGACCACGAGAATAAGGATCGTTCCTATTTGTTTGGACGATTGTTGGCGATTTTTGAATTGTTAGAGCTTCAACGGTATCAGTTAGACGGTTCAAAAAATGATCGCATCACCAATGCAGAACGTTACTGGACTGCCTATACAAGCCAGCCAGCTAAATTGATGATGAATTTAACCAATAAAATCAAACCTTACGAAGAAACAGTAAAGTTAAATAGCCCTGGTATTTTTAATAAATTGGAAAAAGAACGGGAAGAAATCATGGGGTTATTAGGGCCTTTGATGCAAGAACGTGGAATCAATGACCCATTAGACTATCGCTTTATATTTGGTTATTATGCTGAGAAGCAATACTTTTACACAAAACAAGAAAAAATTGAAAGTGAGGAATAGAGAATGTTGGAACAGAAAATAGATTTTATGGTGACCATTGAGGTGCGAGAGGCCAATGCTAATGGCGATCCTTTATCAGGAAATATGCCACGTACGAATGCTAAGAATCAAGGGATTATTAGTGATGTTGCGATTAAGCGGAAAATTCGTAACCGGATGCAGGATATGGGGCATAAGATTTTTGTCCAGGCAAACGATCGGATTGAAGATGGCTTAAATTCTTTAGAAAAACGCTTCAAAGCTCAATTTTCTGGAAAAGAATCAGATGAGGAAATCAATGAAAAGGCCAATCAAATCTGGTTAGATGTTCGCTCATTTGGTCAGGTCTTCACGTATTTGAAGGATCGCTCTTTTGCTATCCGTGGTCCAGTTTCTGTTAGCATGGCTCATTCGTTAGAACCAATTATCATTTCTAGTTTGCAGATTACTAGAAGTACAAATGGTGTGGAACCTAAGAAAGCAGGAGGTCGTTCTTCTGACACTATGGGAACCAAGCATTTTGTAGATTATGGTGTATATATTGTAAAAGGGTCTATCAATGCTTATTTTGCAGAGAAGACAGGCTTTACGGCAGAAGATGCGGAGGTCTTGAAGGAAACCCTGATTACCCTATTTGAAAATGATGCGTCATCAGCTCGTCCAGAAGGCTCCATGCGTGTTCGTGAGGTTTTCTGGTTCACTCATTCCAATAAACTGGGCAATGTTTCCAGTGCACGTGTCTTCGACTTGTTAGAGTTTGATGAGGAAAAACAAGACAAGTCAAGCTACGAAGATTATGCTATCGGACTGAAGCAGGCAGAATTGGCTGAGTTTCAGGATAAAGGATTGAAAGTTGAGATTTTAGAAGGACTGTAAGATGACCTATGCAGAAGATGATTATTTGATGTTGTCTGGTATTCAACATTTTCAGTTCTGCAAACGTCAATGGGCCTTGATTCATATTTATCAAGAATGGGCTGAAAATGAAGCGACGACACATGGTCAGTTTCTTCATCAAAAAGCTGACAATCCCTATATTAAAGAAAAACGCAAGGATTTCTTGGTTTCTCGAGCGATGCAGGTGTCGTCTAAAGAACTTGGTCTTTACGGGATACTAGATGTTGTGGAATTTCATAAAGATGAGGCAGGCATTTCACTGAGTGGAAAACGCGGTAAGTGGATTCCAACTATCGTTGAATACAAGCGTGGTAAGCCGAAGAAAGATGAACGGGATATTGTTCAATTGGTGGCACAGACCATGTGTTTGGAGGAAACACTGGCTTGCAAAATTGATAAGGGTTATCTGTACTATCATAGTGTCAATAAAAAAGTAGAAATTAGCATTAGTGCTGAATTGAGGCAGCTGGTTGTTGAATTAGCTAGACAAATGCATGAACTTTATCAGAAAAGATATTTGCCAAAGGCTGAGTATTTTAAGAATTGCCAACTTTGCTCACTGGTAGATATTTGTATGCCTAGATTGAGTAAAAAATCGCGTAGTGTTGCTCATTATATCCAACAATCCATGGTAAGCGAGGAGGGGTTATGAAGAAACTGCTGAATACACTCTATCTGACTCAGGAAGATTTTTATTTGACTAGAGAGCGGGACAACATTGTCATTAAGCAAAATGGCGTTGCTGTTCATCGTTTCCCTTATCGGATTATAGACGGTATTGTGTGTTTTTCTTATCTAGGAGCCTCTCCGTCCTTGATTGAACTGTGTGCGGAGCATCAGATCAACCTATCCTTCCATACGCCACAAGGTCGATTTTGTGGACGGTTTGTCGGTCCGACGAATGGAAATGTACTCTTAAGACGGCAACAGTATCGCTTAGCTGATAATGCTTTGTCTCTGGAATTTGCCAAACGTTTTATTCTGTCTAAAATCTCTAATTCCAGAAAATACCTATTGCGATTTCGTAGAGATCATAAAGATAGGGTAGATGGAAATCTATTTGAAGAGGTCAATACAGAGCTGACTTGGGCAGTGGAAATGGTTCAAACTGCTCTGGACAAGGAAGCTCTTCTTGGAATTGAGGGGCAGGCAGCGAATCACTATTTCCGCCTATTCAACGAAATGGTTTTGACTGATAAGGAGACGTTTCAATTCAATGGTCGCAGTAGAAGGCCTCCATTGGATTGTGTGAATGCCTTACTTTCCTTCGGTTACAGTCTGTTGACCTATGAATGCCAATCAGCACTTGAAGCGGTTGGTCTGGATAGTTATGTTGGATTTTTCCACACAGACCGTCCTGGTCGTGCGAGTCTGGCTTTGGATTTAGTTGAGGAATTTCGTTCCTTCATTGTTGATCGGTATGTATTTTCCTTAATCAATAGAGGACAGTTAACGAAAAAGCATTTTGATATCAAAGAAAATGGAAGTGTTTTGTTGACTGAAAAAGGCAGAGCAGTTTTCATTGAAGCCTGGCAAAAGCGAAAACATACAGAAGTTGAACATCCATTTACGCAGGAAAAAGTCAAATTGATGTTACTGCCCTACGTTCAGGCACAATTGCTTGCAAAAGCTATTCGAGGCGAGTTGGACAGTTATCCTCCATTTATGATATAGGAGCTATATTATGATGGTATTAGTGACCTATGATGTCAATACAGAGACAGCGGCTGGACGAAAGCGGTTGAGAAAAGTAGCCAAGCTGTGCGTTGACTTTGGTCAACGTGTGCAACATTCTGTTTTCGAATGTTCAGTCACTCCAGCAGAATTTGTTGAAGTAAAGAATAGATTATTGGAAATCATTGACAAGGAACAGGACAGTATCCGCTTTTATATGCTAGGAAAAAACTGGCAAAATCGTGTGGAAACGATTGGGCGAGATACTAGTTATGATCCAGATCAAGGAGTCCTTCTGTTATAGATTCTCTCTGCGAATCGGACTTACTCATAAAATGCGAGGAGATTCGCGTGAAAAACATATGAAAAACAGTGAAATAGAGTGAATTTATGGTATATTCTATATCTGTAGAAACTTTATT
>NZ_KE384087.1:21400-26430 GCF_000423745.1 Streptococcus plurextorum DSM 22810
GTCGCACCCTACACGGGTGCGTGGATTGAAATCGTGCCACCGTCAATGCTAGCAATGGCATCCGCATCAATAATTGTGTCGACGTCATCATCGTTTGGAATGATTGTTTAGGGACATTATGAACTGTTTTAGTTAGCAGGACTATCCCAAAATTTACTTGATAAGCTATATTCTCAATAACAATTACCAATCACTTGGAGCAAAAACCACTCTAAATCAACGCAGAATCGGCTTCAATATTTTTATAACACCCATAATAAAAAGAGGTTTACCTTACACGATTACCTAGCAGTTTACTTCCAGCCTAAGCATAAGTGCTAACAGGCTAATA
Organism: Streptococcus plurextorum DSM 22810; assembly: GCF_000423745.1. Lineage (GTDB taxonomy): Bacteria > Bacillota > Bacilli > Lactobacillales > Streptococcaceae > Streptococcus > Streptococcus plurextorum. Next base: position 21,732 of record NZ_KE384087.1, read on the forward strand.
AAAGCCAGAAATAGGGATTATTTTCTGTGCAATCGTGTAAAAAAAAAACACTCTAAGCGAGTGTCTGACAACTTTATCGATTCTTTAGTTCAAGATAACGTTTGTACCAAATTTTGATATATGCGGGTGAGAAGGGACCTTTTTCATTGTTGATCCAATCTACAAGAATCTTAACATTCTCCTTTAAGATAAAGTCCAGGTCAGCTGAATACCCCATCTGCCTTTTGTGATTTTCATACTCTTCAACATCGAGAAGCTTTTTTTCGCCATCTGTAAAGACTTTGACATCGAGATCGTAATCAATGTATTTTAGTGCCTCTTGGTCCATGACGTGTGGGCTTGCGATGTTGCAATAGTAAGAAACCCCATTGTCGCGAATCATTGCAATGATATTAAACCAATATTTTTTATGAAAATAGACGATAGCCGGTTCACGAGTCACCCAACGTCGTCCATCATTTTCAGTGACCAAAGTATGGTCATTGATACCAATCACTGCATTTTCTGTTGTCTTTAGTACCATAGTATCGCGCCAAGTTCGGTGCAAACTACCATCATGCTTATAACTTTGAATTGTAATAAAGTCGCCTTCTTTGGGTAATTTCATGGCAATCTTCTTTCTACAATAGTTATCCTTTATAGCATATCATAATTTTCATAAAAAAGCACGATTTTGGTTGAAAAGTTTACAGATAGTCTTTTAGAGCCGAACGAATGTCGTCGTAGTCATATCCTTTTCGCGCCAAAGCTTGGGTCAGCCGTTGCTTAAGGTCGTAGCCGTCGTATTTTTTGGATAATCGGCGGTGCTGCTTATCCAGTTCCTTGTAGATGAGTTTTTCCTCTTGTTCCTCATCCTTGTCAATAGCTAGCGCTTCAAAAGCGGCTAAGGCCTCGGCGTAGCCAAACCCCTTGGTCTGGAGTGATTGAATGATTTTATCTTTCAGCGACTTGCTAGGAAGCTTGGCCTGATACTTGCGCAGCAATTTTTCTGCCACCTTACTTGCTAGATCTGAGAAGTCTAAACCTTCAAACACTTCATCCAGTAAGGGCTTTGCAATACCTTTTTGAGCCAGTTTTTGCTTTAGCACATAGGCGCCCTTATCTCCTGAGGTCAGGTTTTGCTGAGCAAAGCTCTCTGCATAACGACGATCGTCAAGCCACTTATCTGCTTTTAGATTGTCAAGCACCTTTGGGATGGTAGCCTCAGAAATCTCATGTGACAGCAGATAGTCCTTGACTTCTTTTTCTGTGCGTTGTTTAAAGGACAGGTGGTAGAGCGCTAGATTTTTCCCATAAGAAAACTGGGCAAAGGTCTTAATGTCTTCAAAGGCTTCAGTCGTGATTGTCATGCCTTTTGTCAGCATAAAACGGACAATAGTGTCTTCTGTTACATATAGTTGCTCTGTTTCATCAAGTTCAAGGAGATAGAGGCGTTTTTTCTTTTCAATTTTTGTAATTTTCATGGTATCCTCCCAGATAGTGAGTGAACTAGTCTAAAACTGGGACATCCAGCCCAAGCTTGTCAAACCATTTAGCCATTTTGTATTCTTCGGCTAGTTGACTATTTGATGATAAGGACGCAATTGTTTTAGAAAATCATCTCATTGGTAGAAAATCTCAGTTTTTGGCATACCAACATTTTAGCATATTCTGGTGCTGACATGCTATAATAGGGATATGAATTTACAAGTAAAACAACGTATCCCACTTAAAATCAAACGCATGGGCATTAATGGTGAAGGCATTGGCTTTTACAAGAAAACCCTGGTTTTTGTCCCAGGTGCCCTAAAAGGGGAAGAGGTATTCTGCCAAGTCACACAGGTCAAACGCAATTTTGTGACTGCTCGGCTATTAACCGTCAATAAAAAATCTAAATTTCGTGTGGAACCCATCTGTGCCATCTACCAAGAATGCGGTGGTTGCCAACTCATGCACCTGCGCTATGACAAACAACTAGAGGTTAAGGAAGACATCATCAGGCAAGCGCTGGCTAAGTTTAAGCCCGAAGGCTATGAGACTTTTGAGATTAGACCGACACTTGGCATGAAGACCCCACAGCATTATCGTGCGAAATTGCAGTTTCAGACACGTCGCTTGGGAGAGTCTGTCAAAGCGGGTCTTTATGCAGAAGGTAGCCATCAATTGGTAGCTATCGACGATTGTCTGGTGCAGGATCAGCTGACGCAGGCAATCATCAACCGTGTCGTCCAGCTTTTAGATAGGTACAAAATTCCTATTTACAACGAGCGTAAAATTGCTGGTGTGAGAACAGTCATGATTCGTAAGGCTCAGGCGACGGGACAGGTGCAACTCATTTTTGTCACTAGTAAGGAAGTTCGCTTGGTAGACGTCATCAAAGCTTTGACAGCTGAGTTTCCACAGATAAAGACCGTTGCACTTAACCTCAACAGGTCAAAAAGTAGCGATATTTATGGTGCAGAGACTGAAATCATCTGGGGGGAGGAAACGATTCAAGAAGAGGTCTTAGATTACAGATTCGCTCTTTCCCCACGCGCCTTTTATCAGCTCAATCCCGAACAAACAGAAGTCTTATACCGTCAAGTGGTTCAGGCACTTGAGGTTCGTAAAGAAGATCATATTATTGATGCTTATTGTGGCGTTGGGACCATTGGCTTTGCCTTTGCAGACAAGGTTAAAAGCGTGCGCGGTATGGACATTATTCCAGAAGCCATCGCAGATGCCAGAAAAAATGCCAAAGCCATGGGCTTTGACAACTGTCATTATGAGACAGGTAAGGCTGAAGAGATTATTCCTAGCTGGTATAAAGAGGGCTACCGGGCGGACGCCATTATCGTTGACCCACCTCGGACAGGTTTGGACGAGAAATTATTAGCAACCATCCTGACCTACGCCCCAGAGCGCATGGTCTACGTCTCTTGTAATGCCTCAACGCTAGCACGTGACTTGGTCGAGCTAGCAAAAGTCTATAAGGTGGACTACATTCAAAGCGTGGATATGTTTCCGCACACCGCAAGGACAGAGGCGGTTGTGAAATTGTCCAAACGAGATATCAACCATCATATTGATCTTGAAATCAATGAAGAAGATCTCAAAGATATTTCTGTCAAGAAGGATGCCACTTATTCAGAAATCAAAGATTATGTCTTTAGAAAATTTGAATTAAAAGTATCTACCCTTAACATTGCACAAGTAAAAAGGAAACTTGGGATAATCGAGCGAGAGAACTATAATCACTCTAAGAAAGAAAATCAAAGAGTTCCAAATTGTCCACCCAAAAAAGAACAAGCTATCATTGATGCGTTAACTTGGTTTGGAATGATTGAGTAATTAAATAAATTAAAAAGTGCAGAATTGATCTGCACTTTTTAACGTTCATAATCATTTGTATTGCGATTTTTACTTATTTGTTTTTGGTGTAATTTTTTGTGTTTTTCGATGCGTTCAAATACTTTTTTCTTATCATTTTCAGTGAGATAGTTTTGAAAATCTTCGTATAGGTTCATTGCAGGCTGCACTTCCTTCAATAGCGAATCCATTTTTTTCTCCGCTTCTTTTTGTTCAGCAATGCGTACTGACCTCTCATGTTGAAGTTGTACTCTAGCTCTTTTTAATTCGCCTGTCAACTGGCTAATTTTCTGCTTTAATCCTTTGACTATACTATTGTTAAAGACTTTATCAATAAAATCGTCTAAAATTTGTTTTAAAGGTTTGGAGTTTACTTGATACAACATTTTTTCAAAAATTTTTATTGGTACAACAGCAAATTTTTCCTTTTTCTGTAAATTCCTCTTGTTTTAATGCTTTTGAAAAGCTGGGCTGTTTAGAAAGACCATTTTTGTAACCAGTTGCGACAGGAACTACATTTAGATGTAAATGAGGAGCACCTTTTTCATCAAGATGCACTACTGCGTTATAGACACGAAAATGTGGATGACGTTTTTCGAAATCTTGCGCATATTTAGCTAAATATGTTCCAATGTTGAGTTTATATCCTTCTGGTAATTTGTCCCAATCCGCTTTTGATCCAATACCAATGATAAACTCTCTCTGTTGATCTAAGGTATCAAGTTTACCAACATGTTTATAATAATCCTTGATTTTTCGATCTTTTCTTTTCTACTTTTCATTATATTCCTTCAAAGCAGGTCCAAATTCCTTTTCATATAGCTCTCGAATATCTAATTGTTTAACTACAATATTTTGATGACTTTTATCTCTGAGTATGTGTGAATGTTCTGGGCTCTTCCATTCTTTTTCTGTTAAATCTCGATTATTATGTCGAATGTTTGTCATTCTCGGATTTGTTTTAAATGAAATAGTTAAGCTAGGCATTCCTATTGCTCCTTTATTATTTATTTACTATTAGTATGCCAAAAAAACGAATTTAAAAAATTCAAGCATTAATTTGTTGATGATTATTCTAGAATCATGTAATTAATTATTAATGTTATATTATTGAGCATAGAAATTTGTGGGAATAAATGATATGGCATTGGCTAATGAATAAGTATAGAGTTGAAAATAGTGTGGAGTATTTAAGTAATCCATATGTAAACAAATAATGGTTTTGTATAGTTAACTTTTTTGGCTGTAATTTTGGATAAAAAAAAAAGACCACTTTCTCTAAAATAATGGGTAAATAAAGAAGACCATATTTTCTAAAATAATGGGTAAATAAAGAAGACCATATTTTCTAAAATAATGGGTAAATAAAGAA
>NZ_AUIO01000021.1 GCF_000423745.1 Streptococcus plurextorum DSM 22810
ACTCGTGCCCATTAGTTATTATGGTCCGTTGGTCAAGGGGTTAAGACACCGCCTTTTCACGGCGGTAACACGGGTTCGAATCCCGTACGGACTATTTATTTTTAAAGTTGCTTTGGCAACTTTTTTTGTGTTTAAAATTCACTTTATCTGGCTATAGCTATTGATATGTGGTGATATGAGAATCGTTGGATAAGTCGCTTTACTATAGCTGGTTTATAGAGGATATGGGTTATACAAGTAGGTGATTTTAGACTGAATGAGTCTATTTATAAAATGGAAATCGTTAATCCGGGGTCGCTAGATAAGTATTAGAGTGGCTTAAGTAAGAGTATCTACTGAGGTTCTAATAAGATTGGAGCAAATATTTAAGAAGAACCTAGGGAATCTTCTTCTATTCTAGTGATGCCAAATTGTTATCTAGGTTGACAGAAAGAGGGTATCATTATCAGACCATTGAAAAGGCACATAGTCAGATTGAGGTGAGGGATTACTGGGTTTTTCATGGTGTGAAATGGTTGAGCCAACGCCACCCAAAATAGTAGAACCTTCGTGGGACTGCCATGGCCAAAAATAGCATTGATAAAGATAAGATTATCACAGAGGAAGTACGTTACTTTATCCTTGGTTTCAAGGGCGATGTGCAGACTTTTTCTCAGGTTGTTCGCGGTCATTGGTCGGTTTAGAGTCCATATTGGTTGCTCGATGTGGTTTACCGAGATGTTAAGAGCCAAATCCTAAACAAACGAGTGGTCTTCAATTCGAATGCCATACGTAAAAACTATTTTTATCTCATACAAATGAGGGCTTTTTCTAGGAAAAAGCTGAGTTACCGCCATAAACAACGCTATATCTTTGTTCATTTTGTGGGCTATCTTCCATAATTATTTTGAAAACGGGGGTGAGATATCAGAGTATAAAAGTAAATACTAGGTTTAAATGATTGCCTTCATGCTCAAAAGGAGAGATGAAAGTTTTCATGCGTACGGCGTAGTCTATAAAGGGCAAATCTTGTAAAAATGTATAAATTATGGTAGAATAGGTCGATTAGATTTTCGAAAGGAAACAAGATGGCAAATATGATACGCACACTTATCGATAATGATAAGGGAGAATTGCGGAAATTAGATAGATTAGCAAAAAAAGTGGAAAGCTATGAAGCTGAAATGGAAGCTTTGACAGATGAAGAGCTTCAGGCGAAAACGCCGGAATTTAAGGCTCGTTATCAGGCTGGTGAAAGTTTAGATGATTTATTGCCTGAGGCGTTTGCGGTTGTCCGTGAGGGGGCAAAAAGGGTATTGGGCCTCTTTCCTTATCATGTACAAATTATGGGTGGTATTGTTCTCCACCATGGAGATGTTCCAGAAATGCGTACGGGTGAAGGGAAGACGCTGACTGCAACCATGCCTGTGTATCTCAATGCCCTAGCAGGTGAAGGGGTTCATGTTGTAACAGTCAATGAGTATCTTTCAGAACGTGACGCTACAGAAATGGGTGAGCTCTATAGTTGGTTGGGGTTGTCTGTTGGTATTAACCAAGCCGCTAAATCACCTGCAGAAAAGCGAGAAGCCTATCAGTGTGACATTACTTACACGACTAACTCAGAGGTAGGCTTTGATTACCTTCGTGATAATATGGTCACTCGTAAAGAAGCGATGGTTCAACGTCCATTGAGCTATGCTTTGGTTGATGAAGTAGACTCAGTCTTGATTGATGAAGCACGGACGCCATTGATTATTTCAGGAGCACAGAGTACAGAAATTAGTAAACTTTATGATTTAGCTGATCATTGTGTCAAAGGGTTACAAGAAGGGGACTATATCATCGATATCCCGACAAAGACAATTGGTCTTTCTGATTCAGGGATTGATAAGGTTGAGCGTTACTTTAAACTTGACAACCTCTACGATTTAGAAAACGTGGCTTTGACGCACTTCATCGATAATGCTTTGCGTGCCAACTACATCATGACGCTTGATATTGACTATGTGGTCAGTCCTGAACAAGAGATTTTGATTGTTGACCAATTTACAGGTCGGACCATGGAAGGTCGTCGATTCTCAGACGGTCTTCACCAAGCGATTGAAGCAAAAGAGCATGTTCCGATTCAAGATGAGTCAAAAACAAATGCTAGCATCACCTATCAAAACTTCTTCCGCATGTATAAGAAGTTATCAGGGATGACCGGGACTGGTAAAACCGAGGAAGAGGAATTCCGTGAGATTTACAATATGCGCATCATTCCAATCCCGACTAACCGGCCAATTCAGCGTATTGACCACTCGGATCTCCTATATCCAACACTGCGCGCTAAATTTAAGGCTGTTGTTGCAGATGTGAAGGCTCGTCATGAAAAAGGCCAACCAGTCCTTGTCGGAACGGTAGCAGTTGATACCTCTGATTTGATTTCAAAATTGTTGGTGGAAGCAGGAGTTCCTCACGAGGTGCTTAATGCTAAAAACCACGCCAAGGAAGCTCAAATTATCATGAATGCAGGACAGCGTGGCGCGGTTACAATCGCTACTAACATGGCTGGTCGTGGTACAGATATTAAGCTTGGTGAAGGTGTCCGTGAGTTAGGTGGGCTTTGCGTTATTGGTACGGAGCGTCATGAGAGCCGTCGTATTGATAACCAGCTTCGAGGACGTGCAGGACGTCAGGGTGACCCTGGGGAGTCCCAATTCTACTTGTCTTTTGAAGATGATTTGATGCGTCGTTTTGGATCTGACCGCATTAAAGCTCTCTTTGAGCGGATGCGTTTGGACGAAGATGACACGGTTATCGAGTCTAAAATGTTGACTCGTCAGGTAGAGTCTGCTCAAAAACGTGTTGAGGGGAACAACTATGATACGCGGAAACAGGTTCTTCAATATGATGATGTTATGCGTGAACAGCGTGAGATTATCTACGCAGAACGGTACGATGTTATCACAGCCGAAAGAGATCTTGGTCCAGAAATCAAAGCCATGATTAAGCGTACAATCGACCGCACAGTAGATGCTCACTCGCGTGTTTCAAATCGCCAAGAAGCGTTAGAAGCTATTTTGAATTTTGCTCAGATGAGTCTTTTGCCAGAGGAAGATATTTCTCTTGAAGACTTAGAAGGCCAAAAGGATAATGCAATAAAAGCTTTGCTCTTTGAAAAAGCCGAGTCTCATTATGATAATCAGATTAGTAAGTTGAAAGATGAGGCGGCGGTTCAAGAGTTCCAAAAAGTGCTTATTCTTATGGTGGTTGATAATCACTGGACAGAGCATATGAATGCCTTAGATCAGTTACGTAGCGCCGTAGGTCTGCGTGGTTATGCGCAAAACAATCCAATTGTTGAATACCAATCTGAAGGCTTTAAGATGTTCCAAGACATGATTGGATCTATTGAATTTGATGTAACGCGGACAATGATGAAAGCACAGATTCATGAGCAAAAACGTGAAGAAACTCCAGCGATGGCTCACACAACAGCAACAGCCAATATTGCTGCTAAGAGCCCGGGTGAGGAATCATCAGAATCAGCTGTCGATTTTTCAAACGTAGAACGTAATGATAAATGCCCGTGTGGTTCAGGAAAGAAATTTAAAAACTGTCATGCACGGATGTCATAAAAGGCCCTTTGTGGCCTTTTATTGTGCCATTTTAGAGATATGACAAAATTTTCTGAATAATCACTTGGAAAAGCTTCGGGGTCGTGATATAATAGAAATAATTTTTATACAAAGATAGAGGAAATCATATGTCATTTAAAGCGACTAGTGAAAAGATTAATTTAGAAGAAGTTAAAAGTGCCACGCGTTTGACCGGAGAGGTTCTAGCTAACAAAGAACAAAGAGATCGAGAATTAGAAGCCATTATGCGTGGTGAGGACAAGAGAGTTCTCTTGGTTATTGGACCTTGTTCGTCAGATAATGAAGAGGCTGTACTGGAGTACGCCAATCGCTTGGCTACACTCCAAGAGGAAGTCAAGGATCGTGTTTTTATGGTGATGCGTGTTTATACAGCTAAACCACGTACTAATGGTGATGGCTATAAAGGTCTTGTTCATCAACCAGATGCTAAAGGAGCTCCGAGCCTTATTAATGGTATCAAAGCTGTGCGTAATCTTCACTATCGAGTGATTACGGAAACGGGATTGACCACAGCAGATGAGATGCTCTATCCTGAAAACTTGTCATTAGTCGATGATTTGGTCTCTTATATTGCCATTGGTGCGCGTTCTGTTGAGAACCAGCAGCACCGCTTTGTAGCATCAGGGATTGATGTACCGACCGGGATGAAAAATCCAACTTCAGGCAATTTAAATATTATGTTTAATGCTATGTATGCGGCACAAGCAGAGCAAAATTTCCTGTTTAATGGGGAAGAAGTTCATACAAGTGGTAATCCACTTGCCCATGCTATCTTACGCGGTGCGGTAAACGAATATGGCAAATATATGCCAAACTACTATTACGACAATCTTCTGGACACTATTGAGACTTATGAGAAGATGCAATTGGAAAATCCATTTATCATGATTGATACCAATCATGATAATTCAGGCAAGAACTACCTGGAGCAAATTCGTATTGTCCGTCAAACCCTAATCAACCGTGATTGGAATGAAAAGATAAACAAATATGTTCGTGGTTTTATGATTGAATCATATTTGGAAGATGGTCGCCAGAATGAGCCTGAAGTCTTTGGAAAATCAATCACAGACCCATGTCTTGGATGGGATAATACAGAACTATTAATTCGTGAACTCTACAATTCATTAGGTAAATAATATGGCAATTAGACAAAAAAGTGAAACACTCCAAATTTCAGAAGTTAAAGAACTTTCTAAATTAACAGGCGCAGCTTTAGCTACAAAAGAAGCACGCGATAAAGAACTAGCAGCTATCATCAAAGGTGAAGACGATCGTGTTCTCCTAGTGATTGGACCGTGTTCGTCAGATAATGAAGAGGCGGTTTTAGAATACGCTAATCGTTTATCAAAACTTCAGGAAGAAGTCAAAGATCGTATTTTTATGGTGATGCGTGTCTATACAGCTAAGCCTCGAACAAATGGCGATGGCTACAAAGGCCTGATGCATCAACCAGATACATCTAAACTACCAGATTTGATCAATGGTATCGCTGCTGTTCGTAACCTCCATTACCGTGTGATTACAGAAACTGGTCTAACAACAGCAGACGAAATGCTCTATCCATCGAATTTACCACTAGTCGATGATTTGGTCTCCTATCATGCTATTGGAGCACGTTCGGTTGAAGACCAAGAACATCGCTTTGTTGCTTCAGGTATTGATGTGCCAACTGGAATGAAGAATCCGACCTCAGGCAATCTCAACGTGATGTTTAATGGTATCTATGCTGCTCAGTCTCCTCAAAATTTCATTTACCATAATGCAGAGGTCGAGACGGACGGAAATCCGTTAGCCCATGCCATTTTGCGTGGTGCGACCAATGAATACGGTGAAAATGAACCAAACTACTACTACGATATCCTACTTAAGGCTATTGGACAGTATGAAAAAATGGGCCTAAAAAATCCATTTATTGTTTTGGATACGAATCACGACAATTCAGGTAAAAATTACCTTGAGCAGATGCGTATCGTTCGTCAAACGTTGATTAATCGTGACTGGAATGATAAGATTAACAAATATGTGCGTGGTTTTATGATTGAGTCTTACTTGGAAGATGGACGTCAGGATCAACCAGAGGTCTTTGGAAAATCAATCACAGATCCATGTCTAGGTTGGGAAAAGACGGAAAAGATGATTCGTGAAATCTACACAACGCTTGGTCATGATTCTTTTGAAGACATTCTAAAAAAATAAGCTTACTAAAAATATGGTATAATAAAAAGAGTTAGTTGTGCTAACTCTTTTTATATTAAAGTAGCAAGAGTAACGTTATTGAGGTAATCATGATACTAGGACATGGCATAGATTTGCAAGACATTTCAGCAATCAAAAGAGCTTTTGAAAAGCGCCAACGTTTTGCGGATAAATTATTGACAGAGGCCGAAAAAGAACTGTTTCAAACTTTCTCAGGAGAGCGCCGTTATCAATTTTTAGCAGGTCGTTGGGCTGCAAAAGAAGCTTTTGCTAAAGCTTTAGGAACAGGACTTGTCGGTCTTTCGTTTCAGGATATTGAAATTTTAGCTGATGATAAGGGAGCGCCAAAGGTCACCCGCTCTCCTTTTGAGGGGAAGATTCATTTATCCATTTCTCATAGCGGAGCCTTTGTACAAGCTAGTGTTATTTTAGAAAGCGTGGAGGAGTAAGATGGTTTCAAGCATTCATCGTCCAACCCAAGCAATAGTTGATTTATCAGCTCTTAGTGACAACATCCAGATGATTCAACAACATTTACCTAAGGCAACTCAGACCTATGCTGTTGTAAAGGCCAATGCCTATGGACATGGTGCTGTTCGAGTGGCTCAACATATTCAAAATCAAGTCCATGGGTTTTGTGTCTCAAATCTTGATGAGGGCCTGGAGTTACGAGCGGCAGGAATTGAACAGCCGATTTTAGTCTTGGGAGTACTGATGCCAGAAGAGATACCCATGGCTATTGCATATAACATAACGATTACAGTAGCCAGCTTAGAGTGGATTGGAGCGGCTGATTCCTATAGCTTAGACGGATTATGTGTTCACCTTAAAGTTGATACAGGAATGGGACGGATTGGTTTTGGTCAGGCTATGGAAACGCAAAAAGCTTTGGAGTCTTTAAAATCTAAGGGAGCTATTGTTGAGGGGATTTTTACCCATTTTGCCACTGCGGATGAAAAAGATGATACTTATTTCTTAAAGCAATTAGAGAATTTCAAAGCCCATTTAGCTCACTTAGATGAATTGCCTCCCATCATCCATGCCAGTAATTCAGCAACAAGTCTTTGGCACTCAGAAGGGATTTTTAACGCGGTAAGATTAGGTATTGCCATGTATGGACTGAATCCGAGTGGACAAGAATTATCGCTACCTTATCCTCTTAAACCGACACTGTGTTTAAGGACAGAGATTGTCCATGTTAAACAATTGCAGGCTGGGGAAAAAATTGGTTATGGAGCGACTTACGAGACTTCTACTTCAGAAATTATTGCGACATTACCAATTGGTTATGCGGATGGCTGGACCAGAGACATGCAACATTTTAAGGTATTGGTAGAAGGACACTTCTGTCCCATTGTTGGTCGAGTTTCTATGGACCAAATAACCATCAGGATGCCTAGAAGTTATCCTTTGGGAACAGAGGTGACCTTGATTGGTGAAAATGAGTCAAAAACCATTACAGTCACAGATATTGCGCAACATCGTGGCACTATTAATTATGAAGTGTTGTGTTTATTAAGCGAACGTATTCCGAGAACATATAGTTAAAAACTATATCAAATCCCTGTTTTTAACAATTTGAAATCTATAACTTTATGTGGCATAATATCTTCATACCCAAAAAATAAAAGATAAAGGTGATATATTATGACATTGAAAAAAACTTTAGGACTTACAGCAACACTTGCAGCAGCAACACTTCTAACAGCATGTGCACCAGGTAGCAATTCATCTGCGGATAAGGCAGATACAAAAACACTCACAGTTGGTATCATGACTTTGTCTGATTCAACAGAACCACTTTGGGATAAAGTGAGCGAATTAACTGCTAAAGAAGGTGTAACTTTAAAATTCGTTGAATTTACAGATTATAGCCAACCAAACCAAGCGACAGCTAATGGTGAAACAGATGTTAATGCTTTCCAGCATTACAATTTCTTGAATAACTGGAACACTGAAAATAATGGTGACCTTGTTGCAGCAGCCGATACGCTTCTTAGTCCGATTCGTATCTTCTCAGGTATTGAAAATGGCAAAGCTAAATACACGGATGTCGCAGATATTCCAGAAGGTGGTGTGATTTCAGTTCCAAATGACCCAACAAATGAGAGCCGTGCCCTTTATCTTCTTGAGGCGGCAGGCTTGATTAAGCTTGATGTTTCAGGTGAAGAGTTGGCAACTATTACAAACATTAAAGAAAATCCTAAAAATCTGGACATCAAAGAACTTGATGCAGCTCAAACAGCTTCTACTTTGACATCAGTTGATGCAGCAGTTATCAATAATAACTACGCTATTCAAGGGAATGTTGACTACAAAACGACACTCTTTAAAGAAGCCGTTGATGAAAACTCAAAACAATGGGTAAACGTGATTGCAGCTCAAAAAGACTGGGAAAAATCAGACAAGGCTGACGCTATCAAAGTTTTGATCAAAGCTTACCAAACGGATGAGGTTGCAAAAGTACTTTACGACGCTTCAAATGGTACAGATGTTCCAGCTTGGGAAGGCGCACCAACATTTGAATAATCAAAAATGAATATGGGCGTGTGAGAACACGCCATATTTGTTTTATCTGTGAAAGGAGCTATCATGACAAAGGAAATAGAACACCTTCAGTTGGAGAAGTTTTATCAGGATAATATCGCTCAACATTATTTTGAAGTCTTAAAAGATCTGATTGCTACAAGGGGAATTTATGCTCAAAATGTGGGTCTGCCACAAGTAGCCGAGAAATTAGTTAGGGTTTTCAAGGAAGCGGGAGCGGATGTCATCCTAGACGATAGCTATGCTGCGCCTTTTGTTATGGCAACTTTTAGAAGTTCAAGAGCAGATGCAAAGACCTTGATTTTTTACAATCATTACGATACCGTGCCAGCGGATGCTGATCAGCCTTGGACCAGTGATCCCTTTACGCTGACCGTAAGAGATGGTTTTATGTATGGTCGAGGGGTTGATGATGACAAGGGGCATATTACAGCTAGGTTAACAGCGGTGCAAAAAGCAAAAGCCAGTCTTTCAGATTTGCCAGTCAATATTGTTTTTATCATAGAAGGAGCAGAAGAATCTGCTTCTGTCGACTTAGAAAGATACCTTGAAAAATACGCAACGGTGTTGAGAGGGGCGGACCTACTGGTATGGGAACAGGGAATTTTCAATGCCAAAGGGCAAATGGAGATTTCCGGTGGAACCAAAGGCATCGTCACTTTCGATGCTCAGGTTAAAAGTGCTGACTTAGATATCCATTCTAAATTTGGTGGGAATATCGATACGGCAGCCTGGTACTTGATTAATGCTCTCTCCAGTTTGCGCGGGGAAGCGGGGCAGATTTTGGTTGATGGCATCTATGATGACCTTATTCCACCGACAGAGAGAGAACTGGAGTTGGTAAGGCAGTATGCCTATTTGTCAGAAGAGTCTTTGACAGAACTCTATGGGTTAACATTGCCGTTTTTGAGTCAGGATAGGGAGCAACTATTAGAGACGCTATTTTTCAAACCATCGTTAACGATTCAAGGGATTACAGCTGGTTATCAAGGTCAAGGGGTTAAGACTATTTTACCGAGTAATGCCTCTGCCAAGCTTGAGGTACGCTTGGTACCTGGAATGAAGCCGCTAGATGTTCTTGAGAAAGTTCGTCGTCAGTTATTAAAAAATGGTTTTGAGCAGCTGGAATTGACTTTCACTCTTGGTGAAGAAGGTTATCGTAGCGACATGTCTGCGCCAGCCATTCTCAAGGTTATAGATATTGCAAAACAATTATGGCCTAAAGGCGTAGCGGTGTTGCCAACTACTGCTGGAACAGGGCCTATGCACCAGGTTTATGAGGCGTTGAAGGTGCCAATCGCTGCCTTTGGGATTGGTAATCCCAATAGTCGTGATCATGCAGATGATGAGAATGTCAATCTAGCGGATTACTATACCCATATAGAAATGATTGAGGAGTTAATAAAATCTTATGAGTAAGCCTATTATTCAACTGGAAAATATTGATATTACTTTCCATCAGAAAAAGCGAATCATTGAAGCGGTTAAGGACGTATCCGTTTCGATTGATAAGGGACAAATTTATGGTATTGTTGGTTACTCTGGCGCAGGAAAATCAACCCTTGTCCGTGTGATTAATCTTTTGCAAGTGCCAACAGCGGGTAAAATCACTGTTGCTGGTGATGTGACCTTTGCTGAAGGACGGGTTCAGCTATCGCCTGCACAATTGCGTCAAAAACGTCAAAAAATTGGAATGATTTTTCAGCATTTCAATTTAATGGCACAGAAAACAGCGCGTCAAAATGTTGCCTTTGCTCTACGTCATTCTTCTTTAACAAAGGCAGAGCGTGCTGCTAAGGTCGAAGAGCTTCTGACTTTAGTCGGATTAGCAGAGCGTGCAGATAATTATCCTGCACAATTGTCTGGTGGTCAAAAACAACGTGTAGCGATTGCGCGTGCCTTAGCAAATGATCCTGAAATTTTGATTTCAGATGAATCAACATCAGCACTAGATCCTAAAACCACAAAGCAAATTTTGGCACTTTTGCAAGATTTGAACAAGAAGTTGGGCTTGACGGTGGTTATGATCACTCATGAAATGCAAATTGTCAAGGATATTTGCCACCGTGTGGCTGTTATGCAAGATGGTCATCTGATTGAGGAAGGTTCAGTTTTAGAAATCTTCTCAGATCCAAAAGAAGCGTTAACACAAGAATTTATCACGACTGCTACAGGTATTGATGAAGCAATGGCTAAGATTGAAAAACAAGATATCGTTCAAGACTTAGCACCAAATAGCTTACTTGCCCAGCTCAATTACGCTGGACATGCGACGGATGAGCCAATTTTGAATGACATTTACAAGAGATTCGGGGTAACAGCTAATATTTTATATGGCAATATTGAGATTTTAGATGACACTCCAGTGGGTGAGCTGATTGTGGTTCTTTCTGGGGAAAAGGCAGAGCTAATTGCGGCACAAGAAGCGATTGTGGCAGCAGGTGTAGGATTCAAAGTACTTAAAGGAGGTGCCTAATGGCAGAATGGATTCAAACAAATCTTCCTAATGTGTATAAAATTGGACTTTGGGGAGATACAGGTTGGCTAGCCGCTATCTATGCCACCTTTTACATGACGATCTGGAGCTTTTTAATTGGAGGTACTCTAGGCCTCTTGACGGGTCTTTTTCTCGTTTTGACAGGTCCAGAAGGTGTCTTGGAAAATCGATTTGTGTTTCATATTTTGGATAAAATCACTTCCATTTTCCGTGCCATTCCTTTTATTATTTTGATTTTTATCTTGGCTCCTGTGACGCACATTCTTGTCAATACTAATCTAGGAGCTACCGCGGCGATTGTCCCACTTTCAGTCGCGACATACGCTTTCTTTACCCGTCAAGTTCAAGTCGTCTTGGCAGAGGTTGATCGTGGCGTGATTGAAGCTGCTCAGGCTTCAGGAGCGACAGCTTTTGATTTGATTAAGGTTTACTTGACAGAGGGTCTCCCAGATATTATCCGTGTGTCGACTGTTACCTTAATATCACTTGTTGGAGAAACTGCAATGGCAGGAGCTATTGGTGCTGGTGGTATCGGTAATGTTGCACAGTCTTATGGCTACCAACGCTTTAATCATGATGTGACATGGGTAGCGACTTTAATTATTCTATTAATGATTTTTGGTATCCAATTGTTAGGAGATTGGCTAACGCGAAAAATTAGCCACCGTTAATAATCGTAAAACGCTAGAACCCTCAGGTCTAGCGTTTTGTGTTATAAGTATTTTTCAATCACAGTAGCGATTTTATCTGGAGTGGTAGTCGGTGCAAAGCGCTTGATGACTTGTCCTTCTCGGTTAATTAAAAACTTTGTGAAGTTCCATTCGATGACTTTTCCGAAAGCCCCTTTTTGTTCTTCTTTCATCCATTGATAGAGGGGATGAGCATTTTTGCCATTGACCTCAATTTTAGCAAACCGTGGAAAAGTGGTCTGATAATGCAGTGTGCAGAAAGTATTAATATCATCAGCTGTTCCTGATGCTTGCTGCTTGAACTGGTTGCAAGGGAAATCAAGGACTTCGAAACCCTGGTCGTGATAGGCATCGTAGAGAGCTTGTAAGCCTTGGTATTGAGGGGTCAAGCCACACCCTGTCGCTGTGTTGACCACTAAGAGCACTTTTCCAAAAAAATCACTGAGCTGACATAAGCTACCATCTTGATTTTCGACGGAAAAATCATAGATATTAGCCATGAGAGAGCTCCTCGCTATAAGCAATAATTTGGTCAACCGTATCATTTAAGAATTGGATGGTATCCCGTAGCGGTTTGTCGGTTGAAATGTCGGCACCGATAATGAGAGCGGAATCAAGCGGTGTTTTGCTACCACCAGATTTGAGGAAATCAATCCACTGTTGACTGCCTTCAGGATTCTTTTTGATATTGAGGTAACCAGCTGTTGAGATAACTAAACCAGCTGAGTAGGTGTAGCTGTAGAGCCCCATATAGTAGTGTGCTTGACGCATCCAAGTTAGCGCAGCATCATCGTCGATATCAATAGCATCGCCCCAGAATTTCCTTAGAACACCTTTCATGATGCTGTTGAGTTTTTCAGCGCCAAAGGTACCACCATTTTCAATCAAGGTATAGACCTCACGCTGGAAGGCAGCTTCAAGCAAGTGAGTGATGAAATTATGGAAGTAGGTGTCCGTCAATCGATGTGCCAGAGCGAAGCGTTTCTGACGTGGTGAGTCAAATTGATGCTCTAGGTAATCGCTTAGCAACAGCTCGTTCAAGGTGGAAGGTGCCTCTACAAAGTAAGTGGACATGTGAGCGTTATAGTAGCTTTGAGCATTGTCTGAAAAGATAAATTGGCCAGAATGTCCGATTTCATGGATAAGGGTGTAGACATCCGACATTCGTCCTGTCCAGCTCATGAGAACATAAGGATGTACACGATAAGGATCCGCAGCGTAGCCACCAGAATCTTTGTTTTCGTTAGCAGCAAAGTCAACCCAACGTTCTGCTTGATAGCGAGCGACCTCCTGACAGTATTCTTGACCGAGTGGTGCAACTGACTTCATCACCAAATCATAAGCGTCATCGATAGAGACTTCAGGATTGAGCTCGTTGTCAATGTCCAATTTCCAATCGGCAAAGGTCATTTTATCCAGTCCGTTGACTTTAGCGACGTGTTTGAGGTATTTCTGAGCGACAGGGCCAAATTCAGTCATAATCAGGTCAATCTGGCGATCGAACATCGAGCGATCAACCTCTTGCTCATCTAGGAGATAGTCAAAAACAGAGTCGTAGCCACGCATGTCAGCAATCAATTTTTCAGACTTAACCTTGGCTAAATAAGCGGCAGCAGCAGCGTTTTGATGCAGACGTAGGCCTTTTGAAAAGGAACGGAAAGCCTTTTCGCGAATGTCAGCATTTTCATGATTTTGGTAAAAGTTTTCGTAGGTGACAAAGCTATTTTTGTAGACTTTACCGTCAATTTCAAAGTCTTCCATGGAAAAATCGCCAGCCCGCATTTTCGTGTAAATATCATAAGGGGATCCAAAAGCATCACGGAGATTGGTCAAGGCTTTCTCAACTTCATGAGCCAGTAAATGAGCCTTTTGTCGTTTTGCCTGACGAATAGCAGCGCTAAAATCAGGATTTTGTTCTAATTCGTCTAAAATAGCGTCGTCAGCTTGTGCCAAGGCTGTTTCAAAAAAGCTGAGCATGACACCGATTTTAGTCATGAAATCATCGCCAGATGCTGCGATTTCAGCAAATTCTTCATTACTGAAGTCGGTTGTCTGAGGCATAAAGGCGTAGTTTCCGATATGACTTTCTTGGATGTAAATCTGCTCAAGCTCATATAGGGCTCTTGTAAAGTCTTCGGTGGTTTTTAACTTGCCTTCATAATTAGCCTGAAAGCTTCGGGCATCTGCTAAGGCTTTTTCCATGGCTAATAGAAAATCTTCACGATCTTTGTAAAGGGCTGTTAAATCCCAGAGTTCATTTTCTGGGAAGCTGGCACGTGGTTTGAGTTCCATAGGTGTCTCCGTTTCTGAATGTATTTCTTTAAGTATAGCAAAAAAAGGTTACTTTGTCGGAATTTTGAAAAACTCTATAGAAAAAGCGAATAAAATAGTTCAAAATTGTTTTTTTAGTGTTTTTTCCTTCACAAAAATAGTACAATAGGAGGAAATTAATAAGGAGATAGACATGGAGAAATTAGAAGCGACTGGTGACAGTCAGGTTATCAAAGAAGAAGTAGCTATCTTGACAGATTTGTTGAAAGAAGCTGTTATTGGTTATTCTGGACAAGAAACCTTTAATCTTATTGACCGTCTGACAAGATTATCAAAGGACGGCTCTTACCAATTATTAGAACAAGAAATTGCTAATATCTCTTCCTCGGATATGGTGGTCATTTCAAGATACTTTGCCATCTTACCTCTATTAATCAATATTTCTGAAGATGTGGATTTGGCCTATGAAGTGAATTATCAAAACAATAGTGGTCAGGATTACCTCGGTAAACTATCAACAGCCATCGATCAGGTGTCTAAAAGCACACAGGCACAAGCAGTTTTACAAAATGCGACTGTAGTCCCTGTTTTGACAGCCCACCCAACACAGGTACAGCGCAAGACCATGCTAGGCCTTACCAAAACCATTCATGAATTGCTCCGTAGGTATAGAGACGTGAAACTGGGGCTCCTCAATCAAGACAAGTGGAGGGCAGAACTAAGTCGTCAGATTGATCTCATGATGCAGTCCGATATTATCCGTGAGAAGAAGCTCAAGGTTAAAAATGAAATCACCAATGTTACAGAGTATTATAAGAGTTCTCTTATCCCTGCAATCACTAATCTAACAGCAAAATATCACCGTTTAGCGTCTGAAAAAGGCATTGTACTAGATAAGGCGCGTCCAATTACTATGGGCATGTGGATTGGTGGAGATAGGGATGGCAATCCCTTTGTAACAGCAGAAACCCTAAGATTGTCAGCAGAAACTCAGGCTGATGTCATCCTTTCTTACTATTTAGAAAAAATAGCTGAGCTGTATGATAGTTATGCTATGTCGATTAGTCTGGTAGATGTATCAGATGAGGTTAGGAGAATGGCGGAGCTGTCTTCAGACCATTCTGTTTTTCGTGAAAAAGAGCTGTATCGCAAGGCACTACACTTTATCAGTGAGAAATTAAGTCATACCAGAAGTTTTCTGGTAGAGGGGAAATTGTTGACTCCTCGCTATGAAACAGCTACTGATTTTGAAAAAGATTTGCTCTTGATCAAAGATTCACTGGTGAATCACAAGGGAGAACGGCTGGTATCTGGGGTCTTGTCAGAATTGATAGAGGCGATTAACGTTTTTGGTTTTCATTTGGCAAGTATTGACCTACGTCAGGATTCGTCAGTGCAAGAAGCCTGTGTGGCAGAGCTATTGAAATCAGCTAATATCGAAAGTGATTACAGCAGTCTGTCAGAGGAGGCTAAGTCAGCCTTATTGATGAAAGTATTGACAGAAGATCCACGGATTCTTTCAGCTACGCATGTCAAAAAATCAGAGTTGCTTGAAAAAGAGTTAGCTATTTACCAAACTGCGCGTGAACTCAAGGACATGCTAGGTGAGGATGTCATCAAGCAACACATTATTTCGCACACAGAAACGGTATCTGATTTGCTTGAGCTAGCTATTATGCTAAAAGAGGTCGGTCTGGTGGACCATCAAAAGGCGCGTGTGCAGGTTGTCCCTCTCTTTGAAACCATCGAAGATTTAGCTAAAGCAGGTCAGACCATGTCAAGCTACTTGTCGATTGACTTGGTGCAAAAATGGATTGCAAGTAAAAATAATTACCAGGAAATTATGCTGGGTTACTCCGATTCTAACAAAGATGGGGGCTATCTCTCTTCTGGTTGGACACTCTATAAAGCCCAAAATGAACTGACTCAAATCGGAGCTGAAAAAGGGGTGAAAATCACTTTTTTCCATGGCCGTGGTGGAACAGTTGGTCGTGGCGGAGGCCCTTCTTACGATGCCATTACCTCTCAACCTTTCGGTACCATAAAAGATTGTATTCGCTTGACGGAGCAAGGTGAGGTTATCGGTAATAAGTACGGCAACAAAGATGCAGCCTATTACAATTTAGAGATGCTAGTTTCTGCAACCTTGGGGCGTATGGTAACAGATCGTATTGTCGATGAAGGAAAAATTGATGGCTACCGTTCTGCCATGGAAGAGATTGTTGCAAGTAGCTACGATAGCTATCGCAATTTGGTTTTTGAACACCCACATTTTTACGATTACTTCATGACAGCGAGTCCTATCAGGGAAATTTCTAGTCTAAATATAGGCTCTAGGCCAGCTGCTCGTAAAACCATTACGGAGATATCTGGTTTGCGCGCTATTCCATGGGTCTTTTCATGGTCTCAAAACCGAATCATGCTCCCAGGATGGTATGGTGTCGGTTCGAGCTTTAAGCGTTTTATTGAGCAAGCTGACGAGAATCTAGCGCTCTTGCAAGACATGTATCAAAACTGGCCCTTCTTTAAATCTCTCCTATCAAATATAGATATGGTGCTGTCCAAGTCTAATATGAACATTGCTTTTCGATATGCACAGCTTTGTGAGGACGAAGCCGTTCGTGATGTGTTTAATATCATTTTAGATGAGTGGCAACTTACTAAGGATATGGTACTGATGATTGAGCAGCATCAGGAGTTATTGGGAGATCTACCCAATTTAAGAGCCAGTTTAGACTATCGGTTGCCCTACTTTAATGTGTTAAATTATATTCAAGTAGAGTTAATCCGTCGTCTACGTTCTAGACAGTTAAAAGAGTCAGAGGAGAAATTAATCCACATTACCATTAATGGTATTGCAACAGGGCTCAGAAATTCAGGATAATCAAAAGGATTGAACACAGTGATAAAATCTTGTGAAAAATAGTTAACAAATTTGCAAATGACAGGCAAATTTACGAATCGTTATAATGTTATAAGCCCTTGAAACCGTGTCGTTTCAGGGGCTTTGATGATAGAAATCTGTTAGAGAGACGGGGGTTTGTTTTAACATCCCCAAAAATATTGAAATATTCATCGTAAGGGTTTTTAGTGAGTATATTTCCTGTTTTAACAAAACGTTATGCCTGTTTTTCCTTATCCCTCTGTTCGCTATTTGTCTCAAAAGATGCTATAATGGGTGCATTGACAGAATGAATTTGAGGACGTGTAATGAAAATTGATAAGCGGCATTTGTTGAATTATTCGATTTTGATTCCCTATCTAGCCTTGTCTATCCTGGGATTGATCATCATCTATTCAACCACCAGCGCCAATTTAGTAGCTTCAGGGGCCAATCCCTTTGCATCAGTATTTAACCAGATGAGGTTCTGGCTCTTAAGTCTGGCGATTATCTTTTTTGTCTATCGTTTACGATTGGATTTTTTAAAGAAGCAGGGGATTTTGACCATAGCTATTTGGATTGAGATTGCCATGTTGGTCTATTCTCGCTTTTTTACAGAAACCAGAAATGGAGCTCACGGTTGGATTGCCATTACCATTTCAGGAAGAGAGCTCTTCACCTTCCAACCTGCAGAGTATCTAAAGGTTTTGATTGTCTGGTATTTGGCTTTGACCTTCTCTAAACGTCAAGAGTTAATAGAAGTTTATGATTACCAAGCCTTAACTAAGGGAACACTTTTTCCTCGTAAATTTCAAGATTGGCGAACCTATACAGCTCTAATGATTTTTTTGGTTGCCTTTCAACCAGATTTGGGAAATGCGACCATTATCATTCTAACAGGCTTAATCATGTATTCTATTAGTGGTATTGGTTACCATTGGTTCTCAGGGATTTTAGTCTTGATTACCACCTTATCAACAGCGGTTCTTAGCTTTATCTACGTGGTTGGGGTTGATACAGTAGCAAAGATTCCTGTATTTGGTTATGTTGCTAAACGTTTTAGTGCTTTCTTTAACCCGTTTGATGATGTTCAGGGAGCCGGACATCAACTTGCCAATTCCTACTATGCCATGAGTAACGGCGGCTGGTTTGGTGTGGGCTTAGGAAACTCCATCGAAAAACGGGGTTATTTACCAGAATCACAGACCGATTTTGTTTTTTCTATTGTCCTTGAAGAATTGGGCTATATAGGCGGTGCTTTGATTCTAGCTTTAGTCTTTTTCTTGATTTTACGGATATTTCTAGTTGGTATCAAGGCAAAGACTCCCTTCAATAGCATGATTGCCCTGGGTGTTGGAGGCATGATACTCGTACAAGTCTTTGTTAATATCGGTGGTATTTCTGGCATCATTCCTTCGACTGGAGTGACCTTCCCTTTCTTGTCTTTAGGTGGAAACAGCCTAATGGTTTTATCAGTTGCTATAGCGTTTGTCTTGAATATAGACGCTAGTGAAAAGCGAGAGGCCATCTATCGTGAGCTAGAAAATACGATAGTGAATTGATTGAATCTTGCAGAAAGTGGTCTGCGAGATTCTTTTCTTTTTATTGAAATATTATAAGCTCTAATGAGAATGATTAAGGAGGATAATGGTAAAGATTTCTGAAAACCGCACAAAACGCTTGCAATTCTTCGGTAATTTGATAAAATGGTAAGGTAAAGTTAGACCGTATTGCCTACTGTCTATCTATAAAATATATTTTATTGGAGGCTTTTACCAAAATGGCAAAAGAAAAATACGATCGTAGTAAACCCCACGTTAACGTTGGTACCATTGGACACGTTGACCACGGTAAAACTACTTTGACAGCAGCTATCACAACTGTATTGGCACGTCGCTTGCCTTCATCAGTTAACCAACCAAAAGACTATGCGTCTATCGATGCTGCTCCAGAAGAGCGCGAGCGCGGTATCACTATCAACACTGCACACGTTGAATACGAAACTGAAAAACGTCACTACGCTCACATCGACGCTCCAGGACACGCGGACTACGTTAAAAACATGATCACTGGTGCTGCTCAGATGGACGGAGCTATCCTTGTAGTAGCTTCTACTGACGGACCAATGCCACAAACTCGTGAGCACATCCTTCTTTCACGTCAGGTAGGTGTTAAACACCTTATCGTCTTCATGAACAAGATTGACCTTGTTGATGATGAAGAGCTTCTTGAGCTTGTTGAAATGGAAATCCGTGACCTTCTTTCAGAATACGATTTCCCAGGTGATGACCTTCCAGTTATCCAAGGTTCAGCTCTTAAAGCCCTTGAAGGTGATGAGAAGTATGAAGACATCGTTATGGAATTGATGGCGACTGTTGACTCATACATTCCAGAACCAGTTCGTGATACTGATAAACCATTGCTTCTTCCAGTCGAGGACGTATTCTCAATCACTGGTCGTGGTACAGTTGCTTCAGGACGTATCGACCGTGGTACTGTTCGTGTCAACGATGAAATCGAAATCGTTGGTATCAAAGAAGAAACTAAAAAAGCAG
Source organism: Streptococcus plurextorum DSM 22810 (assembly GCF_000423745.1). Taxonomy (GTDB): domain Bacteria; phylum Bacillota; class Bacilli; order Lactobacillales; family Streptococcaceae; genus Streptococcus; species Streptococcus plurextorum. The sequence continues at coordinate 19,260 of NZ_AUIO01000021.1, forward strand.
TTGTTACTGGTGTTGAAATGTTCCGTAAACAACTTGACGAAGGTCTTGCAGGAGACAACGTAGGTATCCTTCTTCGTGGTGTTCAACGTGACGAAATCGAGCGTGGTCAAGTTATCGCTAAACCAGGTTCAATCAACCCACACACTAAATTTAAAGGTGAGGTTTACATCCTTACTAAAGAAGAGGGTGGACGTCACACTCCATTCTTCGACAACTACCGTCCACAGTTCTACTTCCGTACAACTGACGTAACTGGTTCAATCAAATTGCCAGCAGGTACTGAAATGGTAATGCCTGGTGATAACGTAACTATCGACGTTGAATTGATCCACCCAATCGCCGTTGAACAAGGTACTACTTTCTCTATCCGTGAAGGTGGACGTACTGTTGGTTCAGGTATCGTTTCAGAAATCGAAGCTTAAGATATCTTAAGTTCCCAGAATAACAATTATTCGTCAGACAAATAATTGTAAAGCCTCAATGTAGATTGAGGCTTTTCTTTTTTTGAGCGCAAGTAGAGGTGTAGTATAACCGACAAATACAGGATTTGAAATATTTTGCAAATAGAAAAAGGCATCAAATCATCTGTTGAAAGATTGATTTGATGCCTTTTTAAAGGGCTCTATAATTTCTGTAGTGGGTAACTCCCCCTTCTGATATTATAGGGCTTTTTGACTGTATGAAAAAAGTCC
>NZ_AUIO01000022.1 GCF_000423745.1 Streptococcus plurextorum DSM 22810
AAGGAGTGGGATAGTTGAAGCTTTCTGAAAATCGTATTTCATCATTTTTCCCTGACAATGAGGGCAGTCAGGCGCTTGATAGTCCAACTTTGCCCGTATTTCGATGTGGGTGTGAAGGTGTACAACGAGAAGGATTTTAATATTTTTGTCTTTTAATCCGATTAAATCTGTGGTATCCTTAAGAAGTTCCATATGAGTCTTTCTAATGATGGTTTGGTCGCTTTTCATTATAAGTCATATGGGACTTTTTTCATACAGTCAAAAAGCCCTATAATATCAGAAGGGGGAGTTACCCACTACAGAAATTATAGAGCCTGAATCGCCTGCTTTTTTTATTGCCTATTTTGTGGTAAAATAAGGTGTTAAGTCTCAAGTAAAGAAGGTGTACCATGCGTTGTCCAAAATGTCATTGTAATAAATCTAGTGTGGTCGATAGCCGTCAAGCAGAAGATGGGAACACCATCCGCCGTCGTCGTGAGTGTGATGAGTGTGCGACACGCTTTACCACTTTTGAACGTGTAGAAGAAGTCCCACTGTTAGTCATCAAAAAAGATGGGACACGTGAGCAATTTTCTCGTGATAAAATTTTGAATGGCATTATTCAAAGTGCACAGAAACGTCCTGTATCCAGTAGCGATATCGAGAAAGCTATTAGCCGTATTGAACGTAAGGTTCGCAGTGATTATGACAGTGAGGTAGAGAGTACGGTCATTGGGAATCTAGTCATGGACGAGTTGGCTGATTTGGATGAAATTACTTATGTGCGTTTTGCTAGTGTCTATCGTTCTTTCAAGGATGTGGATGAGATTGAAGCACTTTTACAACAAATTACGAAACGTGTGCGTAGCAAGAAAAAAGGTGACTTGAATCATGAAACCGAATGATAGTTATTGTTACACTAAAGGTCTTCCCATAGCTCAACGTTCGGACTGTATGGCTAGATATTATCAACCGATAATCGGCGTTGATGCGACCGTACTTTACAGCTATCTTCTAGCTTTTTGGGACAATGGGCAGAGCCTACACAAGTTTTCTGAAATCTTAAATCATGTACAGTTTGGGATGTCCCGTTTTCAAGAAGCGTTAGCACTCCTAACTGCGATGGATTTAGTCGCTTTCTACCAAAACTCGGATAATTACTTGTTTCATTTGAAGCCAGCCTTATCTGCTACTGAATTTTTGGCTAACCCTGCTTATCGAAGATTATTGGAGAAAAAAATAGGTGAAGTAGCTGTCAAAGATTTGGAAGACCAGCTTCCGCATCAAGCTCGCAATTTATCGAAACAGTTTTCAGATGTCTTTTCAGATTTTGGTGATTTGAAACTCAAGAGCCAGCCTAAAACAACTTTTGATTGGGATTCTTTTGAAAAACGCATGTTAGCTGATGGTTTAAGACTTGCTAGGGAGCAAGAGGATGTCATTGCTCTTTATAGTATGGCTGAGCAGTATCGATTGACCTGGTTTGACCTTTATCAAGTGGCTAAAGAAACAGCTCATAACCATATGATTTTACCTCAGAGAATCTCAGCTAAATTGGATCGACAGGAAACTGTACAAGTGCCTGAGGATTTTTCACCGCAAGAAAAGATTCTATTAAATAAAGCTAAAAGTGGTCGTCCGCAGGCGATTTTGGCAGAAATCAAAAAAGGCCGCCGAGCGAATGTTACGACGGATGAGCTGAAGGTTCTAGATGAATTGGCGACCATGAACTTTTTAGATGAAGTCATCAATGTTATGGTCATTTATACCTTAGCAAAGACACAATCTGCCAATCTTAACAAGACTTACATCATGAAAATCGCCAACGACTTTGCTTACCAAGAAGTAAAAACTGCCGAAGTTGCTGTCACTAAGATGCGAAGCTTTGATCAGAGAAAGAAAGATCGTAAGCCAAAAGAAGTCAAATCTAATGTGCCTGAATGGACGAAAGAGGACTACAAGCAAACGGCAACTGCCGAAGAATTGGCACAGTTAGAAGCGCTTAGACAGCGCATGTTGAAAGATTAGGAGGCCAAAGATGGAGCAAATAGGAAAGAGTATGAGAACTCGAGAGTTACGAGATAATACGGAACTCATTGCTCAGATTTTAAATGATCCTCAAATTCGTGCTTTTATTGAAGAGCATCATTTAAGTCAGGAGCAAGTCAAGCTAAGTCTGCCTAAATTTAATCAGTTTTACAATGAGCGCACCAAGTTTGAAGCAAATGATGAGGCTTACAGTGCCAAAGGCTATCAGCCAATATTAAGCATGAACGAGGGTTATGCAGATGTCAGCTATCTGGAAACAGCAGCGTTAAAAGAAGCTCAAGCGACACAAGCTATTAAAAAGCGAATTCGTTTGATTAATTTACCATCTAGTCTCAAGAAAATTGATACTAGTGATATCAACTGGAGTGATCCTAACCGCTTGGAAGTCTACTCCTATCTGGTACAGTTCATGGAAGGGGCTTCGGCAGAGCAACGTGGTCTCTACCTTTATGGTAGTTTTGGAGTTGGGAAGTCGTATTTGATGGCATATCTGGCTAATGAATTATCAGCTCGTTTTGAAAAATCGACAACTTTACTGCATTTTCCGACTTTTGCAGTTGATATTAAAGATGCCATTAATCGCGGTTCTGTCAAGGAAATGATTGATGATATTAAAACTTCTGAGGTCTTGGTTTTAGATGATCTTGGGGCAGAACAACAGAGTTCATGGGTTCGTGACGATGTCTTACAAGTCATTTTACAGTATCGCATGCAGGAAAATCTTTTAACTTTTTTCACTTCAAATCTTGATTTTGCTGGTTTAGAGCGACACTTGGCGACCTCGCGTTCGGGCGATGAAACATGGCAGGCAAAACGCGTTATGGAACGTATTCGCTTCTTAGCAAAAGAAGTTCATCTTCGTGGTGAAAATAGACGCTAACTATAAAATATTAATGAAAAAAGAGTAGTGGCAAGTTTTCGATGCAATCGAAAGCCACTTCGTCTCTTAGTAAAGGAATAATCATGGCTTTACCTACAGTTGCTATCGTTGGACGTCCCAACGTTGGTAAATCAACACTATTTAACCGTATCGCAGGTGAACGCATTTCCATCGTTGAAGATGTGGAAGGCGTGACGCGCGATCGTATTTACACAACAGCAGAATGGCTTAATCGCCAATTTTCGATTATTGATACTGGTGGTATCGATGACGTTGATGCCCCATTTATGGAGCAAATCAAGCATCAGGCAGATATTGCCATGACAGAAGCAGACGTCATTGTGTTTGTGGTATCAGGTAAGGAAGGCGTTACAGATGCAGATGAGTATGTGGCACGTATTCTTTACAAGACCAATAAGCCAGTGATTTTAGTTGTCAACAAGGTTGATAACCCAGAAATGCGTAATGATATTTATGACTTTTATTCACTTGGTTTAGGGGATCCCTTCCCAGTCTCCTCTGTTCATGGTATCGGTACGGGTGATGTTCTGGATGCTATCGTGGAAAACTTACCAACAGAACACGAGGAAGAAAATCCAGACATTATCAAGTTTAGCCTGATTGGCCGTCCAAATGTTGGAAAATCAAGCCTTATCAACGCTATCTTAGGTGAGGAACGGGTGATTGCCAGCCCTATTGCGGGAACAACCCGCGATGCTATTGATACAAACTTTACCGATAGCGAAGGGCAAGAGTACACCATGATTGATACCGCAGGAATGCGTAAGTCAGGAAAGGTTTATGAAAATACTGAAAAGTATTCTGTCATGCGCTCGATGCGGGCCATTGACCGTTCGGATGTTGTGCTCCTGGTTATCAATGCCGAAGAAGGCATCCGTGAGTACGATAAGCGTATTGCAGGCTTTGCACATGAAGCTGGAAAAGGGATTATCATTGTGGTCAACAAGTGGGATACTCTTGAGAAAGACAACCACACGGTTTCGCAATGGGAGGCAGACATTCGTCATGAATTCCAATTTTTAAGCTACGCTCCAATTATTTTTGTTTCTGCGGTAACCAAGCAACGTTTGCATAAATTACCTGAAATGATTAAGCGTATCAGTGAGAGCCAAAACAGACGCATCCCGTCTGCGGTTCTTAACGATGTCATTATGGATGCCATTGCTATCAATCCAACCCCAACCGACAAAGGTAAGCGCCTTAAAATCTTTTATGGCACACAAGTGGCAGTTAAACCACCGACTTTTGTTATCTTTGTCAATGAAGAAGAACTCATGCACTTCTCTTACCTGCGCTTTTTGGAAAATCAAATTCGTGCAGCCTTTGGCTTTGAAGGAACACCGATTCATTTGATTGCCCGTAAGCGGAAATAAGTTATCAGTCTCTTGACCTCATCTTAGGAGATTGTGAATTGAAGACTATTTTTCAGTTTGAAAATAGTCTAGAATGCTTTCAGCTACGCTTGGCGTAGCTTTTTTAGAAAGGCTATCATGAAAAGAGTCGAAAAAATCTTTTTAATGCTTTATTTACTTCTTCTTGGTTGGGGAATTCTCTTTAAATTTCAAATACAGCTCATACTTTTGACCTACGGTTATCGGTATATCAATCTTATTCCCTACCATGACTTAGCTAGAACGGTACAAGGCGATATCGAGTGGCGAGAAATTCTCTTTAATATCCTAGCTTTTCTACCCTTTGGCTTTTTTCTTCGTAGAAATAGGTTAGTGATGGCTTTATTAGCTGGGGTATCTCTGAGCTTGGCATTTGAAACAGTGCAATTTATCTTGGCTATTGGCATGTTTGATATCACAGATATCATTCATAATACCTTAGGAACTATGATAGGTTATTATTTAGGAAAAGAGGTTTGGACATGTTTGAAGCGATAAGCATCTACCTGAACTATGACAGAGTCAAATACATCAAACCTGAAAAAGCGGGTGAAAGAGCTGCAGATATGATAGCTCTCAAAGTTTTGGGGCAACAGGCAAGGCAGGAAATGATCGCTTTTTGCCAGCAATTGGAGACACAAATTGCCCCTTGGCGGATGCAAAGCGTTAGTAACTGGGCGAATCAAGCACAATTGACAAGACCGCATTTTTGGTGCTACTTCAAAATGCCAGAAGACAAGGCTGATGATGTTGGTATTGCTCTTCGCTTGTATGGTGATGGGAAGGAATTTGGTCTATCACTTGAGGTTAGTTTTGTGGAACGTAAAAAATCAGATAAGACTGTGACAAAACAAAATCGTGTCTTGGCTCTTCCGATCAAGCCACCGTGCTACTATTGGGCTCAAATAGATGGTAGCAGCCATTATTTTGAGGGGATAGAGACGAATCGTCAGTATTTACAAACAGCGGTTTTATCTGGTGAGGTTCGTAAAGTTTTGGTCAAATATGATATCTCAGCTATTGCAAAGATGTCATCGAGCCAGCTTATCTCTAGGGTCAAGCAAGGACTTCAAGAACTCATTCCTTATTATGAAAAAACAAAGAGGGATGAGTCTTTCGGCTTTTGAGCTTGTAGACAAGATCTGTTAAAGGGTATCATTCTAACCATTCAGCTCTTAGAAACATCAACAGTAATGTTTCTAAGAGTTTTTAGTTTGATGCTAAAGAAAAAGATTGAAGAAAATTGTCAACAGAGGACGTTTTCTTCAATCTTTTTTGAGTACTGTTATTGCCCGGAATAAGTAGGAGTTTGATAGGTTTCCGCCTGTGTTGTGGCATTTGGATCTATGTAAACCTCACTGCTTTCACTGCTAGACTCACTTTCTGTAGAAGTGCTGGTAGTTGTGGTTGTTATGTAGTTGTAGGTATATTTACCGTTATTCAAGTAGAGGTAGCCACCGCTACGATAGAGTCCTTCAGGCATCTCCCAGTCCTGATTATAGCCATTTGTGAGGTAAGTCATCATTTCACGATAAACATCGGTTGCAATGTTTAGTCCTTCTCCGTAAACGGGAGTGAGTCGATTTTTATAGCCTGTCCACACTGCCATAGCATACTCTGGCGTGTAGCCAACGAAGTTTTCGTCTGGGGCCATGACACCAGCATTCCAGTAATTGAGTCCTAGGTTTTCTTCAATTTGTGCTAACTCATCTTCAGAGTAGTTTGATGTTCCGGTTTTTCCAGCTTGGTACAAACCATAAACACGAGCGCGGGTTCCTATACCGTAAGTTAGTACGGTTTTGAGCATATCTGTCATCATATATGCTGTTGTTTCCTTCATTGCTCGTTTGCCCTCAGGTTCAAAGTTCTGCGTCGTGCCGTCACTGAAGGTAATTTTACGGACATATTGTGGTTTGTAATAGGTTCCACCATTAGCAAAGGCAGCATACGCGGCAGCCATTTTTTCACTGCTAGCTCCGTACTTTTGGTCTGTGCTAGATGTTGAGCTTGAAATAGCGTTTGAGTAATAAAGTTCAGGATAATAAATGCCTAGACCAGATAGGAAAGCGCTAGCTTTTTTCAAGCCTGTAGCTTCCAGAGCTTGAACCGCAGGAATATTTCGAGATTGCATGATGGCAGATTGCATGGTCATCCAACCATAATATTGACGGTCCCAGTTGTAGAGTTGATCTTTGGTTCCTGGCCAATAATAAACGCTGTCATTGAAGTTTTGAGCAGTGGAAGAATAAATCTCGTTTTCAAGTGCTGGAGCATAATCTGTGATAGGTTTCATTGTAGATCCCCAGTCACGATCGGTTAAGACTGCCTGATTGGTACCAAAGGAGACATCATCTGACTGATTACGAACGCCCAACTGAGCAATGACATGACCGTTTGAGACATCAATAACCGTAGAGGCTACTTGAAATTCATCGTCTGGATAGGCAATCGTATCACCATGATAAAGGTCATAGAGGTACTGTTGAGCCTCACTATCAACGTTGGTATAAATCTTTAGACCTGCTGTAAAGACATCGAGGCCTGTCTCGCTCTTCACATCGGCAATAACCTCTGTTAAGTAATTATCCATGTATTTAGGATAGCTGCTTCTAGCATTTAAGGCTTGGAGACCGTCGGTTATAGGTGTTGCAACAGCAGCGTCGTATTCCTCTTTTGAAATGTATTCAAATTTATACATCTGAGAGAGGACCGTATTGCGACGGGCTGTCGCTGCGTCAGGTTGTGTGTAGGGGTCATAATGACTAGGCGCTTGTGGGATGCCTGCTAGAAGCGCCAGTTGGGCTATTGATAATTCGGTTAAATCTTTACCGAAGTAAGATTTAGCAGCTGTCCGCATCCCGTAATTACCATTCCCCATAAACACCTTATTGATATAGAAGGTTAAAATTTCTTCTTTAGAGTACTCGCGTTCGAGTTGAAGGGCCAACCAAATCTCCTGAACCTTACGTTTGATGGTTTGGTCAGATTTTGCTGTTGAGAAATAGGCTAATTTGATTAGCTGTTGATCAAGGGTTGAGCCTCCATGAAGGGTGTTGCTAGTCAAGTTGTTCCAAACAGACCCCAAGATACGGTAAATATCGATTCCACGATGCTGGAAAAACCGATGGTCTTCGATAGCTACCACAGCATTTACTAGCCCGATAGGGATGCTGTCTGCGCTAACCAGTTCTCTTTTTTCTGTCCCTAAATCCGCGATAAGGTTATTATCTTTGTCGTAAATCAGGCTAGAACTGGTTGCTTGAAGCTTGTCCAAGGATAGTTCCGGCGCCTGGCTTGCATAGTAAGTAAAGAGACCTCCCACAACAAGGGTCATCAGAATCGTAACACTAAGAACCACCATGGTGATCTGAGTCAGAATCCTTTTCCAAGTTAGAGGACCTTTGGGTTGCTTTCGTCTTCGTTTATTTGAAGTTTTAGTCAAGAGTTTGATGGTAATCACCGCCTAAAATATATTTATCTACAATGTCGAGATAAGGAACTTGAGGATAGACTCCTCTAGTTATGGCAAAGCCATTTTTTTTGATATAATCAAGTGGCATCGACTTACTGCCCTTATCAATTTGATAGAAGTCAATCAAAGCTTGAGCTGGGAGGAGGTAAGTCAAATCTAGACTTGAAAAATAGAGAAGGACAAAGGCGATTCCCTTTTGTTTTAGGACGCTCGCCATATGTTCTATCTGATGAGAATGAAAGTTTTTCATGGGCATGGCCGTTTTTTGCCGTGTCTCTTTAGCTTCAAAGTCAATGTAGTGACCATTGTAGACGCCGGAATAGTCGGTTGTAGAGGCTTGTCTAAAATAAGCTTCTACAATCTTAGCACGACTTCTTTTGGGATAATCTACCTTGACGATTTGAACAGGTGTTGGCTTTTTATGAATGACAGCAATTTGCCTAGCCAAATAGTAGTCATTAGTGGCATTGATTGCTCCTTCAAAAGTCATCCCACGATTAGCAAAATCGATAGGCTTATCTGTTTGCTTAGAGGCTTGTGGAGAAGGGTGCCCTCTCCTAATACCATTGGGGTAAGAGACCATAAAAACCTTCGTTTTCTAAAAGATATCAGTCTAATTATATCATATTTCAAAAAAGGATGGCAAAAAATGACAGCTTTTCTGGTGACAGGCTATAAAAATATGGATCTTGGTATTTTTAATGATAAGGATGAGCGTTTGAAAATCATTAAGCAGGTCATTGAACGCGACTTGAAAAACCTAGCTGAAGAGGGGGTTGATTGGCTCATTTTTACAGGGAATTTAGGCTTTGAGTACTGGGTTTTAGAAGTCGCAAAGGTGCTGAAGGAAGAATATGGTTTCTCTTTAGCAACGATTTTTCCCTTTGAAACACACGGCGCTAATTGGAATGACAGCAACCAGATAAAGCTAGATCACTTTAAAAAGCTAGATTATGTCAAATACGCCTTTGAGGCCTATACGAATCCGGGTCAGTTTAGACAATACAACCAATTTTTATTAGACAACACTCAAGGTGCTTATGTGTTTTACGATACTGAAAATGAGACCTCTTTAAAGTTTCTCTACGAAATGATGCTTGAAAGGGATCATTATGCTTTAAAAACCATGACATTTGACCGTTTGAACGAGTTTATAGAAGATTTCGGTGATTAGGGTGTAAGACTTGCATTTTTTCTCTATTTTAGGTAATATAGTATGGAAAATTTTTATAAAATTTTAATTGAAAGTATGGGAGTAGAGCATGGCAAAAATTATTTTAAGCCCCAAAGAAATTTGTGAGCGGGAGTTCAAACAAGTATTGCGTGGCTATGATAAGGATGAAGTTGACGAATTTTTAGATGAAGTGATCAAAGATTATGAAACTTTTGCTGCTCAGGTTCAAGCGCTCCGTAAAGAAAATGAAGAGCTTCGAGAAAAGCTAGCGGCACAGCCACCAAAACCGACAGGACAAACGCTTCCAAATCAGGAAAGAATTGTTCCAAGCCAAACGCTAACGGAGTTTTCTAATCCTAATGACCTCACTCGTTTATCGACAACAGTAAGTAATTTTGATATTCTCAAGCGCATTAGTCGTTTGGAGCGTGAAGTTTTTGGAAAACAAATTTCTGAGTAAGAGATTGGTGACGTGTGATTTTCGGATAATCGCATGAAAAACAGGTTTTTTCATGAGGAAAGTCCATGCTAGCACGGACTGAGATGTCCGTAGTGTTTGTGCTAGGCGAAACAATAAGCCTAGGGACGTCTTTATTGACGTTACGGCGAGGAAAAGGGCTAAGTCTTTGATATGCTTGACTACCTCTGAAAGTGCCACAGTGACGTAGTTTTCAAGGAAACTTGGAAAGTGGAACGCGGTAAACCCCTCAAGCTAGCAACCCAAACTTTGGTAGGGGCACGAGATAGCTAGAAATGAATAGACTATCTTGACTGGTAACAGTAGACAGATGATTATCGAAGGAGACGGTACCTAGTCGTCTCTGGAACAGAACATGGCTTATAGAAAATTGCATATAGGTAGCTAGCAACTTGCTAGCTTTTATTTTACACAAATCGTAAAAGGAATGTAATATCTTGGTCAGCTTCAAATATGCTATAATGAAGAAGTGACCATACAAAAATAGGAACTGATATGAACAAAGAATTTGAATTGATTGCTACGGCAGCGGCCGGTCTTGAGGCGGTAGTGGGAAAAGAAATTAGAGACTTGGGCATCGCCTGTCAAGTTGAAAATGGGAAGGTGCGTTTTACTGGTGATGTCAAAACCATCGCTACGACGAATCTTTGGCTACGAGCAGCAGATCGGATAAAAATTGTGGTTGGAACATTTCCAGCAAAGACTTTCGAAGAACTGTTTCAGGGTGTTTTTGCCCTAGACTGGGGAGCACTTATTCCGCTTGGTGCCGCTTTTCCTATTTCAAAGGCAAAGTGTGTTAAATCCAAACTTCACAATGAGCCCTCTGTTCAAGCAATCACTAAAAAAGCTGTTGTTAAGAAGCTTCAAAAACATTTTCACAGGCCAGAAGGAGTACCTCTTTTAGAAAATGGGCCTGAATTTAAGATTGAGGTATCTATTCTCAAAGATGTGGCAACGATTTTAATTGATACGACAGGCTCAAGTCTTTTCAAACGTGGTTATCGGACGGAAAAAGGCGGAGCTCCTATTAAGGAAAACATGGCTGCAGCCATCCTAAAACTGACCAATTGGTTTCCAGATAAGCCTCTGATTGATCCCACTTGTGGGTCAGGTACCTTCTGTATAGAGGCAGCTATGATTGGGCTTAATATTGCTCCAGGTTTTAATCGGAACTTTGCTTTTGAAGCATGGCCATGGGTTGATAAGGATTTGGTTCAAAGCGTGCGCGACGATGCTGAAGAGAAGGCCAATTACCATGTGGAGTTGGATATCATGGGATGCGATATTGATGCTCGAATGATTGAAATCGCTAAGAAAAATGCGGAAGAAGCGGGTCTTGCAGATGTTATTACCTTTAAACAGATGCGACTTCAAGATCTTAGAACCGATAAAATTAATGGTGTTATTGTATCTAACCCTCCTTATGGGGAGCGACTTTTGGACGATGATGCTATAAGTGTTCTTTATCGTGAAATGGGTCAGGTCTTCGCTCCTCTGAAAACATGGAGCAAATTTATCCTGACCAGTGATGAAGGATTTGAGACGACGTTTGGAAGTTTAGCTGATAAAAAGCGTAAATTGTATAATGGGACATTAAAGGTTGATCTCTATCACTATTATGGAGAGCGGGTTAACCGTCGTCTGGTCAATAAAGATTAGTTTGAAAAGATAGAAAGGGATATTATGACAGATAAATTGACACCTGAAGATTTAAATAAAACGCTCGAATTTGATCGTGCAAAAGATTTAACCATCGAAGAGGCTGTGAGAAAAGAAGCAGAGCTTAAAGCTGGAATTACTGAAAAGGATAGTGTCCTTGATAAGTACATTAAGCAAAATCGTGAAGAAGTTGATTCACAGAAGTTTGAAAATACGAAGGACTTGTCTGAATTACAGACATCAGACATTGAGAATTATATTGCAGATCAGCGACAAAGGGTGACAAAACAGGACGGTGAGGCTGATGAACAGGCTGTCGCACCTGCTTTTGATACGGTTGACATCACTCCTTTAGAAGAAAAGATGGATTTAGAGGATCAGGAAGTAACCATCGGTTTAGGCTTAGAGGATGACGTGCAGCCCTTTTACAAAAAGAAGGCTCTTTGGATCAGTTTAGCTGCGGCGCTTCTTCTGGGAGGAACAGCTTTAGGTTGGACGCTTCTGAATAATTCAAAAAGTTCCACCACAAGTTCCGAAACCACTCAAACGACAGAAACGACTAAAACAGCAACAGCTGAGACCGAAGCAAAGTTAGCAAGCTTTAACGAGCTTTATGCCACTTTCTTTGTTGATGAAAATCAAACGAAATTAAAAAATAGTGAATTTGATAAGCTTTCTAGTTTGGAAGAAGCTCTTAAAGCCTTAGAGGGTACCGATTATTACGAAGACGCTAAAGCGAAGTACGATCGCTTAAGTAAATCAATTACTGCCATTCAAGCAGTGAATGATAAATTTGAGTCTCCTGTGATTGTTGATGGTGAAAAAATAGCAGCTAATTTAAAGGCGGGAGCTAGTCTTGATGATTTGTCGGCTACGGATTTAAACACTGGAAATGCTAGTTTGGATACCCTACTTCAAGCTGTTGTTGCAGAAGCCCGTACGGGATTTGGTAGTGCTAGTGGAACGACAGCTTCATCAGGAGCAACTGCTACTAATGGAACGTCAGTAGATACCAGCACAAAAACAGTGACGCAACAAAGCGCTACCTCAGAAAGTACAGCGACAGTAGCTTCTTCATCTGCACTTTATGGTATTCAGAACTATGACTCAAATAGTCTGCAACGTGATAAGAGTCGTGTACCGTATGATTTTACGGTCATTGCAGATGGTAATAACCCGTCTTGGACCTTTAATGCAGGGGTTCTAGAGAAGATTGTTGCGACCTCTCAAGAGCGGGGCTATATTTCAGGGAATGATTATATTCTTGAAAAAGTCAATATTATCAATGGTAATGGTTATTACAACATGTTTAAACCAGATGGCACTTATCTCTTTTCTATTAACTGTAAGACAGGTTATTTTGTCGGAAATGCACGGGGCAATGCTGATGCGTTAGACTATTAAGGATAAAGAAACCCGCACAACTGTGCGGGTTTTTAGAGTACTGGATCAGACTGTGTTATTTCTTTGAAATGTTGTGAAAAGTGTTTAAAATAACCGTCTTCATCTAAAACTTTAAAAATGAACAAAGCTTGTTGCATTTTATTCAAGCCCAATACCATCTGCTTTGTTCGGTAATCCAACCATCCTTGATTGTAGAGGTGGGCGTTTTTAATCAGGTAGTCTTCTGGTCGGACAAGTGTCCTGAGGTGTTGACTCATGACTTTTGCAGTATCAACATCATCTTCTTGGATAGCTATCATCATGGTATTGAGGATAATTTTAGAAATCAAGTGCTGATTTTCAGGTAGATGTTTATAGAATTGATTTTGTTCCAGAATGTTCTGCGTCAATGTCAAAAGGTCCTGATAAGGAATGAAATGGTTGAAACTATTTAACAGATAACACTCATAATACCCCCAATTTGTCACACTTTGAAGGTATTTGTTGACGGATAAAATCTCTTCGTCGGTCGGAAAAAAACTCTGATCTATCTTTGATAGATAGGATTTTAGCAATAAACGCACTTGCTCAGTTTGGCGGTTTTCGACCGGAGAATTAGAATGGAGCGTTTGCGAAATCCTTTGGTAATGTTCAAGCAATGCTTGTTTGTCTTGTTTTTGGTAAGAAGCTTGAAATTCTTTAATTTGTGCGATCAAATCTGGTTGTTGGAAACCGTTGCAATGTGTGAAAAACTCATCAATGGTCATGTTAAGACTATTCACCAAATAGAGCAGTTTGGTAAAGGAAATCTCACTGTCATTGCTTTCAAATCGTGAAATCTGAGATTTTGAAATAATTCCTCCTGCCAAGTCATCCATGGTTATGGCTCTTGCTTGCCTGAGTTTTTTATAAATGCCACCATAATTCATTTAAGTTCTCCAAAAATTAAAGGTACTATTTGAAGATTGTAATATATTTTTAATAAAAAGACAAGAAATAGAATTGAAAGAAGGAAAAACCTCCGCTTTTTGTCAAAAGTGGAGGTCAGTTAGAAATGCTTACTAAAAATTTAATTTTAGACGATATTTCTGATGAAAGCATCGTCTGAAATGCCTTGAGATAAGATCAATTTTGCCCATTCTTTGGCAGCAAAAAGGCTGTGATCTTTGTAGTTGCCGCACGATTCAATGCTTGTTCCAGGGACATCTTCCCATTTTGTCACATTAGCGATTTCTTCTAGGCTAGATTTAAGGACTTTGGCAATTGTTGTGCTGTCAACCTTGCCCCACATGATGAGGTGAAAACCTGTGCGGCAGCCAAATGGGGAGCAGTCAATCATCCCATCGATGCGTTGACGAATCAGTTTTGCAAGCAAATGCTCAATAGTGTGTAGGCCAGCAGTTTCAATGGAATTCGTGTTGGGCTGCACCAAACGAATATCAAAATTTGTAATCACATCACCTGCAGGGCCATTTTCTTCGGAAATCAGACGGACGTATGGGGCCTTGACAATGGTGTGATCAAGCTCAAAACTTTCAACGATAATTTCTTTAGTCATAAGAATCTCCTTAGTATTTTTTACTATCATACCATAAAATTAATTTTTAGATTGAGAAAGAAGTCATTTTATGATAAACTAAAAGATGGTTTTACAAGAAAAACTAAGAAAATGAGGTGAACAAATGTTACAAGTAACGTTAGCAATTGTTTCCATCCTCGTCGGTGCCATTATTGGTTATGGAGTGATCTCGGCAAAGATGAAAAGTGCCAAGGAAACTGCAGAACTGACTCTTCTTAACGCAGAGCAAGATGCTGTTAATATGCGAGGGCAAGCTGAGGCAGAAGCTGAGCATATTCGAAAAGCAGCAGAACTCGAGAGCAAGGCTCACAAAAAAGAGCTTTTGCTAGAAGCAAAAGAAGAAGCTAGAAAATATCGTCAAGAAATTGAGCAAGAGTTTAAGTCTGAGCGTCAAGAGTTGAAACAAATGGAGACACGTTTGACAGAACGTGCCACATCACTTGATCGCAAAGATGAAAATTTGGTCAGCAAAGAGAAGCAGCTCGAATCTAAAGAGCAGAGTTTAACAGATAAATCTAGAAATATCGATGAGCGTGAGGAACAATTAGCAGCATTGGAAGCTAAGAAGTACGCTGAGTTGGAGCGTGTCGGCAACATGACAATTGCTGAGGCACGAGAGGTCATTTTGACTGAAACCGAGAACAACCTAGCTCACGACATTGCCAGCCGCATCAAAGCGGCAGAACAAGAGGTCAAAGACAGATCGACCAAGACTGCTAAGGAATTATTGGCTCAAGCCATGCAGCGCATTGCTGGTGAATACGTGACGGAACAGACGGTGACGACAGTTCATTTGCCAGATGATGGCATGAAGGGACGAATCATCGGACGTGAAGGACGCAATATTCGTACCCTTGAGAGTTTAACCGGAGTTGATGTCATTATTGATGATACACCTGAGGTTGTTACCTTATCAGGATTTGATCCGATACGTCGTGAGATTGCACGTTTAACCTTGGAAGCCTTGATTGCGGATGGACGTATTCATCCAGCTCGTATTGAGGAATTGGTCGAGAAAAATCGAAATGATCTTGATAACCGTATTCGTGAGTACGGGGAAGCGGCAGCTTATGAAATTGGTGCGCCGAACCTACACCCGGATTTGATTAAAATTATGGGGCGTCTACAGTTCCGTACATCTTATGGGCAAAATGTCCTACGCCATTCTATTGAAGTTGGTAAATTGGCGGGTATTCTTGCTGGAGAGTTGGGTGAGAATGTGGCTCTTGCTCGTCGTGCAGGTTTCTTGCATGATATAGGGAAAGCAATCGACCGTGAGGTGGATGGTAGTCACGTCGAAATCGGTACGGAATTTGCTCGTAAATACAAGGAGCATCCAGTGGTTATCAATACGATTGCCAGTCACCATGGAGATGTGGAGCCAGAATCTGTTATTGCAGTTATTGTTGCGGCAGCAGATGCCCTAAGTTCGGCTCGACCTGGTGCTCGCAATGAGTCTATGGAGAACTATATCAAGCGTTTACGTGATTTGGAAGAAATTGCAACAAGCTTTGACGGTGTGCAACAAGCGTACGCCCTTCAAGCAGGTCGTGAGATTCGTATCATGGTGCAACCTAAACAGGTTAAAGATGATCAAGTCACGATTATGGCTCATAAGGTTCGTCAGAAGATAGAGGACAATCTTAACTATCCAGGAAATATCAAAGTCACTGTTATTCGTGAATTACGAGCAGTTGATTACGCTAAATAATATATAAAATTCGGTAGTTCTCGTAAGAGCTACCGAATTTTTTGAAGTTTTTGGTTGAATGAATCGTTGTGATTTTATGTGGTAACATTTACGGTGTCGTCATGGTGAAATATGGCGTGAAATGGAAGGAATCAGCAGACTTAATTCATTGACATAATTAGGTTTAAAGTGATAGAATAATTAGGATTGTCAGTATTGGAGAGAGATAGTATATCATGAAAAAATCACAACGAAATAATATGGAGAAGAGCTTTCAACGAACACGCGTGAAGATGCATAAATCTGGAAAGCATTGGGTGAAAACCTTGATTTCACAAATCGGCTGGATACGGTTGGGAGGATCTAGCTCTGATCAGGGTATTTCGAAAGCCATTCCAGAATCGCAGATGAGAGCTTCTCATTTCATTAGAGGTGCTGCCACTCTTGGAGCCATTATTGGTGGAGCAACTCTAACAAATGATATTGCCTTGGCAGAAAGTTTGGTTCTGTCTTCGGAAACGGCGACTAGTACCTTGGCGGATCAAAATGATATTTTAATGACAACTGAAACTCAGAGTCAATCTAATTCAACGTCATTGTCTGAGAGTCTGTCATTGTCGGAATCTGAATCGGTGTCTTTTTTGGAATCAGCTTCCCTCTCTGAGTCAGAGAGCTTCAGTCAATCTGAGTCCCTTTCGATGATTGAATCCCAGAGCATTAGCCTTTCTGAGCTCTTTATAACAAGTCAATCCGTAGTGACAGCGACGAGTGAATCGATAACTGCTTCGACAGAGGTAGATGTTGTTGATGATAGCAAGCTTCTAGCGAGTCACCAATCCCTACTAGATGCTTTAGGGAAACCTATCCCTGACCAGATTAATACGTCAACGACTAAATATCAAAAGTATCAAACAGCAAAACTAGTTGCAGAATCGTCATTAGTAACAGTTCAGAATTTATTAGCTAATGCCAATCGTACTCAAGAAGAAGTCGATAATCTAGCACTATCTGCTGGTCAGGCGGCGATTAACCTATCTGGTCGTTACACGCAATTGGTTGGTGTGACTGGGACAGAAGGGACTGGTTTTCGGGCGACGACCACAGGGGCGAATGGTACGGAGGTAAGCAGTTCAGGAACAGTTGATATCCGTCGGAACCCAGCGGCTTGGAACAATACCAATGCAACGGTTGATGGAATCTCCTATAGCTACAATGCGTCCACCAATGTGATGACCTATACGATTACCTTGGGACCACCCTATAGTAGTACCCGAACTGCCAACAGATACCTTGCATTGTCGTTAGGTTTTGATCCAACTAGTACAATTACGGGCATGTCCGCAGTTAGTAGAACCTCAACGTCCACAACACCGACCACTGTTAACCCATTATCAACAACCAGTCTCGATATGACTGCGGCGACCAACAATGCTAATACAGCCAGAGGAGTTCGTTACGTTTTCCAACGTCCGATTAGCTCAGCTACTTTAACTGTTACTATCACCATGCAAACAAATGGTGACGGAATGGATTACTTATATGTTCGTGCGGCAACAGATACGAATCAGACAAATGCGACTAACTACGTTACTCCGTCAAGTAGTCTGCCAGGAGAAGTAAATCGTCTGGACTTTACTGAAAGTTTACTGATTGACAATGTCACCCCAAACGCTCCTGTGATTACAGATAATATCACAAACGTAAGTACCAGTGTTTCGGGAACAGGGGAGGCTGGTTCACTGGTGACAGTGACCTTTACGACTGATGGTGTGACAACGACAGCAACTGCTACAGTAGGTAGCAATGGTGCTTGGTCAGTTAATGTCCCTGCGGGTACGGTACTTAAAACGACGACCAGCGTTACAGCTAAAGTGACCGATGCTTCAGATAAGACTGTGGACAACTCTTCGGCAGTTTCGACAGCGACTGTATCAGATGGTACGGCACCGGTGTTTACGGGGACTCAGAATATCTATGTCTTCCGTGGTGTAGAGATGACTGCGCCAGTCCGAGTGACAACCATATCAGATTCAGAAAGTGCTATTAGTTCGGCAAAAATTGTTCGAGATAGTTCTGACACCTATGAGAATGGCCAAGGCTTAGTGGTGTCTATATCTGGTATTGTTAGCGGAACTGCCAATTCAGGTGCAACATTAGGACGATATACTAATCGTATAGCAGCCACTAACTCGGCTAACGTAACGGGAGTGTCAGATACTTTTGTCCAATACATCATGGACGTCCAAGGTGGCAGTCTTTCTAGACAATATGGTGTGAAAATTACAGATGCTGAAATCACAAGCCTTGTTCGGTCAAAACTAAATGCTGGTATGGCCGATGTTAGTGGCGCTGGACTAACTTATACAGTCTTGACACCGCACGAAATGGCAGTAGGTACGCAAACCGTAACAGTTCGTGTTCAGACAGCACAAGGAAACTACAAAGATGTGGAAGTGGTACTGACCTATACTCCGAATCAGTCGATGACAGAAAGTCTTAGTCAGTCAATTTCAACGTCACAAAGCCAGTCAGCTAGCGCCTCAGCTTCCATCTCGACTTCCCAAAGCCAGTCGGCAAGTACCTCGTCTTCAATTTCGACTTCTCAGAGCCAGTCAACGAGTACCTCGTCTTCTTTATCAGCGTCTTCGTCAGAATCATTATCGAACTCCTTATTGAAATCAGAATCGATTAGTGACTCGGTTTCTGAATCCGTCAACGAATCTGTCTCCGAATCCATTTCAGAGTCGATTAGTGAATCTATCTCTGAATCAGTCAGCGAGTCAGTCTCTGAATCTATTTCAGAATCAGTCAGCGAGTCCGTCTCTGAGTCCATTTCTGAATCCGTCAGTGAATCCGTCTCTGAGTCAATTTCAGAGTCAATTATCGAGTCCGTATCTGAATCCATCTCCGAGTCGATTAGCGAGTCAGTATCTGAGTCCATTTCAGAATCAGTCAGTGAGTCTGTATCAGAATCTATCTCAGAGTCAATTATCGAATCCGTATCTGAATCCATCTCCGAGTCAGTTAGCGAGTCAGTATCTGAGTCCATTTCAGAATCGGTAAGCGAGTCTGTATCAGAATCTATCTCAGAATCAATTATCGAGTCCGTCTCAGAATCTATTTCTGAGTCAGTTAGCGAATCTGTATCGGAATCAATCTCCGAATCGGTGAGTGAGTCAGTGTCAGAATCCATTTCGGAGTCAATTAGTGAATCCGTTTCAGAATCTATTTCCGAATCGGTAAGCGAGTCAGTGTCGGAATCCATTTCAGAATCAATCAGCGAATCTGTATCTGAATCTATCTCAGAATCAGTAAGTGAATCGGTATCTGAATCAATTTCAGAATCAGTGAGTGAGTCAGTTTCTGAATCTATCTCAGAATCAGTAAGTGAATCGGTATCTGAATCAATTTCAGAATCAGTGAGTGAGTCAGTTTCTGAATCCATTTCCGAGTCGGTTAGTGAATCGGTCTCTGAATCTATCTCAGAATCAGTAAGTGAATCCGTCTCTGAGTCCGTTTCAGAATCGGTAAGTGAGTCCGTCTCCGAGTCAATTTCAGAATCAATCAGCGAATCTGTTTCTGAGTCAATCTCAGAATCAATCAGCGAGTCAGTGTCAGAATCCATTTCGGAGTCAATTAGTGAATCCGTTTCAGAATCTATTTCCGAGTCAGTGAGCGAATCAGTTTCAGAATCGATTTCCGAATCAGTCAGCGAGTCAGTGTCAGAATCCATTTCTGAATCAATCAGCGAATCTGTATCTGAATCTATCTCAGAGTCGATTAGCGAATCAGTATCTGAATCTATCTCAGAGTCGGTCAGCGAGTCAGTTTCTGAATCCATTTCAGAATCAGT
>NZ_AUIO01000023.1:0-9532 GCF_000423745.1 Streptococcus plurextorum DSM 22810
AAGAAGTGAAGTACAAAGAAGAGCAGGATAGAATGGTGGAGTATTTAGCTCAGAATTATGAAGGTGTTGAAAAAATTGAGTTTATAAATTTTGAAAAGAATAATACTACAGGTACATGGAGTAGTGATGCGATTGTTAATGACATTTATTATATAACCTTTAGCCTTAATGGATTCGGGGGAGAAATAGATGTAACTGAACATATTTCTAGAAGTAAAGGAAAAGAGTTACATCTGAAAAATAGAGAGGAAGATATAAATACTTCAAAAATACAGAAAGTTTATTTTGAGGAATAGAGAATGATAACACATAAAGATTATAATAGGATTGCTGACAAGGTTTATGCGGTAGATAGTGGCAAAGAGGCTTTTCCAATTGAAAAAGGAGATAAAATTTTAGGGAAAAATTCCAAGTCCTCGCTGTAGAAGACAACACCACCAACGGCATGCAGGCTATGGCTGTAGCACCAGTGGTTAACTGTGATTAGGAGATATAATATGAAAAAACGAAGAATTTTTATTAGTTTAGTAGTCGCAATAACAATTTTAATTTTAGGAGGATGTGGAATGACGTCACAGAAAGAAACATTGACAAAAGAGCAACAGGATAATGTGGTAAGGTGGATTGCGAGGGGGTATGAGGTTGATAAGGTAGAATTCATAGAATTGTCAAGAAGTACAAGTACAGGTACATACTTACTTTCATTTCGTATAAATGGGAAAGAGTCACTGGAAACTACAATTCCAGCAAATAGCCTTTCAGAGTTCGATAGTGCAGACGGAGAGCTTTTGTTGGGACCAATTGATGATTTTGAGAAAGTCTTGAAAGAAACACGAATAGATAAGAAGAGAGAGATTAATATTTCTGATATAAGTATATCATATTTGGAGGATTAGTCATGACTACTGATATTCATAACAAGTGGTTAGCAGAACAGGTTTATTGGGTGGATAATGGGAAAGATGATGTTACCTATCATCCAACCGAAGATGGTCGTTATCCATTTGATCCTAAAAATCCTTCCCTCGGTCAATTCCAAGTCCTCGCTGTAGAAGACAACACCGCCAACGGCATGCAGGCTATGGCTGTAGCACCAGTGGTAGATGGCAAAGTAGATACCACACAGATCACCATCGCCTATGCGGGGACGAATTTTGGAGATGGAAAAGACCGTCAGACAGATGTGAATAGCGTCATTCTCGGACTTAATATATACACTTCGAGTATACCCGTAGGCATGACCTCAGTTAATACGACGGCTCAAAGTCAGGTTGATAGCGCCTTAGCCTTTGCGGATAAGATTCAAAAGCAGTATCCTCAAGCAGACATCGGAACGACTGGGCATTCCTTGGGTGGCTATCTGGGTCAACTTGTCGCCATCAAAAAGCAATGGAGCGCTACCACATTTAACGGTCCCGACCCCTCTAATATGCTTACCAAGGAGGAAATTGCCTGGGCGAAAGCAAATACCAATATCCTGATTAACTACAGAAATTCTGAAGACTGGATTGGGAATTTTGGAGGAGACCCACTAGGCATCGCACGAGTGATTAATACCTACACTCATTATGGTTTTGCTGGTGTGGCGACTCATATCCTTGACTATCACGGTCTCTCCACCTGGCAATTTGATCAATACGGCAATTTAGTGGACAAATATGGTTTGATCGTCGATAAAAGGAATTATCAGACCCGTGTCGACATCGATGCGGACGGTGTGGCAGATATTACCTTGAACCGGGCCAATACAGAACCCCGCAACCTTTTCCTATCCTCAGGTCGCATCAGTGCCATAGGGGCAAAGGACATCACGCTTGTTTCCCTTATAGAAACTAACCAGAGAATTTGGAATGAATTCTTTTTTTTTTTATTTTCTACGAATGAAGAGTATTATGACAAACTATGGTAAAATGGATATATAAATAGGTTAAGTGATGAGAGGAGCACTTTATGAAACAAGTATCTAAATTAATATTATTAGTGATAGGAGGATTGATGCTGGTGGTTTTGTCAGGATGTGATGAACGTAATAGTCGTGAGTGGTTGGAGAACAAATTTGGGACGGAGCTTAGCCGTGTCTATCCCACAAAAAATCTGGAAGACTTGTTTGAAGAATTTCCAGATGGGTTTGAGATTAAGCAAAGCAGGTTTACCGAGTATGGACTGATAAGAATAGAGCTATATGGAGACAGCTCTACAAAAACGATTAGTGGTCATATCGTGGAAATTGAAAATGATAAGGAGGTTTCCAACGTATCAGTTTCTTATCAAAATAAGCAATTTACTTACTCAGATGAGGTCAAAGCTAAAGAGTTGTGGTCTGCACAAGATTTTCTTTTTCAACATTTAACGATTAATGAGTCTTACTTGTCAAGACTTAGTGTAGTAGATAAAGATCGAAGTTTCCAAAATGGTGATATGCGGATAATTTACGATTTGACTAGTTCAGAGATAATAGACTTTTTAGGCATCACTAATCCTAAAGGATATACAGTAAAATTAGGTGGCAGTGAGAGCAATGCAGGATATTATTATTCTGTTGTGATTGAAAATAGAGGTACAAATTATCGATTTAGTGAGCGTATTTCAGGTACGAATAATTAAAAGATTGGAGAGGTAATATGGTACAAAACACGGAGAAAGGTAGCGGAGTTCCAACACTGGATGCTGCAAATTTAGCCTATCAATTTGAACGCGTTAAAATCAACTATCCTGATTTGACTGACAAGGAATCTATTATCGATACAGTTGAAGATGAGAAAAACTTCCCCTCAGATGAGCTAGATTACCTAGATGATTTTTACGACAAGAGCACAGGGACTAGTGGAGTGGCCTTTCGAGACAAGACGACAGGTGAGGTGATTGTTGCTTATACAGGAACCAATCCCAATGTTCAAGGCTTTGATGGAAAAATTGAGTACGCAAAGGACATCAAGCTTGCTTCCCTTATAGAAACTAACCAGAGAATTTGGAATGAATTCTTTTTTTATTTTCTACGAATGAAGAGTATTATGACAAACTATGGTAAAATAGATATATAAATAGGTTAAGTGATGAAAGGAGCACTTTATGAAACAAGTATCTAAATTAATATTATTAGTGATAGGGGGATTGATGATGGTGGTTTTGTCAGGATGTGATGAACGTAATAGTCGTGAGTGGCTGGAAAACAAATTTGGGACGGAACTTAGCCGTGTCTATCCCACAAAAAATCTGGAAGACTTGTTTGAAGAATTTCCAGATGGGTTTGAGATTACACAAACTAGATTCACCAAGAAAGGGGTAATTGATTTTGTATTATATGGAGACAGTTCTACAAAAACGATTAGTGGTCATATCGTAGAAATTGAAAATGATAAGGAGGTTTCTAACGTATCAGTTTCTTATCAAAATAAGCAATTTACTTACTCAGATGAGGTCAAAGCTAAAGAGTTGTGGCCTACACAAGGTTTTCTTTTTCAACATTTAACGATTAATGAGTCTTCCCTGTCAAGACTTAATATAGTAGATACAGGTCGAAGTTTCCAAAATGGTGCAATGCGTCTAGTCTATGATTTAACTAGCTCAGAGATAATAGACTTTTTAGACATCACTAGTCCTAAAGAATATACAGTAAAATTAGGTGGCAGTGAGAGCAATGCAGGATATTACTATACTGTTACAATTTATAAACAAAGTAATATTGATGAATATTATTTTAGTGAACAAGTATCCAGTATCAATAACTAGGGGGAAAGATTCGGTATGAGTAATTTAAGTAAAACAGGTAGCGGCGTTCCGACGCTGGATGCTTCAAACTTAGCTTATCAGTATGAGCGAGTTCAGATAGAGTTTCCAACTCTCACCCAAGATGCTTCAGGTGATATTAAACGAACTAAGGAAGCGACACGCGAAGTTGCGTTGCCACAAAATCTAGCCTACCTAGATGATTTTTACGACAAGAGCACAGGGACTAGCGGGGTTGCCTTTCGAGACAAGACGACAGGTGAGGTGATTGTTGTTTATACAGGAACCAATCCCAATGTTCAAGGCTTTGATGGAAAAATTGAGTACGCAAAGGACATCACGCTTGCTTCCTTTATAGAAACTAACCAGAGAATTTGGAATGAATTCTTTTTTTATTTTCTACGAATGAAGAGTATTATGACAAACTATGGTAAAATAGATATATAAGCAACTAAGCATAGGCAGAACGGAGGTCTGATAAATGAAAAGGCGAAATTTACTTTTTGGTATTTTAGTAACAATTACAATTTTTATATTAGGAGGATGTGGAATGGCTTCGCAGAAAGAAACATTGACGAAAGAACAACAGGATAATGTGGTTAAAAGGATATCGAGAAATTACAAAATTAAAAAGGTAGAATTTGTGAATTTAGAAAGGAATAATTCAACAGGTTATTATAGTTTAGTATTTAAGGTGAATGATAAAAAGACGACGAATATAGTTCAGTTTAAGAATGCTGAGGAATTTGACAGTTCAGAAGGAATTATTGCTTTGGATCCTATTGAAGAATTTACTGATATTAAAAAGTCTATAGAATTCGATAGTAGTAAGAGGGTAGACACTAGTGATATTACAATAATCTATTTGAAAGGATAGTTCCTATGATGACAGAACAACAATCTAATTGGTTAGCTACACAAGTCTATAGTGTAGATGGTCAAAAAAATGATGGTCAGTATGAAACTATTAGTAAAGGTACATATTATTATGATAAAAACAACCCTGAGATAGGTCAATTCAAAGTCCTCGCTGTAGAAGACAACACCGCCAACGGCATGCAGGCTATGGCTGTAGCGCCAGTGGTAGATGGCAAAGTAGATACCACACAGATCACCATCGCCTATGCGGGGACGAATTTTGGAGATGGAAAAGACCGTCAGACAGATGTGAATAGCGTCATTCTCGGACTTAATATATACACTTCGAGTATACCCGTAGGCATGACCTCAGTTAATACAACGGCTCAAAGTCAGGTTGATAGCGCGCTTGCCTTTGCGGATAAGATTCAAAAGCAGTATCCTCAAGCAAACATCGGAACGACTGGGCATTCCTTAGGTGGCTATCTGGGTCAACTTGTCGCCATCAAAAAGCAATGGAGCGCTACCACCTTTAACGGTCCCGACCCCTCAAATATGCTTACTAAGGAGGAAATTGCCTGGGCAAAAGCAAACACCAATATACTGATTAACTACAGAAATGCTGAAGACTGGATTGGAAACTTTGGAGGAGACCCACTAGGCATAGCAAGAAACATAGAAACCTACACTCACTATGGGATTGCAGGTGGCACGACGCATATCCTGAACTATCACAGCCTCTCCACCTGGCAATTTGATCAATACGGCAATTTAGTGGACAAATATGGCTTGATCGTCGATAAAAAGAATTATCAGACCCATGTCGACATTGATGCGGACGGCGTGGCAGATATTACCTTGAACCGGGCCAATACAGAACCCCGTAACCTTTTCCTATCCTCAGGTCGCATCAGTGCCATAGGGACAAAGGACATCACGCTTGCTTCCCTTATAGAAACTAACCAGAGAATTTGGAATGAATTCTTTTTTTATTTTATTTCAAAACCCAAATCCCCTCAGGTGTGATAAAATAGAGTTAGAAGCAACTAAGCATACATAGAACGGAGGTCTGATAAATGAAAAGGCGAAATTTACTTTTTGGTATTTTAGTAACAATGACAATTTTTATTTTAGGAGGATGTGGAATGACGTCACAGAAAGAAACATTGACAAAAGAGCAACAGGATAATGTGGTTAGATGGATTGCAAGGGGGTATGAAGTGCAGGAAGTTGAATTTTTACAATTATCACAAAATACAAGTACACGCATTTATTTACTATCCGTTCGTATTAATGGAGATGAGTCTCTAGAAACAACAATTCCGGCAGATAGTCTTGATGAGTTTAGTAATTTGCATGGAGTAGTTGGGTTGAATCCTAGAAATAACTTTCAAGAGCTGGAGAGATTGAAATGGCTTACCGAAGAAAGTGACGTTGATATATCGGACATTAAAGTGGTGTATTTGGAGAATTAATTATGAGTACTGATATTCAAACTAAGTGGTTAGCTGAACAAGCATATTGGGTTGAAAGAAATAGAGAAGATGTAGAATATCACCCTAGTGAAGGAAACAGATATGATTTCGAACCTAAAAACCCTACTCTTGGGCAATTTCAAGTTTTAAAAGCTGTAGACAACCCAACAAACGGCATTCAGGCAATAGCCGTAGCGCCAGTGGTTAACTGTGATTAGGAGATATAAAATGAAAAAACGAAGAATTTTTATTAGTTTAGTAGTCGCAATCACAATTTTAATATTAGGAGGATGTGGAATGACGTCACAGAAAGAAACATTGACGAAAGAGCAACAGGATAATGTGGTAAGGTGGATTGCAAGGGGATATGAGGTGAATTCAGTAGAGTTTACGAATTTTGAACGAGATAAGAAGACAGGTATGTATTTATTGTCATTTAAATTAAATAACAATAGTGCTTATGAGACAACATTCTCTGTGCGTCAACTGAAAGAATTTGATGAATCTAGTGGTATTTTAGGACTTAATCCGATAAATAGATTTAAAAATTTAGAAAGAGAAGAAGATATAGAAGAGTCCCAAGAAATAAAAATTTCAAAAATTAAAATCACATATGTGAAAGGATGAGCGACATGAAAATTACAGATCAGCAAAATAACCATCTTGCAGATCAATCTTACTGGGTAGACAAGGAAAAGATGATGTTAAATCTCATCCAGAAGAGGGAGAACAGTATTATTCTTTTTTTATTTTATTTCAAAACCCAAATCCCCTCAGGTGTGATAAAATAGAGTTAGAAGCAACTAAGCATACATAGAACGGAGGTCTGATAAATGAAAAGGCGAAATTTACTTTTTGGTATTTTAGTAACAATCACAATTTTAATATTAGGAGGATGTGGAATGACTGAGAGCAATAAAGAAGTGAAGTATAAAGAAGAGCAGGATAGAATGGTGGAGTATTTAGCTCAGAATTATGAAGGTGTTGAAAAAATTGAGTTTACAGAGATTGATTATAATATCATGACAGGAACTTATAATTTTGATGCTACTGTTAATGATAAAATAGAGGTTAGGTTCGTTTTAAGAGGATTGAAAGGTGATATTTATATGAACGAGCTCTATTCTCGTAATTCTGGAAATCGTTTAATCAAACTTGATAAATCTGTTAATAGTCCAGATACAACACATATTGAAATAGTTTATAAGGGGGAATGATGATGGTAACGGATGCAGATTATAATACTATTGCCGACGATGTGTACAGTGTTGATTCTCAGAAAACATCTAAACCTTATCAAGTTGGTGATACTGTAGCAAATAAATTCCAAGTCCTCGCTGTAGAAGACAACACCGCCAACGGCATGCAGGCTATGGCTGTGGCGCCAGTGGTAGATGGCAAAGTAGATACCACACAGATAACTATCGCCTATGCGGGGACGAATTTTGGAGATGGAAAAGACCGTCAGACCGATGTGAATAGCGTCATTTTCGGACTTAATATATACACTGCGAGTATACCCGTAGGCATAGCTTCAGTTAATGTGACGGCTCAAAGTCAGGTTGATAGCGCCTTAGCCTTTGCGGATAAGATTCAAAAGCAATATCCTCAAGCAAACATCGGAACGACGGGGCATTCCTTAGGGGGCTATCTCGGTCAACTTGTCGCCATCAAAAAGCAATGGAGCGCTACCACCTTTAACGGTCCCGACCCCTCAAATATGCTTACCAAGGAGGAAATTGCCTGGGCAAAAGCAAACACCAATATATTGATTAACTACAGAAATGCTGAAGACTGGATTGGGAATTTTGGAGGAGACCCACTAGGCATCGCACGAGTGATTGATACCTACACTCATTATGGCTTTGCTGGTGTGGCGACTCATATCCTTGACTATCACGGCCTCTCCACCTGGCAATTTGATCAATACGGCAATTTAGTGGACAAATATGGCTTGGTCGTCGATAAAAAGAATTATCAGACCCATGTCGATATTGATGCGGACGGCGTGGCAGATATTACCTTGAACCGGGCCAATACAGAACCCCGTAACCTTTTCCTATCCTCAGGTCGCATCAGTGCCATAGGGACAAAGGACATCACGCTTGCCTCCCTTATAGAAACTAACCAGAGAATTTGGAATGAATTCTTTTTTTATTTTCTACGAATGAAGAGTATTATGACAAACTATGGTAAAATAGATATATAAGCACCTTAAAGAAATAGGAGGCAAACGATGAAATCATGGCAAAAATGGCTGTTAGGCATAGCCATCGCATTTGTGGGAATAATAGGAATAGGAGTGACATATCAGATGAATAGACAGGCACAATTAAAAGAAGAAATGATTAAAATTGTCGAGAGTGATGAGGCAAAATTAGTATTTGAAAGGGTTTTAAAAAATTTAGACTCTGAATCTTTGACAGAAGTTGGGACTATAAAATCCTATGTGGTAGATTACGATAGTTTGCAGAAAAATCCTATGGGAGGAATGTTTGTGAGTTTGCTGATAAATGAGAATTCGAATCTAGAAGTCACTATATCCCTGAATCGTCGCAACTCGTCTGACGAACTTAGAGCCGGGGGCGTAACTTACTCAGAAGAACTAGATAATTTATTAAAATAGGACTATTTTATGAAGAATTACACAGACTATCAAAGACAGCAAATTGCTGAAGAAGAATATAATAGCCGACTGAAATTCGGTCAGCCTGTTACAATAGATGAAGGGAAAACCACCATCGGCTATGTTGCTGAAGTGGAGCAATCAGGGTCGGGATTTAAGGCTTATGTCATCACAGATATCAAATTACCCAAACATCCGACTCAGGCACAACTTGATAGAGTCGGTCAAGTCACCATGCTCTATGAAGGCTCGACTGCATCAGGAGACACGCCACAAAAGGCCTTAGACACCCTTCTTGATTGGGTGGTCAATGATATCCCGATGGCTGCAAGAGTCATGGTTCCAGATTTGATTCCCACCCGTGGGACAGTTCAGTTGAGAAAAGCTGCGGACTTTACCAATCAAAGCATGGAAAAATACCGAAACGCCTATTTTGACTTTTACGGACACTCCCTAGGCTCCATGAATGTGCAGTACGGAATAACTTCGGTCGACACAGAGCACCTCTATAGAATTTCAGGTGCCTATATCTATAACGGTCCCAACACCTACAGGGTATTGAGTCAGGAACAGCGTGACAATGAAGCGCTTCTTCATGACCGTATTTACAACTATGTGGACCCCCTAGACATGGTTGGCATCGGCTACCATCCAGGAGAGAGCGCCGTCGGTCAAGTCTTTCGTATCAATACCGTAAAAAGTTCCAAATCAGGATTAGAAGCCTTAGTTGACCAACATATGTTTGGAGGCTATACCTACGATGACTATGATAATATGATTGACAAAGATGGTTTTCCTGTTCATCTAAACCCGATTAAACCTTTGGACATCAATGGCGATGGCAAGC
>NZ_AUIO01000023.1:9542-19558 GCF_000423745.1 Streptococcus plurextorum DSM 22810
CCATAGGAGCCAAGGACATCAAGCTGGATCCTGATAGCTTGAGGAACTTATCCAGCAACCTTCAAATGCTTTCTCTGGTCGAGATTGCTTCTCTTATCAAGCTCTGTCAACTCTGCCAAGAGAAAAACAACAAAATCAAAGAAGACTTTGAAACCCGTAAGCAAAAGGTAGAAGAAAGCATCGTCCAGCGCTTCAAAGAGACACGGTTGACCGAAGTCTTCTACCAGCTTCATGACTCAGTGGGGCAATTACTGGCAAAAAAGCAGATTTTCCAAACCTTGATGACGCCTGGGCAAGTGGTCGATACCATCTCCGATCCTGCCTATTTCTCAACAGGAGCCCCTCTCATTCTGGAAAACTATAACATCCAGCTCAGAAGACTAGGACAATATAGTAGCACCCTCTATCAACATGCGACAGAAGAAAAGACCAGTGGCTTTCAGAATGGTGTCCCTATCAACCCAACCCCAACAGCCCTAAAATCATCCATGGTCTTAGAAGAAAGTGCCAAGCACCTCAAAGAAAGAAGCGAGACCATCTTTGAAGGAAAAGGCCTTCGTGAAGGCAAGAAAGACGGCATAAGCCTTGCTTTAGATGAAGTGCTAAGCGTCGAGCAGAAAAACTTGCTAGAGCTCCAAAAAGCGCTGAGCAGTGTGTCTCAGCTCACCCTTAGCCTAGCCAATCATTTCCAAACCATGGACGACTGGCTCCATGATCAGCTCTCAAATGGTGGCAATCTAGAGGGAATGATGGTCGCCAACGTTCCCCCTAGCTATAAGGCCTATTTGGAAGCCTCACATATTTTTGATGATGTTAAAGACGTGCTCCAAGCCTTTGATCATCAAGTCGAAGAAAACAGCAAGCGCTACGGCAAAGAAGTGGCTGAAACCTTTACCCAAGCCTTTAGCAGCCTTCAAAGCGCACTGGACAGATGGTCTTCAGAACTGAGCAGTTTTAATCAAACCATTTCGTCAGTCCAAACAACCTTTACAACAAGCATTTACGTTGATAAGACCAGTTTTGTCGATAAAAAACCAGTAGTCACTAGAAGCTACTGGGGACAACTCTGGAGGCTTTACCCCTCAACCACCTATTCAACCGTTAATACTGCCAAAAACACCCTCACACCCCTCGCCGATAAGGTCATCTCAGCACTTGAAGTGACAAGAACAGCTTCACATGACATGCAAAACCTCAAACCACAGCTGAAAAAGATTATCGAAGAAGGGGTTTACAAGGCATTTGATTTAGATGAAATCGTGGCCAGCCAAAAAATCATTCAGAGCATCACAGACCGCATCCTACGAGAACTGACCTATGTCATCATGACCATTTCGAGCCAAATGCAGGGAGAAGCTGTCACGACCCTGACACAGCAACTAGAGAAAGTCAAAAGCTTGACCAGCTACTTCAACAACCTTGTCGGAGATTGCTTTGGAGACCAAAGCAAGGCCCAAGGAGTAGCAAGCACAGGAAGCGTAAGCCTTGAAGCTAGAACATTCTCGTTGAATAAGTAAAGCCGAAATAAACGAATTAATAAAGGGAAGAAAATGACGGTTTTCTTCCCTTTTATTTTCCCAAAAGAAGCCTTTATTCCTTAAGAATTATGATAAAATATTAATGATACCAAAATAGCAAGAGAGGAATACCTTTGTATGGAAGATTACATTAACATTAGTCTGGATTGTTCTCCTTATTTAGGGGAGGAATTGGACCTTAGAGTACCGACTAGTATGACTTTGAGAGAGCTTTTGATTATCGTATCAGACTCCTATGGATTAAGTCTTGACATTGAAAACCCTAGCGCTCGAAACAAACAAACAGGTGCTATCATTACAAGCACTAGCCGATTAGTTCATTTAAAAGATGGTGCATTATTAGCCTTAGAAAATATTTAGAAAAAGGAGACAAACAATGGAAAATCTTAAACGACAATTGCTACATGAGGACATCAAGGGAAATCGCGAGGTGGCTTTTGCTTTGCTGACGGCTGAACACCCATATTTTGTTGCACAAACGATTCAGGAAGAGGGAGAAAATCTTATCCTTGAAAGCATCCTCTCAAGTGATTCCTATGATTGGTCTGTGCTTGAGTCACTATACACAGAAGAGAAGCTACGCCACTTACTCAATGTTAGTGCTATTTTTGATACGCTTAAAGATACAAAATACAGTTATCATTTGTCTCCTGATACTATTATTTTCAATAGAAATGCGGAGCCTCTTTTGTTAGTCAGAGGAGTAAAGGGGCAAGTGCCTCCGTATGAATCAGTGACAGACGACGATTTTTTAATCGCCTTAAAGGCGATGATTATCTCCTTGTTGGATAAAAGGACAAGTTATGAGGGGCTTATGGAAGGGAAGTTACCTTTCTATAAAGGGAATCTTTTTTGCGAGTCCATTGCTAAGGCAGAGAACTTGGCAGACGTTCAAGCTTTACTAAGTGATAAATACATTGAAGAGAAGCGCCTTAATCAGGAAAATTTTTCTCGTGTTGGAAACAAGGTGGTCTCTCGCTTAAAACTAACGACCATTGTAAGCTCTATAACAGCTTTCATCTCATTACTTGGAGTGCTGTACTTTCTACTATTTGCAATACCTGGCCAGGAAACAATTTCAGAACTACGATTAGCTTTTGTCCAACAAGATTATTCGAGAGTAGTGAGTACCGTAAAAAATAGTGATGCAAAATCACTGAGTATCGACGATAAATACATTGTTGCTTATTCTGTTATTATGACAGAACCTCTGACCGAAGAGCAAAAAACTGAACTGAGTAAATTATCAACACAATCAAATGAAGATTACTTGCGTTACTGGGTGTTAATTGGTCAAGCAAAAGTTGATGAAGCTATGGACATCGCCAGCTACTTGGATGATCCTCAATTGATGATGTATGGCTTGACAAAGAAAATCGACGAAGTTCAACGTGATCCAGATTTAACTGCAGAAAGTCGAACAGAACAGTTAAACAACTATAAAGGTAAATTAGAAGAGTTGAAAAAAACTTATCTTGTTCCTGAACAAACTGAAATGGAACAAGAAACAACTACGACAACTACGAGTACAACAACTAGCAATTAGAGAGGATGCGACATGAACTATCTCATCTACCAAAAAAACGCTTATCCCCTATATTCAGATACAGGCTATCAGCTTGGTTCATCCAATGCCTCGGATATTGTCCTGCCACTAGAAGATGACCAAATCCTCACAGTGACAAATGATGGCATTCATCTACTTGGCAAAACTTACGGTACGGGCTGTCATCACGTAGACTTATCAGAACAAGTCAATGTCACTTTGTTAATTTTTGAGGAGACTCACTACTATTTATTACCAGAAAATATTCTCTATCTGTCAGGAGATACTGATGCCAATATACAACTCAAAGGCTACTCTGAGGACATGTTCATTTCTTTTGAAACAAATCAACCTTCATTCTTTAGCTCAGTACCTTATTTTCTTAATGGGAAAGAAACATACGGAAATCAACTTATTCAAGACAATGATATGATTGTGCTTGCGAATGGTCTTAGCTTGAGTCTTCAAAAACACGTCATTGCCATTCAGTCATTATTTGATATTGACACAAAGTTATTGGCTTTCACAGAAACCGTTCCAGAAGATCGAGCAAGAGAATTCCATCGTTCGCCAAGGATTATCTTGAGGGAGCCAGAAGGTAAGATTACAATTGCATCAGCACCAACTGATGACGAAGGAAAAAGACAATCTTTGGTGAAGTTATTATTGACACCTTTAGCCATGATCATTTTTACAGGTCTAACTTATCTCTTCTCCCGTGGTGGTGGCATGGTCATCATGATGATGGGAATGTCCTTGATTACTATAGGAACATCCGTTCATTCGTACTTTTCAGATAAGAAAAATCATAAGGAAACACAAGCTCAAAAAATAAAAGACTATATGTCCTATTTGGACACGAAGTATGCAGAACTAGCTAACTATCGTGAGGAACAAGAAGAAGCTCTTCTTTATCATTATCCAGATACACCTCAGATTTTACAGATGGCTGAGCGAATAGACCGTCGAATTTATGAAAAGACGCCCTATCATTTTGATTTTCTTTTTTATCGTCTCGGTCTTGGGGAAGTACCTGCTAGTTTCCAAGTGGAATATTTAGACTCTGAGTTAACCAAGTATAATGCAGACGCCCATCAAAAGGTTCAAGAATTATTATCCTATTACAGAGTAATCAATCAACTTCCGATTATGAATGGTATAAGTAGTCCTATTGGCTATATTGGAACTCGCCGAGTCGTCATCGAACAAGTACAACAACTAATGATGCAGATTGCTACTTTCCAAAGCTACCACGACGTGCAGTTTATTCCGATTTTTAGAGAGGAAGAATTACCGCTTTGGAACTGGAGTCGTTGGTTACCACATACTAAGGTTAAAGCGCTCAACAGTCGTGGCTTTGTTTATAGCCAACGAACACGAGATCAGCTTTTAACGTCACTATATCAGATTATTAAAGAACGAAAATTGGATAGTGATCAAGATAAGAGTTCTGAAAAGCAATATGCACCACGTTATGTGCTTCTTATTACAGACTTGAGTCTCATGCTAGATCATAATATCATGGAGTATATCAATGAAGACCTATCACACCTTGGTATTCATTATATCTTTGTGGAAGAAGTTATTGAGAGCCTTCCAGAACACGTGAAAACAGTAGTCGATTACAGAGGTGACAAGAAAGGAACACTCCTCTTACAAGATGATGTGTATGTTAATAAAGCTTTCGCTCCTCTCCCACCAATCGCCCTAAAGGAAAAAGAAAACTTTGCTCGCCAAATGGCTGGTATTAATCATGTTCAAACGCTGAGAAATTCAATCCCAAATAGTGTTACTTTCCTCGAAATGTATGGCGTCACGCGCGTTGAAGAGTTGAATCTCTTGAATCGCTGGGAAGAAAATGAAACCTATCAAACCATGGCAGTCCCTCTTGGTGTGCGTGGTCGTGATGATATCCTTTACCTAAACCTTCACGAAAAAGCTCATGGACCTCACGGCTTGATTGCAGGAACCACAGGTTCAGGGAAATCAGAACTCGTTCAGTCTTATATCTTATCGCTAGCAGTTAACTATCATCCTTATGAAGTTGCTTTTCTATTAATCGACTACAAAGGTGGGGGTATGGCTAATCTCTTTGCAGATTTACCACACGTCGTTGGTACCATAACCAATCTAGATGGTAATCAGGCTAACCGTGCTTTAGTATCTATTAAAGCAGAACTCAAGAAGCGGCAAAGAATCTTCCTTGAAAATGATGTCAATCACATCAATCAATACACCAAACTCTATAAAGAAGGCAAAGTGAGTGAACCTTTACCACACCTTCTCATCATTAGTGATGAATTTGCGGAATTAAAAGCCAATCAGCCAGAATTTATGGATGAGCTTGTTTCAACTGCTCGCATAGGACGTTCTCTTGGTGTGAAACTAATCCTTGCGACTCAAAAACCAAGTGGCGTCGTCAATGATCAAATTTGGTCTAACTCTAAATTCAAAATTGCTCTTAAAGTACAAGATGTTGCCGACTCTAGAGAGGTTATCAAAACACCTGATGCTGCTGAAATTACACAGACAGGTCGTGCCTATCTTCAAGTTGGAAATAATGAAATTTATGAACTTTTCCAAAGTGCTTGGTCTGGAGCAGACTATGATCCAGATGGTCGTAATCATATTCAGCGCGACACGACTGTTTATGAAATCACATCAAGCGGCCAATATAATGCCATCAATAAAGATTTGAGTGGTCTAGATAAGAAAAAAGAAACTAAGTCTGTGCCTACAGAATTGGATGCCATTGTTGAATTGGCGCACCATCTTTTCCAAGGGCTTCACATCCCTAAAGTAGCTAGTCCGTGGCTACCTCCATTGGAAGAAAAAGTCTATGCTAAAGATATACAATCTGTTGACTTTAGAGATTATTGGGGACAGTCTGAAAAGTTACAGCCCATCTTAGTTGGTTATCAAGACATTCCAGAAAGGCAAGAGCAGTCACCGCTATACTTTGATATGGAACATCGTGGGCATATTCTCTTAGTGTCAAGTCCAGGCTTTGGGAAGTCGACTTTCCTACAAAACTTTGCTATGGATGTGATGCGTAAACAGACACCAGCACAGGCACATTTCTACCTCTATGATTTCGGGACAAGCGGTTTGATTTCCTTATCTGACTTCCCACATGTAGCTGACTACTTTGCCTTAGATGAAACCGAAAAGATAATGAAGTCTCTTCGCTTCTTGAACAAAGAAGTCAAAGGACGGAAACGTGCCTTGTCTAAAGCAAAAGCTACGAATTTATCACAGTATAATCAGCTTTCAGATGAAAGCTTCCCAACCATTTTCATTGAGATTGATGGTTTTGACAGTGTGATGGATGCTCCATTTGCGGATGCTTTCTATGATATCTTAAACGTCATTGCGCGTGATGGGGCATCACTTGGTATTTATCTAGTTGTAACCTTATCACGTCTAAATGCTATGCGTCTACAATTACAGTCTAACTTCAAAACAAAACTCTCTCTTTTCCTATTTGATAATAGTGATTTATCAGGTGTCGTGGGTCGTTCTAATATTCCACTTGACGAAATCAAGGGGCGTGCCATTACAAAACTTGACGAAATTGTTCAATTCCAGATGACACTTCCATATAGCAGCGAGCACTATACAGATTATATTTCCGAAGTTAAACAAGAAGTTGAAGCTATGCGACAAGCTTATACAGGAGCTTTACCATCTCGTATTCCAATGTTACCAGAAAAAGTCACTCCAAAAGTCCTTGAAACTGTACTTGATACAAGCAAGGATTTGATTATCGGACTCGAAAGAGAAGCAGTTCTCCCAGCAACGTTTAGTCTGCGTCAGCCAATCTTAATGGCTTCAGACAGCCCTGCTTTTGTCAACCAATATTACAAACTCCTGGATTTCCACTTGAACAGACTACAAGGTGAGTACAATACCGTCATCTTAGACTCTAGCCAGCGCATCGCTAATACCTTCTTTGAGGGAATCCAACGCTTTAGCACTTCTTTAGAAGTAGAAAATGTAATGACCGCCATTATTGAGGACTTTAAAAAACGTGTGGCTACACCAAACCCAGATTATCCAAAATGGTTAGTCTTGATTCCAGATCTCGCAGCAACCGCTATGGCGGCTGGTATTAGCGAGGCTGATTTTAGACAACTTTTAGATGAAGGAAGTCAACATGGTGTTACTTTGTTGTTAATGGGAACCTATCAAGATTTGATTTCAAATACTTATGATAGTTACGTCAAATTGGCAAATCAAATGGTAGAGCAGGTCTTCCTTGGCATGCGGATTAGCGACCAAAACCATACACGCTACCCTTATATTAATAACGAACCATCACTTAGACCAAATCAGGGTTATATCTTACACCCTGAAGGCTATGATTTTATTCAGTTATTAGAAGTATAGAGAGGAAATCACGATGTCGTTTTTGAATGTATATTTTGGGACACCGACAGAACAAAAGAGGGATCAATACAAGGCTTTATACAATGAACTAAATACCTGCTTAACAAATTTTAATTTAAAATTAAAAAAAGTAGAAGAAAAAGTGGACAACTACTCAGGAAGTCGTCCGACTATGAGTGAATCCTTTATTCCCGAGGATGTTTTTGCTGTGAGTGAAGCCAGCGTAAAAAGGAAAGTGGAAGAAATATCTGGACATCAGTCCTTAGATTCTGGAAAGCTGTCCCAAGCTGTAGATGCTGCCTATCAGCGGTATTTATACTACGCTCAACTTGCGGAGCAAGAACGTCTCGCAAGAGAGGCCGAGGAACGTCGCCGAAGAAGCGAAGCTGAAAAACAAAATAGGAGGAGATAAGCGATGGCTGATTTAAAGATAAAGTATGCGGACCTTGAAAAAGCTATTCAACTCTCAAATGATATCCATTCAGAGCTTAAGACATCCTATCAGACAGCCTCTGATTTAAAGAAATACCTGGCTTCTGCAAAGTGGCAAGGGATGACTAAGGATGCCTTTGAGGCCTATTTAGCATTAATGACGCAATATCATAAAGACTTAATCGCTATTATGGCAGATCATGCCAAAGCGGTTAAAGGTTTAAAACAGTCTATTGATGACTATAATAACTCTTCAGAAGTGCGTTCGATAACGGGGTTATAAGATGAAAAGAACAGATTATTTTTCGATTTATGAATTGTATTTTCTATTGGATGCATTTCAAGGGGAAATCCTACTAGGACTTCCATCTCGAGAAGAGTTGACTATTTCTTCTGAAAAGATCTGGGAAACAGCCAAGGAAGCCCTAGTAACGAAAGGGTTATTGGATGGGGATGGTCAGTTGACTCAGTCAGGATTCGTCATAACAGAAGTTCTTCGTGAATATTGTCTGGGAGAGTCACTAACAGTTATCAACAATAGTTATATTATGCGTTCGTCCTTGTCAACTTCCTCTATTATGATCGTGGACGGTATAGAGGGCTACCAAGTGTTAAAACTTAGTCCCTTGAGTTTGTTAGCATTCCTTCAGGAAAAAAGCATGATTTTATTACGGGAAGCTCCTATAGGAGAAACCTCTTTCTTGAAAAAAGCACTTCCACTGACTGAGGAGATGGAAAAAATGCTTAGCTCAGATAAGACCATGGTCATCCAATATTTTCCAGTCAAGCAGATGACAGCAAGCAGACATAGCAAAGACTTGATGAAGCAGCTCTTTGTTGTAGAAAGTGGTGATAACCTACTAGTTTATCATGTACAGGAAAAACAAGCCTTTCACTATAGCCAGTATTACTTTCTTGAACAGCTTTTTAGCTGGCTAGGGATTCCATTTAGAAAGGAGGATTTTACCTAATGGCTAAAGAAATTATGATGAATGTGGATGAGATGCAAGAAATCATGCGTCTTATGACAAGCCTGGAAGTATCTTTTCATACAGTGTTAGCTCCTAAACTGCAAACATTATCCACCACCAACTACTATGAAGGTGGAGAGGCTTCTAAGACGCTCAAACACTATACTGAAATGTTAAACAAGGTTAATGAAATTGGTGACTTGTATGCTCGTGCCAATAGCGAAGTGTATCAATTAGTCGAACAATGGTTAGAACAAGATAAGATGCTGGCACAGAGTTTCTATGATAGTTTGGATCCAAATGGTCAGTTGGTACAAAATATCGCCATCTTGTCAGGGGGTGGACCAGCATGACAAAAAATGTCGAACTAAATTCTGTTAAATGGTCCCAGATGAAAGGTGCCTTATCCAATTTGACTAGCGGTGGCACCTACTCTCCTACGGGCTATATGGGCTATAGTAATGCTTACATTGACGGTGGTTTCAAGAAGGATATTGATCAGCTGATTGGCATTTCTGAAAAAGCAAAAAAGGTGATTAATCAAAAGGACACCGATGGTGTAGTGCCTTATAGCTACCATGA
This sequence comes from Streptococcus plurextorum DSM 22810, assembly GCF_000423745.1. Classification (GTDB taxonomy): domain Bacteria; phylum Bacillota; class Bacilli; order Lactobacillales; family Streptococcaceae; genus Streptococcus; species Streptococcus plurextorum. The sequence goes on from NZ_AUIO01000023.1 coordinate 19,001, forward strand.
CGATCGTACAACAGCTCAGACCCTCCAAGGGAAACTCGAGAAGCTAGAATCCTATTCTAATCATGTTTCCAGCTACCTAACAGAGAAAATTGATCGTCCTTTTTACGAGGCCATGGATAAAGTCGGAGCTAAGTTAGAAGCCCTTTCTATTAGGAATTATACAACCAAAAACACCGTAGGCTTTAAACGCACAGATACCCTCGTCGATGAGTATGGAAACTCAACCACCTACGAAGTCTCCCCTCATACCATTGGCATCGCAGACTTATATCAAGTGGAGAGTCCTTACAAAGCGACTCTTCAGAAAAGCTACCAAGCGTTTAAGAAGAGTGATGCCTATAAAGAGCACAAACTCAGTCAAGATGAGTACCTGATGGCCATGCACCATACCAGAGCCTTCTCCTACCATTCTCTAGATGACGATCGAGAAAATACTGAAATGTGGCGGGACTTGGCACTTGGAGCAGGTGTGGTTATCCTCACCATCTTCTGCCCTCCCGCAGGTCTGACAGCAGGAGTTGTCCTGGCAAGTGCCGATATGTACTCCGCTGCCACGGG
>NZ_AUIO01000024.1 GCF_000423745.1 Streptococcus plurextorum DSM 22810
TAAATCTCAGTATGGCATCTGCCTCCCACCATCTTCGTAAACTAGCCAATCAAAACATCTTGGACACTAGAAGAGAGGGGAAAATTATATATTATTTTATAAAAGATGAGGAAATCAGAGATTTTTTTAATCAACTAGGATAACAACTCCATGATTATAGGGGATTATATATGAAATTTTTTGATGAAAATTACTCACAAGAAATAATATATAGAACTATTTAAATATCTTCAGGATAGAAAAAGAAATTGTCCAGGAACAAAGAAACTGTATATTTGTTCCTGGACAATTTCTTTATGATACAGTATTTCGTATTTCTCAACTACATAAGCTCCGAAAACATATTTTTGATAACCTTTTGATAACCCTTAATCTGAAATAATAGGTTATAAGTGATAAGAAACGAATAAAGTATCTTATGGGTGCCTGTTATTGTTGATATTTATCAAAGTATGATAAAAGGAATAAAAAACCAGGTCTTAAGAAAGCTCGTAAAGCTAGCCAGTTCTCTAAACGTTAAGAACCAGCTACAATACTGCATTTACAACACTTCATGGTTCACACCATGGGGTGTTTTTTGATGTTTTTTAGCAAAATTCACACCACTTTTCACACCAAATTCACACCATTTACTATTTGAGGTTTTTATAGGCGACCTCCCCGACAGCCATAGGAACGACATTGGAGGTGTTGACATATACCTTAGTCGTGAGGGTATCACTATGCGTTAGAGCCTCTGAAATAGCTTCTAAGCTCATTCCTGCTTGTTTGGCAAGTGTTGCCCCAGTGTGGCGTAATTTATGCGGTGTAGCGTGTGTGAGGTTTGGATGGCGTTTCCTGGCAGATTTCATTTTATTGTTGAGATAATCAGAGTGTAGCGGACTATTAACATTGCCTTTTGTGTCGATATAGGTAAACACATATTGTTCGGAGGATTGGATAATTCCAAATTTAGCCAGTTCTGATTTCTGTTGCTTTTTCCACGCTTGTAGTAAGCTAGTCAGTTCATCAGGAATGGCAAAAGTTGTCTTTTTGTTTCCCTTGGTTGATTTGACATTCTTGTATTTATCTAAGGCTTGAACTAATTGGATGGACTGTTGCTTTAGATCAATATGTTTCCATTGTAAAGCGTAGCTCTCAGATTTTCTGTCTCCTAAAAAGAAGGTAGTGTAGAATAGGACATAGTCCTTAAATTGGATTTTTCCAGCTTCTAAATCCTCTTCAAAGGCGGTAAACCATGCTTGAAGTTCATCTTGCGAGAGGTATAAATCCTCATCTTTTTTAGCTTCATCAAGTTTGATTTTCTTGGTCGCTTTGATACGCTTAATCGTTTTGGAAATTCGGTTTGCTTCAATGTATTCTAACTCTTCAGCCCAATCGAAGATTGAGTTGACATAACTTCTGATAACTTTGAAGTTTGCGTATTCTTCCGCTTTTTGAGTTAGCAGATTGAGGACCACTTGCTTATTTTGATTAAGAAAATCAATGGAGTAGTTTCCAAGTAAAGGGAGGATATGCTTTCTAAAAGCAATCTCTGTTCCGTCAATAGTTGCTTGTGATGGTGGCTTGGTAGTGGAAGTAGTTTGCCCTGCTTTGTAGGATTCCCACCAGATTTCTCTAAAAAATTCAGAGAAAAGTATCGAACCAGTTCTATCTAATTCAGGGACAGTTCCACCACTTAAAATTTTATCAATCTTGTTTTGTAATTCGAGTTCGTATTTTTTTGCATCACTCCTTAATTTGAACCGTTTTTCAATCACTTTTTTATCAATTCCAAGAGAAGACTTTACTTTTTCTGGGATATAGATACGCAAGCGATAAGTTCCGTTAGATGTTTTAGTAATGGACATAGTATTCTCCTTGTGAATTGAGCGAAAAATACCGTGGCTCTATTATAGCTGAACCACGGTGAAAATGCTACTGATTTTGTAGCCAGCGATTGATTTCAGATTTATCGAATCGAACTGTTTTTCCAACTCGAATAACAGGCAAACCCTGTTTTATCCAAGAATCAAGTGTATTGTTGGAAATTCGTAGATAGTCGCAGGCTTGTTGCTTGTTCAAAAATGGACTACCAAGAATGCAGTTATCCAACCTATTTTCAATTTCTCGTTTGATTAAGTCAGCGATTAAGAGCTGAATTTGATGAACTTGTTCATCAGGTAAAATGACTTGCATATATACCTTCTTTCTAGTAAGAAATACATTTAATTTTGACATTAGTCATTATGCCACATTGTGAACTAAAAACTGTTATTTTTGGAAAAATTTAGAAGAATACTGTTAATTTGTCTTCTGTTTCGGAAGACAATTTTTTTACGAAATGCTGTAATGTCAACGTTTTTGAGATTTTATAAAGTTGTAAAATCATATTAAAAACCTCTAGAAAATAAAGTCTTAAGCTTCAATAATCGATCTAAAATTAATTTCGTAGACATTTTTATATCAACATCGAAATCACGTTTTCGACTATTTTTTTTCTGGCGTGATAGTTATTGTTATGCGGGAAGTATCTAATTCATCCCAACGCTTTCTATATAATGAATTAACCGTAGTACTTTTTGTCCTATTTTTTTTAATTTCATCATATAGTTCTTTTCTTTTTTCAATTGGATATTGTCGTAAATAAATTGCTTTAAATTTTATATCCTCAAAAAAAATCGAATATTTTTTGTTAGGCTCATACCCTCTTTCTAAAGATTGATTCATTAATTTTAAAAGAAATAATGTCTGCCAAGTTGACATTATTGAAAGTGGATAATCTCCAAAATTTGATCTTTTCATGATTTTTGTCAGAATATATTCTATAGTACGACTTCTGTTACTTTTGTTTTTTAAGTAAGTGAGTTTCAAATACAATATTATTTCTTCATCCAACAAGATTGTCGTAACATTTTCCATTGGTAGTCGTAATAATTCTAAAAAGAATTGTTCGATATAATCATTTTGATTAGATTCAAAATATACTTTTTCAAGTAACTTGTCTGTTTCAATCACTGAATGATTAATTTCTTTAATAAGATTGTTAAATCCATTTTTTATTGTGTTTCTTAAGTATGAATGTATATTTTCAGTTTTTAATTTAAATAGTTCGTCCGTTTCAAGGAATTTTTTGACATTTGATTTCTTTAATGTAATTTCGAATCGATATATTCTGAAACCGTGTTCTACATTCTCTTCAAGATATCCATCATTTTCACATTTTGCTGTTTTATCATATGTAACAAAACTTAAATTGTATCCTTCGCTACTGCAAATAATATGATGATCTAATTTATCATCTTTGATTGGATAGACTTTTTTATCAGGTTGTTTGTTGTTTGAAAGACATTTGTGCAGTAATAATCGCGTGAAAAGTGGAATTCTATTTTTTGTAGTAAAAGTAAAAGCTAATTCGATAGATTTTATTATTACATCATTATTCAAAGTTATATTTATTCGTATACCAGTTTTCGATTCTAACTCAATTAAAGAAATAAATAATCGCTCTTTAATCTCAGCTATGTTTGAAGTCTTGATGTTTAATGAACCATTTATTAATTCAAAATTACATAGACACTGGCCGTTTTTGTTGATATTGTTCCCTAAAATTGAGATTTTCCCAATTTCTGAATCTTTATAAGAAATATTGTTTATCTTTCCGTTTGTAAGAAAGAGACTGTTGATATTGATGTTTTTTGGAAAATTTTTTCGAAATAAATTAAATTTCTGTTTGTCGATTGATACATTTGCATCAAATGATAATGTTATTTTATCAATTCCTACTGTCAGTGGACTTTCTATAAAATTTGATGCAATTATTTCATATGATTTTAAATAATGATCTTTTTTTCGATCAATAGTAGGTATATTATCTGTCATATTTTCCTCCATATTTTTTTCACAAAATTAGTATGCCAGAATCCGAACTTAAATCAGCAAAAAATTCTTCAAAAATAACCTGTTTCTATTTTTTCATTTTCAAGTATTATTTTGGAATGAGTGTATGTACCGAAATTATCAAAAAAACTATTAAGTCCAACAGGACTACTAAATAGATTGATGGAATGTAAGATGTTCCTTTAATATGAATTTTTTTGAAAAAGAAAATACCAGGAGTTTTATCCTAGTAGTTCTCTGATTATTTATGTTTTTCATCTACAAAGTTAATAAGTTTCTAGAATATTCTGATCATCAACAATGAAATGATAACTTCTATATGGATTTATTATTCTCTTCTTCAGATGAAGAGAATAATATCTAAAGATGCTGTATTATCAAGATTTTTCTACTTTTTTAATGAAATAGAATATTTAAAAAACGTAATAGCGCATATAATATACTTAGCTATGTTTGATTAAATTTTTTTAATTAACAAATGGATTATATGTTAGTTAAAATACTATTTATTAATTCAAACTTTAACGATTCATTAGGGTGAAACAATTACCTTGAACATTGAATTAAGAATATACCTTTCAACAAATGCAAAGTATTGATAATTAACAAAAAAAGTGGAAACTTCAATCGTTCGAAGTCTCCACTTTTTCTATATTTTTATTGTTCGATTACAATATCTTCTGCAATTAGTGTTTCAAAGTTCACTATTTCCTCATTAACAAGCTTTTCCGTGGATATCGGTAATGCGTAAATATATACTTTATCACCAATTCTCAAATTCAAATCATTAACACGCATATTCTTGCTATACTGAATTTTTACTACATTATTACTCTCGTCTTTAACAGTAAGTTCAACCCAGATTGAACTGTTATTAACATATCTATTAATAACGGTTCCATAAATAAAAAACTTCGCAAAGTGTTTTGGAAATGCAAATCCTTTAGACTCTGCAAGATTGAAATGGTTAGATATTTCGGTCTGCTCCATTTTAAGGTAGTCTGCAGAATAGTGTGAGCTTTTTAATCTATTTGATTTCGTATTATTTTTCAGACTTCCTTCGATGTACACATTTGTTCCCTTTATTGGGTTTAATTTATCCGCATCATATCTAAATGTTAAAAATGTATGTCTTCGACCACCTCCGTTTCGTATGAACAGGATAAGTGATGGATTATTAACATCATTGTTTACTTCGACAATTTTTCCACGAGCAAAAATTGTATTCTGTCTTTGATTTTGTAGATTATTTTGATTCCTCATCTAACTTTCCTCCATTGCATCAATTTCTACAGAATTATTATGCCTGAAATTTAAAATCAAAAAATTCGTTACAAGATATAATTTGTAACAGTAACTGAGAGACGCCAATGTGATAAATTCAAAACGGATACAGCCATTAAAGCTAGTCGGTTATAGACAATTGGCATTCCATAAGCAACTGCTTTTGATTTATTTGAGCCACGTAAAATATATGCTTCATCTCTTAAATCATAAATAAAATTTCTACGCTGTCGTTCGTATTTACTTTGTGACTCGTTTTTCAATTTCTGATGACCTTCTTCCCACTTGGAAATTAATAACTGTGAAAGTGCTGGTCTCATTCTCGGATTAGCTTGAATTTTTTTTAGGTAATAGAAGTAGCTATCGCGCGCATGCTGTGCGCGCAATGCATGTAAATTGATTTGGTTGTTCATCTCTTCTTCTGTGAATACAGACTCGTTATCATCAATACCAGAAAATGTTTGTTTCACGAGTTCAACGTCTTTCGGAAGAATATATTGCATTTGTTTCTTTCCACCTTTTCCCCTTTTAACATAAACATAACAATTGCCGTATTCATCTTCTTGAAAATCTGATCCAGTAAGGTTCTTTAATTCGTTCCGACGAATTCCAACAACTTTTTGAAATTGAATCAGCCGAGAGAAGAGAGAGTTCAATTCCTGTCTTTTCCCTTGTTTATTAGACTCGAGTTGTCGTCCCCGTACAATTTTATCGCTTGTTCTCTTTTGTTTTTTGATACGGTTTAGATTGATTCCTGCTGCCTTTGCAATTGGTGCAAGGTAGGTATGAATAGTTGCTGCGGTATATTGCTTTGGATCTTGTTGAAGATCATCATGATATTTTTGAAGAACTTCTTCTGTAATATCAGAAATTTTCTTTATTCCATTAACCTTAGCCCATTTAGAAAAACGAGTAGCAGAACGTTTATATGATGTGCGAGATGTATTGTTTGTAACATTTTTTGTTGCTGCGACGAAAATGTCGTGTTTTAATGAATTTTTATTTCGTGGCATTTCTTTCTCCTTTCTTTCCTAAAATGCATATTATTGTTAAACTGCCTCCCACCCTTTTTGCCTGAGCTGGGTATGCTCCTGAAAATACACGCTGAGGCTGCCGATTAGGACTAACGTTTTATGTAAGATTCAGTAATCACCGTCTCTTTTCTTAGTATTTTCAAATGTCATTGATCTGGTTATTTCTAAAAACTAAAAACTACTATTAACTTTTACTAAACATCTTTTTCTGTACTATATTTTCTAATAAATGGTTATTCTGTACGTCATTTCATTCCGCAGAATAACCATTTACTTCATTCCTTTTTCGCTCTCTTTTCCTGGTCAATGACACCCAAAGAAAGAGAAGACCATCTCATTCGAAATCTATTTTTCACCGAGCCCAGTGTTCGTCTTCAAATGATACAGCATTCCACCTCCAATCTCTATTACATCAATTTTTTCAATATTATTATGTCGCTTTTTCAAAAAAATAAAAAAACGAAAAACATTTTTCGCTTACAAGAATACTCAACACGATTTTTTGAATTTATAAAAAGTGGCATAATAATTATGAATCAGATTGGAGGTGTGTCTATGGAATAAAATACTTTCTAAACACAGAACAAAATAAAAGGAAAGGAGTGGGGGACTATGATTGATGATGTTCTAATGGAAAAGATAGTATCAATTATTGTTGGTATTGAGATGAAGTGTAAGAAAATCCTACTATCAAGGGGCCATTTTATCGATATAGTCAGTGATTATTATTATCCTGAAGAAGATTTTGCACTTATTTCTTTCTCACGAAATAATGATAAGTTGACTATTCGACTTGAGAATCAACAATGTTTTGTTACGCTAGAAAATGAAATATTTACAGTGACTTCAGAAATAATTGAAGAAGATATTGAAATTCAGATTAAAATTTTGATTAAGCAGGCTATTCTTGGAAAATGGAAAATGTTTATGAATGATGTAAAGAATAGTTCATTATTGGAAGCTATTCAAAATCATAGATTCGATGATTATTCTACTGGACCCGATACTGTTATAGACTTCTAAATATCTAAGCGATCAATTAAAATAGAAAAGTGGTTATCGACCAAATAGGTGATAACCACTTTTTTATTTTTTATACACTCGATTTTCTTCTTTCAAAAACTGGATAATCCTATCTTTTAATTCCTCGAAGTCACCTTGAAACGTAGCAATTTCAATCGTCTTTTCCAGTCCATCGTTTAAGGAAAGATTGGATTGATATCCATTCGTTGCTAGAAACATATGTAAAGCTAGCACGGCAGTTCGCTTGTTAGCATTCTTGAAAGGGTGTTTCTTAATTAGGTTTATCCAGATAATGGCAGCCTTACTATAAATGTCGGGATAAAGTACTTTTCCAAAAATCTCTTGTTTTGGCTGCTCAACAATCATCTGCAGGCTGTTTGGATCAGCTATCCCAACGGGCTCCTTTGGGGAATATTTTCCAATAACCATAACATTGATTTTGATAATGTCTTCAGCGGATAGGTATTTCATTTATCTACCAGCTCTTTCAATAATTCATCGTATTGGCTCATAGCTTTTTCTAACTCTTTGTCAAAGTCAAATGTTGGCTCAGCTTTACGAATAATGACATTATTTCCTGAAGTGACGAATTCGATTTCTTCACCAATTTCAGCACCAAGTGCTTCTTTAATAGCGTTTGGGATAGTGATAACAGTGCTGTTACCTGTTTTGCGTAATAAAACATTCATCGGATATACCTCCTGTATTTGTAAATACATTATACAAGATATATACCAAAATTAAAAGTAAATATTTTAACAGGGTCTGTTTGATTTCAGACATTTTCGCAATTTTTTGGTATAATGCAATAAATTAGTAAAAAACTTGGTAAAAGAAGTAGTAAAATAATTGGTATTTCAATATGGAAGATTATCAACCATTTTCGGGTTGTTGATCGAACTATATTTTTTATGTTGTAATTAGCTACTTGTTTTACTTTCGTTATTCGTAAAAGAAGAATATTTCAGAAACGATCAATGACTGAAAACATCAATCCTCTAACTTTGCAGAATAGACTGCAAAGACTGGAGATGGTAGCTATCAGGAAAATTGGTCGTTTTTTTTCGTCCAATAATTATTGTGAATTCTTAGGAAAGGACGGTGTTTTGTTGAATAGTGAAGAATTAACAAAATTTTTGTTAGACAAGACAGAGGAAGATTTAAGACTGATCTATCATTTTGGTCTGGAAGAGGGATGTACAGATAAAGAAAAAGTGGCGTTTGTACGAGGGAGGATAAGAGGATATTGTAGCGCAGTTTTTGCTTTGCTATTAAAACTTCGTTCATCTCAACATGACGTTAATGTTTCAGATGTTATACATGACCTTATCAAACTACGGGAACATGCTGAAAAAAAGATAGAAGAATACCTATCAAATAAGTAGAGAGATTTTGAAGCATACAAAAAGACCCATCTCTTAAATCAAGAATTAGGCCTATGAAAATTTATCAATGAGTCTATTTCAACGTTTTGATTAGCTGGCTTACTGCCAAGATAACATCATCTCGCTTGCCTTTTGGAAGTTCGGTTAACATCATAATCAATTCGTCCATATTTTCATCTTTGCTTATCTGCATATCAAAAAATGTTGGAACGTCAACTTCCAATGCATCGATGATCTTGTGGAGCGTGTTTATAGTGATGTTGCTCTCTTTTGTTTCAAGTTTATTAATGTAATTAAAACCCAATTCAGCTCGGGCTTCAAGTTCTGTTTGAGTGAGTCCAGCCTGGAGTCGCAGTGTTTTGATTCTTTTAGCAATGAATTTTTGTAGATTGTTTGTCATAACACTATCTTACCTATTATTAGAATAAAAAAACTGATATATATAACTGAAACAGCTTATAAAGTGTTGTTTATGACTGATATAAATGATAAAATAGTAATAAAAAATTGGGAGATAATAAGTGTAATATGAAAAAAGAAAATAAGTTTCAATCACACGGTTCAATTCGTAAGCTTAAAGCCTATGGTGCAGTCGGAGTTTTGTCTATCGGGATGATGACTACTGTCGGTACAGTGAGCGCAAAAGCAGAAGAAGTGACAGGGACAGCTATTGTAGCGACTACCGCCACTTCAGCTGAAGTAACGCAAGGGCAAGTTGATCAAGCACAGACTCAAGTAGACACGAGCAAGGCAGCACTTGATCAAGTAACAGCAAACGTTGCGACTGCAGAGCAAGCTGTTTCAGCGGCTGAGGCAACTTACACCACTGCAACAGATGTAGTAAATGACAAACAAACAGAGATTGTCTCTGCCCAGGAGCAAATTGATAACAACCCAACGGTTGCTCAAGCGCAGGAACAAGTGGATGCTGCAACTCAAACTGTTACCAACACACAAAACGAGATTAAAGAGGCGCAGGCAGATGTGTCAAATCTTGAAAATCAAGTTTCTGCCAATGAAACAACTTTAGCTAACGCTGAAACTCAAGTATCTAATGCTGAGACTGCAAAAGCACAAGCCGACAAGCAGTTGGCACAAGATGTGGCGGACGAGAAAACTGCGCAAGACGCAGTAGCAAGTGCACAAGCTGATGTCAACACTGCTAAAGCTGTCGTAGCGGAGAAAGAAACAGCTGTAACGACAGCTACTCAAGAAGTAACTGCAAAAGAAGCTGAAGTAGCTACTGCTGAAACCAAACTTACCGAAGCTCAAGCTGCTGACGCAAAACGCCAAGTGGATATCAACACTGCTCAATCAGAAGTAAACGCTGCTCAAACAGGCGTGAACAATGCTCAAACTCAATTAGATAGTGCTAACGCGAATTTGACAACTGTTCAAAACAACATCTCAACAGCTTAGACTGATCTAGATAAGGCGAACTTAGCACTTGGTTCTATCTTCACAGTGCAACTGTCAGACACTTATAAAGAAAACTTAGTTAAGTTCTACGAAGCCCGTTACATCACTAAAGATACAACTGAGATGAATCGTATTTGGGCAATCCTTGAAACAGAGTCCAAAGCACTATTATCAGCTTCTAGCAATCAATTAAACGAACTGCGGACTTCACTTGATGCTATTGAGTCAAATACACGCGTGGTAGCTCCAATCGGAGGAAACGGACTTCAAGAGCTAACTTACAATGACTGGTTGGAATTGGCTCAATTTGCACAAGTTGCTATCAATGATCTTCGTTCTCAATTGGGAATTTCTTCTCAAGCCCTTATTTCAAAAGGCTCTATGGATATCACTAAAATGGTTAGTGATGAGTATTTGAATAATGATTGGAGTTCAGTTAACGGGCACTATGTAGAAGGTATCATGCGAGTGTTCAACGCAACAGGCCAGCGTTTGGATGAAGATTTGCAACCTTCTGGTTCAAAATTCAACACAATGGATTACACCATGACGCAATTGAAAATCAATATCGCTGGTGCTATTCGTGGAATGATGTTGTACGATTACAAGCAAGATCAACATTTCGGTCATGCAATGTCTATTACTAACATGGATTCAAAATACATTGAAGCTGACAAAGGAAATCAATACTTTGGACTTTGGGGTAATACCGTTTCAAAAGGTTCTAGTTTGTTGTTCGAATTCACTGACCAAGCTGTAAAACCTGCGTATGGTGGAACACCAATTACTAACCCAATCTCTAAAGAAGCTCTCCAAGCAGCTGTTACAAGCGCAGAGAACAAACTGGCAACTGCTCAAGCGAAACTGGCTCCTGCCCAGCAAGCTGTAACAACTGCAACAAACAAATTACAAGCAGCTCAAGGCACATTGAAATTAGCACAGGATAAGCTAGCTAAAGCAAAAGCAGTGCCTGTTCAAACACCAGCGGCACAAAAAGCATTGGATACCGCTAAAGCTAACCTAGCAACCGCCCGAGCAAAACTTGTGACTGCAAAAACTGAACTTGCAAACGCTAAATCAGTCCTTACAACTAAAGAAGCAACGTTGACATCTGCTCAAAATACACTTCGATTAGCACAAGCTGATGTGGCAACAAGCCGTGCGAACGTGGAGACAAAGGCGCAAGCACTCGCTACTGCTAAAACAAACCTCACGAATGCACAAAACACATTGACAGCTTCACAAAAAGCATTGGCAGATGAGAAAGCAACCTTGGCAAACTTACAGACTGCTTTGACTACTGCTCAAAACCAGTTGAAGACTGCTAAAACTACTTTGACAACAGTACAAGGTTATGCGAACAAGCTCAGCCAATTGAAAGTGGAGTTGAAACCATTGCTTGCAGAACAAGCAACAGCTAAAGCTACATTAGACAATGCCAAAGCTAAATTAGCAACTGTGACGCTTGAAAAGGCTGTGGCTCAAGCTAACTATGATAAAGCTGTCGCTGAGTTGAAAACTGTTCAAGCTCAATATGATGCTTACCAGGCTTATCTAGCAGCAAAAGCTGAAGCAGAACGTCTTGAAGCGGAACGCATCGAAGCAGAACGTAAGGCAGAGGAAGCACGAATCAAAGCTGAACAAGATGCTAAAGCCAA
>NZ_AUIO01000025.1 GCF_000423745.1 Streptococcus plurextorum DSM 22810
GCAGCCCTTTCTGCTATCTCTTGCTTGGCTTCCTTATTCTGAATGTGTTTCTCAGAATGGGAATATTCCCGATATTGAAAAGCCTTATTACTTCTAGCCCCGCCATGGATTTTTGTTAAAACACCTTGCTCTTCCAATTCTATAAAATCACGTCGAACAGTCATATCAGTAACATTTAGCAATTCCACTATCTCAGAAATTCGAACTGTGCCTTTTTTGTTTACCAATCGTGTAATTTCTTCTAGTCGTTCTCGTTTATTCATGTTTAATCCTTTGTTGTTTTTTTACATTATATCAAAAATAAACAAGAATATGTTGGAATTTTGAACATTTGTTTTAAATAATAATTACAACTTTATTATGCGAGCAATCTTCGCGAGCAGGTTTTGCGTGGTTCGCAAAATATCGGTTCGTTAGAACCGACAGCAAGGAAAAAAGAAAGCATGGGTGCTTTCTTTTTGGGCTGCAAGCCTACGTGTTTAGCGATGAGTAACGATAGTTTACTCACGCTAAACACGTATCTCATCAAAAATGAGATTATCTCAATAATAACATCAGTAGAATAAATAAGAATAGGCAGAAAATATCGAAATCTCCTGCCTTTTACCTATTCCACAGACTTCTTTACTATTCCACTTTTTGAGAAATAATGGATGGTTATATTCGTCCATAAACATAAACTAAATGGTGGTTTTAAGTTAGCCATCTTTTACGACTGAATCGGTTACTTTAATGGCCCATCTTTCATAGAAAAATGGATTCCTCTATGAACCAACAAGTTAAGTTTTCTTGGTTTTCTTTAGTATTCCAACATTATTGAAAATATGGATTATTCTAAAAGTCCATATCGCAAATCGACGTGGGCTACTCTAATACACCATTATTTCTATCATAATGGACCTCTATTCAAATCCACTTTTTAAGAAAACTTGGACTTCTTTACTATTCCACATTTAGCGATAAAATGGGAAACTCTACTTAACTATCTTTTAGCTCTTAATGAGCTAGTTTTACTATTAAATAATTCGTTAAGCTAATAAATTTTCAAATAGTCATCTTTTACCTTTTCAAGTTACCCTATTTCTCTCTACAGAATAGGCATGTCGAATACTTTTCAGTTTCTTATCTATTCACAGAAAAATGTTTCTGTGTTTTTTTTTGATTTTGAAAATGTGGCATAGTAATATCGTAAAAATTGAATGACTAGAGCTAAACACTATCTGGTTTTTTTCAACATCAGATAGACAGGAGGAAATAGTGCGATTTCATATTCGTAAGGTTCAATTATTTCAAAATAATGACTCAATTATTCAATTAACAACGTATAGAAAGGAGTTTTTAGGCCGTAGGTCCAGATAAAGTAACAAAGATACAGTCACAATCAAATTGAAATATTATTAAATAAAATCTGCATCATAAAGGAGGAAATATTACTGAGTCAATTGTTATAATCCAGTTTTACGAATAGCGAAACCAAAGCAAGAAATCGTTCAAATCGAAAAAATACAAAAAATAAACGTTATAATGCGTTTCAATTATTCAAGCTCTCGAATCCAAATTGAGTATTGGAGTAGTCTTCTCCAATTAAAAAAACATAAAGAACACCTGCCGCAGCAGGAAGACACTGTTTTCGGAAGTATTGCGTTAATCGAAAACACCTCAACCATTGGTACCAAAAAGAAAGGAGTCAGTTATGACTAAAAATAAAAAAAGACGATCACGTTCAGATCGTAGAAAAATTAAAAAACATGCGATAGAAAAACAAAACAAAGCGCTAAAAACACCAGAAGGCCGACTTCAGTTTGTCCATTCTCAAGGAGTATCAAGTTTAAAGAAACGATTCAAAAAAGGAAAAGGCATTAAGCGTAAAGAGGCCAAAGAAACAGGAGATGACATTGAGTTAGTCCACACTCATCGTACATTTCATAACTATTCGGGTTCATGGCACTGTTTTGCAAAATGGGTTTCGATTAACATTTCGCCAGAACAGTTAATGGCATTAGGTAATGTTGAAAAAGATACGGAAGGTTGGATAGAACTTGTCAATCAATACTTACAATATTGTATAGAGATTGGTTTAAGTCCATATACACAAGCGACCTACAAAGCAGCATTGGCCAAAGTTCTCGGAGTTTCCTCAACTAATTTCATCGCTACACAACCACGTACTCGTGCAAATCGTATGAATAATCGTGTATTGCATAAAGATTATCGTTTATCCAACAAAAATAACGACTACTGGCATAAAGTAGTTACCGCAACAGGCTTACGAAAAAGTGAATTGATCCACGTCACTGGTGATGCTCTGCAACGCGGCCGTGATGGCCGTTGGTATTTAAATTTAGACGGCCGTAAGCATCACACAAAAGGACGCAGAGATCGCTGGTCTCCCATCATGGCTACTAGTCAAGAGGAAGAAGAGTGGTTAGTCGCTATTTTCCAACGAGCAGGAAAAAAGAAAGTCTTTCATGTTCCCAAAGATTTAATCCTCGACGATTTTGATGGAAAGAAAGTTCCAACAGCATTAAAGCCACATAAGTATCGTGCTGAGTATGCAGAGCGTGTTTATCGCAGTGTAGCACGCGAAATTTCAAAGATTAGAAATCGTAAAGAAGTTATCCATCTGCGTAAAGAGTTAGTTGGCATCTCGCTCGACAGAAAAGCTTGTAAAATTGTGACAAAGGCTCTGGGACACAATAGACCAGAGGAATTTCCTCGTTCCTACGCTTATATTTTATTGAAACGTTAGGTAACATTGAACAATTTTCAAAAATCTAGCCTCAATTCATTACACATGTGGCATAATACTTGTATCTAGAAAATGAAAGGAATTCTATATGTTACCTCAAAATAATTCTCCTCTTCTGTTAAATAGACAACAAGCAGCGGAACTACTTGGAATAGATCCCAAATCATTTGATAAGTACATCAGAAGTCACCCAGACTTTCAATGCTTTATGGTAGGAAAACAAGAGCGCTATTTGAAGTCAAAACTGGTTAAATTTATTGAAAGCCACTGCGATTGACGGATAATGATTGATAAAATTAGATTTTTCATATATCCTATATGTGACTAGTCTATTTTATCAATCATTTTTTATAGAAAGGCTGATAAAATGGCAACAATAACAAAACGTGGTAACTCTTACCGTGCAACTGTATCACTTTATAAGAAAGGAGAATATAAACGAGAAACCAAAACCTTTAGCAACAGAAAAGATGCTGAGCTTTGGACATTAGAAATGGAACTTGAAAAAGGTCGTGGCAAGAACATTGCTGAACGATCTACCCTATTTCCTGATTTTTATAGAAATTGGGTCCATACGGTCAAGAAAAATGACGTTCGCGAAGCCACCTTTATAAACTATAAACGAACTCTCGTAGTAGTTGATGACCTTTTTGATGGTATTCAACTTAAACACCTTGACGATCTCGTCATGCAAAAGAAAATCGACCAATATGCTGAAACCCACTCTAAAAAAACAGTAAAAGAACTTGTTCTTAAAATCCGTGGTTCATTGAAATATGCGTATGCTCGTGGTTTGATTAGTAATGACTTTGGTCATCTTTTGAAAGCAAAAGGACAAGAACAACCTAAACGAAATATACCACTATCTATCACAGAATTTAAAAAACTCAGACAATACTGCCTAAGTCATACTGAGGATGAATTTAATGTTCTTGTTGCTCTCGCCCTTGAGACAGGAGCAAGGCGTGGAGAACTTTTAGGAATTAAAAAAGAAGATATTTTTGAATATGGTATCAAAATTCTTCGATCAATTAGTCCAACTAATGACGATACCCAGCTTAAAACCAAACATTCTAAGCGTGATATTTCCATCAACGAAGATGTTTATCAAGCTGTGACAAAACTTGCACAAACAAAAGAAGGCTATATCTTTGATTGGAATGGATTCAAGCAAGCTAGTCAACTTCAAAAACTGTTAAAACAGCTGGGATTAACAAAAACGACATTTCATGGACTTCGTGACACGCATGCCTCATTTCTCTTTTCAAAAGATATTAGCCTAGACTATATTTCTCGTCGTCTAGGTCATAACTCTATCTTAACAACACAACAGTATTATCTAGAATTGATGCCAGAAAAAAAGCACCAGCAAGATGCCGATGCTTTAAGTCTCTTAAACGACTTATCATTATAATTAACACCAACTGGCACCAAAAAAGTGCCATAATCGTTGGTATAATAAGGTTTTGATTAACGTTTTGAGAATTGTGAAGCCTTACGTGCTTTCTTAAGACCTGGTTTGAACAACTTTTGTTTGAATAAATTTCAAAATCCTTTAAAATCAACGTTTTCACGGATTTTCAAAACTCAAAATTTCATCCAATTTCAACTAATTTCATCTGAATGGTGTGAATTTTACCCCCAAAATACACGAATTGAGCTAAAATATACCCAAAAGTTCACACCATTGATAATTGCACAAATGAACAATATATGCTATCATGGAGACATAATGAAACACCCAAAATTTGAGTTTTACACACGCCCAAATGGGCGGACAGAATTTGTCGAATTTCTACAAACCTTACCAACAAAAGACAAGCAAAAACTCCTAGCTACTATCAGCATGATTCAAGAACAGGGGTTGCTAATAGCTCAGCGCATGGAATGGGTTAAGAAGTTAGATAGTGAAATTTTTGAAATTCGCTCTAAGGTATCTAGTAACATTCAACGTGCTCTTTATTTCCATGTCGTCGATGATCGTTTTATCATTACACATGGTTTTACCAAAAAAACACAAAAGACACCTACTGCTGAAATCAAACACGCTAAAGTATTGAAAAAAGAATTTGAGGAGAATAACAATGGCAACCATTAAATTTGATGATTATTTGCAAGAAGAATTGAAAAGCGACAACTTCAAATCTGGCTACCTGAGTGAAAAAGCTATCTTAGAAAGTGCTCTTGCTGTCTATAATGCACGCCAAAAGGCTGGACTTACTCAACGTGAACTGGCAGATCTCTCACATGTTCCACAGTCAACCATAGCCCGTATTGAGCGAGGAAACAACACCAGCATCGAAACCATGAGTAAAATCGCTTTCGCTCTCAATCAAGAACTAACTATTAGTATTGGTTAGTTTCATCTTCAATACATCACTATAACAGCACTCCTGATCTGACTTAGGGTGCTGATTGCTTTTTATGAAATAATATTCTCTTACAATTTATTGAGTAGTTATTTAATGATAAATCCACTTTTTATCAATTCCATATCAATAAATCTATGCAGCTCTCAATTTTACCAATTAAATCTTCCTGCGTTTTAAAATCATCTAGATTATTATAAATATCTCTAATAGTATCCGAAAAATTAACTTTTTTTGCTCGTTCATGCATATCAAAAATACTTATCTGAATTCCTTTTTTATCGTATTCAAACCAAATGGGTAAGGTTAATCTTGACATTTTTAAGAAATGTTCTAGTTTTTCTTTTTTCGAATTGTGCACGATATTTAATAAGAAAACATTATAATTTATGTATGTAGTTAGGCTAGAAAAGAATGGGAAAATATTGAAGGAGTAGGAAGTCAGAAAAATATCCATAGCTTGACTGAAATAGCCATAGATAATAAATCGGAAAAGTTCTGTATCATTCATATCTTGTGGGACTATATCTGAGTACTCAATTCGATATTGTTTCAAACGGTCTTTTATCGCTTGTGTAGGATCATCATAATCAAAGAGTAATATCTGCGATAAGTATTCATGTACGACCACAGCATCTATATTCTCGTACTTCTGTAAATTATTAAAATCAATACCTTCTATAAAGAAGTTTTCAACAAACGTCCTGATATCAACTTTTTCTTTGTTGATAAGTGAACTAGAAAATCTTAGTGGTAATACGTAAAAATTTGGAATCTCTTTTTCTAATAAAACTATCAAATCATCTATTGACTCTACAATTTTTTCTTTTAATTTTTTGAAGTATCTTTCCAGTTGATGTACTGTATTTCCTTTTTCCATTACTTCTAAATAGGATAGTATTGGATCGTCAAATATTTGATAATTCCCTAATGCAAAGAGGATGTTCTTATCTGAGTTATCTACATTAAATCTAGAAACTGCTGTATAAAAATATGTGTTCGAATTATTAAAGAGATATTGGCTACACATCTCTAATAATTTTTGTTTTCTAAACCAAAAATTTCTAATTTTATCTAAATGATAAGCTACATTCTCTAAGTCCAAGTCCCCTCTAACTCTCTTCAGTAACTCTAAATATTCATTTTGTGATTGTCTTAATCTATCTAGCATAAGCTGTCACCTTCTCTTTGCTCACTTGGAATAGGAAACACTTCTTTAATGACTGATAGATGCTTTGTTAAAACCATCACCATATCATGACTAACATCAGGTAATTTTTGAATATCGTCTACATCGGGAATACCGTGGAATTGGTGTCCAGCAGAGGTGCATTTCAAAATTGAGCTTTCTCTAATCGCTCCCCAAAGTCCATGTTCAAATTGAGAGTCATAATCATAGTGATATTTATATAAATCATCTTCCTCAACTTGTTTAAACTTTTGTCTTATATTCCCATTTCCGAAATATCGAGTATCCATATCTATAAATTCTTTATTTTGAAATTCAGATATTAGTAAATTTAGATATTCAAAATTAATATGAGAGTTTGTTAATTCAGGCTGATTTTCTATATAGCGTTCTGAAATTAGTTTATATCCACCAATACCATAATATTGATATTCTTCCCAAATATTAATGTGTTTTTCTTCTTCAACAATTAAATATTTTGTCATAATATAGTTTTCAATACAAGACCTCAGGATAGAGCGTCCTGAAATTGTACATCGCAAATCATGATTAATTAATTCTAGTAACCGCTTATAAGAATAGGTTAGAATACTAGTTAATACATAGAGTTTCTCGTTAAATGGTTCTATACTTTGAAGGATATCTCTGTAATATTTTAGTGCTGAAGATACTGTATCTTTTATATCATTCAAATCAATAGTATTACTTCTATTCATAACAATTGAATACACCTCACAATCAGTTAGTTGACTAATATTATTCCAAAATTTTTTACTGTAAGGATACTTCACATTTTCAGACATTGACAAAGCTACCTCCATTGAGCGAATATGAGAGCGAATAATTCTCATATCTGGGTCCGATATATCTAAGTACGGGTATCTCTTTAGTCCATCTATAAAATATGACTGTGAATCTCTAAATTTAAGTTTTCCCTGTATCATCTTATAATACAGTAAAACATACCTCACATCTGTTGAGAGTTGACTATGTTGATCAGATATTTCATTTAATACACTAACAAGTAAACTTAGTCTTTGATTAAAAGAGTGCTCCCTGTAATAAAAATTTTTACTCAAAATCTCCTCATCATCAGGCAAAACTATTGAAAGCGAAGAAAATATTGATAGGTCGAAAACTGAATTTAGAGAATCAACAAAAATTCTCTTCTCTTCAATATCTAAGTTAAGTATTAAACTCATTGTAGGTAAAGGCAAGATTTTTTCCAATTTCAATTTTCTTGATAAATTCGTCAGAGCTGACATCATTTTTTCCATTTGCTCTGTTCGGTTTCCGTGATGCAAAGCCAATCCAATCCAAAGGTATTCTGGACCTTTTGAATGGGACCAGTTAGATTCTTTATCTAATGGAGTTACTAATTGACTGAACTTAGTTTTAAAGACTCCTTTTTTAAAGTCGTGGTCACTTAATTTACTAAACATAAGATACCTCTTCATTAAACACTTAAATACATCGTATCATTTTTTAATATAAAATACACCTATTCTAGTTTCGATTTCTCTATAATCATTCTGCCATTTTATAACGTATCTATGTGTGTCAAACAATCTTCATAGATAAAATAGTTTTTTTAGCGGTCTTTGATAAAAGACAAGTAATTTGGTACAAATTAAAGATATTGTAATATGAAAAATAGGACAGCAAGCTATTTGCTATCCTAATAAATATTACCAATAGTTGTTCAATCCGAGATTACTCCACCTCTAAATTAAGATAAGAATCTGTACAATCAAGTTCGATACTCATAAGCTGTTCGTCTACAAACTTGAATGTTACAATTGAGTTGTCATTCTCTGTAGATATATCTCCGTCAGCACCAGCATCCAAAATATAAGAAATGCTTACATTTTTGAATTCTTTATTATACTCTTTATTGTAGTAAAAATTTTCATCATGAAATATTGGATTATTTATCTTTACATTCTCAATAAATTGTGTACGAGTAATGAATAAGTTAATCCCTTCATAAGCAACTCTAGCCCCTAGATTCTCTTTTGTCTTACTTATCGTTTTTCCATAGTGACCAACATTAATTCTTTTTATACGAGCATCTCCTACAGAAACAGCTCGTTTTTCAGTGTTTATGACAGTATAGCTAATATCTATTGGTTTTATCACTTCTCCAATCTGAGAGGGCAATCGCAAACTTCTATCTTCCGCTTCACCATTTTCAAGTTCAAGTGCTAACAAACCTCCAGCTTCTTCCTCTCCGAGAATATTTTTATAGAGTGTATTTTCTGTCACATTAGCTAAATTGAAATTGTAATCATCAATCGTGAAGTTTGTTCCAAGAGTGATCTCAATCTCCTCTTGTTCCTGGACAGGATAGATATCTTCAACCTCTTCATAAGACATGGCATCATAAACTGCATCATCTTCGTTTAGGAAATCATATCTATAAATCCCTTGATCGTCTAAAGTACCTTTAGAGGCTGTCGCATTTTTAAATTCATGAACTTCATTGAATGGAACTAAATTGTATTCCTCTGCTGTGCTACTGCTTTCTGAGCTAGATGTATCAATTTTTTCACTTGAACTAGCTTGCTCAGAGGAGGCGGTATTCTCTGCAGGTTTACTGCTACACGCTGCTAGAAAAATACTGCTAACAAGAAGGGTGACGATTATTTTTTTCATTATTTGTATCCTCATTATTGTATATTATTGTTTTTATCAATTTGATAGAAAATTTGTTCAATTTATTGTTATTACTCTCTCATAGCTATCTAAAATTGATAGTCATGCAAGATAATACTCTAAACACTGTCTGAACGTTGCAAAACTTTTGCATCTCTTCCTAATTCGTTGATTTCTTTCAATCCTCGATTGATAATAATTAAAATTACAATCAATTCAAGTAAAATTAATATTCCTTGTTGTAAAAGATTGGGTAGGATTGGAGTATTCCAAAAAGTGTGGAGTACTGTTGTCAATATCAAGAAACGGAGACTTTCCCCAGTCCATGGTAATGACCAACTAAAATCCCGATTCTTCTTCAACACCATCATTACACCAGCACCAGTAATTGCTCCCCAAGCAACATGAGCAGCAATACCTGTCAAACCTCTTCCAATTGCAGAAGTTAAAAATTCTTGTGCTGTAAAATCATTTCCGAGCAGAGCATAGAAGGTATAGCCTGCTGATTCAAACACATCAAATCCTGCACCTACTGCACCTCCAATTAATAGGCCATTGAACAAGAAACGTTTATTCTGTAATTTTTGAATGTACCAACTGGTAGCAACTATTTTTCCAATTTCTTCTATTGCAGCTGCGACAAGAGTAGCTATTGGGCTTGCGTCTGTTGGAAATACTTGAAACAACGTTAATGTTATTACAAGTGATAATAGTCCTCCAAAAAAGAATATTTGAATAACAGTCATCAAGTCTATATTTCTAGGCGAATTAATTTCAAAATAGAAAAATAGAATTGGTATTGCACCTATCATTGATGATACAAAAATTAAGCCTGGAATAACGATTTGATTATTGAATGTAACCCACATAAAGTACAATAGTAGCGTTGAAATTAATAAGAATCCAAATACTCTTGCAAAATACCAAGGTTTAGGCCACTCTCGTGAGATATCTTCAAGTCTTGGAGTTGTTTTTTCTGATCCGCAAGCAAAAATATTTTCTGCCTCTTCTCTAGTATGTTTTTTAAAGACCTCACTAAATAAATCACGCATCCGTAACTCAACCGGACCCTCTCCACCAGTTACCGAGTTAATTTTATTTGCGATACCACTAACTATATCACTAGCTGCATCCACAGAGGCATTACCACTTCCATCCATTTTAGCACCACAATTTGGGCAAAATTGACTTCTAGTCGCATTCAATTGATGACATTTCGGACAGGTTTTATCACTAGATTCAGTCGGAGAATCATCACTAAATTCTCCTTTAATTTTTGCGTCATTATATTCTTGGGCAGATGGTCTCCTCCCATTAATTGCCTCAAATGCTTCTACCCATTCTTGTTTTTTCATAGTATTAATCTCCAGTATTTTTTCTTATAACTTTAGCTAAGCTTAGCGATGCCAAACCAATACCCAATAGCGATAGTAAAGTGCTATCTTTAGTACCTGTTACTGGCAATGCTTTTGCTCTTTCAACACGTGAGTATATTGCCTTGTCTTCTAAATTGTTTGAAAAAGCATTTGTATCTTGTACCTTCACGACAACTGTTTCGTTGTTATTTGATTTTACATTTTCAAAAGATAGTTGAAACATTGCAAATGCAGGGACTTCATGGTATGCAGGGTCGCCTTTTTCTGCAATCAATTGTTCTTCAGATGGACTTTCTGGTTTTATTGGCTCTGTGATCGATTTAGAAGGCTGTTCCGGCTGCACTGGCTCTTCTGGTTTATCAGACACTTCGCCATCTTGATTTTCCTTTGCCTCTTGCTCCGCTTTCTCGCGAGCAAGACGTTCTGCCTCTGCTTTAGCCTTGGCTTCGTTAGCTAGTTTTTCAGCTTCTGCTTTGGCTTTGGCGTCTTGTTCAGCTTTGATTCGTGCTTCCTCTGCCTTACGTTCTGCTTCGATGCGTTCCGCTTCAAGACGTTCTGCTTCAGCTTTAGCTTTTGCCTC
>NZ_KE384088.1:0-310 GCF_000423745.1 Streptococcus plurextorum DSM 22810
GTCTGGTTTTGGAACCATTCGAAACAACACAGCTCTAAAACAGATATTACGCCTTCTCCCGAAGATTTCATGTTTTGGAACCATTCGAAACAACACAGCTCTAAAACTCTCTAAATGTTATGGTAAAATCAGGAAATGTTTTGGAACCATTCGAAACAACACAGCTCTAAAACCGGTCATGGTACTGGCACCGGAGGTTATGTGTTTTGGAACCATTCGAAACAACACAGCTCTAAAACACAGAGATAAAACTAAAACATTCCGTGATAGTTTTGGAACCATTCGAAACAACACAGCTCTAAAACACAGA
>NZ_KE384088.1:790-7422 GCF_000423745.1 Streptococcus plurextorum DSM 22810
GTTTTGGAACCATTCGAAACAACACAGCTCTAAAACCTCGTAGAAAAATTTTTCTTTCGAAATTTCGTAATCGCACTGCTCATCTCAGCCAGATTTCAGTTTCAAATAAGTTCCTATTTACTAGATTATACCACTTCTTCAGCTATTAAGAAATAGTCTTCATCCAAGATATACTGGGTTTGATTTATGACTCTTCTAGGTTCCAAAAAAAGAACTCTTAGCTGCGACAAATTGATAAATTCCATTATTTTCTCAATTTCAGCGCTGGTAAAATAGGATAGACTGTTAACAAAAATCAGTAATTTCTTTTTGGTCAGGTAACGAAATATTTGCAGTATTTCAAAACATTTTTCAAATATCGTATCACTCTGGGTTTCAATTTTAACGCCCAAGGCCTTGATAAGCTCTAAAATTGTGATTTCATCATATTCTAAATCCAACTCACTCTCTAAACATTCATAACTGATTAGCTCTGTAATGGAATTAGCCAGTTTTTCGATAATTGATTTAACTTCCGGCTGATCATTTAATTGAGCCTCTAAATCAGCATGAATCAACTTTAAGATTGGTGCAGAATTGATATCATAGCCCAATATATCCGTCACAATCATCAATTCTGACTCCTTTACGGATTTAAAATCAGTATCAAAGAACTTTACATCAGATTCTTCAGAGTATTGATACAAGTCCTTAACGAGTTTTGCAAAGACTTGAGTATCTTCCACAGTCAGAATAACCGATCCATTCAACGATATTGCTTCATCCAACAAAGAAAAATTTAATTTCATATCAAAACTCCTCTCCCAGAATGACAATACGAGAATCGGTATTTCCGATACATGTGTTTGCTTCCCCGTGAAGATAAATCATTCTTGCAAACTGTTTTTCAGTGACCGTCAATAAGGTGATATTCCCCTTTCGAGGATTAGTCTCTTTCAACCGAGCCACCATTGCCGCATTAGCCGAATTATTCAATAACAACTTGCTATATACAGAAAATTGGTGCATGATAAAACCTTCTGAAAGCAAGAATTTACGAAATTTACGGTAGGCCTTTCTCTCCTCTGCAGTATCGGTAGGCATATCAAACATTAAAATCATTCGCATATATCTGTAACTCATATTGTAAACTCAGGAATTCCATTCCCTTTATTATTCAGAGATTTTATGACTTTTTTAGTGTAATCACTAACAATATTGGTCAAGTACATTTCCTTGCCATTGTATTCAAATGTATCTGAGAAAATGGTAAACAGTTCTTTCTTCATTTTGACAAAAGGCTCTGTACGATTTTCGTAAATAATCCTATCAATGATTGGACGAAAAGGTTCCATAATGTCACTTGCAAAATTGAATTGATTAAACTGATTAGCGTGCTTTAGTCCAAACTGAGTCATACATCCAGAAACCACTACCTCACGTGCAAACATACTCAACAGCAGAGTATAACCATAGTCCAATCCTGCATTTATATCATTATCTAATTCACGTGAAAAGTCATTACCAAATAAGGTATTAAAATAAATACGAGCAGCATGCCCCTCCCGATTGCTCGGATCAAACAATGCCAATCCATGATAAAGATCCATTACGGAACTTGATTTTTCAAAAAAGCCACAGGCACTCAGATAGATGCTCTGATTACGAATTTTTTGAGCAATGATTGTTGTCCACACAATTGCCTTCACTTCTTCATCCCAACTGACTTGCTTTGAGAGTTGCAAACTAGAATCATGTCGTGCATAATAGGGCATCAAATGGGCAATGGGCAATCGTTTTTGGTCACAGAATATGACCACGATATTCTCATCCATCAAACGCTGTACTAACATCGTTGACAGAGTAATGTCAGTCGTTTCGAGCAATAAGACGTCTATCTCGGACAGATGAACCATCTCTGTCCGAGTAGCATCTTTAAAAATTAAATAATTATTTTTGTAGGACAACTTAGAGTGCGTATTCACAACAACTGTCCGCCAACCCATTATTCGCCTCCTAATTTACTTAAATCAATTCGTGTCTCGTAGAGACCAGTTACATATTGGTGGATGAGAGTTGCATTTAAGCACTCTGTTACCGTCTGGTATCTAAGGTTTGCCTGTTTTATTTCAATTCCAAAACATTTGAACCCTCCTGGCGCTCCGAATGCTGTAAATTTTAGCAAATTAACAAACGATTCGGCATACTGCGTGATATCAAGCTGATTACTCTCTAACGCTTTTTTAATCATTTCGATAACCTTAGGCTTGAGAATATAGCGTTCAGCTGCTATCAATAGCGTATTAAGAATAACTTCAAATTCTGCTTTATGTTCTTCCACATAGCGTAGGTGCTCTGGTTGTTCTAGATTCTTTACACGTTGGGCATGATAAAGCAGATTTATCTGCTCTTGAGATAAAACAAGTTGATTTCCCTTTTGTAGTTCAATCGCACTAGCTAATAATCGTCGGCGACCCTCTTCCAACTCAAACAAGCTGTACTTAGGAAGCTTGATAATATTTTTCTCTTGAATGTTTTGATAACCTTTGGATTCTAAAAATACTATTGGATTTTTTTCAAACGCAGAGCGTTCCATTATAGTAATTCCAACCAACTCTTTTACTGTTTTTAACTTCTGAGCCTTCCCTTTTGCGACATCAGCAATAACCAGAACAGAGTAAGCAACGGTTGGACTATCAAAGCCACCATACTTTTTAGGATCCCAATTATTTTTCCGACGAATTAATTTGTCGGAATCTCCTTTTGGCAAAATGCTTTCTTTAGAAAAGCCACCCGTTTGAATTTCCGTTTTCTTAACAATATTAACCTGTGGATAGCTCAATACTTTTTTAATCATTGGAAGATGGTAGTTTGGATCCCAGATAACCTCTCCATCTTCGTTTCCGTGCTTATTACCATCTTTCAAGAAGTTCAAGATATTAGAATAGAACAGTACTTTTTGCGTCGCAGTCATCCGCTCTTTATAACTGTTGTACTTTGGATAATCTCCAAATACGAACTCCGCTTCTAATTGTGGATATTTTGCAAGCAAAGCCTTTCCGACTACCGCATTCAAATAAGCATCATGAGCATGGTGATAATCATTTAGCTCTCGAATTTTATACAATTCAAACTCTTTTCTAAATTGTGAAACCAAATTTGATTTTAAAGTGATGATTTTAACATCTCGAATTAGTTTGTTATTGTCGTCACGCTTCTGATTAAAACGCTCATCTAGTATACGAGCAACATGTTTTGTGATTTGACGTGTCTCAACCAGTTGTCGTTTGATAAAACCTGCCTTATCTTCCTGCGATAGCCCTCCACGCTCAGACTTTGTTAAATTATCAAATTTTCGTTTTGAAATCAGCTGTGCATCACGCAACTTCTTCCAAAATGGTTTCATTTTTTGAACAATTTCCTGACTAGGCACACTGTCTGATTTTCCTCTATTACTCTTAGAACTTGTCAACACACGATTATCAAGAGAATCATCTTTTATAAAACTTTGTGGAATAATATGATCAATATCGTAATGTGACAACTGATCAATATTTAGAGTCTCACCTGTGTACATATCTTTACCATTTTGAAGATAGTATAGATAAAGACGGTCATTCTGCAATTGACTATTATCAACTGGGAACTCTTTCAGAATATCGCTGCCTAACTCTCGAATCGAATTTGTCAATCCTGTCAATCGCTGTTGAGAATTTTTGCGACCTTTTTGGGTTGTTTGATTTTCACGAGCCATTTCAATGATAATTGACTCTGGATTATGCCCCATAATTGAAACCAACTCTTCGACTACTTTTAGACTCTGTAAAATGCCCTTTTTGATTGCAGGACTTCCAGCAATATCATCTACAATAGCTTTAAGGTCATCTCTTTCACCAATAACTTGTGCTTCTGAAATAATAGTTTTAAAATCCAAACCATCATCATGAATCAACTGCATAAAATTGCGATTGATCTGACCATCATCCATTAAATAATCTAATATTGTTTTATTCGTTGCTTTGTGGCGAATGCCATTGAGTAGCTTAGCAGATAAACGTCCCCAGCCAGTATAGTGTCTTCTCTCCAGTTTTTTCAACTGTTCTTTGGTAAGTGCCTCGCTGTATTTACTCAACCGTTTCCGAATCATTTCACGGTCTTCAAAAAGTGTCAAGGTTAATATTAATTCTTCCAGAAGATGTTCATTCGCTACATCATCCAAGAAATCCTTATCAAGAATTTTCTTCAAATCATGGTAGGTTCCCAAAGAAGCATTAAACTCTTGTTTTTCAGAATCTAGTCCCGTAATATCAACAATACGAAACTCTTCAAACTCTTTGTCCAAGAAATTCAATAAGTCCTTTTTCTTTACTTTTCGACTGTTCTTAAAAACTTGTTCAAAAATCTCACGCTTCAGATGACAATCAAAGAATTCTTCCTTACCTTGCTCAGTAATATATTTTACTTTGGTCAGCTCGTTGAATACTGCAAATTTTTCATACAAGAAACTATGTTTTGGTAGAACCTTTTCATCTGGTAAGTACAAATCTACATTTGTCATTCTCTCAATGAATTTCCTCGCAGATTCTTCCTTATCAATAATTTCTTCAAAATTCCAAGGAGTTATTTTTTCATTTGACTTTCTGACAGCCCATGCAAAACGGCTATTTCCTCTTGCTAATGGACCGACATAATATGGTATTCTAAAAGTTAGCAACGCTTCGATTTTATGCTGTTCTTCTTTCAAAAATGGATAATGCTCCCCTTGTCGACGGACAATAGCCTTCAACTCTTGTAAATGAATTTGATGAGGGATTGCACCATTGTCAAATGTTCGTTGCTTTCTCAAAAAATCTTCTCGCTCAATTTTGTCGATAAAGTATTGGGAATTTTCAATTTCCGACAGAAGAGCTTTGGTATATTTGTAAAACTCCTCCTGTTTTACTCCTCCTTCAATATAACCTGCATAACCATTTTTAGTGCTGTCATTAAACATTTCCTTGTATAATTTACGCTCATCAGGCTTATAATTTGGGATATGTTTTTTCAACGCTTTTAGATCACTCTGATGTTCCTCATAGCGTTGAACCATAGAAGCAGAGAGTGGTGCTTTTGTCGCAATATCTTGACTAGTAATAATACCTGCAAGTAGAACAGCATCGTACAACCGCTTAGCTGCATGAAACAAATCAAGATAGTCATCTCCTACTTTTCCAAGCAAATCAGCTAATTCTTCTTCATAGGTATCTTTAGATAGTTGCAATACAGCCTTTTCATCTAAAGAAAAAACTTTTTTGAAGTCTGCTTGATTCCCTACAATCAATTTCATAAACTCCGCAAAATTCCCATTTGATTTTTCTGTTGGAAATAGCTGCATCACCCGATCCTTTTTGACTGACTTGCTTAACTTATCAACCAAAATAGGCTCTACCTCAGCATGAATAGATACTAAGTCACTACCCTCAAATACGCTATCGTAAACTTGAACAAACTCATCAAACAATTGCTGGATACCTACTGCCTGGCTTTCTAAGCCGCCCTCAATTAAAAAATGTCCTCTATATTTAATGATATGGGCCAATGCCATATAAACCAGTCGTAAATCTACTTGTTCTTTTGAATCTGCTAAGTGTTTTCTTAAGTGATAGATAGTCGGAAATTGTTGATGATAAGCTACTTCTTCAGCTAATGTCCCAAAAATTGGATGTTGTTCAAATTGCTTATCCTCTTCATCAAGAAATGATTCTTTTAGTCGATGAAAGAAATTTGGATCAATTTGTTCCATTTGATCCGCAAAAATCTCTTGTAAGTAACGCAGACGATTGTTTCTTCTAACATAACGGCGACGAGTAGTACGCCTCATTCTGGTTCCTGCCGCTGTTTCTCCGCTGTCAAACAATAAGGTTCCCAATAAGTTCTTTTTGAGATACTTCTTATCTGTGTTTCCATTAACCTTCATCTTTTTAGAGGGAACTTTATAGTCATCTGTAACGACGGAAAATCCAACTGAATTGGTTCCAATATCTAATCCGATTGAATAAGTTTTCTGCATATGCTTATTACCTCCATTTTTTTAACTTAACACAATTCAATTTTAAACATTTTGGGTTTTATTATAAAGTAGGAAACATAAAATTAGCTAATTTCTATTATAATCTGCTATAATGAACAACGCATTATATTGTTTTATAGTTTTTGTTGATTTGAGCTTGATTTTTTCCAAACAATGGTATATAATAACCCTGTTGGAACTATTCGAAACAACACAGCAAGTTAAAATAAGGCTTAGTCCGTACCCAATTTTGGCTCATTGTCAACTGTAGTGGGTGACTTATAACTAAGCACGAGAGAGAATCAAATTGGTTCTCTCTCTTTGCATGTTCAAAGCGATGAGAATTTTAGTTTTAAAGTTTTTGAAGTTTCGAAATCCAAAAGCTTGGCGTTTGATGTCCTTGATAAGCTTGTTGGTCGCTTCCAACTTGGCATTGGAATAAGGCAACTCAAGTGCGTTGATGATGTAAGCTTTGTATTTGAGAAAGGTCTTGAAGACGGTCAAAAATGGCTGCTTGACGAGCTTCAAATGGTCTTCAATGAGTTCAAAGCATTCAGTTGCTCGTTTTTCTTGAAAATGGAAGAGCAGGAGTTGATAAAGCTCA
>NZ_AUIO01000028.1 GCF_000423745.1 Streptococcus plurextorum DSM 22810
GTTGGTGGGCAAATGGTGGGCAAATAGCCATAAACCCTTGATATACCAACGGTTTCAAATCCGTCTACCGCCTTTCAGTACCTGATTTAACAGGAATCAACCGAACACAAAGCCCGTAAAATCGGGCTTTTTTGATTTTCCGTTAGGTTAAATCAGGATAACTTTAAAAATAATTTGGGGCGAATTTGGGGCATGGTTCAACTGCTAACAAGCTCCTTTTATCCCCTAACCACAGCTTTTTTCCGCTCAAAAAAACCTTTACACCTTTTCACAGATTTGCTAGAATAAGGTAATTTACACTGAGGAGGTAGCTATGAAAAAACTGACCAAAGGTGACCACATTCGCATTGTCAGCCCATCGAGTTCTATTGAGCGCTTAGGGGGATTTGAAGCCAATCTGACAGCAAAAGAAAAACTAGAAGAACTAGGCTTCAAAGTATCATTTTCCGAGCATTATTTTGAAAATGATCTTTTTTACTCTGCTCCAATCAAAAGTCGTGTGGCAGACCTACACGCTGCCTTTTCTGATCCTTCTGTTGACGCCATCATGACAACCATTGGTGGTTTTAACTGCAACGAGCTTTTACCCTATCTAGATTACAACTTAATCCAAGCCAATCCAAAAATCTTTTGTGGTTACTCTGATACAACAGCTCTACTAAATGGTATCTATGCTAAAACCGGCCTAGAGACATATATGGGTCCCTCCTACTCTAGCTTTAAAATGATTGAGGGCCAAGACTACCAGTCTAAGATGTGGTTACGTGCAGTGAGTCAGACTGACTTTACTTTAGAGCCTAGTCAAGAATGGTCTAGCGATGCTTGGTACGACCCGTCACAACCCCGTCATTTTATGCCTACAGAGTGGAAGGTTTACAACCACGGACAAGCTAGTGGCATTGCCATTGGTGGCAACATCTCGACCTTCAACCTCCTGACAGGCACTGAATTTGCACCAAAACCTGATAATTACATCCTCTTTTTAGAAGAAGCTGAAGATGATAACTATGTTATTATTCTACGCCATTTAACTGCAATTCTACAAGCTTATCCAAATCCCAAAGCAGTCGTATTCGGGCGTTTTCCTAAGGAAACCCAGATGACCGAGGAAATCTTCATGGCCATCTTAGAAAAATACCCTATCCTAAAAACCATACCGGTCATGTATGATTTAGACTTTGCTCACACACAACCGCTTTTCACAGTAACCATCGGTAGCCACGTCAGCATTGACACTAAAACGCTAAACATCCATTTCGACACACAAAAATAGGAGCTAGTATGTTAGCTCCTATTTGACATACTTACGTCGTTATTTCAGTTTTTCAACATCTCGAGCAATAACAAGCTCTTCGTCAGTCGGTACTACTAAGACTTTTACTTTTGAGTCTGGTGTCGAAATATCTCCAGCGTAGCCAAAGACATTCTTCTCAGGATCAAGTTCCATACCAAACCATGACAAGCCTGCGACA
This sequence comes from Streptococcus plurextorum DSM 22810, assembly GCF_000423745.1. Classification (GTDB taxonomy): domain Bacteria; phylum Bacillota; class Bacilli; order Lactobacillales; family Streptococcaceae; genus Streptococcus; species Streptococcus plurextorum. The sequence continues at coordinate 1,473 of NZ_AUIO01000028.1, forward strand.
ACATCCTGACGCATTAGCACTGCATTTTCACCCATACCTGCCGTGAAAACAAGGGCATCTGCACCGTTAAGGACAGCAAAGTACTGACCAATAAACTTCTTGATACGGTCAATAAAGACATTATAGGCGAGCACTGCATTTGGATCTTGTTGTTGAAGACCATCCTCAATATCACGCATATCACTTGAAATGCCTGACAAGCCGGCAAGACCTGATTGTTTGTTGAGCATATTGACAACAGCTGCTGCATCTTTCAACTCTGGATCGTGCTCAACCAAATACGGGATAATAGCTGGGTCGATATCACCTGAACGTGTCCCCATCATCGGACCAGCAAGCGGTGTGAAGCCCATTGAAGTGTCAATCGATTGACCATGATAGTTAGCTGTAATCGATACGCCATTTCCGATATGTGCCGTAATCAATTTAAGCTCATCAATAGGTTTTCCTAGTAATTTAGCTGCTTCATGAGCAACATAGTAGTGACTCGTTCCGTGCGCTCCATATTTACGTACTTGGTAATCCGTATAGTATTTTTGAGGAATTGGATACAAGTAAGTATGAGGCTGCATAGTCGAATGAAAGGCTGTGTCAAAAACAGCAACTGAGGTAATGTCTGGCAAAATTTCTTTGAAAGCTCGAATCCCTGCGGCATTAGCTGGATTGTGTAATGGCGCAAGTGCTGAAAGCTCTTCGATCTTAGCCAAGGCTTCGTTATCAATCAAAACGGACTCTTTGAAGATTTCTCCACCTGCAACCACGCGGTGTCCAACTCCTGTAATCTCATCGTAACTAGCGATAATTTCAAAGCGAATCAAATCATCAAGGAGAATTTTAACCGCTTGAATATGGTCTGGAATATCCAAGGTTTGCGTTTCTTTACGACCATCAAACTTAACGGTTGAGATTGAATCTTTCAAACCAATTCGCTCAATAATACCGGCAGCCAAGACTTCTTCTTCTGGCATACGGTAAAGTTGCCATTTAAGGCTGGAACTTCCTGCGTTAATTGCAATTGTTTTTGACATGGGTGAGATACCTTTTCCTTTCTGAACTAAAGCGTTTTCCTGTCACTTTTCCATTATAGCAAATTTTTCCCTAGATGGCATTATCATTTTGCCATTTTTTCACAATCTCCATAAAATTCCGAACATCTTCTGGATTTGTCAGGCTAGCTAATGGATAAACCAAGGTTTGAATAGGGGAATCGCTTTGCTTTTTGAGCACGTACAACGATTTGGCATTTTGGGAATTCCCAAATAGCTTTTCTGGTAGGGTGATAACTGCCAAAAGACTAGCATAACCGCTCAGCCATTTTTTTAAGAGAGGGGCTTGAGGGCTAGTAAAAAGATTGGCAGGCGCTAAAAACAAGGCTAAGCCGTCTGACTTGAGATATTTTAGCGACTGCTCCATAAGAAGGTGATGGGCATAAGTGTGCTCTCCACTAGCTGCCACAGTGTAACGGCTAGCAATCTGGTCATTGGGGTAATAACCAATTGGCAAGTCACTGATGATAACATCACTTTCTTTGAGAATTTGCGGACGAACCGCATCTTCTTGAACAAAGCTGATACTAGAAGCTAGGATGTCTGCAATAGAGGCTGATAAATCAATCAAGAGGTCATCAAGCTCAAGTCCCATATAGTCTAAGGTCTTGCTACTATTATTAACCAAGGTATGGGCTAGATTTCCCGTTCCAGAGCCAATTTCAATCACAGTTAACTCTTCTTTATGAGTCAAGGTCTCAAGTAAAAAAAGAAGGATAAAACCAATAGCATCCGGGGTAAATTGATGATTTGCCTGTAAAGCCTCTGTCTGCCCCGCTTTTATGAAGATAAATTGAAAGGCGCGGCGCCATTCTTCGGCTGTTAAATGCAAAGCTTTCAAACGCTTATTGTTTTCAGTAACTGTTTGAGTCGCCCCTTCAGCACCTAAATAAAAACTATTTTGCTCGATTAAAGCGTCATAGATATTTGTCTTTAAATCATTTTCAATCAGTTGGATATTTTCCAAAATCAGATGATAGGCTTGTTCTATTTTTTCAAAATTCATGTATTTATTCTTTCTAAGTGGTCTAACCCTTTGATTTCAAGGGGTTTCAAGTTTTTGATTTGTGGGATTTTTTGAATTTGTTCCCCTTTTTGTGGACTAAAGACTTGCGAGGGCCTTTTCATAATATGAAACCGCCTCTTTTTCTTTGTCTTTGGATAAATGAGAATAGGTGTCTAGGGTCAACGTGATATTGGAGTGACCTAGACGGTGCTGGAGTTCTTTGTAACTAATTCCAGCGTTCAGCAGCAAACTAGCGTGAGTGTGGCGAAAAGCATGGAGGGTAACCCGTGGAATTTCAAGTTTTTCACAGTGGCGGTCTAACACTCTTTGAAAGTTATTCCTAGTAAGGTAGAGCCGTGTCGGTGTTTCAAATACCCTAGTCGGTGCTCCTCCAACTTCCAAGAATACCACTCGTTGACGGTTTTGGTATTGTTTGAGCATGAGGACTGTCGCCTTATCGATGCTGACAACTCTTTCCCCAGCCTTGGTCTTGGTTTCTCCTACCTGTTTAATTTCTTGTAAGTAGGTTTTGTTGATTCTGATACTATGCTCCTCCAAGTTAATATCAGACCATTCCAAAGCGGATAACTCACCGATACGCATACCAGTAGCAAGCAAGAGGCGAAAGGCAACCATATAGCCATACCTTGTAAAGTCTTTTTGGGCGAGTTTATCGATATGATCCAGAAACTTTTTTAAGTGGTCTGACTGGATATACTTCACTTTCTTTTTCGCCGGTTGCTTCTTCCTGGGAACGAGAGTATCTCGCACAGGATTGTACTGGACCAACTGCAAAACAATAGCATACCGAAACATTCTTGATAGAACAGAGCGTGCCTTATCAAATTGATTTGTACGCTTGGCCAGATCATTTATAAAAGCCTGGGCTACTGGTGGGCTTAGCTTTTCCAGTCGCATATCTCCCAAACGGGGTAGGATATGATTCTTTAGATATGACTTGGTATTTCTTAACGTTTGAGGCTTCACAGTGTGCTGGTAGTTCGCCAGCCAGCTTTCAGATAGTTCCTGAATGGTTTTTATATCTGTTTGAGCACAGAAGCGTGTTGAGCCACTTTGTTTGAAGTTATATTCTGCTTGCTTAGCTTTCTGCCTAACCTCCTTTTGTGTCCTCCCCGTGACATTGGTCTTGACTTTCTTCCCTGTTACCTGGTCCACTCCTAGATAGATATTGGCACGGTAGACGATACTGCCGTCTTTCTTTGTTACTTCAATTATTTTCATGATTATAAACCTTTCTATCATCAGCAGGCAAGCGATTAAAAGGGATTTAGGTTTATATCATGCAGAATAGTAAAAAATAAAAGCGTAACAACTAAAAAGTTGATACGCTAAATTCATTGTAACCCTTACCCATATAGAGACACAGGCCTAGAGCAGTGTAGTTTTTGCAAACTTCTTTTACGATTAGCATTATTTTATCACTTTTTAAGTTTATTTGTTAGGATTATTAATCTTTTCAAGATGTCCTCTATCCGAACATACCTAATACTATAAAACAACTCTATTTTATCTTCTCTTTCTAGAAAATCTTCACAATTAGATTTTCAATGAATCTTCTATCTCACGCATTGTTTGTTTCATCAAGTAATAATGTTCTTGGGATGACTTTTTAAGTACATACTTTGTCCCTGGTCCACTCCCAACTCTTTTTATAAAACCTTGTTCAATTAACCGTTCTAAGGCTTTTCTATAACTATATTCTTGGCCAGCCAATCCCAAATCGTTTTCAATCTGCATTCTCTTGATAGACAAATTCTCTGAAATGAATTCTAGAATACTTCTATCTGGCTCAGGAAGTTTATTAATATTGTGTTTAAAGTCAACTTTCCAAATAACAATAGTTGTAGAATCAAATGGTGTTTTGATGCTCGGGAGAATTAAATTATGTTTGGCTGCCACATCAAATATTTTTTGTCCTCCACTTCCAGCCTTCTCTGACAATCCTATTTTTCTCAAAAGGGTAGAAATGGTTGGGTTTCGTGTCACAGAATTATTCCCCTTGATAAACTCATCAACAGTTACTCTCATATTTCCCGGATTTTTAAATTCATAATAATCTGGTAATGCCGTAATCTTGATAGGAAAGTCTGCATCATAGTACGCATGCATCAGACTGTTTACTAGAGCTTCACGTAAAGACTCTTCTAAATCTTTTTTAAATGGTATACGAGCTTTGGAATCTGCATCCAACACAAACGGATCTTTCACAGTTGCGGAAAGTTTATCCAACACAATGAGTAGGAAGTCAAACATATTCAAATCTGGAAAACTAGCGTCCCCCGTAGAAACTCGGTCTATCCATCTAGGATTCAAGTTGCTATCTTTTTCAAAATAATCTAGTTGAAAATGAGGAAAACGATCCGTTATTGAATTGTATTTACCAAAAAATAGCAGACCACCAGACGTTAATTTATACCTTCCGTCACCATTTCTATCTTTTTTATAGGCTCCAATACTGATTAACAAGTCTTCAACAGATAAATCTTTATACTTCTCATCTTGTAACACGAGGCGTGAGCGATATCTTTCAACCGTTTCTAAATTAATATCATCAATATCAAAATTTGGTAATATCTGGCTATCAATATCATCATGTGAACTAGATAAAAGATATTTTAATTGTTGCTTAGTGACCAGTCTATCACCTTCACCTAATCGAATATATGAGTTCCCGATATCTTTTCCTATATGGACAGGTTTAGCAGAATAGGGAGCCTCTCTTATGTTAACTATAATTATACTTCTGTCGCTATCATTGATTGGTTTTATAAGAACATCATCATCAGTCAACAAATTAAAACTAACTTTATTAGGATTATTTACATCATTAAGTAACTGATCATAAATAGTTTGTGGATTCTTAAATCCTTTCATAGGATTTATCTTATCCCTCTCATCATAACCCAAAATTACTACTCCACCATTAGTATTGGCAAAAGCCGAATAGGTCTCCCAAAATGATTTTGGCAATCCTTTTTCAGCAGCCTTATATTCAATTTCGATTCCTTCCGGAAGATTAATATTCATTTCTATTACTCCTTTCAAAATGATATTCTCAAGATGGCCTTAAGATAACTTTTCCTAGAAAACTTATAGTATCAGCTTACAAGCAGTTTCCAGTTAATGCATTCTCAAGATAATCTCAAGATAATTTTTCCTGCAAATACCTATTTTATTGCATTTCTAATAGTCTATTCTGGGAAAATCTCAAGATAATCTCAAGATAATCTCAAGATAACTTTTCCTG
>NZ_AUIO01000029.1 GCF_000423745.1 Streptococcus plurextorum DSM 22810
TGATACTTCCTTAGCAAATTCCATCTCATGGGTGACAATCAGCATGGTTAATCCAGATTCGGCTAATGCTTTCATGGTTTTGAGAACTTCGCCTATAGAACAGATATAGGAAGCGTGTAAGAGATAAAAATCTGCCTCATCTCAAACAACAAAATTATGAATGTTTTTTTAAAAAATATAAAAAGGTTCTTAAAAAACACAAATTACATCATTTTAAAATCTAAAAACTAGAAAATCGACAGGAAAAACGAAGATTCCCTTGACATCAATACATTTTTTTGTTAAAATAAAATTAAGTTAACTTAATTTTATTTATCGCGATAATTAGATTATAAGGAGATAAAATGAAAAAGGTTAGTCTATTGTTGCTTGCACTACTTACGGTGTTAACTTTTGTTAATGTTTCTGCATTGACATATGATACTTTCTTTGGTGGCGTAACAGGCGTACCAGGTTGGGGTGAAACTTGGGGGATGTATTCTCCAAGAAGTTCTAGAGTCTATGTGACAGCTAAAGGGAAATCGACAAAGACCTCGTATACGAGACCGCAAGGCCTTGCTTCAGCAACTGTACAAAGAGCTATTTCTGGTAATGTATCTTACTGGGGCTATTGGTAAACAATAGCTGAGAGGTAGCCATGGCAATAATAGCCGTTCTCTCGCATAAGAACGGCTATTTTTATTAGATAAAGGAGGCACATGAAAAGGGTTTATCATATTGTTTTTGTTATTTTTTTCATTTTAGCTTGTTACAATTTGAGTCGTATTGTTAAAGATTATGATGAACTATCTATCCCAAATGCTAGAAGTTCACTGGTTGTTGAAAACTGGGATAAAAACCAATCTGCTGAAGCTATATATGATCAGATTGATGAATATGCCCAGAATCACAAAACGACACTATATAAAGTAGTGTTTTCAACCGATGATAAGGGAGAGCTAATCAAGAATGTTTATCCACTAGGAGTAGGATCAAAAACTAGCACGAATAGTTTGGAAAACTATTCCCCTTTAGGAGTTTATTATTTTAATGCTGACCGCCCTGAAGGGCTTGACAACTTCATGAATCAACTAGGATTGACTGTAATTGTTGAAGATAATTTGATTCATAAGTTATATATATCTGTTATCCTATCTGCTATTGGGGCCACTACGCTCATATTGTTAGCTGGACTATTTATTCTCGAAATATTAAAAATTTTGTCAGTTTCAAAGGAAATGGGGGTTAGGGAATTACATGGATTGAATAAATATCACAGGTTTTTTTCAGATATTTTAAAAGAAGTTCTACTAGTAACAGTTACTGTCGCATTCTTTACTCTGATTTATTCCCCAGCTTTTCTGCACTATATTTTTAGTGTAATATCTATTTACCTATTGTTAATTACTTGGCGCATAGTTTGCATATGTGTGATGGGTCGATGGACAACACTTACAGAAAAAATCAAATCCAAGAAACCTTATAATCGTATTATAGTGATTAATATCCTACTCAAGCCAATATTGATGGGTGTTTTTCTATTTTTTACTGTCGGAAGTATCAATTCTATTAGTCGTTTAGAGAACTTAAAGCACGGACTGAGGGAGTGGAAAAGTGTTGGAGAATACTCAGTTCTGCATTTTAGTAACAGTACAACATTGTTGCCAACAATAGAACTTTCAAAAGATGAAAGTCTAAAGAGAAGGAGTAAATCAAATCACATTATTTTAGACATGATAAAAAGTGCCTCCCCAACAGAAGATTTATTAGTGTCGCCACAGCAACTGTATTCTTTGCAGGGGAAGGACATCCTAGTGGTTACTAAAAATTATTTTTCTTATATTTCTGTTAAATATAGGGATGGTACTGAGATTAAAGCGGATGGTATTAAAGGGTTTAAATTATTTATTCCTGAAGATTTAAAGTTGCAATCTGACACGATTGAACAAGAAGCACGTGAAATAATAGCTATGAATCAGGACATTACAGGTCGAGATATTCCTATTTTTGAAGGCGACTTATCTAAAGATTATGTCATGGCTGGGCAAAACTTGTTTTCTTTTAATGTTGATGATATTGAAAAAAGTCGCATTAAGAGCCCAGTAATCTTAGTTCTTGACATTGAACAATTGGGGAGCCAAATTGATAATTTAGTTGGTGAAGTATCGCAAGGACATTACTTGTTTAAGAGACCGAATTTAGTGTCACAGTATATAAATCAAAATAACTTGAGTGCTGAATTCGCAGGTATTACTTCTATTCAGAGCCTTGGTTTAGAAAAAATAAAGAATATAGAGCGTGAGTTGCAGTTACAAATTATCAGTCTTGTTTCGATACTATTAGTATATGTAGTGATGTATTATGCCATTTTAATGAGCTATATTGAGCAGAAAAAGAAAAGATTGGTGATTGAATATATATATGGAAAATCTTGGTGGGAAAGACAAGGGGTTTTTCTCGTTCAAATGGGATTGTTAAGCATACTCGCGTTATCAATATCAAGTCATTTTTTGCAACTGAATTGGTACCTTATGTTGCTAGTGTTGGTGTTAGAGGTAATACTTATCAATATTGCTTTATTAAGCTTTGAAACAAGAAGTCGATTGCAAATATTAAAACAAGGGGAGTAAAGGGAAAAAATGATCGTATTGGATAAAGTAACAAAAAGAATTGGTGAGAAAGTCATTTTTGATAATCTTTGTCTCAAAATTAATCAAGGTGATATGGTAGCTATTACTGGAATGAGTGGCAGTGGGAAGACGACTCTTCTAAATTGTATTGGTCAGCTTGAAAAAATAGATTCGGGTCACATAACGATATTTGGAGAAAATTATACTTATAAGAATAGACGCAGATTTTTAAAAGAAATCGCTGGATTTTTGTTTCAAAATTATGCTTTAATGGATAACGAGACCGTTTTTGAAAATTTGAAGTTAGTTAGTAAGGATAGGGAGAAAATTGAGAAGTTACTAAAGGAATTTGGTTTAAAAAAAGAAATGTTGAATAAAAAAGTGTACCACTTGAGTGGTGGAGAACAACAAAGGATTGCGCTGGTTCGGTTATTACTAAAAAAACCAAGACTAGTACTAGCAGATGAACCAACTGCTTCTCTAGACAGTATCAATGGTTCTGTTGTAATAGAGCGTTTAAAACAACTGAATAAAGAAGGTGTGACTGTTATTGTTGTGACACATGATCAATCGATTTTAAATCATTTTAAAACAGTGATTGATTTAGATGATTTAAGGTGTTCATTGGCATAATGCACTGAGAAGATATCAAAAAAAGCTTAAAACTTACCTGTAGTAGTTTTAAGCTTTTTGATTACGCTATTTCAAAAAACGTTTCAAAAATTCTTTGGTGCGTTCTTCTTGAGGGGTTTCAAAGATTTGTTCGGGAGTGCCTTGCTCGGCGATGAGGCCT
>NZ_AUIO01000030.1 GCF_000423745.1 Streptococcus plurextorum DSM 22810
GACTCTCTAGGATAAGTCCTCGAGCTATTAGTATTAGTCCGCTTCACATGTCACCACGCTTCCACTCCTAACCTATCTACCTGATCTTCTCTCAGGGCTCTTACTGATATAAAATCATGGGAAATCTCATCTTGAGGGGGGCTTCGCACTTAGATGCTTTCAGCGCTTATCCCTTCCATACATAGCTACCCAGCGATGCCTCTGGCGAGACAACTGGTACACCAGCGGTATGTCCACTCTGGTCCTCTCGTACTAGGAGCAGATCCTCTCAAATTTCCTACGCCCGCGACGGATAGGGACCGAACTGTCTCACGACGTTCTGAACCCAGCTCGCGTGCCGCTTTAATGGGCGAACAGCCCAACCCTTGGGACCGACTACAGCCCCAGGATGCGACGAGCCGACATCGAGGTGCCAAACCTCCCCGTCGATGTGAACTCTTGGGGGAGATAAGCCTGTTATCCCCAGGGTAGCTTTTATCCGTTGAGCGATGGCCCTTCCATACGGAACCACCGGATCACTAAGCCCGACTTTCGTCCCTGCTCGAGTTGTTGCTCTCGCAGTCAAGCTCCCTTATACCTTTACACTCTGCGATTGATTTCCAACCAATCTGAGGGAACCTTTGGGCGCCTCCGTTACCTTTTAGGAGGCGACCGCCCCAGTCAAACTGCCCGTCAGACACTGTCTCCGATAGGGATAACCTATCCGGGTTAGAGTAGCCATAACACAAGGGTAGTATCCCAACAGCGCCTCTGTCGAAACTGGCGTCCCGACTTCATTGGCTCCTACCTATCCTGTACATGTGGTACAGATACTCAATATCAAACTGCAGTAAAGCTCCATGGGGTCTTTCCGTCCTGTCGCGGGTAACCTGCATCTTCACAGGTACTAAAATTTCACCGAGTCTCTCGTTGAGACAGTGCCCAAATCATTACGCCTTTCGTGCGGGTCGGAACTTACCCGACAAGGAATTTCGCTACCTTAGGACCGTTATAGTTACGGCCGCCGTTTACTGGGGCTTCAATTCAGATCTTCGCTTGCGCTAAACCCTCCTCTTAACCTTCCAGCACCGGGCAGGCGTCACCCCCTATACATCATCTTACGATTTAGCAGAGAGCTGTGTTTTTGATAAACAGTTGCTTGGGCCTATTCACTGCGGCTCAGTTATACTGAGCACCCCTTCTCCCGAAGTTACGGGGTCATTTTGCCGAGTTCCTTAACGAGAGTTCTCTCGATCACCTGAGGCTACTCGCCTCGACTACCTGTGTCGGTTTGCGGTACGGGTAGAGCATGATACAACGCTAGAAGATTTTCTCGGCAGTGTGACGTCACTAACTTCGCTACTTAAATTCGCTCCCCATCACAGCTCAATGTTACAGATACAAGCATTTGACTCATATCACACCTCACTGCTTAGACGGGCACTTCCAATCGCCCGCTTTAGTTAGCCTACTGCGTCCCTCCATCACTTCATACTCTAGTACAGGAATATCAACCTGTTGTCCATCGGATACACCTTTCGGTCTCTCCTTAGGTCCCGACTAACCCAGGGCGGACGAGCCTTCCCCTGGAAACCTTAGTCTTACGGTGGATGGGATTCTCACCCATCTTGCGCTACTCATACCGGCATTCTCACTTCTATGCGTTCCAGCACTCCTCACGGTATACCTTCTTCACACATAGAACGCTCTCCTACCATAACACCTAAGTGTTATCCACAGCTTCGGTAAATTGTTTTAGCCCCGGTACATTTTCGGCGCAGGGTCACTCGACTAGTGAGCTATTACGCACTCTTTGAATGAATAGCTGCTTCTAAGCTAACATCCTAGTTGTCTGTGCAACCCCACATCCTTTTCCACTTAACAATTATTTTGGGACCTTAGCTGGTGGTCTGGGCTGTTTCCCTTTCGACTACGGATCTTAGCACTCGCAGTCTGACTGCCGATCATAAATCATTGGCATTCGGAGTTTATCTGAAATCAGTAAACCGAGATGGCCCCCTCATCCAAACAGTGCTCTACCTCCAAGATTCTTAATATCGACGCTAGCCCTAAAGCTATTTCGGAGAGAACCAGCTATCTCCAAGTTCGTTTGGAATTTCTCCGCTACCCACAAGTCATCCAAGCACTTTTCAACGTGCCCTGGTTCGGTCCTCCAGTGCGTCTTACCGCACCTTCAACCTGCTCATGGGTAGGTCACATGGTTTCGGGTCTACGTCATGATACTATTCCGCCCTATTAAGACTCGGTTTCCCTACGGCTCCGTCTCTTCAACTTAACCTCGCATCATAACGTAACTCGCCGGTTCATTCTACAAAAGGCACGCTCTCACCCATTAACGGGCTCGAACTTCTTGTAGGCACACGGTTTCAGGTTCTATTTCACTCCCCTCCCGGGGTACTTTTCACCTTTCCCTCACGGTACTGGTTCACTATCGGTCACTAGAGAGTATTTAGGGTTGGGAGATGGTCCTCCCGGATTCCGACGAGATTTCGCGTGTCTCGCCGTACTCAGGATACTGCTAGGTATAAAGACTATTTCGAATACGAGGCTATTACTCTCTTTGGCGACCCTTCCCAAGGCCTTCTTCTATAATCTTTAAGTCCACATTGCAGTCCTACA
>NZ_AUIO01000031.1 GCF_000423745.1 Streptococcus plurextorum DSM 22810
CCAAAGGGCGCTGGGCTAAGAAGAAAGCGTCTAAGAAGAAAAATCTTTCTAAACCAAGTTATAGAAAGACAGGTCGCTTGCGTTTACAAGACATGCTGAAAGCAGGGCTTGGAACGAAGCGATCAAAAGATAAAGCTGAAGCTGATACGAAAGATAAAATCTATTCTAAGAGAACTTTTACTACGTACAAAAATCAGTTTCGCTATTTTGCTGACTGGTTGGAAGTAGCTCATCCAGAAGCCGTAAGCATTGAAGATGCGTTAGGCTATGTCGATGAATACTTACAACATTTGATTGATATAAAGAGGTCTGCTTATTCTATCGCAACTGCAAAGGCAGCACTTGCCAAAGTGTTTGGAGTTGAAGCGACTCAATTCATCGCAACACCTCCACGCTTGCGTGCTAACGTCAAGCGTTCACGTGATGAAGTGAAACGTGATAAGCATATCTCTAAGAAGAAAGAAGAAGCCCTGGCACGTTTCACGAGTGCGACAGGCTTGCGTAGGGCTGAAATGCAAAGAATTGAAGCCGAAGACCTTTTCTTTGAAAATGGCAAGGCTTGGTTGAAAGTAGATAAAGGAACTAAAGGCGGTAAGCCTAGAAAAGTAGAGATTTGTGGTAAGACAGAAGCGGAAACAAGAGATTTAGTGAATTGGATTCAATCCAAAAAAGGAAGATTGTTTCCAAAGTTATCATCTAACTATGATAACCATAGCTACAGAGCTAGCTATGCAATGCGAATGTATAAGAAGTATGTTAGGAATTTAGACAAATTGCCTATCAAAGAAAAGTATCACATGCGAGGGGATAGAGCTGGAGAAGTTTTTGACCGTTACGCAATGAAGATTGTGTCCGAGAATCTTGGACACAACCGAATAACAGTAATTGCACAATCTTATTTATATACCGACTAAAAGAAGAAAAAGAAAAGGGCTTGCAGACATGCAAGCTTTTTTCTTTTTGTGAGCTTTTATGCCGAGAAAACTTTTGACAATAAGCCTTGCTAAAGTACGCTAGAACGGGACGAGCCGAAAGGCTTTAGACTTTCGAGCCGACACGTCAGCAGGACGTCAGCAAGGGTTTCTTGTTGTCAAAAGGAAATTGGAATAAAGAAGCGAAAAAGGAGAAGTCGGTTCAGAAAAAGAAGGATATGGATCTGGAGCTGTGATATAAAAACCTTCTTCAACTAACGGGGCAGGTTAGTGACATTAGAAAACCGACTGTAAAAAGTACAGTCGGCATTATCTCATATTATAAAAGCCAGTCATTAGGCCTATCTGACAATTCCTGAATAGAGTTCATAAACAATCCTGCATGATAACCATCACAAACAGAATGATGTACCTGTAAAGATAGCGGTAAATATATTGAATTACCTTTATTAATGAATTTTCCTGCTGTAATAATGGGTAGAAGGTAATTACTATTATTATTGATATTTAAGTTAAACCCAGTAAATGAAGTCCATGGAATAATAGAAAGAGAAAAAGCATTTTCAGGTATAGGTGTTTTGGGAAACAATTTCCCCGAACCATTATATTTCTCTACATCAGAAAGGTATAAATCATAAAACTCTTTGAAGTCATTCTTTACAGGAGTCCAAATACCAGAGAATGTTTTAGATACACCATCAAAAATTGTATAAAGTGGCTCTAACTTATCCCAATAACCTAACTCTCCGTCGCTATTGTAACCAGTTCTAAAAGCTGTATTTGAGTTTATCACCCTTGTCACTAAGAAAATAAATGCAGGGTAAAATTTATATCCTTCTTGTTTTATGTTTCGGTATAAAACACTAATATCAATTTCTGTGGTTATACTAAAAGTCGTTTGTTGGTTCAAATAATGATTAAATATCTCTTTTCTCTTCCAATTGTCTAAATCAATTTTATTAAAGTTCATTTGATATGCCTCCTAAATTTTTATCTAAAGTGAATTTAGGAGGCTTACTTGTCTGCTTTCTTCATTAGAATCAATCCTTTTTTAAAAGTCAATATTATTGTAACATAAATATTGACTTTTAAAAATATCCCACTTTATCCAATTTTCGTTTGTTGAACTAATGGGTGCTTTAGTTGAAGAATAAAAGACCACATTAAAAAATGTGGTCTTTTGTGTTTTTTTAAAGGATTTGAGCGTAGCGAAAAATCCTTTTCTTTCTTATCTTGATATTTCTTGTGATAAA
>NZ_AUIO01000032.1 GCF_000423745.1 Streptococcus plurextorum DSM 22810
TCGGTAATGAAGCTCCCCCAACTGTTTTCTGATGGTTATTTTTGGAAAATAGCAGAGCTGAAAATAAGCTCTGCTATTTAAAACTACAAGTTATCAATCTACAGTAAAAATTCAATTACTACCGAACAATCTAAGGTGTTAATAATGCTAAAAATTCAGTAAATGTTGGTGCAAGATAATAGGTATTTCCTTCATCAGAAGATGATGCTAAAGTATAGGTATCATCATAATAATAGATCCCTTGATTCTCGTCTCCACTTATCCAAATAATAATAAAACCATGCTGGATTGTATCTCCTATAATTAGAGAGCATTCCAAAAGGTCATCAATATAGTCTTCTGTCCATTTTTGGATATCCACTCCTTGTTCATCTGGTCGAACTCCGAAAAGTAAATCTAGATTTATTTCGTCATCAATCTTGGGAATACGAATCTTATTTAGTTCATAATCTATTGTTTCACCTCCATTAAAATTCAATAAAAATTGTTTATAATCTTCTGGTAATACAAGATTAAATTTCTTTTCTAACTCATGAATATCCTCAATTTTAGCACTTCCAAATTTTTCAATGTGTAAACTCATTATTTTCCTCCATTTTTTATGATAGAAATACCACCTCGATGTGTGAAGCGTCTATGAATTTCTCTATCAACCAATTGTAAAGTTTTTCCATCTTGATGGTGATGCCATGTATTATCTGGGCCAGATTTACCTGCCCTAGAAAAATCTTTAGCTCGAGTTTCAAACCCATCTTCCAGAATAAACTCTTTTTTAACTTGAGGGGGAATTCCATCTTTAAAATCAGGAAATCCATCTGTATATTTAATAATATTCCCTTCCCAGTCCGTATAAATCCATTCAGGAGGTATCTTACTATAATCAATGTCAATCTTTCCACCTTTGTCCATCCATTTATGTGGTGTAGGAGAGTTCTTCGGCTTAGTTCTAAAAATATCTGTATCTGATAAATCTAATGGTCGTATCTTGTTTCCTAGTGTAACCCCACTCTCAACCACCTCATCCACACTGCCACTTAAACTCTTGGCAAAGGCTTGGAGGTTATCGGCAAGGTCGGCTAGCTTGCCTGGTGATGGTGGTAATGAAGCTCCTCCAACTGGTTGTGGTATAAATCCAATGTTATTAAGACTAAAATTCTGCGCTGCTTTGCTGAGGGTGTCATCGACATGGCGGAGCTGGCTAGCAAGGTTATCAGCTGCGGAGGCGACCTTACCTTTGGTTAGATTGCCAACTTGTTTGGCGTAATGATCTATATTTTTAAGAACATTCTCCCCAAACTGACCGACATGCTTAACCAAGCCCTTAAAGCTATCAAGGTTCTTAACTCCTTGTTCCAAGCCTTC
>NZ_AUIO01000033.1 GCF_000423745.1 Streptococcus plurextorum DSM 22810
CCTTAGCATTGTGAAGCCATAAACTCAACTCATTTTTCAAGCGCTCGATTTCATTCGAGAACGTGGATTTCAAATGTTGGGTCAGCTCGTCTTGCTTCGTAAGTTGTTTCATCAACTTACGATACTTTTGCCTTGTCCTAACCGCTAATTGACTAATGAGCTGATGATCAGCGTGTAAGCCTGCTATCATTACTTTATCAGTAACCTTCATATCAGTAGGAAAATAATGCAAAGAATAAAAGCTATCTAGCGTATCGTGGACAATATCGACCCATTCATCTGCTTTCCCTCTCCGTAACTGAAGCTCCAGGCGCCACCAAGTTTTTACCTCTTCGGGCAAAACTTGTCGCTTCTTCTCTTGCTCCAGTCGCTTATTATACATACGAACTTGACGTTCAGACGAACGTGCGCCCCAATAGGCAGTCTCAAGCGCTCCATTCGTGCCATAATATGGCCTGAATGAGACCGCATCAGCCAGCCTATATTGGCTCACGTAGTCGTCTGGTAAATCAAGAATATCGCAAGCTATGTCAGCCCGTGAGAAGTGCGGATTCTTGAACATTGTCTGAATGAAAGTACGCAAATCAGTATTCAAAAACTGCTGAATCTTGTTTGGGTTGAAGTCAATCCGCCCTTTCTCCTCGCCAGTTTTTGGGTCTTTGAAAGGTAGAGTTTCGACGTAAGCGATATTCTCTCCGTATTTGTCAACCAAGCGCCAACCAGCTCCAGCGGGTTCAGCAGCCCCCTCTCTCGCAAGGATTGGCATTGCTTGGTTGAGCGAAAAGGCTTCGCCTTTCTCATAGATGATTTCTCCGTCCTCGTTGACAAAGGTGTGAGCAAAATCGAACTGGTTCAAAACACCTACGATTGTAATTCTGTCTATCGACCAATCAAGGTCAAAACTCAAAAAGTGCAAACTTTGCATACTTAACCGCCTGTTAGAAGGGGCGGTCAATTTTTCCCACTCATTTATAACTATCCCTTTATCCCCT
Organism: Streptococcus plurextorum DSM 22810; assembly: GCF_000423745.1. Taxonomy (GTDB): domain Bacteria; phylum Bacillota; class Bacilli; order Lactobacillales; family Streptococcaceae; genus Streptococcus; species Streptococcus plurextorum. The sequence goes on from NZ_AUIO01000033.1 coordinate 993, forward strand.
TTTTCTCTTCTTTGAGTAGGGTCAAGGACTTGAATTTCATTAGATTTCATGCTATAATCTATTCAACAAATTAAGTAATTAAATTTTCTCAGAAAAGTCCAGGTTCCCGTCTGGGCTTTTCGTCTTTGTTGACCTTTCTATTTTTTTAACAACCTCATATAATTTGATTTCGAAGAAATAAAATGAGTGATAATCACTTCTTTATTCTTTTCATCTACCACAAACAGAATAAGATAATCTCCTGAGATTATCGCTTCTGTTTTGAAACTATCATGCAATCTGCGTCCAATTCTATCATCAAAATCAAACCCTGACGGCATAAAAGCTAAATTATTAACTTTCGAACGAATCTTATTGACTACATTCTTTGCTCCAGAAACGCTGACATTTGAAACAAAATCATAGATTTTGTC
>NZ_AUIO01000034.1 GCF_000423745.1 Streptococcus plurextorum DSM 22810
TTGGTTAAGAATGTCCGTCAGTTTGGGGACAATGTTCTTAAAAATATGGGGACTTACACACACCAAGTGCTTGACAGCCTAAAAAATACAAGCGATGAGGCGTTTGCCTTTGTGGATGGGGCTTGGAACTCAACTATTGGTAACCATAATGCCAAAGTGTATTTGTCAAGCAATACCGACGAAGTGATTAGCGAAGCGGCGAAGAACTTTACTCTGAATGGTACGAAAAGTGCGGATGGGATGATAGAAAGCAGTGGTGGCACTATACGTATGAATTTAAACGGTGTCTCACCTGTAGATGATTTATTTAGAAATTTAGATGTTTTGACTCCAGAAGATATCCCAACTGTTAAATCTGGGAATTTTGAAGAATTTTTTAACAGGTTAACTGACGAACAACTAGAAACTATTTGGCAGAATAAACATTTGAGAAGAAAGATTGAACGTCAGCTTAGAGCTCCAGGAGGAATGCACGAGTGGCATCTAGTTTCCAGAGCTCCTCAATTTAAAAAATGGGGAGTACAAGCAGAACAAATTCGAGAACTGAGAACTGCAATATCAGATGTGAGATTTGTTAATCCAGATGGAGTACATGGAGGTCTAGGCTCTACACTTGCCCACAACGAATTATTAGGTATAATTGATAGTTCTTTAGATTACGAAACTTTCGTGAGGAGACTTAATAATTGGGCAAATTATCGTTTACTTGGCGGGGTAGAGAAACTCCCTAAAGGACTACAAATTATGATTAAATAAAAGGAGAAGTGAAAATTATGGAAACTGATAATACAGTATCAATTTGGATTGGTAATTTTAATTCCAAAAATGATTTAGAAGATTATTTTGACTTAAAATATGACGATGAGGGAGAGGTTAACCCCTCTGCATTTTATAACGAATATAAAATTGATATTGATGATATTGATGACTATCTAATTGAAAAAGAAGTATTTGATGTTAGACATACAGATCTTTTTAATATGTTGAACGGAGCCTCATACGAAAACAACATTATTAGTAACTTGAAAGCCTTGTTTATTGAAGGAACGATTCCATCAAGTAATACAATAATTTTGATTTATAATTATAGCTACTTGGGAGATATTCGTTTTACCTCTAATTCTCAATTCTTTGGAACAGTGATTTACAAATAATGACAGTCACCTTGTAAATTCGTCCATCAGTAGCTATACAACAGGAAACACCGTAGGCTTTAAACGCACAGATACCCTCGTCGATGAGTATGGAAACTCAACCACCTACGAAGTCTCCCCTCATACCATTGGCATCGCAG
>NZ_AUIO01000035.1 GCF_000423745.1 Streptococcus plurextorum DSM 22810
TCTAAAATAATGGGTAAATAAAGAAGACCATATTTTCTAAAATAATGGATAGATAAAGAAGACCACGTTCTCTAAAATAATGGGTAGATAAAGAAGACCATATTCTCTAAATTAATGGACTAATTAAAGAAGCCCATATTTTCAAAAATAGCGGACCAATAAAGTAAGCCATTCTTTAACAGATAATGGTTTTATAAAGTTACCCATTATGACTTAAAAAATGGATAGATAAATGACCCCATTATTTTTGTAGAAAAGTGATTATTTAAGATTGGTATCTTAATTTCTAAATTATCAATATCTTAAAATTTTGTGTTATGATTGCTCGAATAGCGAACAACGGCGAGGCGCTCCGCTATTCCTCGCCAAATAAATTAGACTCAATGATTTTCATTAAAAAATTTGAGAAGCAAGTAACAGAGGTTTTTGTTACTTTTTGTCAAAAAGTAACGTTTTTGTAGTTTTGACAACCCTACGGTTCATCAAAACTACAAACGCTCTGCCGAGGGCTATGGGTTGCACCCCTTTTTTGACCCTCACGGTTCAAAAAATTCACTGCTTTTTCGGCCCACAAAAGTGGCCTCGAAAAAATCGGCGCGAACTACGCACCGAAAAAATTGCTTCACGCAATTTTTGCTTGCCCATCTTTTGCTAACAAAATAATTTCAGCTGCGCTAAAATTATCAGCAAAAAATGGTCTTCGCCCGTCGCACGAATCAACGTGCGATTTGTCCGCGAACAGTGCAGACAAAAAAGAGAGAGCTTATAACTCCCTCCCATGCTTATTAACTAGGCTATTACTCTAGTTAATGTTTGCAATTAGACATATATTCATCATACGAGATTTCCAATGGCTCATAAATCGAAATAGTTTTAAGCTCAATCAACGGTCGTGGGACTGACCCCAAAAAAGTGAGAATTTAATAAAAACACCCTAGGGCTACCGTCTCCGGTATTCAACCGGAGACAGGTAGTCCAATTTTTGTTGGATTCTTTTTTCATTATAATATTTGATGTAATTTTCTACAATTTGAATTACAATATATTTCTGAAACTACACAATACAAATATTGACATGCAATTATTAATTGGTGGATTTTAAGTTGACATCTATAAAGTTTAATGTTAGAATACATTCAAAAATATATTTGAATGAGGTGTTTTATGATTCAAAATATTGTTACTTCAATAATCCTGTATTCTGGGACAGCCGTAGACTTACTTATTATCCTAATGTTATTTTTTGCCAAAAGAAAAAGCAGAAAAGACATC